>CAVWEZ010000008.1:0-60271 GCA_963754105.1 uncultured Acidobacteriota bacterium
ACATTCCGTAGTAGACCATCTCCGCGTAACGTAAAGAAAGAAGCTGCTGATAGTGCATCGTCTCGCGGTCAAGGCATAGCGATTCGAGCTCGCGATGCGCGGCAACAAGAAGGGTTCCGCCTGGAGTCTCATACGCACCGCGGGACTTCATGCCCACGAGGCGGTTTTCGACAATGTCCATGCGCCCAACACCGTTGGCTGCGGCGATTTCGTTGAGTTGATCGAGGAGCGCCAGCGGTGCGAGTTTCTTGCCATTCACGGAAACGGGCGTGCCGACCTCGAAGCCGATCTCAACTGTCGTGGGCTGGTCAGGGGCTTTTGCCGGCGAAACGATCCATTGCCACATGGATTCCTCGGGCGAGTTCGCGGGATCCTCGAGGACACCACCCTCGTGGCTCAAGTGCCAGATATTGCGGTCGCGGCTGTAAATATTTTTGGTGGTTTGCTCGACGGGAATATTGTGCTCGCGGGCATACGCGATTGCCTCTTCGCGGGAGTTGATCTTCCATTCACGCCACGGGGCGATAATGGCTAGCTCGGGCGCTAGCGCTTTGGCTGCCAGTTCAAAGCGAACCTGATCGTTGCCCTTGCCGGTGCAGCCATGGGCAAGGGCGTCGGCGCCGACTCTCTTTGCGATCTCGACCTGCCTCTTGGCAAGCAACGGGCGGGCGAATGAAGTGCCGAGCAAATATTTGTGCTCGTAGACGGCCCCGGCGCGCAGCGTGGGCCAAATGTACCCGGTGATGAATTCCTCGCGCAGATCTTCGACGTATGCTTCGCTGGCTCCCGTGGCGAGGGCCTTCTTATGCGCAGCTTCCAGATTTTCGCGCTGGCCCAGATCGCCGATCATAGCGATAACTTCGCAACCGTCGTAATTCTCTTTGAGCCAAGGAATAATGATGGATGTGTCGAGGCCCCCGGAATAAGCCAAAACTACCCTCTTAGGCAACGGGTTCTCCTTAGGTGAGCAATAGCGTGTGCAGAATCGCCTTCTGCACGTGCAGGCGGTTTTCCGCCTGGTCATAAATGATGGAACGCGGCGAGTCGATGACGCCGCGAGTAACTTCCAAGCCGCGGTGGGCCGGCAAACAATGTAGGAAGACAGCATCCGGAGCGGCTTGCGCGAAAAGATCTTCGTTCACCTGATATGCGGCGAAAGCAGCCTCGCGCTCCGCGGCTTCGTCTTCCTGCCCCATGCTGGCCCAGACATCGGTATAAACGGCCTGAACACCCGCCACAGCCTCTTCCGGCGAGTGGAGGATTTCGATTTTGCCGCGCGTTTCACGAGCTACTCGCTTTGCTTCGGCAACGATGGCCGCGTCCGGCTCGTAACCGGCGGGCGTGGCGACGCGAATGTGCGCTCCGCAGCGCGCGCCGGCCACGAGAAGCGAGTGGCACATGTTGTTGCCGTCGCCGACGTAACCGAACTTCAGGCCTCGTAAACCGCCGAAGCGCTCTTCAAGCGTAAAGAAATCTGCCAGCGCCTGACAGGGATGAAAACGATCCGAAAGCGCGTTAATCACGGGAACGTTCGCGTTCTTGGCCAACTCCTCGAGTGACTCCTGATCGAAAACGCGCGCGACTATACCTTGCACCCACCGCTCGAGATTTTTGGCTATGTCGCGGATCGGCTCGCGCTCACCAAGGCGCGCGGCCGTATGATCCAGGAAGATCGATGAGCCGCCGAGATTGGCAACTCCAACTTCGAACGTGACGCGCGTGCGCAGTGACGGCTTTTCGAAAATCAGGACGAACACGCTGCCGGCAAGGGTCGTGCGGTACCGGTCTGGGTGAGCCTTCATATCCGAGGCCAGGCGGAAGCAATCCCGCAACTGAGCGGGAGTCCATTCGGTGCCCGTCAAGAGGTCTCTTTTAAGAGAAAGGGTTGTGATCGCAGCTTCCATGTTTTACCTCGTCGCCGCCAGGGCCATCGGCTGGGTGTGTACTTCCGCTTTCGGCGCCCGCGAAGGCGATTTTTTCGCGGACTTGGCACCGCGCTCAAGCACGTTTGCAAATTTATTCAGAAATTCGGCGACCTCCCGCCGTCGAACGATGAACGGCGGCAGTAGCCGAAGAATGTGCTCGTGGGTACAATTGATCAGCAGTTTTTGCCGGAGGGCCTCCTGAACGAATGGCCCGCCTTCCACGGCGAGATCAATGCCTACGATTAATCCTTCGCCTCGTACTTCGTCGATGAAATCAAAGCGCTGGGCGAGCTTGTCCAGGCCGGCGCGCAGCTCCGCGCCCCGCGCTCGAACATTCGCAAGCAGGTTTTCGTCCTCGACGATCGTTAGAAATTCGAGCGCCGCCGCGCAGACGAGCGGGCCGCCACCAAACGTCGACCCGTGCATGCCGGGAATAAAAGTCGAGGCGAATTTCTCGCTGGCGACAAACGCGCCGAGCGGAAGACCGCCGGCAAGCGGCTTGGCAACCGTGACAATATCTGGAAGCGACGGAAATTTCTGGTAACCAAACTTGCGGCCGGTGCGACCCAGGCCGCATTGAATTTCGTCAGCGATCAGCGCGGCATCGTGCCGTGTTGCGAGCGCACGTGCCCGCTCCCAAAATTCCTCGCTGACCAAAAAGACGCCGCCTTCGCCTTGGATGGGTTCGATGGCAATGGCGCATACGGTGCCATCAAACTTTGCCTCCAGATCGGCAACATCGTTGAACCGGACGAATTCCACTCCGGGAATGAGCGGCGCAAATGGCTCTCTGTACTTCACCGTATGAGTCACCGAGAGCGCCCCCATCGTGCGGCCGTGAAACGAGTTCTCAAGCGCCAGGATGCGGATCTTCGGTTGGCCCGCGTTGCTTGCTGCGCGTGCGTGCGCGTATGCGCGCGCGAGTTTCAGCGCGCCCTCGATTGCTTCGCTGCCGCTATTCGAGAAAAACGCGCGGTCGAGGCCCGACCACTCAGATAGTTTGCGCGCGAGCGACGCTTGGTACGGGTTATGGAATAAATTCGAAACGTGTGTTGCGCGGCCAGCCTCGCGCCTAATCACTCGAACCATGCGAGGATGCGCGTGGCCGAGTGCATTGACGGCGATGCCGCCGAGGAAATCGAGATATCCGCGGCCTTCCGAATCGTACAAGCGGCAGCCGCGTCCTCGCGCGAAAACCACCGGCGGCCGCCGGTAGGTCTTCATCACGTAGCGAGACTCTTCGGCAACGACTTTTGCTGCCGAGACTTGCTTTGCTGCTCCAGCCTTTTTCTTGGCCATGTTATTGCGCCGCTCCGTGCGCCGCTCTCGCACTCGGGCGCAGCACCGGAAGAACTCGCGTGCCCGGTCCCCGCATAGCACCGGCAGCGGCGACCAGCGCTCGCGGCTGCGTCCCGCCAACGATGCGCACTTCCGCGACCCCGCCAGCTAATGCGCGCTTCGCGGCTTCCAGTTTCAGGATCATGCCGCCGGAAACCTTGTTTCGGCGAATTAAGTCCTCGATCTCCGCTCCGCGCACCGCGCGCAGAACCTTTTCGCCATCGAGCACGCCCGCCACATCCGTAAGGAAGATCAACCGGTCGGCGCGTACGAATTCCGCCGCCGCGGCAGCCATATGATCTGCGTTAATGTTGTAAAGCTCGCCGTCGGCACCGAGGCCCATGCAGGATGCCACCGGCACGATCCCTTCACGCCATAGAGAGCGCAGGAAGTCGACGTTAACCTCGGTGAGATAGCCGACGAACCCCAGAGCGCCCTCGGAATCCTCGAGCTGCATCGGTTCTGCGAGGAAACAGGCAGCGTCAGTGGCGCTAATACCGACGGCTGGCTGGCCAGCGAGGGAGATCGCTCCGGCTAGCTTCTTATTCAAGAGGCCGGCAAATACCATCACGGCCGCGTCGCGCGTCTCGCGGTCGGTGACGCGCAGGCCGCTGACGAAGCGGCTTGTGATTCCCATGCGTGCCAGGGTTGCCGTGAAAATCTTGCCTCCGCCGTGAACGATCAGAAGCTCGTGACCCGCGCGCGCAAGCTCGGTGATCTGGCGGGCCAGCGCCTGCACGTCCTCATCGCGTTCAAGCAGTGCACCTGCAATCTTTACGACCAGTCTCATAGCAATCCCGCCGTTTCCGGATATCCGCGCATCCCATTCAGATTTTGTACGGCCTGCCCCGCTGCTCCTTTGCCCAGATTGTCGAGGCAGGAGACAACCACCAGCCTCTCGCCCGAGTGGTCGAGCGCGAAGCCGATGTCGCAGAAATTTGTATGCGTCACATGCCGCAATTCAGGCAGCGTTCCCCCCGGCATTACTCTGACCATCGGCCGCCCCGTGTAAAACCTGCGATAAAGCGTTTCGATTTCGTCCGGCTTGCGCGAGCCATCGAGCCAAACGTACAGCGTCGAGAGAATCCCCCGATCGACCGGCAGCAGATGGGTCGTAAAGACGAAATTCTCAGAGGCCAGGCCGAGATGCTCGGAAACTTCGGGTGTGTGACGATGCGTGAAAAGGCTGTAGGCGCGGAAATTCCCATTTACCTCGACAAACTGAGTGTCGCGCTTCGGTTCCTTGCCCGCACCGGTTACGCCCGATTTACAATCGCATACGATTCCTCGTGCCGAGTTGATCCAGCCCGCTTCGACGAGGGGACGCAGCCCCAGTATCACAGAAGTGGGATAGCATCCCGGATTTCCGACGATGCGGGCATTTGGCAGGGCGTCCGCGTAAAGCTCGGGGAGACCGTATACCGCCTGAGCCAATGTCTCCGTATCCGGTGCGGGAAGTTTGTACCACGTCGCGAACGTTTCCGGGTCACGAAAACGAAATGCTCCGCTCAAGTCCACCACGCGCAACGCCGGGTTCGCAGCGAGCAGTGCGGGGACCAATTCAATCGAAGCCTCGTGTGGCGTCGAGAGAAATACGATCTCCGCGCCGCTCGCTGCTACGGCCTCAGTCGAAAGCGGCCGGCAAGGCGCGTCTCCCCAGCCCCGAAGCTGCGGAAACAGCTCCGCCAAACAACGCACGTTTGAATTGCCTTCGCGCAAAAAGAAAGTCGGCTTTTCGATTTGTGGGTGCCGCAGGAGGAGCCGGGCCAGCTCGAATCCCGCGTAGCCCGTTACTCCGACGACGGCGACCCGGCAACGATCGCTCATCGGAGCAGTTCCTCCACGCGTTTCTGAATCGCGCCGCAGGCGCTGCGCGACGAACAGATGACCAGCACGGTATCGTCTCCCGCAAGCGTGCCGGCCACACCCTTCCAGTGTTCTGAGTCCACCGCGGCGGCAAGCGGCTGCGCGCCGCCGGGCGGCGTTTTCAGGACAAGCATGTTTTGCGCCGAGCGAATATCGAGCAGAAAATCTTTAAGGGCGCGCGATAGCGGGGCAAGCGGGGGCGCTTCGTCGGCCGCGGCCGATGCCAGTGGCCGGTAACCCGCGGACGTCTTCACCAGCCTAAGCTCCCGGAGGTCGCGTGACAGAGTCGCCTGCGTCACGCGCACACCTAGGTGCCCAAGCTGGCGGCGCAGCTCATCCTGGCTGGCCACGGCCTGCCCTGTAAGGAGCTTCAGTATCTGTCCTTGCCGAAATCTTTTCTGGACGCCCATTGTTCCTGCGGTGCGTTAATATGCAACCAACTGCATAATAATACAGTACTTTATCCAAACGGTGCAACCACTAATTCCCGGCGTCATGAGTAGCGGCGGAGATCAAGCGAGTATGAAACTTGCGAAGGGCGCGGCGATAACAAGCTTTGCGAGCCAGCCGAGCGAGTGCGAGACAACGCCGAACGGATGCGGCTTCATGAAGAGCGCATTTGTGATTAGCAGCGGAATGAACACCAGAGTGGTAGGCCCGTGCGGGCTCGAACCGCAGACCTCCACCGTGTCAAGGTGGCGCTCTAGCCAACTGAGCTACGGGCCTACTGACCGCCGATTATCTTAGCATAGCGGTCGGGACCAAGGGATGCTGGCGGCCTCTGGAAACATCTCTTGATCGTATTGCATTGCCGCCTTCACGCGCATACTATCGCCAGCGTCCGCGACGTTTAGCAATCACCCGGTCGCGAGCGATGTACACAATAAAAAGAGGGAGATGCGGCCATGTCAGATTCTCAGTCAAAACTACCGGTCGAAGACCGGCTCGACATTCAGGAGTTGTTCGCGAAATACGCCTGGGCGATTGACATGGGCGATATCGACGCCGTCGTTGCTTGTTTCGCGGAAGATGGCTATCTCGACCATCTCTGGCAAGGCAAACTGCAGGGGCACGACAAGCTGCGCCGGGCGTTCGACGAGTTGTGGTACGACCGCCCAAGCTGGTGGATCGGCCGCCAGCACTTGGCCAATCATTTCCTTATCACGCGCGAAGGCGAAGGGGCGCGCGTCAAAGCTTTCTTCTCAATCCTTCAGTACAACGTGGATTACCGCACAAACTTCGTTTTCGGCATTGGAAACTGGGACAACTTCTGCGTGAAGCGAAATGGCAATTGGCTCTTCAAATCCGTCTTCATCAATGCATGGACTGGTCCAGACAAGGTTCCGTGGGTCGGCGATGCGCGGGCGTATTCGCCCCAGCCGATGGTGAACACTGCCGCCAAATAAACCGACGAAGCCGCCTAAGTGACGAAACGATAGCCCACCCCGCGCACTGTTAGGAGATGGCGCGGTTTCGATGGATCCTTTTCTAGATAACGCCGCAAGCGGACGATGAAGTTGTCGATCGCCCGGGTATCTGTGTCTTCGCGCAAGCCCCAGACGTCTTCAAGAATCGACTTCCGAGAAACAGTTCGTCCGCTATTGCGCACCAAATGCCTCAGCAGCTTCGCCTCCATTAGTGTCAATTGAATCGCCGTGCCATTCGTGCGCAACTCGAGCGTTCCGAAGTCGATCGTGCGGCCGTCAAACGAGAACTCGTCTTCGGAAGCGCTTAGGTCCGCATTCGCATCGCGTTTCTCGGCCGCAACTTTCTCGGCCGCGCCCGCAAGCCAAGCAGTCCGCCGCAGAAGCCCCTGAAGCCGCGCCAGGAATATGGGCAACTCAAACGGCTTCGGAAGGTAATCGTCCGCTCCCGCCGCGAACCCCGCGAGGACATCCTCGGGCCGCCCTCGTGCCGTCAGCATGAGTACCGGGACGTAGTTCCTCGCCTTGCGCAATTTCGCCGCAACGGCAAATCCGTCCATTCCGGGAAGCATCACATCCAGCACGACGGCGTCGAACCTTTCCTTCGTCTTTAGCAAACGTCCGATCGCCGACTCGCCATCGCCTACTACCTCCACCGAATGTCCTTCCGCTTCGATGTTAAACCGCAGGCCTTCCGCCAAATGGGTTTCGTCTTCGACGACAAGCACACGGATCATGCGTGGCTCCGAGGCAATTCGAGTGTAATCGTCGTGCCGCGTGTTTCGCCCGCGCTCTCTGCAAATACTTTGCCACCGTGTGCGCGCGCGATCGCACGGACAATAAACAGCCCCAAGCCCGTACCCTTTACCTGCGAAATGGGGCGGCGCGGCACGCGGTAAAATCTCTTGAAAATTCGTTTCAGTTCGCCTTCCGGAATTCCCATGCCAGTGTCTCGGACACTCAGCACCACGCGTTTATCGTCGGGCACATCGAGCCGAACCGAAACATCGACATTTTTGCCAGAATATTTGATGGCGTTGTCGAGGATATTTGAAATCGCGGTGCGAAGATCCTCGGGATCGCCGCATATTTGGATGGCGCTGTCGTTCGACTCCTGCCACTTCAATGCTCCGTTTTCCAGATGGTGCCGCGTCCTAGCCAAGTCGATGCAATCTTGGACCAAGAGGCTGAAATCAACTTCCGTGGAATTTCTCAAGGCGCGCTTGTACCCAACCGAGCCCGCCTTTAGCACCTGGTCTACCGTTCCGCGTAGACGGTCGGTGTCCTCCAACATCGATTGGTAAAACTGCTGGCGCTGGGCTTGATCCACGTCCCGCCGCTGCAAGGTCTCCAGGTACAGTCGGATTGATGTAATCGGAGTTTTCAGCTCGTGCGTAACGGCATTGATGAAGCTGTCGTGTTGTTCGTTCCTGCGGATCTCACGCACCAGGAACGTCGTATTGAGGATCAGGCCGAGGATGATTGCGACGAATACGATCACTCCAAAAAAGAACAAAACTCCTTCCCGCCAGTTGAGCACTATCCAGCTGACGTTTAGCACGATCGCCAGCACTACCAGACAAATGCCCAGAATTAGAAAGAAGGCAATCTTTTTTCGTCGCCCGGAGACTCGCATATCCCTTTAGGAGATTGTACAGCGGCAGGTGAGCAGATTCTCGCGAAGAAATTTTGCGGCGCGGCCGGATCCGACTTCGCTCAAATAAACAGTCTTAGGAGGCTACAGCGAACTCTTATACCGAAACCAAATCGCTCTGCTGAGCTTCCACCGGAACGATTTCAGTTGCGGAAATGCCGTCCGTGCGCTGTTTCGCCGTCAATTTAGTGCGGTATATGTCTCGTGCCAGGCCGATCTTGCTGAGCGTCCAGATGCCGTACCAGTTGAGGTCCACTTCGTACCACGCGAGGCCGTGGCGCGCGGACGTCGGATGCGCATGGTGATTATTGTGCCAGCCTTCGCCCCATGACAGCAGCGCCACCCACCAGCTATTGGTAGATAGATCGCGCGTCTTAAAACGGCGCGTGCCCCACGAGTGCGTCGCCGAATTCACCAGCCAAGTCGAATGCAGTCCCACTACCGTGCGCAGGAAGATGCCCCATAGCAAGAACGGAAGCCCGCCGATTGCCAGCAAGATCACTCCCAGCACGATGATGGGCACATAGTGGTATTTCGTGATCCAAACGTGAAATTTATCCTTCGCCAGGTCGGGGACGTAACGGGCCAGTGTCGTAGTATCGTGATGCATCGATTTGCCCATCAGGATCCAACCCATATGGGCCCACCACTTGCCATCCACTGGCGAGTGCGGATCGCCTTCCTTGTCGGAGTGTTGGTGGTGGATGCGATGCGTTGCTACCCAGAAAATCGGCCCGCCTTCCAGGGCCAGGACGGCGCAAGTTGTCAGGAAATACTCAACCCACCTGGGAGTTTTGTAACCGCGATGCGTCAGCAGCCGGTGGTAGCCCATGCCGATCCCCAAACTGCCGGTGACCCAGTGAAGAAACAACGCGACAAGAAAAGCCGGCCAAGTAAAGAAGAATAGCGCCACTACCGCGCCGACATGAAACAGCGTCATGAAAGTAGCAGTAATCCAATTGATTTCGTCGTCAGCGGCGGCGCTTTTCCCTAGGTCGACAATTGTCATTGGTCCCTGGTGTTTATCTGGATGGATTCTCTCTTGGTCTTGCGAGATCAGGCTATCAGGATCGCAAGAAGCCATCTGTAATAGTTCTGTAATACCGACTATTGCCTTGTATCAGTAACGCCGACTGTCCTTTCGGCCAGGAGTGCATTCGGCCAGTGGTTTTCATCTGTACGCTTCGCAACGAGGCCAGGAGTTCGCTACTCTGGTGCGAAAGTCTGCGATGTCTGGCTGCGACGTCGGCACGTTCCGCGGCTTGTTATTCCTGAGGCTTTCTCGGATAATCGAATCTCCTCCAAGCCTTTCCGCACCCCGGCGCTATGGTGCAACGGTTAGCACGCGGCCCTTTCAAGGCTGAAATACGGGTTCGATTCCCGTTAGCGCTACCAATCCTCCCCCGTTCGCGAAACGAGCGTAGCGCCTGCCATGGGGCGCCGTCTGACATCGCTTGACACATGGATAAGTTCTGTAGTATTTGCTGCGCAGGGAATTAGGGTCCGGTTGGTGGGATTACGGGTGGGAGGTAATATTCATGGTGAACTTCGCAAAGTATTTCAAGTACTTCTCCGTCTGCGTCCTGGGCGTATTCCTTTTTCTGGTAGTGGGCGTGAATCGCCTCGCGGCGCAGGTCGAGACCGCGACGATCTCGGGTACGGCAACGGACAGCTCAGGCGCGGCCCTGGTCAGCGCCGCCGTGCAGGCTAGAAATGTGGGAACGAACGTCACCCAGTCCACCGTAACGGACGCCGAAGGCCGCTACAGAATTCCCGATCTGCCGATCGGCAACTACGACGTGCAGGCTTCTCTCGCGGGCTTCCAGACCCTCGTGCACAAAAGCATCACGCTCACGGTTGGTGCCAACCTCGTCGTCGATTTCTCGCTGCCCGTCGGGCAAGTGTCGCAGACCGTCAGCGTGGAAGGTGAAGTTTCCAGGGTTGAAACGCAGACTGCCGCCGTCTCATCCCTGGTAACGTCGGAGCAGATGAGCCAGTTGCCTTTGAACGGCCGAAATTTCGAGCAGCTTCTTTCGCTCGCACCCGGTGTTCTCACCGTAAAACAGGCCTTCGTAACTGGGGGTGCTGGCGGGATATCTTCCGGATTCTACGGACCCTCGGACACCTACTCGGTTGCTGGATCCAGGCCCGTCGGGCAAGTCTTCCTGCTCGACAATCAAGACCTGCAGGGCTATTGGGAAAAGGGAGCGGGTGCGTCAATCACTGGCAATTCCCTTGGTGTTGACGCCATTCAGGAGTTTCAGTTGCTGACTAATACGTACAGCGCGCAATTCGGCGGGACCGGCGCGGCGATGAATGCCGTAAGCAAGTCTGGCACCAACGATTTTCACGGTTCCGCTTACGAATATTTGCGCAACAGCGCCCTCGACGCGCGCAATTTCTTTGATGGAACGAAAATCCCGGCCTTCCGCAGGAACCAGTTTGGTGGCGATGTGGGCGGCCCCGTCAAGAAGGACAAGGCCTTCTTTTTCGTCAATTACGAGGGTCTTCGATCAGCCCTGGGCATTACCGGGAATCAGTTTGTTCCGGATGCTTTGTCTCGCACGGGGATGGTTCCGTGCAACACAGTTGCAGGTCAGACGCCGGCCACCTGCGCTAGCGGCCAGCGGATTTCTGTGCCTGTCAGTCCGAACATCACGCCCTATCTCAACGTCTACCCGGCACCGCTCCCGGGAGCGACTGAACAGATCGTGGCTGCTGGTCCGTTCACAGGCTATCCCAGCGGGAACGCACTCTTCCCAATCATCGCGAGTCAACCTACCAGCGAGAATTACATCTTAGGGCGCATGGACTATACGCTAGGCTCGAAAGACTCCTTGTTTGGGCGATACATTTCTGACACGGCGTACCTTCTCCTGCCGGCTCCCTTCTCTAACTTGGCCAACTGGCCGGCAGCTTTTCATGGCGGCGACCAGTTTTTCACCGTCGAGGAAAAGCACATTGTTTCAGCCACGTCAATCAACGAGATTCGCTTCAGCTTCTCGCGAACCAATGAACGCTCGGATCAGAATTTCTTGTCGGATCCAGCCACTGATCCTTTGCAGTTCTACCTAGGAGCGCCGGATTACACTCCAGGGGATCGCGAGGACGGCAACCTCATCGTTGGCGGCGGCACCTCCAACGTCGGCCCGGGCCCAACGGCGCGGTGGCACCTGATTCAGAACAAATTCACCGGAGGGGACGATTACTTCTGGAGCCACGGCGCCCACAGTCTCAAGGTTGGCGTGTCCGTAACCAGAGTTCAAAACAACATCGCCGTGGGCCGGGAGGGCGGGATATTTGTTTTTGGCAGTCTTCCAGGCTTTCTGGCAGCGACCCCCGTCCAATTCCAGGGCGAAATCAATCCGCATCCGGGTTTCACCAGGACGCGTTACTCTCGCGAAATCCAGGTCTTCCCTTACATCCAGGACGATTGGAAAATTAGGCCGAACCTGACGCTCAATATCGGTCTGCGGTATGACTTTGAGACCAACCCGGTCTGCGTGACTGAGCCGTGCAATGCGATCCTAAACCCTTTGTCTTCGCCCACGTTTACACAGGTACATCACGTTCTTGCGGCGAATCCGGACACGCTCAATTTCGATCCCCGAGTCGGTCTGGCCTGGGACCCCTTCTCCGATCATAAGACGTCGATCCGAGCAGGCTTCGGAATGTTCCACGAGCAACTTGCCGCGCGAACGTACCTCAACGCGTACTCTCAAAATCCACCGTCCCAGACCGTGGTCCTCGCCGGTCCTCCCGCGGTTACACTCTTTCCTCACCCAGCTGCATGTGGACCTCCGGGTTCGGCATGCCTGACTCCACCGTTCGGCACGGTCTATGGACTCGACTATAGGTCCGATTCCGCTCCCTACGAAATGCAGTACAACCTGACAGTTCAGCGTGATGTTGGGCGCGGTATGGTCGCCTCGCTCGGCTATGTCGGCGCCCAAGGCGTCCACCTGTATGCTCCGCGAAATGAGAACACCCCGACGGTGGTCAACGCCTCGGGGAATCCTGTCTCGCCCAGCTGCACGAGCCCGTCGTGCTTCTTTAAGGGCCCCCTGCCAAACCCTGCTTTCGCCGGCTTGGACAACGCCGCTCCCACCAGCCATTCTACTTACAATGGTTTAGTGGCGAGCCTTACCCGCCAGGTCACTCGGAACCTGCAAGGCCAGGTGTCGTACACCTACTCGCGTTGTGTTGACAATGGTTCTGCCAGTTCGGGTCTCGAGCAAGCCTCCGCCGAAATTCTGGACGCGTACAATCAGGGCTTTGATCGTGGTCCGTGCCTTTTCAATGTCACGCACGCATTGCGGGTCAACGCGGTCTATAATCTTCCTTTCATGGGCAACCGCTTGGTTTCCGGCTGGCAGCTCAGCGAAATTTTGACTGCCTCCACGGGATATCCCGTCAACATCACGAACGGCCTGCTTCCGCAAGTGGCGAACACCGGCGGCATAACAGCCGATCGCCCGAATTACTCCGGCGCGCCGGGGTGCCATCCGTCTCAGATAACGGATACGATTAATGCTCAGCAGAGAACCGTGCAATGGTTCAACCCGGCGTGCTACTCGGTTCAACCGTTCGCTACGCTCGGCAACGTTCCAAGGGATTCCGTAATCGGTTCCGGTCTCTTGGACCTCGACTTCTCCATCATCAAGCAGACAAGGATTACGGAAAAGTTGAACAGCGAGTTCCGGGCGGAATTCTTTAACATCATCAATCATACGAATCTTGGACAGCCGAACGGCGCCATTTTCTCAGGATCGGGCGGAGCGGCGGCTGCCACCGCTTCCTTCATCGCGGGGAACGCCGGCTTGATTACGAATACGAGCACCACCTCGCGCCAAATCCAGTTTGCGCTAAAGCTGATCTTCTAAGGGCCAGCTCATTGCCTTGCAACGGGCGCAGCGTACACCGCTGCGCCCCGCAAGCATTCTTCGCTCTTCGTCTTTGCCACCTTGCCGAACCAGACCCGCGCGTGAATAATGTCTGGAGTCGAGGAGACGCCGCACCTCTCACACCAAGGCACAGCGGAGGAACGGCCGTGGAAACAGATCTGCGATACCCGATCGGCAATTTTCAACCCGCTGAAAACGTCACGGATATTCAGCACCGTGCGCTCATCGCTGCAATCGCCGAAACACCCGAGAAGCTGAAGGCGGCCATCGCCGGATTAAACGAACGCCAACTCGATACTCCGTATCGTCCTGGCGGCTGGACGGTTCGCCAAGTCGTTCACCATATCCCCGACAGCCATATGAACGCGTTCGTGCGTTTCAAGCTCGCCCTCACTGAAGACGAGCCCACCATCAAGGTATACGACGAAGCCCGCTGGGCCGAGTTGGCTGATGCAAAAACGCCGGTCGAGCCATCTCTGCTGCTGCTCGAAAGCTTGCACAAGCGATGGATATTGCTCCTAAACTCGCTCACACCGTCCGACTGGCAGCGCAAATTTCGCCATCCCGAACGCGGCACCGTGACTCTCGAAAATAATTTGCAGCTGTATGCCTGGCACGGCCGCCACCACGTCGCACATATCACCGCACTTCGCGAACGCAACAACTGGCGCTGATCGAATCCAAAATTCGAAAGCCTCATCCGTCATTCTGAGCGGAGCGTCCCGCGCCTTTGTTCTTGCGCGAAGCGCCGGGATCGAAAGGGCTCCCGGGTCGACGGTTAGTCGAGCGCGAGAGATCAGTCGTCGAAGAATCCCTCTTCGATTTCGGCAGGTGGCACAGGCACTCCTGCCTGTGCTCTTCGCATTTGACTTTTCGGGTGCCCCGCGCTCGGCCTTGTGAGCGTGGGGCCTTTGCCTTCGTAAGGGCACAGCATGCTGTGCCCGGCAAACATGCTTGGCTACTTGTGCCCCATCCGCCTCGTAGAAACCGGGCGCTGTCGCGCTGCTCAAGTCACTCGCTCCCAAGCAATGGAAAATCTGTGGAACGCACAAGGAACGCGGTCGGGAGACGTTGGAGGCCGTCGTGACGATGTTCGCCGGACACGACATCAATCACTTCCAGCAGATCGAGCGGATTCTGGCCGCATCCAGAAAGCCCTAGTTTCGGGCGGGTGGGTGCGTCTTTTCTATTTCGAGTCGATTCGGCCCCAGCTCGGCAATGTTGTTCGCCCAAGCAGTGCCTCCGCAGCCCAAGTTCCTAGATAGACTGACAAGGCCACACCGTGCCCCGCAAAAACGCCGAGAACAATGCCATTTGAGCTTTCCGGATGATGCGCAAATACAGGACGGAAATTTTCTCGGAAGGCTATCGGGCCTCCCCATTTGTGCGTGAAACGCGCTTTGGCAAGCGCGGGATGCAACGCGTGAACGCGTTTTTCAAACGAAGCAAACATTTCTGCCGCTCGCCCCTTCGAAACATCCACGTCCTCAAGTTCACCTGAATTCGGCGCGTCCACCAACCCCGCTCCCCAGACGATCGACCGATCGCCGCACACCCGCCCCCACAAATATGGAAAATCGATCGTATAGAAAGGCTTCCGCGCTCCGAGCCCGATTTGTTTCAGGTCGTCCTCTCTCATCGGAGCGGTCCGCGCCGCAAGAGTTAGTTTCGGTTGTATGGCGGACTTGCCCAGCCCGGCAGTTTCGAGCGAAAGCGCGTTCGTCGCCAGGAGAATTTTCTTGGCGCGCAAGTGGCCGCGGGCAAGATGCAGCGTGGGTGGATCAGTCCATTCGATTTTGTGAACCCCGCAATTTTCGGCGATGAACGCTCCCGAACGGACGGCGGCGCGTCCGAGTCCGCTCACCTGTTTTCCTGGATCGAGCGTTCCGCCTGGAACCGTTCCTGTTACGCGAATCTCCCGAGAATCGAAGTCGCGCCACCGAATCGGAGAACGCCCGTCCTGAGGCCGAGCGTTGTCCGATCGCTTAGCGTGGTCGCTGTGAGCAATTTCCCACGCGCCGGGAAGCAGAAGATCGGACTCAACGCGGAGTCTGCGAAGAATCTTTTTTAGTCCGGCGAGAACGTCGCCAAGTCCAGGCAAATCGCCTGCGGCGGATTCGCTGAGGACCAAACCTCCCGTGCGTCCGCTAGCGCCGTTTCCGATGCGCCCCGCTTCGAGGACAACCACCGATTTCTTGGGAGCCAGAATGCGTAACCAGGCAGCGGCAGCAAGCCCGGCAAAGCCTGCGCCCACGACTGCAAAATCCACCGTGGAAGGAAGTGAAAGCTTCGGCGGCGCGAAGTCAATTTTCCAGGGTGGAACACCCCAAAGATTGCGCGCTTGGGAGCGGGACATAGCAGAGGTTGGATGCAGCAAGGGAGATTCGGAGTCAGCGGTTGAGATGGAAAGGTTGGAGGCCACAACCCTTCGCTCTCGCTCGCCTAAAAAATGCTTTCCGTCCAATCCTGCAGCGTGTGCTTCACGTGGCCCATGAACTGGTGGGCGATGGCGCCGTCGACCGCGCGATGATCGTAAGAAAGCGTCAAATAAACCATCGAGCGGATGGCGATCGCATCGTCGATCACTACAGGGCGCTTTTCAATCGTGCCCAGACCGAGAATTGCGACGTTCGGCTGATTGATTACCGGAAGGCCGAACAAACCGCCGAAGACGCCGGGATTCGTTATCGAAAAAGTGCTCTCCGTTACTTCCTCGGGCTTCAGTTTTTTCGAGCGGGCTCGCTCGGCCAGGTCAGTGACAGCGCGCGCGAGGCCAAAAAAGTTTTTCTCTTCCGCATTCTTGATCACGGGAACGATCAACCCCCAATCGAGCGCCACCGCGATGCCGATATTGCACTCCTTGTGCAGAACGACGTTCGTGCCGTCCACCGAGGAGTTCACTGTCGGAAAAGCGCGCAGCGCTTCCACCGCGGCGCGGATGAAAAACGGCATGAAGGTCAGCTTGGTTCCCGATTCCTTTTCGAATTTGTCTTTCGCGCTCGCGCGCAGCTTGGCGATACCGGTGACGTCCGCTTCTTCCACCGAGTAGACGTGCGGTGAAACGCGTTTCGAAAGCACCATGTGCTCGGCGATTTTCTGTCGCATGTTGGACATGGGCTGCACTTCGTAGTGGCCGAAGTAAATTCGCTCGCGCGGTACGCCGACCTCAAGCGCAGGGCGCGATGGCGCGCCCGCAGGCACAGGAGCCGACGCGGCAGTTTCGGTCGCACCGCCCTCAGTGGCCGCCAGGATGTCGCGCTTGCTCACGCGACCGCCCGCGCCCGTTCCCGGCACCTGGGCGAGGTCAATGTGATTTTCGCGGGCGATCCGCCGGACGAGCGGTGAGCTACGGATCTTGTCACCGCCATTATGCCGCGAAGGTTGCCCAGGGCTTGGAACCGCAGCCGGGGCAGACGCTTTCGCGGGCATAGGAGCAGCGAGTGGAGGGGGCGCTGGCTTCGAAGCCCCAGGCTTCTCGGCCGCCGCCGGTGCTGCGCTTGCGGAAGCGCTGGCCGTCGAAGTCGGCTTAGCGGGTGGGGGAGCTGCCGCTGCCGGTTGGCCCGGCGCGCCTGCTGCGTCAATCAAGGCCACAACCGTTTGAATTGGGACGGTTTGGCCCTCGCTCACTTTGATTTCCTTTAGCACGCCGGCGGATGGGGACGGAATTTCAGCATCGACCTTATCTGTTGAGATTTCGAAGAGCGGCTCGTCCCGCTCAATTTTGTCACCAGGTTTTTTCAGCCATTTGGTGATGGTGCCTTCGAAGATGCTCTCGCCCATCTGGGGCATAATGACGTCAACAGCCATGACTGATCCTCCGATAAACCTTCGACCGCTCGGTCAAACATCGAACCGAAAGCCCTGAAACTTGGGTCTCCGGGGTCCCGGAACTGTGACGGGTAGCGGGTATCCCGATCTTTTGTTTTCAATAGGTTACGGTGGTTTCTACTCGAGAACAGTGTCGAGTAGAATCATCGCTATCCTAAATATCCCCGGGCCGTCTCCGGTTCAGGATGCCTCTGACGAACCCGCCCGGCTGACGCGAACTGTGAACCGGGTCTTCTCAGTTCCATCTTAATGCACGAAGGCAGAAGTGCAAGTAGGAAGGTGTGTGGACTTTTTAACTCAGACGGGACTCAGACATTCCTCGTGCCAGACGCCCGGAATTCCTTCGAGGGCGTAAATCTCATCGCCGCCATGGAAGAACTCAATGTTCTTGACCTTGGCAACTTGCCCCGCGAATTCGACCTGCTCGGGCTCCAGTTCGTTGTGATACTGGCCAGCCTCAAGAAAGCTCTCCAAGAAAGCGCGGTCCGCGATGCGAACCTCGGACCCGACTTCGAACTCGGCTTTATTCAACCCCTTCGTTTTTCCCAAGGCGCAATACCTGCTTTCTTCCCGATTAGATTCCTGGCGGCCCTATTAGGTTCCTCATTCCTCTCGTTGCTGGCGGCGAAGAGAGATCCTTCGACTGATCTCCCGGGCTCGACTAACCGTCGACCCGGGAGCCCTGTCTGGTCCCCGGCGCTTCGCGCAGAACCGAAGCACGGGACACTCCGCTCAGAATGACAGGGTCGAACCGTTGCATCCAACAGCTAGTATTTTGCCAATTCCCGGGCCGCGGCGGCAACTTTTTCGGCGTTGGGCAGAAAGCGCTCCTCGAGTGGCGGAGCGTAGGGCACCGGGGTATCGAGCGCGGTGACGCGCGTAATCGGTCCGTCCAAATCCGTGAAAGCACTCTCACACACAATGGCAGCGATTTCCCCGGCGATGCCACCGGTGCGCGTGTCTTCGTGAACAATCAGCAGTTTATTTGTCTTTTTCACGGAAGCCAGAATGGCGTCGCGATCCAGAGGCAGAAGCGTCCGCAGATCGATCACTTCCGCTTCGATTCCCTCGCGCGCGAGCTGCTGGGCCGCGTCCACTGTGGGCAGCATCATGGCCGCATAACTGAGAATGGTGAGATCCTTTCCTTCGCGGCGGATCACGGCTTGGCCGAGAGGCACGGTGTAGTCTTCGGACGGCAACTCTTCCTTGAGCCTCCGGTAAAGAAATTTGTGCTCGAAGAACAAAACGGGATTGTTATCCCGAATCGCGGACTTGAGAAGACCCTTGGCATCGTAAGCCGTGGAAGGGTACACGACCTTCAATCCCGGAGTGTGCACGAAATACATTTCCGGATTCGCGGAATGAAACGGCCCGCCGTGAACACCGCCTCCGGAAGGTCCGCGCACGACCATGGGAACAGGCGCGCCCCACCGGTAATGCGATTTGGCGACAAAGTTGGTGACCTGATTGAAGCAGCAGGCGATGAAGTCGATGAACTGCATTTCAACCACGGGGCGAAGTCCCAGATAACTCATGCCGCAGGCCGCTCCAACAATCGCCGTCTCGCTAATAGGCGTATCGATTACGCGCTCAGGTCCAAATCTTGCGAGGAGACCTTCGGTAGCCTTAAATGCACCGCCATAGACTCCAATATCCTCTCCTAGAGTCACAACCGCGGGGTCGCGCTCCATTTCTTCGAAGAGCGCGGTACGGATCGCTTCGAGCATGGTGATTTCGGGCATCAGCGCCTCCGCCGTTTGTGCGGCTTGTGGTGTCGCGGAGGGCGTTCGGCGACCTTGTCGCGGCGCTCAAGTTCGACCGAACGGTCTTTGGGCCCGCGGCCGAAAGGGACCCGAAGCGGAACTTCCTTCTCGATTTGGGTTTCGGCGGATGGTAGGTCGGAGGAGGAATTAGCACCGTTGCCATCACGGTTTTCATGCTGGGTAGCCGCTTCAGGCGCAGCGGGGCTCTTGAATGCGCCGAAGTCCGCGACTTTCCAGACTGCTTCGACGCTCGATGCAGGCGGCGTCACTTCTTTCTTGGGGCGCTGCCAGTTTGCCTGGATTGTGTGGCAGCCTTCGCAATAGGCACCCTGCTCCGCTAGTTCGGGCGGCGGCATGGGCGATTCCTCTGCGAACTTTTGATCCTCGTCCAATTCGCGCTCAATACGTGCATCGAGCGCCGATTTCTTCGCCGAATCCAAAAGATGGTGCTCCGTAAGATAGCGCTCGAAGCGCGTAATCGGGTCTTGCGTTTTCCAATAATCCATCATGGCTTTGGGGACGTACTCGGCCGCGTCATGCTGCGCGTGACCCTTCATGCGCATGGTCTTCACTTCGATTACGCACGGGCCGCGGCCGGCGCGGCACTGATCCACCGCGCTCTTGGCGGCGTCGTAGACGGCGATCACGTCGTTGCCATCCACGCTTGGGGCGGCGATGCCATAGGCCGCGGCGCGGTCGGCAAGATTTTTGAGCGGCACCTGCCGCGCAACGGGCGTCGAATAAGCCCACTGATTGTTCTCGATGATGAGGACGAACGGCGCGCGCTGCTGTGCTGCCAGATTTAAGCCTTCGTGAAACGCGCCGGTAGAGCTGCCGCCATCGCCAATCCAGGTCATCGCAACAATATTCTGACCGAGGTAACGGCCAGCGATGGCGACACCGGTCATCACCGGGATGAGATCGCCCAGCATGGAGATCGGGGAAACCACGTGACGCGTCTTCAAATCGCCAAAGTGGCTGGTGCCGTCCTTGCCCTGTGTGGGCGAAGTGTATTTCGCCATGTGCTGAGTGAAAATGTCGCGGGGCTTGAATCCCTTCACCAGCAGCGAGCCGATATTGCGAATCATGGGCGCCAGCCAATCGCGGGGCTCGAGCGCGTAAGCCGTGCCAATCGAAACCGCCTCCTGGCCGAGGCTCGAATAGACGCCGCCGACGATTTTATTTTGGCGGAAGAGTCTTACGAGGCGGTCTTCCAGCCGGCGATTGAGGAGCATGAAGTAGTAGAGATCGAGGTGTTGTTCGGGAGTGGGCTTGGAACTCATAGGTTCTTTTGCCGACGGATTGACGACCCGGCGGCCGGGTTCAACAACGATAGATTGTGTCACGCTTTTCTCCCTTGGAGACGCCGAAGAGAGGTTCTTCGACTGCGTGTCCTGGCGCTTCGCGCACAAGCAAGAGCGCGGGACACTCGGCTCAGAATGACGATCTACGAGCAACAATCCGGGCATGGACGGTTTGTCGCCCTCTAACCTTAAACCATTGTGGATTCGATTGGCTGAGATAAATTCGGCGCAGCTTCGAGAGCCTGCGTCAAGACCTGTTGGCTAATCGTCACCAGTTCACGCCCGAAGACCTGCGAGAAATGCAGGGTGACGCGACCGCGTACTTCCCCGAGGGAGACGTCGCGGCCCAGAGCGCGTTCGAGCGAAGTGGCGCGTTTATCGCTGATGCCGCAGGGAACAATCAAGTCGAAGTAGCGCAGATCGGTCGAGACATTGTAGGCGAAGCCGTGCGAAGTGACCCAGCGGCTTAGGTGCACGCCGAGTGCCCCCAACTTGTCCTCGCCTGAAGGCAAATCGATCCATACGCCGTGCTGGCCTTCGACGCGCTTCGCGGCGAGACCGAAATCGGCGGTGGTGCAGATCATGACTTCCTCGAGTTGCTCGACGTACCAGCGAACGTCGCGGCGATGCTCTGTTAGGTCGAGGATGGGGTAGCCGACGATTTGGCCGGGGCCGTGATAGGTGATGTCGCCGCCACGATCGGTGGAATGGAGTTCGACGTTCATTTCAGCGAGTCGGCGATCAGTTACCAACAGGTGCTCGCGGCTTCCACTGCGGCCGAGGGTGACGACGTGGGGATGCTCGCAGAGGAGGAGTACGTCTGGAATCGCGCGGGCTTTGCGGGCTTCGACGAGACGACGCTGCAATTCACAGGCGGAGGCATAGGGGATCAGGCTAAGGTCGACCACCCAGCAAGTCTTCTGGTATTGGTTCACCGTTGCCTCGGGAAAGATTGAAGAGAGGCCCCCCGCAGACGCATCCGGGGCGCAAAAGTCGCGCTTCGACTGCACGGGTTGTCATGCGAACTTCTCCCGTTGGTCAGAGCTGGAGACCTGACACCTAAAAAGCATGCAGCGAATTCGTCAGAGAACATACTAATAGTTGATTGTAAGGCCGCGGACGGAGTTGAAGGCGTCACCCAGCGCTTCCCACACCGTGGGGTGGGCGTGGATCTGGGCCGCCATATCGTCGAGCGTGGCTTCCAGGCCAAGCGCGGTAACCGGCTCGGCGATGATTTCCGTGGCGAGGGGTCCAATCGCGTGGACGCCGAGAATTTCGCCGTATTTGGCCTCCGCGACAACCTTGATGAAACCTTCATGCTGGCCGAGGATGGTGGCCTTGCTATTGCCCACGAACGGGAACTTGCCGGTTTTGACTTCGTAGCCAGCATCGCGCGCCTGCTTTTCCGTAAGGCCAACCGAGCCAATCTGCGGCTCGCAATACGTGGCGTTGGGGCAACGCTTGCGGTCAAACGGCTGTACCTCTTTGCCGGCCATGCGTCCGACGGCGATGATTCCTTCCATCGAAGCCGCGTGCGCGAGCTGAGGGAGCCCCGCAACAATATCGCCGATGGCATATAGACGAGGCTCGTCGGTTTCCAGGTACGCGTTGGCATGGATGTATCCGCGCTCGAGCTTGACCTTTGTTTTTTCGAGGCCGATGTTTTCGGTGAGCGGGCGGCGGCCCACGGCGATGAGAACCTTTTCAGCGGAGACGGACTGAGACTTTCCAGTTTTGTCCTTGAACGTAACGGTGGCACCTTTGGAATCTTTTTTCACGGACTCGACTTTGGCATCGGTTTCAATGCGGATGCCTTTTTTCTTGAAGGCCTTTTCGAGTTCGGGCGAAATTTCCTCATCCTCAAGCGGAACGAGGCGAGGCAGGGCTTCGAGAAGCGTTACCTCGGCGCCAAAGGTGCGAAAGATCGAAGCGAATTCCACGCCCACGGCACCGCAGCCGACGATCACAAGCGACTTCGGAACGGCTTGCAGTTGCAGGATTTCGCGGTTGGTGAGGATGGTCTTGCCGTCGATTTCCACGCCGGGAAGAGAGCGGGCTTCTGAGCCGGTGGCAATCATCGTGTAGGTAGTCTCGATCTCGGTGGTTTGGCCGTCTTTTTCGACGGAAACTCGCCCCGGACCAGCGATGCGCCCCCAACCGGTGATCGAATCGACCTTGTGTTTCTTGAACAGCATGGCAATTCCACCCGCGTGTTTCTTGACGATTTTGTCCTTGCGGGCCAGCATGGCGGGCCAATTGATTTTGACGTCCTTTACTTCAAATCCAAATTCCTCGGCGCGCTGAAAGTTGTCGTAAATATCGGCGTGGTGCAAAAATACCTTGGTGGGAATACAGCCAACATGCAGGCAGGTACCGCCGAGAAACGGATCTTTTTCAACCACGGCTGTCTTGAGCCCCCACTGGCTCGCGCGAATGGCGGCGACATATCCGCCGGGACCGCTTCCGATGATCACGAGATCATATTTGGCCAAGCAAGTTCTCCCTTTTTACTGTTGGTTGACGCAAACGGGCACTCATCCTGCTTGGAGGGACGCTTGATGACGGCAGCTCGTCCAGACTCAGCAGAATCAAGATTTTAGCAGTGGGGAATAGCTGCCGCAACCGGCCGGCCGCTCGGGAGCGCCTGGCGCGGACAATGTGCTACGAGAAACACTTGGTGCGCAGGGCGATGCGGCGTATTTTGGTGGCGCTTCGCGAACCAGTATCAGAACCGATGGGAGATCGGTCATGAGTTCCATTCCTCCGGAAATGGGTTCGAGTCCGTTGTCTACAGGCGACGGCCCGCCACCGGAGAGCAACGTACACCGGATATTTCTTGGATCGAGCGGCATCCGCGCGGGCTGGCGCCTGGCTGCGGCTATTGCGATATTCCTGGCGCTCTCGACGGCGGTCAGCGTGGCCTTGGTGCGCGTGCCACATGTCCGCGCGTGGGCGGGTAGCGGAGGACCGGCGGCTTTATTTTTGGGCGAGGGTGTGGAGATCTTGGCGCTGGTGCTCACCGTATGGGTGATGGCGCGAATTGAAAACCGGTCGTGGGTAGACTATGGACTGCCGCCCAATGAGGCGTTCGGAAAACGATTCTGGCAGGGGGCGCCATACGGATTCGCGATGCTGAGCGTGCTGATGGGACTGATGGGCGCCAGCCGCGCGTTTTCATTCGGAGGGCGGGCGCTGACTGGAGGAGACGCCATACGCTACGGCCTGCTTTATTTGGCCGGCTTCATCCTGGTTGCGTTCTTCGAAGAATTCTCTTTTCGCGGATATATGCAGGCGACGCTTGCGTCGGGAATGGGATTCTGGCCGGCGGCGGTCCTGCTGGCAGTGGTGTTCGGCGCTTTGCATTTGGGAAACAAAGGCGAGGCTAAATTCGGAGCGGTGATGGCCGGAACGTTTGGCCTGTTGGCGGCGTTTACACTTTGGCGGACTGGAAATCTATGGTTCGCGATTGGCATGCATGGAGCGTGGGACTGGGGCGAGTCGTTTTTTTACGGCGTGCCGGATAGCGGCGTGGTGCTAAAGGGACATTTAATGAATGCATCATTTCACGGACCGGCGTGGCTGACCGGCGGAACGGTGGGGCCGGAGGGGAGCATTTTGGTGGCCGCGGTCCTGGTGTTGGCCGCGATAGGCATTCACTACATTTTTCCAAAGCGACCGGCCGCGGAAGATCAACCCGCGTGAGAGAAACGCGGCGTGGAATCCTTTTGGACGCCGGAAGCATCTACTGGAAGCTGCATGAACTGCCACAGGCACGAAGGACTTAAGGATTTGCGACGATGCTTGTTTGACAAGGGCCGGTGCGGACGTTTAGAATCGCCCGATTTGGGTGAGCCATCTGAAATACAGTAGAGCGTAGACCATGGATAAGAAGCGAGTGGATTATTACAAAAAGAAACTAGCGGCGCGCCGCGAGGAATTGCTGCGCACGATCGCGCGCACGCAGCAAGAAGGACGCGAGGCCGACGAGGATCCGACCGTGGATCTCGCCGACAAGGCCGCGAATTCCTATACCAAAGAGTTTCTGTTCGGCCAAACACACAACGAACGATCGCTGCTGCAACTGGTGGACGACGCGCTGGTGCGAATCCGGGAGAATTCGTTCGGCGACTGCGTTTCCTGCCACCAGGAACTGCAGCAGAAACGATTGGAAGCCGTGCCTTGGACCCGCTACTGCATTACGTGCCAGGAAAAGAAAGAGAACGGGCAGCTCTAAGTATTTTTTGCGGCTCTTGCTCGTCTGGTAGACCGGAAATTCTGGGCATTTCCCCTAGAGACGATCGTCTCTTTCCCTTCACTTAGGTTTGGAGTAACGTCCCGCCATATTTCGCGGTCGTAAGTGCATCCCCGTGATCCTGAAAGACGCCTTCGGCGCGCTTGCATCGGTGGTGTTTGCCAGCCCGTGCCGCATTTGCGGCGAAGTGCTGACCAACGCCAGCCGCATTCCAATTTGCGAAAAATGCCTGGAAGGTTTTGAGAAAATCGACGAGCCGATGTGCGCTGGTTGCGGGCGCCCATTCACGGCGGCGGTGGCGGGGCGCGTTGAGCAGCCACTTTGCCGGCTGTGCCGGGTTGGTTTTTATACCTTTGATCGCGCGCGCAGCTTCGCGATTTACGACGAGGCGCTTCGCGAAGCCGTTCTCCTGCTCAAATATCAAGAACTGACGCGATTGGGCGATTGGTTCGCGGAACGCTTGGGTGAGGTTGTCTCGCGCCCGCCTGGAGAGTGGCGCGCTGATATCGTTGTGCCCGTCCCGCTGCATGCGGACCGGCGCCGCGAGCGCGGCTACAACCAGGCAGAATTGATTGCGCGTCCGCTGGCTGAGCGGCTGGGCATCCGGTTTAATTCGCAAACGCTGGTCCGCACGAAACCGCGGCCGCCGCAATTGGTGCTCTCGCGGACGGAACACTGGAGATCGGTGCGTGGCGCGTACGCTATCAGGCCAGCCGCAAAAGTTGACAACTTGCGCGTCCTGCTGGTAGATGATGTATTGACCACTGGAGCCACTCTGGATGCCGGCGCCCGAGTGCTGAAGAAAGCCGGGGCTGCAACCGTTCTGGGATTAACGGTGGGGCGCGTCCGCTCGGGCCTGCCTCCGCCCCCATCAGTTTTGGGGCGGAAGAGACCAAATGGCAAACCAGACGGGCCCGTTTAGCATCTAAAGCTTTCAGGGACTGGTGTGAAGCGTTCGAGTGGATGGTAATGCGATGGACAGCCGCCACAAGTTCGGTCTACGGCCCCGGCCCATTATAGCGCTGGGCAGCCCGCCGGTTGATTCTGTCTCGTCGAAGCCGCAGTCCGCTCGGCCGGGCAGACCTTCGGTTATGCAAGCTCCGGTGCTGGTCTTGAACGCCACATTTGAGCCGATCAACGTAACGGCCGTTCGCCGGGCGCTGATCCTAATGCTGAAGGGAGTGGCACAAGCGGAGGAAACGAGCCATACCGAAGTCCATTCAACTTCCAAGGCGATACAAGTGCCATCGGTAATCCGGCTGCTCAGCTACCGGCACATTCCACAACAGAGCCGGGCCCTTTCGCGAAAGAATATTTTGCTGCGGGACCGGAACACTTGCCAGTTTTGCGGCACGCCTCTTCCCGCGTCCGAATTGACTCTCGACCACGTGATGCCCCGATCTCGCGGCGGACGATCATCCTGGGAGAACCTGGTTGCGTCGTGCTATTCCTGCAACAATCGCAAGGGCGACCGCACTCCTGAAGAGGCGGGATTGAAGCTCCAGCGGCGACCGCGTCCTTTCACGCTGCATACTTCGCGGCAGTTGATGCGCCTGATCGGGCATCGGGACGAAAAGTGGCGCAAATATCTCTTCTACTGAGATGGCGGGCAACCTTAACGGCGCGATCGCGTCTAATTAATTAACTCCTAGAACACACCCCGGGAGGCGGGGCCGGCGTAGAGCCGGACCGCTTCCCTTTTTTCTACCTACTGACGGAAGATCACCTTCAGCTCTCGACGCCAATTCTCATTCAGTCCAATACGCGTGATTCGAATTTCGGGCGACGCGTATTTCAATAGGATGTCCGTCGCGGAATGGAATCTCAAAGCCGGAGCGGCGATCCAGATGAGCGGCGGCTTTGGATCCAGCTCGATTCCGGCGAAATAACCGTAGCGATGGAAATCGCCTTCGCGTTGATGCCGGCACACACGCAGCCAGTAGTCCACCGCCTGCATGGGCAATTGGATGTCCTCGGAGGCTTTCAATTCGATTACCACGAGACGCCCTTGCCGGGTGACTCCCAGCAGATCGAGCACGCCTCGGTCTCCCGCGGTCACAGCGGGCACTTGAAAATAAAGGTGACGCGCATCGAGCTGGGCGTCCAGCCTCGTGGGGTCATCCAAGACTAAAGCCTCCAGCCAACGCTCGGGCGCTGCGCGATACAAACTGTGCCGCCTATCCTTGGCGAACGGGCTACGCCGCAAATCGAGAGTTCGCATCAGCTCGTCGAGCGCCGGTTCGCTGGCGGACGTCAGTTTCTCGCGTGAATCTCCCAGGCCAAACGAAATCCCGTCCCTCGATGACCAACTCCCGAATTTGAGCCCTCGAAAACCGAGCGACACCTCAGTTGTTCCGGGCACAAGGCGCAGGCCGATCTCGTTGCCGGCCGGAGGCATGTGCAGCGCAAGCGCATGAATCCGTCGAATGGCATCACGGGCCGCGCCGCGCGCTGATTCAGCCTCGCCGCGCGGCACAAGCAAACTTTTCAAGTTTCCGGTATCGGCGCAATCCATCTTTAGCGTCCGGCCATCCACCGCTCGGAACTCAAACACTTCAACGCCTGCCTTCGACGAAAGCGCTGTGCAACGGTCCCGCACGCGGTTGCCTGCGCCTTCAGGAAGGAATAGGCGCAAGCCCTCGATCGCGCGCACCTGTGCGTGGCCTCGCAACCAATCGAGCCACAAAACTCCAAATGCCAGAATGCCCTCCATCGCGGCGGTGCTTTCGCCCGGGGCGACCGCCATCACCGCCCAGGCGCGTGATCCCTCATGCATGCATCCGCGCGCGTAAACTCCGGAAAAAGAATTCTCGAGATCGGGTGATGCCGTAAGCGATTCAACCGTCGCGTCAGGGAAACACTCGGCCAGCGTCCGCGTGAACCCCGCGCAAAATTGTTCGCGCGTCACGCGCTTGGCAGGACGGGGCGACTGCGCGCGCATAACCTCAAGCCGGCTGGGCGTTGCGCGACCAAATCGCTGCACTTCGAGCACGACGCGATCTTCTGACCGTTCGCGAACCCGCAGCACACGCCGCGTCAAATTTCGTTTATCCGACCACAGGTGTACGAGGGGCTCCTTGCCTTCAAGGCGTAATTCGCAATGCGGCGCGGCTAGTTCCGCCAGCCATTCGCCATCTTCCCGAATCTCTGCGGTCCCAGAAGCAGCAATACGGTCCAAGGCATGGCTCAATTCAGCCCAATCGTTCATAGACAATCGCCACTCGTTTAGAAAGCAGTTGCGCAGCTATTCGAGAATCATGCCGGTGATGCGAATCAGAGGATACTCCCGATTCCATTCGGTGGGAAGGTGGGCGCCCAGCGTGACTTGAAAAGCGCGGCTTTGTCCCGGTCCGAGCGGTTGGCCCGCCGGATCGATCAAAATCTGGGCATCCCGCAGAACCACTTGATTGAACGGATCGTGAAACTCAAAATTCGCATTCAGAGCTCGCACCGTGCGGTTCCCACCATTGGTAACCGTTCCCGCGACATAAGTGAACTCCTGGTTCAGTAGGTTTGAAGACTGCGACATTTCGCCAGGTTGAAAATGTATTTGCGGTGCGTAGTTTTGTTCGGTCGGGCCGAATGGAGGCTTTTGGCCGGCGCCGGGCCGGTGCGATCGTGTTGCGCGACTGAGCAGCACTAGTCCCGTAGCCAAAATCAGCATGATTACAACTCCTACGGCGAACGCTGCGGGAAATCTGCTTCTCTCCTCGCGAGCGTGGTTCTCTTCGGGCTCTGCCATTTTCCTATTTTCTTAGCGGCCAAACGATAGTCGGAGTACCAATGCCTCGGGCAGATTGGCCATCCTCATTCGCTGTTGCACCGTTTCAATATCATACTCGACGCGCCAAAACTCTACTGACCGGCTCTCGATATCGGCAATCGCAAAACCCGCTCGCGGATCGCCATCTCGCGGCTGCCCGATCGAGCCTGGGTTGAGCAGGTACTTCGTACCCGACTCGGGCTGGAAAGTAGAAAAGGAATTGGTTCCCGCAGGTGTGAGATGCAGGACCTGTATGTCCTCTCCTCGAAGAGCGAATCCACCCTGAATGTGGGTGTGTCCGAAAAATGAAATATCGGTAGGAGTGCTCAGCAGGCCATCGACCGCCAAAGCAGGGGAGAAGACATATTCGTCCTCATCGTGAAAGGCGCCGTGAATCATGGAAAATCCGTCCCGTGACACCGGGCCTGTCGGAAGTTTTTCCAGATATTCCAGGTTCTCGGGAGAGAGCCTTTCGCGCGTCCAAAGCGCGGCGACCCGCGCTACAGGGTTGAATTCCTCGGCGTCCACCAGGCCTGCCACCGCTTTGTCGTGATTGCCGCGTATAGCGAACACCTTCAGTTCACGAAGCCTGTCAATTACCTCGTTAGGATCGGGACCATACCCAACCACGTCCCCCAGGCACACAGCCTCTTCCCAGCGGCCTTTCGCGGCATCAAGGGCGGCGTCAAGGGCCGTCAAGTTGGAGTGGATATCGCTTAAGATCAGGTAACGCATCGGCCGCCTTCCAACAAACCGAACCATCATAGACGAACGCATGCCGCTTGCAAGAGAGCTATCGCATTACTCCCAGTGAAAACCCAAAGCTCCCATGTTCTTAGCGGATCAGCATGGAATCGCCGTAACTGTAGAACCGGTACCCGGATTCGACCGCGTGCCGATATGCTCGAAGGACATTTTCGCGGCCGGCGAAGGCCGCCACCAGGGCCAGCAAACTCGATCGCGGCAAGTGAAAATTGGTAAGCAATTGATTCACCACACGAAACGGCTTCCCTGGATAAAGAAGTATCGCCGCCTCGGCCTTCCCAGCCGCTACTGGCTCTTCGCTTCCCGTACTTTTCCCGGCGGCATCCTCCAGCGCGCGTACCACCGTGGTTCCAACCGCGAGCACTGGGCGCTTAGCGCGTTTTGCTCTGCCGAGCGCGGACGCCGTTTCTACCGGAATTTCGTAGGCTTCGGCGTGTATTGCATGGTCCTCAATGTTTTCGGTGCGGACAGGCTCGAAGGTACCGAGTCCGACCTCGAGCGTAATCTCCGCGATCTCGATGCCGCTGCGGAGCAGCTCCGCGATGATCTCCGGCGTAAAATGCAAGCCCGCGGTTGGCGCCGCGATGGCGCAGCCCCGTTTTGCGTAGACGGTTTGGTAGCGCTCCCGATCGAGGGGCTCGTCCGCCCGCTTGATGTATGGCGGTAGCGGGATGTGCCCAAGCCGGCCGAGCGCCTCGTGAAAGCCGCTCTTCGATGTGAAGCGCAGCACGCGCAACCCGTATTTGCCGCGCCCTTCGACCAAAGCTTCAAGCTCGCGATCGCCGAATGCGATACGCTCGCCTTCAGGAACTTTCCTTCCAGGCCGCACCAACGCTTCCCATATGTCCGCGCCGATTTGCCGGACCAGCAGCACCTCGATGGGCGCTTGCAGGAATTCATTGCGGGCAGAATTGTTGCGGCCGGGCGTTTCCGAGTGAATGCCGGTTCGCCGCCCGAAGAGTCGCGCGGGGACCACTTTCACGTTGTTGACGATGACAAGTTCGTCACCACGAAGCAGCTTCGGCAACTCGCGAAATTGCTTGTCTTCCCACGCGCCTGAGACTCGGTCGAGAAGGAGCATTCGTGAAGCATCGCGCTCCGCAAGCGGGCGCTGCGCAATTTGCTCGGCGGGCAAAACAAAATCGAGCTCGTTGACGTTCATCGCGCGGCTACCAGTCAGGCGCCTTGCGCCGTGCGCTCCGAGATTCCGGCGGCAATCTCTCGCATCTCCGCATGGATGCGGCCATTCGACGCCAGCATGTCGAATCCGCCCGGACGATACGCTTGGCCGGCGAGATCGCTAACCATTCCGCCCGCCTCTCGAACCAACAGCATTCCCGCCGCGGTGTCCCACGAATTTAGCCGGAATTCCCAGAAGGCGTCGAAGCGCCCGCAGGCCACCGAGCAGAGGTCCAGCGCCGCGGAACCATCGCGCCGCACGCCATGGGAGCGCAGCGTAAATTCCCAGTAGTACTCCATGTTTGCGCTTCGCTTGCGCTGGTGAGTCGGAAAGCCGGTGGCGACCAGGCTATGCGCCAGCTTTTCGACGGACGAGACGCGGATGGGCTTTCCGTTCAGATACGCGCCCTCGCCGCGCGCCGCGCTAAAAAGCTCGTCTGCGACGGGGTTGAATACCGCGCCCGCGATGGGCTCGCCATCCTCCGTCAGGCCAATCGAGACGGCGAAGCATGGGTATCCGTGCGCAAAGTTCGTGGTGCCATCGAGAGGGTCCACGTGCCAACAATATCTCGATCCGGCCGCGGCGCTGTTGCTGCCTTCCTCCGCAATAATCGCGTGTTCCGGAAAGTGCCGGCGCAGGCGCGCGACAATCGCCGCTTCCGAGCGGCGATCCGATTCGGTGACGATATCGACTTCCCCCTTGTAAGAAATCTTCTTGGGACGATCGAACTCCGCCCGCAGCATCGCGCCCGCCTCGCGAGCCGCTTCGATGGCAACTTCAAGAAATTGATTCATGTGCGCCTCGCATGCGCGTGCATCATTGCGTCACCGGCGGCGTGAAGTACTCCTTGCGATAGCGGACCACGTAATCGCCTTTCACTTGCACATGCACGTGGCGGTCGCTGCCTGGCGGCGGCGTAGGGCTCGGATAGTAGCCGAGCAGATATTGCGTGCGCAGTTCGCGATTGATCCGGTCAAACATCTGGCTGATTTGATTCGCATCCTCAAGGATAAAGAGCGCCCCTCCCGTGCTATCCGTGATCGTAATCAGCGCGTGTTCGCCGGCTGTGTTGCGGCCATTTTCGTTGTTCACGGCGCGGACGATAATCGTGTAGAGCAGCGCCCCCGATCTGATCGCGGCCCGGCGCGTATCATCGAATTTTGCCACGCTGGTGGTCTCGCCGCCGTCCGTGACCAGCACAATGGCGCGCCGGCGCCCTTGGGGCAGGCGTGACAACGAATCCGACGCCAGCTCGACAGCGTCGTAAATCGACGTGCCCGATCCCGGCACGATTTTCCGGACGGCCGCTTGCAGCCGCTGCACGTTGTCGGAGAAATTGGAAAGCTTTGTCACTGACTCATCGAATTCGAAGACGGCTAGCGCGTCGCCGGGCCGTACTACTTGCTGGATGAATCGTGCCGACGCGTCCGCCTCAAAGCGGAGGTCCTTGAACGCGCTCATGCTCGAATCGATCATCAAAGCCAGATCGAGGGGGCGATCGGTCTGAGCCTCGAATCGCGCGATTTTCTGCGGCACGCCTTCCTCAGAAACCTGAAATGAATCCTGGGTGAGGTCAGGGATCGGCTGCCCATTTTGATCCGTAACGCTGGCCAGGATCCCGACCAGGTCTGTCTGCACGCGAAGCTCGGTCGAGGGCCTTTGCGGACGGGTGCGTAGCGGCCCCGCCGAGATCGCTCCGGTTATAAATGTGCCCGCCAGCAGGATTCCAGCAGTTGCCATGTGTCGGATCATCTAGGAACTAGATTCATCCGGTCCGGAAATGGCTTCCCGAGAGGGGACCTCGCCTTCGGCCCACACGGCACCTCCGGCAAAGTATTCTTTTTTCCAGATGGGGACGGTACGCTTCAGGGTGTCGATGGCGTAACGGCAGGCGTCAAATGCGGCGGCGCGATGCGGGGAACTCACGGCGATCCATACGCTGGTCTCTCCGATCTGAAGCCGTCCCAGGCGATGAATAATGGCCAGCCGATGGATCGGAAACCTGGCGCGCATCTCGGCCGCGATTTCCCGCATTTTCTCCAGAGCCATCGGCTCGTAGGCTTCGTAGTCGAGATAAAGCGTCTGGCGGCCCTTGAAATTGTTGCGCACGAAGCCGTCGAAGACCACCAGAGCTCCATCCTCCGGGGCCTTGAGTCCCTCGATGACTTCCTGCGGGCGAATCGGATCGCGCACGAGCTGAAAAATGTCTTGCTCGACGGCGAGCCGCTGGCCTCCGCTCACGGGCGGAAGAAACGCAACTTCGTCGCCGGCCGCCAGCGGCGCGCGCCAACCGGCATATTCCTGATTCACGGAAGCGGCGATGGATGCTCGGAAGGCCGCGAGCTGCGGAAATCGGCGGCCGTAGCGCTCAAAAAGGTCCTCTACGCGAGCGCCTTCGGAAAGCTCGGCCTCGTCGTGATCGAGGCCGGTAATGTCCTTGAGCTGCCCGAAGAAAAGAACGCGAACTTGCATACCAGATATTCTAGCGTGTGCCAGCCGGAACAAGAAGAACCGCCTTCTCAGGTTTCGTTTGCGCGAACGAGCTGCGTAAAGTAGAATCCCGGCCATTGATTGGGTGTCCGCTTGTTCTGAAACTGGCACGAATTCAGAACGGATTGGCGGTTTGAGAATTATGAAGATCCTCCTTGTAAGCCTCGCCTAAATCGGCACGGTCGCTCACAGTCTCCTTCTAAGCCCTTTTTTGGTACTCAGCAGCGTTTGGCTGCGTTCAAAACGCCCGAATGCAACGCGGCGCAGAAAGTTTCAGCGAGCAATGAACGTCATTATCAACGGAAGTGCCGCAACCGAGCCTGTGGGATTCCATTCGTGAGGCGATTCGTGGATCTCATCAGGACTTCACGACTGGAAGCTTGAACCGGGCAATCCTGCTCCTGGCCATTCCCATGGTCCTTGAGATGGTTCTCGAGTCGCTCTTTGCAGTCGTCGATGTCTTCTGGGTCGGTCGCCTCGGGGCAAATGCCGTGGCTACGGTTGGCCTTACGGAATCTATGCTGCTGCTGGTATTTGCTATCAGCATGGGGCTGGGCCTCACTACCACCGCTATGGTCGCCCGGCGCACGGGCGAGAAAGATCCGGAGGGGGCCGCGGTCGCTGGTGTTCAGTCTATTTTCCTCGGTCTTGTATGCGCGGTCGTGATCGGAGTTCCTTGCCTTTTTCTGGCGCCCGATCTCCTTCGTCTGATGGGCGGAACGCCTGACATCATCGCCATGGGGAGCAGTTACGCACGAATCGCCCTCGGCGGCAGCGGCGTGGTGCTGCTTCTATTTCTCAACAATGCGATCTTTCGCGGTGCCGGGGACGCTGCGATTGCCATGCGGCTGCTATGGGTGTCCAACATCATCAACTTGATTTTGGATCCCTGCTTGATTTTTGGCTGGGGACCGTTTCCGCGCCTCGGCGTCACTGGTGCCGCTCTCGCCACGTTCACAGGGCGCGGGATCGGCGTGATTTATCAATTCTACCGGCTGTGGCGCGGCACGGAGCGCATCCGGTTGCTCCGTCGCCACATTCGCGCAAATTGGGAAGTTCTTTTTCGGCTCCTCCGGCTCTCTCTCACGGGAATCTTGCAATTCGCAATAGCGCAGACCAGCTGGATTGGGCTCGTGCGCATCGTGAGCCTCTTCGGCGCGGCCGCCGTCGCCGGCTACACCATCGCAATCCGAATCGTAATATTCATCATCCTGCCGTCGTGGGGGTTGAGTAATGCGGCCGCGACGCTCGTCGGCCAGAACCTCGGGGCAAAACAGCCCGAGCGCGCCGAGACTTCGGTTTGGCGCACCGGGTTCTACAACATGCTTTTCCTGGGAACAGTCGGAATCGCTTTCATAATATTCGCGGAACCTGTGGTCCGTCTTTTCACGAACGATCCCGCAGTAGTGCCGCTGGCTGCGTCGTGCCTTCGCATCGTGAGCTGCGGCAACATCGGTTATGCGTATGGTATGGTGATGCTCCAGGCGTTCAATGGAGCAGGGGACACCATAACGCCGACGATCGTGAACTTTTTTGGTTTTTGGCTGTTCGAAATTCCCTTGGCATATTGGCTCGCGATCCACCGCGGCCTCCACTCGAACGGCGTTTACTGGTCGATTGTGATTGCCGAAGGAGCTATCGCAGTCGCGAGTGTCCTCTTATTCAGGCGCGGTCTCTGGAAGCAGCGAAAAATTTGACCTGCGACTCGGCGTGTCACTGCCCCTTATCCCGTCCGGGCGCAGCCGCTTGAGCAAGACGCGTGACCTCGTCCAGACGCGCCGAGGCGCGAAGCAGCGCTGCCGCGAGCCCCTCGGATTCGCGCTTCAACCTAGCCGAATCGCCGTGCGCAAGAGCCTCCGTGATGCCGGGAAGCACCTCAGCGGCGTAACCCGTGTAGCTGCCGGGAGCGTAGATCGTGTGCTTGAACCACGGACGTCCGGCGAGGCCGTCCGGATCGAGCAGACCCTGCTCGACGGCGGCGAGGGCCCGGTTAATCTCGTCTGACTTTGCGGGATCGATTGGTGCATCCGAGATTACTGCGAGAGCGTGCGAGGCGTTCGTAGCCGAAGTGCTTAGCTTCGCGGCCGCGTCCAAAATGGGCTCCATAATATCTTGGTCGCTTGCGCTGGCAGCGTGCGTGATTCGATCTGTGGCCCGATGCTCGATCTCGGACGCGTAAAGCACATAGTCGTACGGCAGAATGTCCGCTTCGTCCAGCCGCAGCGCGAGCGTCCCGAGCACGCGGGCGAGCGTTGCGTGATAGGCGAACGTCGGGTCGCCGAAGTGTTTCATCCAGTAAAAGTCGTCGTACAGCGAGTGATAGACGCCGTAATCCCCCGCGAAAGACACGTCAATTGAGGGAATGCCCGCATAATCGAAGAAAGCCGAGAAATCAGATCCCGAACCCAGTCTTGCCACGCGGGCGGCGCCGGAAGCCTCGGCCATGGGAATCGCACGCGCGGTCGCGTCTCCGCGCTGGTTGGATGAGCGGCTATACCAGGCGTCGTAAACAGAATGTCCCGTGGCCGGATCCTGTATGTCTCTGGTGGCGTCGCGGATCACTTGGTCGAGCGAAGGTGTGTCCCCTGCGGTGAAATTGGGCCCGGTAACACCGACATCTGTGTTGATGTATGCCACTGCTTTCGCTTGCAACTCAGCTCGATTCGCTTCCACCCATTCTGTGGAACCAATCAGACCCGGCTCCTCGCCATCCCATTCGCATATCACGATAGTGCGTCGTGGCTTCCATCCGGACTTCACAAGCTCGCCGAGCGAGCGTGCCGTTTCCAGCATTGCGGCGGTGCCGCTGCCGGGATCGGCGGCGCCGAAGACCCAGGCGTCGTGATGATTGCCGAGTATCACCCACTGGTCGTCGGACGTTCCCTGCAGTTTGGCGATCACGTCGTAAACCGGCCGCTGCTCGTAGTCCATCACCAGCTTCATGTGAACTTCCGCTTCGCCCGGGCCCAGATGGTAAGTGAATGGCAGGCTGCCTTGCCAGCTGCGGGGGACTTCCTGGCCGCCGAGCTTCGAGAGGATCACGGCGGCATCTTGGGCGTTGATGGGCATGGTGGGTATGCGCGGCAGGTTAGCGGCGTCGGACGGTGCGATGCGGTGCGCGTCTGACGTAGCAGCGATGCCGGGCGTTAGCGGATCGCCTGGATAGATCTGCGTATAAATGATCGAACCCCGCTGGATGCCGCTCATGGGCCGCCACGGGCCACGCGGGTATGGATCGCCAACCGCAAATCCGTCCTCTTGGGGATCGGAGTAAAGGATCAACGCGGCAGCTTTGTGCTCCTCGGCTAGCTTGGCTTTTATGCCACGGTATCCCACGCCGTAGCGTGCGATCACCACTTTCCCAGTCACGTCTACGCCGAGATTGGCAAGCTGCCGGTAATCATCCTGCGTGCCGTAGTTCACATAGACCACTGGGGCGGTAACGTCTCCCGAAGGCGAATAGTCGCTAAAGCCGGGGACAGCCCGCTTATCGTAGGTGGCTTTGTCGTCCTCGTAGGGCTGCTCCGGCGAGCCCAGGCGCTTTGCTTCTGGTTTGGTCAAGTCGAGGCTTATTTCGCGGGCCTCCGGCAACCACGCGCTGTAGCTGACGATTTCTGCGTCGAAGCCGAAGCTGCGGAACTGATCGCGAAGCCACTTCGCCACGCGATAGCTCGCCTGGCTTCCCGCCGGATGGGGCTCGCTCGTCAGATGGCGGAGGTCGCTCTCGGCATGCGCGGGATCGGGGATACTCCGAAACTTGGCCTCAAGCTGGCGTTCCTCCGCTACGCGCGAGGGCAGGAACCCCATGAGGGAATTTGAATCCCGTACCTGCGCCAAGCTTGCGAATACCGTGGCGATCGAAATCGCTAGCAACATTGCTGCACGGAAACACCAGAATCGCACTGCCCCGGAACGATAGGGTGCCGATCCGGAGCGATCAGGAGCGGTTTCGCTTTTGTGCCATGAACTCATCGTATCTATCTTTAGCGAATGAGAGGGTAAGTGCAAGGGCGGCGCCCTGTGGAGTTTCTGCAAAGATAGAAAGATAGATTGTTTCGCTCTGCGCAGTGTGTCCATGCGAGTACATTTTGAGGTGCGGTAGCGCTGTATTAGACTGCACCCGCGTACCAGCGCGGCAGTCCGAGGAGACGTCGAAATGGCGGATCGATTCGAAAGGGAGCCCCGGTGGCCCGCACTCGTGGCTATGTTGGCTGCGGCCTCTGTGTATTTGGCACTGCCGGAACCGCTTTCGGTGGGTCCCAGTTGGCTATTGCTCGCTATCATCCTCGTTTTGCTCGTTCCGCTGACGGTGTCCTATCGCCGTGGCGATCACGACGTGGCTCGGATTCTCACGTTTGTAGCGAATGGCGCGATTACCCTTGCCCTGATTGCATCCTTGGTTGTGCTGATTTACGGCATGGCGCATCATCGCAACACAGCCACCACACTCTTGCGCGCGGCGGGCACGCTCTGGTTCACCAACATTCTGGTCTTTGCTCTTTGGTATTGGAAGCTGGACGCTGGGGGGCCGTTGAAGCGCGAGCGCGCTACCGATCGCTTGGATAGCGATTTTCTTTTTCCCCAAATGTTGACGGCTGAAGGCCGCGATTCGTCGTGGTCGCCTCATTTCATTGACTACTTATTTCTCGCGTTTAATACGAGCACGGCATTCTCGCCCACCGATACGGCCGTTCTTTCGCGCTGGGCGAAGCTCGTCACAATGCTACAGGCCTTGATTTCCTTGACGATTGTCGTCCTGCTTGCATCGCGAGCCGTGAATATTCTCTGAATTACGCTGTGTTTCTTCCGAGCCGACGAACACAAAGCGGGGACTATGAAAATTCTCATTTCCGGCGCGTCGGGCCTAGTGGGAAAGGCGCTGATGCGCAGACTTCAAGGGGACGGGCATATCATTGCGCGGTTGGTGCGTCCCGGTAGCGGCGCGTCATCGCGTGGAGACATTCTCTGGGATCCGATGTCGGCTACTGTTGACGCTCCCGCCATGGAAGGCGCCGACGCCGTGGTCCATCTGAGTGGGGCGAACATCGCCGGAGGGCGGTGGACGCCGGAACGCAAAGCGGTTCTGCGCAGCAGCCGAATCGATTCCACGCGTGTGCTGGTGGACACGCTTTCGGGCCTGAAACAGAAACCGCGCGCTTTCGTTTGCGCCTCGGCAACAGGATATTACGGAAGTCGCGGCGATGAGGTACTGACCGAATCCAGCGAAGGCGGAACGGATTTCCTGGCGTTGCTGGCGCGTGACTGGGAAGCGGAGGCAAGACGTGCTGAACTAGGGGGCATCCGCGCCGTCCGTTTGCGATTCGGCGTGATTCTTTCCTCGGATGGCGGCGCGCTACCGCGCATGCTCGAACCTTTCAAGTATGGCGTGGGCGGACGGCTCGGCAGCGGCAATCAGTGGATGTCTTGGATCGCACTTGAAGATGTGGTGGAAATCATGCGTTCGGCAATCGCAAGCGGCGAATTTTCAGGTCCGGTGAACGTCGTCGCTCCAAATCCAGTGCGTAATTCGGAGTTCACTCGCCTCGCGGCAACCACGCTGCACCGCCCCGCCATTTTTTCCGCTCCCGCATTCGCGCTCCGCATCGCGCTGGGCGAGTTGGCAGACCCTCTCCTGCTGGCCAGCCAGCGCGCCATTCCCGAGCGCCTGATCGCGATGGGCCACACATTTCAGTTCGCGAACCTTGATGCATCGCTCCAAAGCATCCTGAAACGCAAGAGCTGAACCCGAGTGCGCGAACCTCCCCTAACGCAGCCCGCGCACGGCGACACCTGGAAGTTCAGTTTTGCGGCTTCGTCCGCCGCCCGAAAATGAAACTGCGATGTTTCAATCCGGACCGGTTTGTCGGACTGAAAAGCAAGAGTGGCTCCCGATAGGACCGAGAGCCACTTCGCATCATCCGAAATGCAAGCCGTCTACTGGGTCGGCTGAGTCATCTGCGTGAAGCCGACGGTGTTGATCGACCGCAACCGCGGGGAGCGCGGCGGCAGCCATTGCGGTCCCAGTGTGAAGTTCTGATCGAACGTGTACGCGCGGGTTGGAGCGGTGTACACGGTGGTACAGCATTTATAGGGACCGATGCCTTGAGCGCTATAGTAGAAACTTACGAGAGAACCCCTGTAATAGATGGTTCCACCCCAGCCCTCAAGGAAGCGTAAGAAATTGTGCAAGCCGCCGTCGGTGCCGTAGTCCTGAACGGTTCCGGCGGGCTGCGCGAACGGAATGCCCTTGCCGGCAATGATGGCAACTCGATACGACGTTGTTACCGGCTGGCGGCTACCGGGATCGTAGGGTGATATGAACGAATTTACGTCGTTCCAGTTGCCCGAAAGCACTGTGACGGAGTCGGCGGAAACCGACGAAGCCACGCTATTGCCGGCCCACGTCCCGGTGTTTACCCCGCCGTCGTTGTATTCGCCCTGGATGTAGACAGGGTTCTCGGACGCGATTGCGAGGCCGCAAGGCGGATTGGGAGCAGCCCCATAGCAGGCAGTGCCCAGATTGATCGTGCTGCCGTTCACAATCTTCAGCGCATGCCGGAAAAAGGCCGGCGGATTTTCCCTGGCTTCATCATTGTGAGCATAGATGTAGATTGGTGATGGAGCCTCAGCCGCTGCCACAGGAGCGCAGTTCGGATTCTTTTTGAAGACTAGGGGCATTACTCCCGCCAAAAGGCCCTGAAGTGCCTGGTTACTAGGGATGGTCGTAGTCCCGTTTGTGACGCCGTTAAGCAGGGGCAATTCACCGTAAACGCGAAGCGCGCCGTCACCCGCAAAATCTTCCCCGGCATCGATAACACCGTCCGGACAACCGTTTGCGGGGTCGAAAGTGCCGTTGATAATGTCATTGAATCCGAACGAGCCCGTCTTGGCAAGAGGCGCGGTGTTCGGATCCACGACGTTGCCGCGCCGATCAGAAAAGTAGACCTCGTATCCGCCGACGTTGCTGGCGAGAGTCCCACTTGCACCGATAGTTCCGGCGAACCATTTCTGAAGATTGCTCACATCGAGCTCAATGTAATTCATCGCGCCTTCTGCAGTGATTTCCGGATGATTTGCTGCAGAATCTGACGCATTGTTCGGCATAGCGTTGTCGCGAGAGACGGATTCGCGCGTATCGTAAAGTACCATCGGCCAATAGTCGTAGCCGCTCGTCGTCGCATTGCAGGGTGCGGCCGCGCCATGAGCCGGATAGGCAGTCGAAGGATTATCGCGCAACCGAGCGATCCGGATGATTGCATTCGGGCTTGGTTCGCCGGCAGCCCCCGCGGCGCCGCAGGTGGCAGACTCCGGAGTCTCAACCGTACCTGTAACCGGTAGATAGAGCAGTTGGTTGACAGCACCGGTTGTTTGCGGATAGATATTTCTGGCGGTGAGGCCCAGTTTGAGGATTTCCTGTGTTACATCCGAAGCTGCGCCTGCCGCGTTTTAATACTCGATTTTGATGCAACCGGTGATGATGGGGGTGTTTTTTGCCTGCCAATAGCCGTCCTTCAATGTTGGAGTTGCGTAGGCGGTGTATGCACCCGAGCTCTGTGAGAGCGGCAGTGGGAATACCTGCGCGCCTGTATACCAGGTCGCATTTGTCGGCTTGCCAGCCGTGTAGTTGAACCCTGAGCCCGTATCATATGCGAGTGTTGCCAAATCAATTGGATCGGTGGCTGTCGTAACCCCCTCGCCTCCGAGGGCCATCATATCGGAATTATGGCAAGCGCCCGCCACTCCGGGTACGCCGCCTGGGCCGTAGTCGTCTAGCAGAATCCGCAAGCTGACCTGGCCATTGGCCCCGGAAAAATACCGTTGGACGAACTGGAGCCGGGTTCGCAGCCGCCTCTCCCGGAACCGGCCTTTCGATCAGTGTGATGGGAGATTTGATTCCGGCAAGCGCCGTGGAGGTTAGATCTAGCTGGGGCGCATGGGCAGTAATCATCCCATCTACTACGGGCGCGTATGTGGGCCAGTTGGGATTAGTGGCGGCACTGACTGCGCCGTAGACACTGGCGCCAGTCACGCTGCCCTGGGTTGCACCCAGCGCGGTCCATTGGGCGGCAACATATGGAGGACGGGCGGGATTCGGCGGTATCGGCAGAGGCGTGGTGGAAATATCCACCGTGCCACCATAGGTGCCGCCGTCGGCGATGGTTCCGCCGCCTCCTGGATATCCGTTTTCAAGGTTGGAGCGGATCACCTCCCCTGAAGCAGTTACTTTGTCGCCCAGATAGAGCGGACCGGTATTGGCTGCCAACCATAGATTGCCATTGGTATGGACCCGGCCGCCAAAATCGAAAGGAGGTCCAGCAAAGTAAGACAGGTCCGTGTCTGAAAAGATCCCGAATTGAAACACGGGGATGGATACGAGCTGGATTTGCCTCTGCAACTTCACCTCGCTGCCGGTACCTGTTTGCGAGGCGACGGTAAGAGTAAACGGCGTAATCAAGCCCTGCATCCCGGCGTACGGGCTCGGCGGAAGAATGGTTGCGTTTGTCGAAACCGGAGCAGCCGGGCACCCGTCGCACGTGACCTGGTAGGTCGAGGCGCCCGTGGAATCTAGATACTGAATGCCCTGGATCGTTGGAGGAACGGTAACCGGAGGAGTTGTGAGATCGGCCCCGGGTGATGGCGCCTTTTACAGCGAAAATGTTCCCAACATCGGCTGTTAACTTTTCCATGCCGGCTTCCGCGCCATAGAAAGCGGTCTCGCGACTCTGATTGTTTCCGTTCAGGCGCTGGTCCGTCATGACCATCCACGACATGCCAACGACCATGGCGGATACCAAAATCAGAATCAGCATCACCGTAAGCAGTGCGATTCCGTTTTCTCGTTTGAGTCTCACAGCGTGTCTCCTTTGGAAGCCTAAAGAGGCCGTTGGCCGCCCCTTAGGAGGCTGATTGAACTGATTTACGAATGCGAGGCTTCGAACGCTTACCTGCGTGCTCAAATTGTTCCGGAAGTACTGCAGGTTCCCCCCAGAACGGAGCGGGTACTCGGACCTTCCGGCAAGGAGCACATTGGCGGCTCGAATCTGAAAAGGAGTGTCTCCGGCGGCCGGCGTGGGAGCGTCTCCAGCTCCATTTGCATATGTTCCGAGGGGAGCCGTGGAATTGATAATGTCGTACGTGAGATTCAGGTCTTCAATGCAATCGGCAACCTGCTGGGGCGGATAAGTGGGAGTCGCTACGGGATATCCCGGATAATTTATCTGGCGGACAAGTTGAGGCTTCAAAGGATTCGTTGTCGAATCGATATAATAAGTGACCATCCAGACGCGCGTAATTACCGTGGGTACGTTTTTAGCATTAATCGCCGCCACGGTACCGTTTGGCTTGGCCCCTCCATTCAGGCCCGACGGATCGCCCCCAGCAGCAAAGGTAAGGGTCTGGCCTGCCACATTGGTAACAAGTTCGAGGGCAGTTCCATTGGCATTACTGAAAAGGATCAAGTCACCCTGCTGAATCGGGGTGGGGGTTCCAGGAAGCGTGAAACATCCCGCAGCAAGGGTTACAGTAAGGCCCGACGCGGCGATATTTCCGTTGCATACTGGAGTCGCCGGTAGAGCTTGCGCCACTGGAAAAGCATTCAATGGAGGAGGAGCAGTGCCGCCTGGCCCGAGAGCGCTGGAAGTCAATGCATTATCCGCATAGAGAATGTTAACGACGTCCGTATTACCGCCGATAAGAATGGCGCCCGTCAGGGCGTTGGGGGTTTTCGCGGCCTGACCTTGCAGGTAACCCGGTGTCAACGCCGAGAGAACGGTCGGATTGTTTGGGAACACGCCTGCGGTGCCGGGGCGATTGATCGCTGAGACTCCAGCAGTATTGGGAATTGAAACGCCCGAACTCGAAATCCCTTCTCCGGCCTGCATCAGGTCTCTCACCATAAAGTGCATGCCGGCACGCAGGTTCTCCTGCGTATTGGCCTCTTGGGCAATCGAATAAGTCACGTTCTGTGCTTGTACCAAGGCAGCCACCGCCGCGCCGATGAGGACGGTAAGGATCGCGATGGATACCATCAACTCAATCATTGAAAAGCCGTTTTGCCGCTTCATTCAGTGGCTCCTCGTAGCGCTAGTCAAATGCCGAAATAAGCGTGGTCACGGAATAGCTGCGATTAAACCGCCCGGACTGGTAATTGACGGTAACGACGACGGTGCGCAGATTCGCGTCGGTCGGATCGTTGGTGATGGTAATGGTCCTGGTAAAACCGCCGAGCGGTCTTTTTATGTCGTCCGCTGTCCCTAGCTTTCCGTCCGGCCCGGGGTCGAGAACGTAGTCTGGAGCAGCGGCCACGTCGTTCACGGATCCGACGAGCCCGTCGGGCCCGGTCACCGTAAGGGGCAGAGCACCAGGCAAGAACAGACCTTGCGGATTGCCTACGCTGAAGTTGGAAACTTGGCCCCACTGAACCGAGTTCGTGTATTTGGCCGTGAAAATGGCTTCAACAGCTTGCTCAGCCTTCTGTTGGGCAATGAAGTCGTCCTGCGATCCCTGCATGTAAGCCAGGGCGTCGCCCAAGGTCGCAGCCAGGCCAAGGACACCCACGGCCAGGACCACTAGAGCGATCATCGTCTCCAGAAGCGTAAAGCCCGAACGCGATCTCGTCTGCCGGTTCTCTCGTTGTGGCATCGCCACGGTCTCCTTCAGAATTGATTCCATGTCGCTCCGCTACCGTTCCAACCGCGAACTCTGCCCGTCGTTCCCAGCACTGTCATCGCGCGGGCGGTGGAGGGGTCCCCGGTAGCTCCAAGGAATACCGTCCCATTGATCGGCAAATAAGTCACGGCTGCAACCAATTCACCGTCGCTCTGAAAGAAGATTCCTGCTGGAGGTCCGCCGCTCAGACCGGCAAACTCGATCGCAGCTGCGTTCCCATAAGCGTCTGGTGTGTCGCCTTTTGCTGCGAAGAGGGTGAACTGCATCGGAGACTGGATGGGGACGATGCTCAGCACCTTGTCGGGGCCAGCTCCCAGCGTCAGGCTGTTTTTCTGCGTGATGGTTATCTGAGCCAGCCCGCCTACGGTGGCGAACGAAACCTGGATGTAGCGGCGGTTGGCAATCGCATATTCACGCGCCTGGCGCATCTGGTCGACGATTTCGCGCAGAGCCGTGTCGGAGCGAGTATTCTTTAGGACCGGAGTCAATTGGAGTATTGCCATGGCCGAAACAATCAGGATTACGGACACCACGATGCACAACTCGACTATTGTGAAACCACAGTCTCCAGTGCGGAGCGTACGGCTTGTTCCCGGCTTCGATGGCATGTTGTCCACGCTCAGGCGAACGGCCTTATTTCTTCGGCTCCGGCCATTCATCAGCCCCTAACAGTGCATGTGTTGGGCCAGCGCGGAAAGGCGCTAAGGCACTGCGTGTCAATTACTTGAAAGCGATATCGCCGGAGGTCGGTTGATCTGACGAATCTAGGCGGGGTGGAAACGTTACCGTTCGGGTGACGCTCTACCCCCCGGAGCGCATCGCGGGCCAAGGGCAAGCTGGCGCGTAGGCAGCGGTGAAAGGAGGCGGGAAAACGCGAAGAGGCGAGGCTGGAGACCTCACACAAACGATAATATCCTCGGGAGAACCCGACAGAACCGGCTCGGAATGCGCTTGCCCACTTCGAACACAAAGGACACATCGGGCTGGATGATTCCCGCCCCTCGGTGCATTCTATAGGGCAATGGGGCGAGGTTGATTGGAGATGACCCACACTGGAACGCGAGAAAATCGCAAGGCCGCACGCGTCGCCGTATCGAGCGGCATTTGGGTGGCATGGCAACTAGCCAAAAAACAGCGTCACGTCTCGCGCGTATCCGATCTCAGCACCGGCGGCGTATTCATAGCGACATCCTTGGCCATTGCGACTGGCACGAACATTGAGATGCTGTTCGCGCTGCCAGAGGGAGAGATGCGGATCCACGGCGTGGTGCGCTACGCCGCCTCGGGGAAAGGCCTGGGCGTGGAGTTCACGAACATGGGCGCGGGAGACCGCGCGCGGTTGCAGGAACTGCTGCGGCGGCTCAATCGTTGATCCCGTGCTGTTGTCCCGTCCCGCCAATCTTCTTTCTCGGAAGTTACTTCATCGTTTTGTTCAGGAAGGCCAAGGTGCGCGCCCATGCGTCCGCCGCGGCTTGGGGCCGGTATCCGTTGGTGTTCGTGGAATTCTCAAATGCGTGTCCGGCGCCGTCGTAGATTTTAACGTCAACCCGGCGCTTCATACCCTTCATGCTTTTTTCGAAATCCTGGACGTCGGCAGGAGTGATTCCCCGGTCGTCGGCGCCGAAATTTCCCAGAATGGGCGCATAAATCTGCTGAAGGTCGTTGGGATCGGTGGGGAGGGCGCCGTAATTCACCACGCAAGCGGCGAGTCGTGGCTGATGAATCGCGAGCTGCAAGGAAAAGCCTCCGCCCATGCACCACCCGATCGAGCCAATGTGGTCGCGATCCACATCCTTCCTCGCAGCCAAATACGCGAAGGCCGCTTGCAAGTCGCTGATGGCACGGTCCTGGGCCAATCCGCGCATCAGCTCGTGCGCTTCTTCCGGATCTGACGTCACTTTACCGCGGTAAAGGTCCACCGCAAGCGCGATGTATCCCTGGTCGGCTAGTTTTTGGGTTTGCTGCTTCACCCAGTCGGTCAGTCCCCACCATTCGTGGATCACCACCAGCGCTGGATAGCGCCCGGGTTTCTCGGGCGTGGCGAGAAATCCGCTTACCGTTCCGGCGCCATTTGGGAAAGTAACCGTCTCGGTCTTCGGCGCGTCCGCCCGCACGGCCAGAAGGGCCGTGAACAAACAGAACGCGGCAACCGCGGCGATCATCCTAAACGCAAGCTTCATTGGTTTCCTCCCGCTTCGCTACGCGCTGCCAAACGTTCGCCCCCTGGCTTCCGCGGGCTTTCCTGGTTCCTCACGAACGGGCTCATCGGGCCGCGGCATGTTGCTCTTGCACCGGTGCCTTTTGCCGCAACAGCTTAATAAACTCGCGCATCCACGCAGGATGGTCGGGCCAAGCGCGTGCGGAAATCATGTTGCCATCGACCACCGCTTCCGAATTGACGAATTCCGCTCCTGCCGCGCGCACATCCGGCTCGAGCGCCGGATAAGCCGCCGTTCGCTTGCCTCTTAGCACTCCCGCAGCCGCCAGCGCCAAAGCGGCGTGGCATATCTGTGCTACAGGCTTGCTCTGCTGAAAAAAGTGCTGGATGATCCGCTGACAATCGGCATTGTTGCGTATGTACTCGGGCGCGCGGCCGCCCGGAATTACTAACGCGGCGTAGTCGGTGGGATTCACGTCCTTGAAAGCAAGGTCCGCGTCCCAGCTGTAGCCCGGCTTTTCGGTGTACGTGTCGTAGCCCGGCTCAAAGTCATGCACCACGAAGTGCAGCTTCTTTTTGCTGGGGGCAGCGATGCGCACTTCGTAACCTTCCTCCTGCAATCGCTGATAGGGATACATTACTTCGAGCGACTCCGCCGCATCGCCCGTCAAAATCAGAACTTTGGGAGCTGCCATAACATACCTCCTGAATCATTACGATTATCACGCCGGCTAGGCATCGCGCTCTGGTCGGGAGAATATCACAATGCGATGTGGCGTGCGGTGTTGCGGTCGGTCTTTGCGGGCGGCTAGCCGAGGCCTGCAAGCGATGTGGAAATCGGAGCCCCAATCGAGGCGGATTGGGATTCGGCCAGGGCCAGTTGTCCGCACGCAGCCATCACGTCCTGCCCACGCGAATCTCGGACGAAGGCGAGCACGCCTTTATCCAGCAAAATTCTTCGAAATCCGTCCACCCGTGCGGGATCAGGTCTTTGAAACGGCAGTTCGCCCGGATTCCAGGGGATCAAGTTCACTTTTGCGCGCAAATTCGAAAGCAGTTTTGCGACGCGCTGTGCGTCTTCCGGCGAGTCATTGAATCCGCTGAGCAAAACGTACTCGAACAGCAGCCATTCCCGCGATCGCAACGGGTATTTGCGGCAGGCATCGAGCAGTTTTTCGAGGGGATACTTCCGATTAATGGGCATGATCTTATCGCGCTGCTCGTTCGATGAAGCGTTCAGCGAAATGGCCAGGTTCGGGCGCACTTTTTCTTGCGCTAGCCGCTCGATGCCGGGGATGATCCCGCTCGTTGAAAGCGCCGCGTGTCGGGGAGAAATCGCCGCTCCGTTCGGATCCAGCAGGATCCGCAGCGCAGCCATCACGGACTCGTAATTCAGCAGCGGCTCACCCTGGCCCATGAGAACGACGTTGGTTTGAGGTTTCAGCGCGGCGCGATTGTCTTCAAGCGCGACGAGCACCTGCCCGACGATTTCGCCCGCGCTCAGATTGCGTAGCAGCCCCAGCGTCGCCGTCAGGCAGAACCTGCAATCAACCGCGCAGCCCGCCTGCGTTGAGATGCAAATCGTCTGGCGATTCTCCTCCGGCATGAACACGGTCTCGATATTCACCGCTTTGCCGTCGCCAATCGCGAGGACGTAGCGCACCGCGCCGTCGAGCGAGCGGTGGCTCCGCACAACGCGCGGCGGCTCAATGCTCGCTTCTCGCGCCAGCCGCGCGCGCAGCGCCGCCGGCAAATTGGTCATCGCGCCGAAATCGAATCGCCTTTCCGCATACAGCGCGCGATAAATCTGCGCTCCACGATACCCCTGCTCGCCCAACGATTCGAGTAGCGCACGCAGCTCTTCCTTGGATCTTCCTAACAGATTTCGACCGGTATTCGAGTCCTGCGCAGCCATGTAGATCGATGATAGCACTGAGGAATTGCTCGCCGCACTCCAAGCCCGCACACGAACCGCGCATGACACGCACCGCACCAGCATGCAACAATGGAGTTCGACCAATGCCCAATACATCTCACGCGGTACAGAAGGAAATTCTGCCAAACGGCCTTGTCGTCATCACCGAGCCGATGGAGCACGTCCATTCGGTTTCTGTCGGTGTATGGCTGCGCGCTGGATCGCGGCGCGAGCCGGCCGATCTCAACGGCATCTCCCATTTCATCGAGCACATGGTATTCAAGGGCACCGGCCGGCGCACCGCCGAGGACATCGCACGCGAAGTCGACCGTCTCGGCGGAATGCTGGACGCTTTTACGGCTAAAGAAATGGTCTGCTTCAATACTCGCGTGCTCGGTGAGCATCTGCCCAAGGCCTTCGACATTCTTGCCGATATCGTCCTCGATCCAAAATTTGCCGCCGAAGACATCGCGCGCGAACAATCCGTGATCCTCGAAGAAATCCGCATGACCCAGGACAATCCAGAGGATTTGGTCCACGAGCTTTTCACGCAAAATTTCTGGAATAGCCACGCCCTCGGAAAGCCGATTCTGGGAACGCCCGAAACGGTTTCCTCGTTCACGCGCCCGACGCTGCAAAAATGGTTCCGGGAATCCTATGCGCCGAATTGCCTGGTCATAACGGCTGCCGGCAATCTCACCCACAAGCATCTCGTCGAGCTCGTCTCGGAGCGCTTCTCGAAGCTCGCGCCCGCGAAAGACGGCGTCCCCGATCCCAAGGCCGAGTCGGCGCCGCATATCACCCTGCGCTCCAAACGCGAGCTCGAGCAGGTTCACATCTGTCTGGGCGTGGCCGCGCTGCCCCTCACCGATCGCCGTCGCTTTGCCGTGTCGGTCCTCAACAACATTCTCGGCGGCGGAATGTCCTCTCGTTTATTTCAGAATATTCGCGAGCGGCAGGGCCTGGCCTATTCAATTTTCAGCGAGATGAATTCCTATCGCGATACGGGAGCGCTCGCGGTCTACGCGGGCACGTCTCTCGACACCGCGGCACAGGTGGTACGTTCTGTCCTCGACGAATTTCGGCGGATGAAGGAGGAGCCTCTCGATGAAGAAGAGCTTCGCCGCGCCAAGGACCATCTCAAGGGCGCAACTTTACTAGCGCTCGAAGGCAGCGGCGCGCGCATGAGCAGCCTCGCGCGCTATCATCTCTACTTCAACCGCTATTTCACTCCGCAAGAACTGATCGCCATGCTTGAAAGCGTCACGGCCGAGGAAGTCCAGCAACTCGCCCGCGAATTCTTCGAGCCAAGCCACGTCGCCGCCTCCGTGGTGGGAAATCTCAACGGCTTCAGACTCACTCGCGAGCAGCTTTCCTTCTAGCTAGCACCGCGACTTCCTCAATTAGCGTTTTTGCAGTCCGTAGGGGCACGATACATCGTGCCCGGCAAACATGCTTGGCTACTTCTCGCCATCCGACCGCCGCACTTCGCTTCGATCCACGGTCTGAGCCAGCAGTTCGGCGATGGTTTTATTTATCACGGAATGCCTCACATCTGGCGCAATTTCCGCAAACGGCACAAGCACAAATCTCCGCTCCGCCATTCTCGGATGCGGAATCTTAAGCTCGGGCGTGCTGACCACCCTCGAACCGAATACCAGTATATCCATATCAATTGTCCGCGAATCTTTCGGACCATCTGGAACCGCCCGTCGCTGCCGTCCCAGCGAGCGCTCGGTGGAAAGCAAAACCTGCATCAGTTCCTCCGGCCCCAAGTCCGTCTCCGCCTCGATCACGCAATTCAGGAACCAGCCATCGCCGCGCACATCCACCGGCTCCGTTTCATACACTGACGATTGCTGCGTCACCCGCACGCCGTGTGCCCCCAGCGCCGCGATTGCCCGCACGATATTTTGCGCGCGATCTCCCATGTTCGATCCCAGGGATAGGTAAACTTTGTCCATTGGCGAGGGGACATTTTAGTCTTGCATCTCGACACACGCCAGACTGACAGTTAAGTATTCCAGACTCCAGACAATAGCAGCGGCCGGGAGGCGTTGATGGCGGATGTGAAGAGATGGACGTGGCTGCGCTTGGAACAGAAAGAATTCGCACACGCGGCTCGAACCGCGATTGCCGCAGTGGCCTCTCTGCTGATGGCCCGCTTTTTCAGATTGCCGGAGGCATATTGGGCCGCCATCGCAACCTTGATCGCAATGCAATCGACACTCGGTGCGGCATGGGCCGTCTCGAAGGATCGCCTGATCGGAACCGCCATGGGTGCCGCCGCGGGCGGGCTGCTCGCAACCTATACAGGAGGAAACGTGGCTGTGTTTGGCGCGGGAGTTTTCGCGCTGGGATTGCTATGCGCCCTGCTGCACGTCCAGCGAGGCGCTTATCGATATGCCGGAATCACGCTAGTCATTGTCATGATGGTCGCCCGTACGGAGCCTCCGTGGATCGTCGCTATTCACCGATTCACCGAGATTTCCGTGGGACTCGCCGTGGGCTTGATTCTGACCGCCATCTGGCCGGAACCCAAGCAGGCAGCGGCCTGAAGCCGCTTCTTTGCCTAACTCTTCGGCTGCGGTACAACAATAGGTGGAGTGTACGTACTGATGACGGGCTGCTTAGGCTTTTCCTTCTTCTTTTTCTTAACTTCGCGTCTGTGAGCGTCCTTGTTTCCCATGCTGGAAATTGTGCCACATCCATCCGCGAACCGGTAGAAGGAGAAAGAAGCGCCCGCTGCACAGGCCAGGTCAACTGAAGAGGCCCGGCTGGCGGCGAGGCTCATCCATGCCGAAATGCTTGTAAGCAAGGGCCGTCGCGACTCGGCCGCGCTGCGTCCGATCAAGCAGGCCAAGCTGCATCAAATAAGGCTCGTACATCTCCTCGATGGCGTCTTCTTCCTCGCTCAGCGACGCGGCAATCGTGCTCAATCCCACGGGGCCGCCGGAATATTTTTGGATGATCGTCAGCAACAGGTTGCGGTCGATTTCATCCAGGCCATGCTCGTCCACGCGAAGCATCGCCAGCGCGTCGCGAGCCACTTCCAGCGTGATGTGTCCTTTCGCACGAACCTCGGCGTAATCACGAACGCGCCGCAGCAAACGGTTCGCCACGCGCGGCGTCCCACGGCTGCGCCGGGCAATTTCGCTCGCGCCGCCTTCGTCCATCGTGATGCCCAGGATTTTCGCGGAGCGAACCACGATCCGGTGCAAATCTTCCGGAGTATAAAATTCCAGCCGGTGTAAAATGCCGAAGCGCGAACGCAGCGGCGCCATGATCAGCCCCGCGCGCGTAGTGGCGCCGATCAGCGTGAAGCGATTCAGCTGATAGGGATGCACGCGCGCGCCCGGTCCCTGGCCGATAATCAGGTCCACGCGAAAATCCTCCATTGCGGGGTAGAGAATTTCTTCGAGCGCCGGTTGCAGACGATGAATCTCGTCAAGAAAAAGAAAATCGCTGGGGTCGAGCGAAGTCAGCACCGCCGTGAGGTCGCCCTTCTTTTCCAGCAGCGGTCCCGAAGTGACCTTGATCGACGAGCCCATCTCATTCGCCAGAATTTGCGCCAGCGTGGTTTTGCCGAGTCCCGGCGGTCCGTAGAGCAGCACGTGATCGAGCGCTTCGCCTCGCGCCCGCGCAGCCTGTACGGCAATTTGCAGGTTTTCCTTCACGCGGTCCTGTCCGATGTAATCGTCGAAGCTGGCTGGACGGACGCTGGCCTCGATGCGCGCGTCCTCGTCGAACGCCTTCCCGGATACGATTCGATTTCGCGCGTCGCTCATTTACTTTGGGCACCCGTCAAATCTTGGACATTTGCTAGGGAGCTGAGCAGCCGAGTTCATTCACGCACGCTCTTCCGCATCGCGGAGTTGCCGAGAATCTGCAGCGCCGCGCGCAAGAGAGTTTCGAAGTCGGCGCCTCGGGCAGCATCTGCCTTCTCAATCGCGCGGTCGATCGAACGAGCGTCGTAGCCAAGATTCGCGAGCGCGGACGCCACGTCCGATTCCAGCTGCGAGCGAGTCGCCGGCTTCCCGGTTTCGCGAATTTCCACGACGGCCAACTTGTCGCGCAGCTCCACCACAATGCGTTCGGCCGTTTTCTTGCCCACGCCCGGAATCAGCACCAACTGCGCCAAATCGCCTTTGCGGATCGCGGGAACCAAATCCTCCACGCCCATTCCCGAAAGGATTTTCAGCGCCAGAGCAGGTCCCACTCCCGAGGCGGAAATTAACAGCTCGAAGCACTGCTTTTCGCGCGCCGTCAAAAAGCCGTAGAGCGAAAGCTGATCCTCGCGCACGTGCGTATGAATCAGCAGCGTAATTTCATCGTGGAGTGCGGTCAAGCTGGCAAAGGTGGAAAGCGGAATCTGCACCTGATAGCCCACGCCGCCCACGTCGATCAAAGCTTGATTCGGGCGTTTGTCGACGAGTTTGCCGCGAAGCGACCCAATCATTTCAGCGATTATCGGTTACGCTCACAGGAGTGTCAACGCAGGCAGCAATCGTGAATTGTCGCGGGCAGCTTGAGTTCCCGGAAGCTAGCGACGGGCGCGGTCCCTGCGGATACCTTCGTCGATGAGGGCTTCCAGTTCGCGGCGCGTCAATGTGACGCTTTCGGTGGGGCAGGCGGCGCCGGCAGCGGAAGCCTGGCTCGCTTTTGCGCCGGCGGCGTATCGGGTGCGCGCACCAGCCAATTTTTCCACGTCGCGTCCGGAAAGCAGCACTTGCTTTCCTAGAAGCTCCGTGACCAGTGCGACCTGCGCGAAGTGTTCCGTGGTTTCCATGCGGAGAAACGCGGTCAGCAGATCGGGACCGTAGGTGACGACACCGTGATTGGCCATCAGGATGGCGTCGTGGCCGTGAACGAACGGCTCCATGGCTGCCGAGAGTTCAGGCGTGCCGGGAGTGCCATAGCGCGCCAGCGGAATCGCTCCCAATCCGATAACCAGTTCGCAGAGGATGGGCTTGTCAAGCGGCATTCCCGCCGCTGCGAAGCCGGTGGCGGTCGTAGGATGTGCGTGGCAAACCGCGTTTACGTCCGGCCGGAGGCGGTAGATCAAAAGGTGCATCGCAAATTCCGACGACTGCTTCCGCAGCCCGCTCACCCTGCTCCCATCGCAATCGATGACCACCAGGTCGTCCGGCTTCATCATTCCCTTGCTGATCGCGGTGGGAGAAATGAGAATGCGGTCTGGGCCAAGACGCACGGAGATGTTTCCGTCGGTGGATGCGACGTAGCCGCGATCGCGAATCCAGCGCCCAACGACGCAGATGTCGCGGCGGTGTTCCGCTTCGGTTTTCAGAGCCCCGTAACAGATCGATTCAGGGTGCAACATTGCCTCCGCAACCAAGCCTAGGCGCGGCATCTTACGCGTAAAAGCCCCTCAATTTCAAGGCTCGCGAAACGCGATCAATGGCCAGGATGTACGCGGCGATCCGGTTGTTCACATTGTGGGTTTCGGCGTACTTGACGACTCCATCAAAGCTGTGCTCCATCACATCCTGCAAGCGTTCATTCACTTCGCGCTCCCGCCAGAAAAAACCCTGCCGGTCTTGCACCCATTCGAAATAGCTGACGGTGACGCCGCCCGCGTTTCCAAGAATGTCCGGAATGATGAAGATCCCTTTTTTCTCGATGATCGAGTCGGCGTGCGACGTGGTGGGACCGTTCGCGCCTTCGCAAAGAATGCGGCAATCGACCCGATGCGCATTCTGCGAAGTAATCTGATTTTCAGTCGCGGCGGGAACGAGAATGTCGCATGGCCGAAACAGGACTTCCTGCGCGGTCAGTTTTTCGCCGCCGGGAAATTGCGGTAGGGGCTTTCGCTGCGTATAAACCCAGTCGTAGAGCTTCGGGGCGTCGATGCCCTTTTCATTGTAGAGGCCGCCATTCACATCGGCAGCGCCGATGATCTTGTATCCGGCTTCATGCATCAGCAGCGAAGCCTGCGAGCCGACATTACCAAAACCCTGGATAATGACGCGGCATCCCTCGCGCTTCATGCCGAGTTTTGCTACCGCCTTGTTACAACACATCATCAGGCCGCGACCTGTGGCTTCCCTGCGCCCTTGTGATCCCCCCAGATCAAGCGGCTTGCCGGTAACAACGGCGGTGGTCGCTTGCCGGACGTGCATCGAATATGTATCCATCACCCAAGCCATGATTTGTTCGTTGGTGCCGATGTCCGGAGCGGGCACGTCGCGCTCCGGGCCAAACCAGTCTGCCAACGAAGCGGTGTATCGACGGGTGACGCGCTCGAGTTCGGCCTTCGAGAGTTTGGCCGGGTCGCAGATCACTCCCCCCTTCGCGCCGCCGAAAGGAATATCCACCACGGCGCACTTCCAAGTCATCCATGCGGCGAGAGCGCGCACTTCGTCCAGCGAAACATCCGGAGAAAATCGGATGCCGCCTTTTCCGGGGCCGCGTACCGTCGAGTGCAGCACGCGATAGCCGGTGAAAACTTCAATCTGACCGTTATCGAGCGCCACCGGAATGTAAACGGTGATTTCGCGTTCCGGATATTTCATGTAGCGGTAGATACCTTGCTCTAATCCCAACTTCTGAGCGGCGGTTTCGAAGCGCGCCTCCGCGGACTCGTACACATTCAGCTCGCCATGCACGATGGCCGGCATTTCAATCTTCGCTACGCTCACGAGACCCTCCGAAGTGGATATCTATCACCAAGCGGGCGAAGAAACACGCAGATTCGTTCCAGGGCGCGATCGCGCAACTGAAGCTGGTAAATTTGATTTTGCATCGCTAGGAAGTCCCTCCAATTCCCTTCAAATCGCGGCCCGTCATTTCACCTGGCTCGGCGACGCCTAAAATGCCCAGTAGCGTTGGCGCGATGTCGCGGAGCGAACCGTCTTTGCGAAGGCGTGCATGGCCGTCATTGCTGGCGAGGATGAATGGCACGGGATTGGTGGTGTGATAGGTGTGCGGGCCGCCAGTAACTGGATCGATCATCGTTTCGGCGTTGCCGTGATCGGCGGTAATGATCCACGCGCCGCCGCGCGGGCGCAGGATCTGAAAGATCCGGCCGAGGCAATCGTCCACGACTTCGCAGGCTTTCACAGTTGCTTCGAGCTTACCGGAGTGGCCGACCATGTCTGCGTTGGCGAAATTCATGATGATGGCGTCGAAGTCGCCCTTCTCGATGGCGTGAATTACAGTATCGGCGACGCCGGCGGCCGACATTTCCGGCTTCAGATCGAAGGTAGGAACTTTCGGCGAAGGCACGAGCACGCGCTCTTCTCCTGTGAACGGTTTCTCGACGCCGCCGTTGAAGAAATAGGTGACGTGCGCGTATTTCTCGGTTTCCGCGACGCGCAAGTTTTTGAATTGCAGCTCGGCGAAGACGTTGGCGAGGATGTGCTCGAGTTTTTCGGAGCCAAGGAGGTAGCGCAGCCAGGGCCAGGTTTTTTCGTACTGAGTCATGCCGACGAACGCGAGATTTTTCGGCCGGGCAGGATCGGCGAAGCCCGTGAATCCCGGCTCGATGAGCGCCCGGGTAATCTGGCGCGCGCGGTCGGCGCGGAAATTAAAGAAAATCACCGCGTCGTCATCCCGAATGATGCCGCGCGGAACGGCGGGTTTCCCTGCCGCAGGCTGCGTGGTAATCACGGCGGGGATAACAAATTCGTCGGTGACTCCTTTTTCGTAGCTCGCGCGAATGGCGGCGATGGGATCGGCGAATTTTGCTTCGGCGTCGCCGTGAACGATGGCGCGGTAGGCTTTTTCGATGCGCTCCCAGCGATTATCGCGGTCCATCGCGTAGTAGCGGCCGCTGATGCTCGCGATTTGCCCCACGCCATATTCGCGAATTTTCTGTTCGAGCTGACGGAGGAAATCAATGCCGCTCTCGGGCGGTGTATCGCGGCCGTCCATGAAGCAGTGGACGAAGACTCTTTCTACTTTGTTCTCACGCGCCATTCGTAGGAGCGAAGAAAGATGTTCGATGTGCGAGTGAACCCCACCGTCGCTGAGAAGCCCCATCAGGTGCAATTGATGCGAGCGGCCGCGTTCCATCGCGTCGAGGAGTAAGGGCTGCCGGAAAAATTCGCCGCTGGCGATGAGCTGATCGATGCGGGTGATGTCCATTTGGACGATGCGGCCGGCGCCTATATTCAGGTGGCCGACCTCACTGTTGCCCATTTGACCTTCGGGCAGGCCGACGTACGGGCCGGAGGTGTGGATCAGGGTGTTGGGGAATTCCTTCAGCAGACGGTCGTAATTGGGCTTGCGGGCCAGGGCGATGGCGTTGCCCTTGGTCTCGGCGCGGTAGCCCCAGCCGTCGAGGACGGTGAGGACGATGGGCCTGGGTCTTTTTGCCATGGACGGTTAAAACATCCCTCCGAGCCTGTGACGGGTAGATGGAGCGCCGATCCTTTGTTTTGAATGAGTTACATCGTGTTCTACTCGGCTGCTCTGTCGATTAGGCGCAATCTGCAGGCAACCGCTGAAGAGACGCTGAGATGCGAGCGTGGCGGTTGTGGCGTCACTTACGAACAGGGGTTCGCAGAGCCTGCGGGCGAACCGGCGACGAACCCAGAAGGGGTTCGTCGTGGCTACCCGGGCTGCTTGGCGGGCCCATTCGAGCTTTGAGTATTCGATCATTGGAAATTACGTTAGCACGCGGGATTGCGGTTGCAAGCGGTTGTTGGTGTAAAGAATTTGAGGGCCAACCGGCGGACGGACGACCGGCAAGTAGCTAAGCAAGTTTGCCGAGCACACAGCATGCTGCGCCCCTACGGAAAGCAACCGCCACTAGCCGAGGCGATGGTATGCATCGTGCAAGTATGCTCGCCGTGCGCAACAGTGCTCGCCTATGGAATAGAGAGCGCTCCGCTCAGAATAACGAGTCCAAGCTAGCGGGGCGGGCGCATGTGTTCGCTGGAGGGCGGGACGATGCCCTTAAGGCGCAAATAGACGGCCATGGAGCCGTAGCACTCATTATCGTGCACCACGTTGCCTGCGAGGGCCGCGAGGCGTGGCAGCGGACCGCGGAAGCTTTGCACGGGCTCATTGGCGTTGGCCTCGGTGAGCGCGGCGTAGGCGGCGTCGCAGGTGTCGAAAGACTCCTTGAGGGCCGCGACGAGGTCAGCCTTAGTGGTCTTGGAGCTTGCGCTGGGAGTTTTCGGCGTGCCTAGAGCGCGCGAGCAACCGCCCGTTTGGGCGTCGGCGACGTGAGCGACCCATCCGCCGAAGGTGCGCTCTTCCGGAGTGGGTTTGAACGAGTAGTCCGCGTCGGACATTTTGTCCGCGGCCTTGAGGATGTTGTTTTTGATCACGTTGTACGACTGTTGAATCGCTTCCACATTGCTCGGGGCGTGAACGGGCACTTGGCCTATCAAGCCTTGAGCGAACGCCAGCAAAGCCGACAAACCTACGAATGCTACCAGGATGATCGCGAAGCGTTTCATTGCAGTTCCCCTTTCGAATCTAAACTCTCGCCCCGGCCTTGTGGCCCAGCGGATTATAGACCTGAATTAGGCCGAATCGGTTCCAGAAAAACGGCTGCCCGGTCCGGTAAGAAAGGCAAGGAGCGAAAGACCATAGCTGTTTGGAACGCAGACTCTTAGCGAGCTCCAAGAGAGATTCCTCGACTGCGTGTCCCGGCGCTTCGCGCAAAACCAAAGATGCGGGACACTCCGCTCGGAATGACGGCGCGGGAGCGACGGCTGTGGTCTCTCGCGGCATCAGGTGCCCCCACGCAGGGCAAAGTTGCGCAAGTTTAGTAGACGGGGACGAGGAAGGTGGCTTCGTAGTCCGCGCCGTGGGCTTTGCCTTTGGCCTCGATCTCCCAGTAGGTGGGAGGCGTGGCCGCAAGAGTGGTAGAGGGCTGATCCGATGGCAGGCGGAATTCCATGGAGATGTCGTTGCCGGCGAGGCCTGTCAACTGATCGCGGTTGAAGATCGAGGCATCTTCGTAAAGCTCGTAGCAAACAACATTTGTGGTGCGGTCCCTGCCGCTGCCGGTGGTGACGTATTTTTCCTGGACGCAGCGGAGAGTGAGCGTAAGTTCGTCGATTGCTGAGATGTGATGCGGAGAGCGAAGGCGCGCGCGAAGGGTGCCGCCGAGCGAATACGGAAAGGAATCGTAGGCGAGGAAGCTGTTGCCATAGCGCAGTAGATCGAAGAGCCTGGCGGCGCAGCGGTACCAGAAAATCAATCCGAGCAGGCCGAAAATTCCAGCGGCGGCAAGAAACGGCCAGGCACCTTTCTCCTTCGCTCCAATCCATGCAAAGGGGACGAGAAACGCGTTCCATAGCAGAGCGGCCAGGAGCCGCTTGAGCATATCGTCAAACGCCGAAAAAGTGATGCCTTCACGATGCCAGTGAAAATCGTAGCGCCAAGGTTCATTGGGATATTGCGCGGCTTCACGCCGCCAGGCGGATTTGCGGGCGACGCCGAAGAGGCCGTGGACAAAGAAAAAGAGGCCGCCAAGGAAAAACATCGCGCCGAAGGCTCCGATTACCCAATTCGGAGCGTGCTTGCCTATGGGACTGCCGTTCGTCGCGATCCACTCAATGAAGATTCCCACCGCCAGGAACGGAGTGCCGAAGAGGGCGGACTTCCAGCCGTCGATGGCCGTGACGCTTTGGTTCGCGTGATTGAGGAGCACTGAGTGGCCCTGCACGTCGGGATGCACCCTCGCGAGCAAAGTCTCTGAAGTAGAAGCCATGGAAGTGTTTTGCCTCTACCACGCAGCATGCGAGAGGCATTCGGCGGCGGCAATGGGACTTTTGCAAAAGAGTAAACGGGAAAGCATCGGACTGACCTATCGGCGCGGGGATCGGAAGAATTGCACTTGCGAAAAAGTGGCACAAAGGCGCCGCGCCGGGCGTCGGGGAGATAATGGGACGCTGCAAATGGACGGACCAAAGTACACGTTCGGAGACAAGGAGCAGGCAAGCCTGCGGCTGCGCCGGCTTGCGGAGATTTACGAGCCCGAGACACGCGCGCTACTTCAGGAGGGCGGGATACACGCGCCGCGTCTGGCGGTCGATCTCGGTTGCGGACCTGGCTGGTCCACGCGGCTGCTTCGAGATGTGCTGAGTCCTGAGAGAACGGTCGGCCTAGATGCGTCAGACCGATATATTGCGGAGGCTCGCAAGCAACATTTGGGCTTGGAATTCGAGGTCCATGATATCGCGCGCGCCCCGTTTCCGGTACTGACACCTGATGTGATGTTCTGCAGGTTCTTGCTGACGCACGTAACGAAGGTTGCGGAAGTGCTTCGCACCTGGGCGAGCGTAGCTGCTCCCGGCGCGCTGCTATTCGTTCATGAAACGGAATCAATGGAGACGGAGAATCCGTCGCTCCGACGCTACTACGAGATGGTCGCGCAGTTGCAACGGCATTACGGCCAAAGACTAGAGGTCGGCAGCATTCTGGAAGCGTCCTTTGAGAGCAGCGGATGGCGGCTGAGGGAGAATAGGCGGCTTCTTTTAGAAAAGCCCGCGGACCAGATGGCCGGTCTCCATCTGGCAAATCTTCGCACGTGGCGCCACGACGCTTATGCGTCTCAAACTTTCGATCGGAACGAAGTCGATCAGCTTGAGTCGTCTCTAGAACAGATCGCACTAGGCGTGGGAAACGGCGGGGTCGTTGTAAATGCCGCGAGACAAATCATCGCCCAACATGCGTGGCAGAGTTGACGGTTGCCGTCCGCTCGTCTACTGGCGGGCGAGGGCGGACCGGCCAGGGAAACGGGCGGCGGAGCCGAGCTCTTCCTCGATGCGCAGGAGTTGATTGTATTTCGCGATGCGGTCAGTGCGAGAGGCGGAGCCGGTCTTGATCTGGCCTGCGCCCATGGCGACGGCAAAATCGGCGATGAAGGCGTCTTCAGTTTCGCCGGAGCGGTGCGAGATGACCGCGGTGTAGTTAGCTTTGCGGGCCATTTCAACGGCTTCGACTGTTTCGGTGACGCTGCCAATCTGGTTCAGCTTGATGAGGATCGAATTGCCGATTTTTTCGGAGATGCCGCGCGCGAAGATTTTGGGGTTGGTGACGAAGATATCGTCGCCGACCAACTGGATTTTTTGGCCGACATCGCGCGTGAGCAGTTTCCAGCCGTCCCAGTCCTCCTCGGACATGCCGTCTTCGAGGGACACGATAGGATACTGGCGGACCCAACTGCTCCAGAATTCGACCATCTGCTCGGAGGTGCGCGCGGATTTGTCCGATTTCTTGAAGATGTATTTTTTGCTGGCGCGATCATAGAACTCGCTGGCGGCAGGATCGAGGGCGATAGCGATTTGCTCGCCGGGCTTGTAACCGGCGGCGGTGATGGCTTCGAGGACGCGCTCAAGCGCTTCCTCGTTGGATTTTAGATTGGGCGCGAAGCCGCCTTCGTCGCCGACGGCTGTGGAGTAGTCATTTTTCTTCAGGACGGCTTTCAAGTTGTGGAAGACTTCGACGCCCCAGCGGAGGGCTTCGCGGAAATTCGGCGCGCCGAGCGGCATCACCATGAATTCCTGGACGTCCACGGAGTTATCGGCATGCGCGCCGCCATTGAGGATGTTCATCATCGGGAGGGGAAGGATATTGGCCGAGGTGTTGGTGGAATATTTCGCGAGATATTTGTAAAGCGGCTGCCCGGCGGCAGAGGCTGCAGCACGCGCGGCGGCCATCGATACGGCGAGGATTGCGTTTGCGCCGAGGTTGGATTTATTCGGAGTGCCGTCGGCTTCGATCATGCGGCGGTCGAGCGCGCGTTGATCGGAAGCGTCGAGGCCGGCGACGGCTTTGGCGATTTCGGCATTGACGTGCGCGATTGCTTTCTGGACGCCTTTGCCGAGATAGCGAGATTTATCGCCATCGCGCAGCTCGATGGCTTCGTGTTCGCCAGTGGAGGCGCCGGAAGGGACCGCAGCACGGCCGACGATGCCACCTTCGAGGCGAACGTCCGCCTCGACTGTGGGGTTGCCGCGCGAATCGAGAATTTCGCGGCCATGAACGGCGATGATTTTGGTGGACATCGTCCCTCCAGAGAAAAATCAACCACGACCCAGGACTTCCGGCTCATTGTATTGCAGGCCAGTGAGGCGAGCGCTACGGAAAAAG
>CAVWEZ010000009.1:0-17686 GCA_963754105.1 uncultured Acidobacteriota bacterium
AATGTGACGCATACAAATTTCTGCGACATCGGCTTCGCGCTCGACCACTCGGGCGAGCGGCTGGTGATTGTCTCCTGCCTCGACAATCTGGGCAAAGGAGCAGCGGGGCAGGCCGTACAAAATCTGAATGGGATGCGCGGATATCCGGAAACGGCGGGATTGCTATGAGACTGGTCGTAAAGATTGCAGGTGCACTGCTTGAACGCGATGAGGACGTGCAGGCGCTGGCCCGGCAGATCACCGAGCTTGCGCGCGCGGGTCACGAGCTTCTGATCGTTCACGGCGGCGGCAAGATTTTCACGGCAACGCTTGGCAGCGCATGGGAATCACAAGCCGCTTCGTCAGCGGCCTGCGCGTCACCGATCGCGAGACGCGCGACGCGGCCGTGATGGTCTTTGCCGGCCTGCTTGAATAAGAAGCTGGCCGGAGCGATCTCCCTCGCCGGCCAGCCAGCCGTCGGCATTAGCGCCACTGACGCTGCCTGTTTCCTCGCAGAACCGATGCAACTCGAGGAGTCCGAGGGCGCTCTGGGGTTCGTCGGCTATCTCACCGAGGTCAACGTCGACTTCCTGCGCTCGCTGTGGCGTGAAGGGATCGTGCCGGTGGCATCCTGCATGGGCCTTGGCGCCGACGGCGAGCTTTACAACATTAACGCAGATCATATGGCCGCGGCGGCGGCGGAATTCATACGCGCCGACCGGTTGATCTTCCTTACGGATGTGGCGGGCGTGCTCGATGGCGAAAAGGTTCTGCGCGCGGTGCGCGGCGCGGAGATCGAGGACTTGATTCGCCGAAACAAGGTTTCCGGCGGCATGATTCTGAAACTGGAAGCCGCGAAGCGCGCATTAGCCGGCGGAGTCGCGGAAGTGCGCATCGTCGGCGGGACGCAGCCGCGAGCGTTGGTCGCCGCCGCCGGCGCTATGCGGGGACCGGGCACGCGAGTTCTTCCGGTGCTGCGCCCGAGTGCGAGAGCGGCGCACGGAGCGACGCAATAACATGGCCAAGAAAAAGGCTGGAGCAGCGAAGCAGGTCTCGGCGGCAAAAGTCGTTGCCGAAGAGTCTCGCTACGTGATGAAGACCTACCGGCGGCCGCCGGTGGTTTTCACGCGAGGACGCGGCTGCCGCTTGTACGATTCGGAAGGCCGCGAATATCTCGATTTCCTCGGCGGCATCGCCGTCAATGCGCTCGGCCACGCGCATCCTCGCATGGTTCGAGTGATTAGGCGCGAGGCGGGCCGCGCAACACACGTTTCGAATTTATTCCATAACCCGTACCAAGCGTCGCTCGCGCGCAAACTATCTGAGTGGTCGGAGCTTTGACCGCGCGTTTTTCTCGAATAGCGGCAGCGAAGCAATCGAGGGCGCGCTGAAACTCGCGCGCGCATACGCGCACGCACGCGCAGCAAGCAACGCGGGCCAACCGAAGATCTGCATCCTGGCGCTTGAGAACTCGTTTCACGGCCGCACGATGGGGGCGCTCTCGGTGACTCATAGCGGTGAAGTACAGAGAGCCATTTGCGCCGCTCATTCCCGGGAGTGGAATTCGTCCGGTTCAGTTATGTCGCCGATCTGGAGGCAAAGTTTGATGGCACCGTATGCGCCATTGCCATCGAACCCATCCAAGGCGAAGGCGGCGTCTTTTTGGTCAGCGAGGAATTTTGGGAGCGGGCACGTGCGCTCACCACGGGGCACGATGCCGCGCTGATCGCTGACGAAATTCAATGCGGCCTGGGCCGCACCGGTCGCAAGTTCGGTTACCAGAAATTTCCGTCGGTTCCGGATATCGTCACGGTTGCCAAGCCGCTTGCCGGCGGTCTTCCGCTCGGCGCGTTTGTCGCCAGCGAGAAGTTCGCCTCCACTTTTATTCCCGGCATGCACGGATCGACGTTTGGCGGCGGCCCGCTCGTCTGCGCGGCGGCGCTCGAATTTCTAACGATCGTCGAGGACGAGAACCTGCTTGGGAATGTTCAAGCGCGGGGCGCGGAGCTGCGCGCCGGCCTGGACAAGCTCGCCCAGCGCTTTGATTTCATCGACGAAGTACGAGGCGAAGGATTAATCGTAGGCATTGATCTCGCTGTAGAAGGCGCGCCGTTCGTTCAGGAGGCCCTCCGGCAAAAGCTGCTGATCAATTGTACCCACGAGCACATTCTCCGGCTGCTGCCGCCGTTCATCGTTCGACGGCGGGAGGTCGCCGAATTTCTGACGAAATTTGCAACGGTGCTTGAACGCGCGGCCAGGTCCGCGAAAAAATCGCCTTCGGGGACTCCGAAGGAGGAAGTACACACCCGGCCGATGGCCCTGGCTGCGACGAGGTAAGTCATGGAAGCTGCGATCACAACTCTTTCTCTCAAAAGAGACCTCTTGACTGGCACCGAATGGACTCCCACTCAGTTGCGGGATTGCTTCCGCCTGGCCTCGGATATGAAGGCCCACCCAGACCGGTACCGCACGGCCCTCGCCGGAAGCGTGTTTGTCCTGATTTTCGAAAAGCCGTCACTACGCACGCGCGTCACGTTCGAGGTGGGAGTTGCCAATCTCGGCGGCTCATCGATCTTTCTGGACCATACGGCCACGCGCCTCGGTGAGCGCGAGCCCATTCGCGACATAGCAAGAAATCTCGAGCGGTGGGTGCAAGGCATAATCGCGCGCGTTTTCGATCAGGAGTCGCTCGAGGAGTTGGCGAAGAACGCGAGCGTTCCCGTGATTAACGCGCTCTCGGATCGCTTTCATCCTTGTCAGGCGCTCGCGGACTTCTTTACGTTGGAAGAGCGCTTCGGCGGTTTACGGGGCCTGAAGTTCGCTTACGTCGGCGACGGCAACAACATGTGTCACTCGCTTCTCGTTGTCGGCGCTCGCTGCGGAGCGCACATTCGCGTCGCCACTCCCACCGGTTACGAGCCAGACGCGGCCATCGTTGCCGAAGCAAAGCGAGTAGCTCGTGAAACGCGCGGCAAAATTGAAATCCTCCGCTCGCCGGAAGAAGCTGTGGTTGGTGTTCAGGCTGTTTATACCGACGTCTGGGCCAGCATGGGGCAGGAAGACCAAGCAGCGGAGCGCGAGGCTGCTTTCGCCGGGTATCAGGTGAACGAAGATCTTTTCGCGCAAGCCGCTCCGGATGCTGTCTTCCTACATTGTTTGCCGGCCCACCGCGGCTTGGAAGTTACTCGCGGCGTCATCGACTCGCCGCGTTCCATCATTTATGACCAGGCGGAAAACCGCTTGCACGTGCAGAAGGCGATTCTGCACACGCTATTGCTCACCTAAGGAGAACCCGTTGCCCAAGAGGGTAGTTTTGGCTTATTCCGGAGGCCTCGACACATCCATCATTATTCCCTGGCTCAAGGAGAATTACGACGGTTGCGAAGTAATCGCTATGATCGGCGATCTGGGCCAGCGCGAAAATCTGGAAGCTGCACATAAGAAGGCCCTCGCCACGGGAGCCAGCGAAGCATACGTCGAAGATCTGCGCGAGGAATTCATCACCGGGTACATTTGGCCCACGCTGCGCGCCGGAGCCGTCTACGAGCACAAGTACTTGCTGGGCACTTCATTCGCCCGTCCGTTGCTTGCCAAGAGGCAGGTCGAGATCGCAAAAAGAGTCGGCGCCGACGCCATTGCCCATGGTTGCACCGGCAAGGGCAACGATCAGGTACGCTTTGAGCTGGCAGCCAAAGCGCTAGCGCCCGAGCTCGCCATTATTGCCCCGTGGCGTGAATGGAAGATCAACTCTCGCGAAGAGGCAATCGCGTATGCTCGCGAGCACAATATTCCCGTCGAGCAAACCACCAAGAATATTTACAGCCGCGACCGCAATATCTGGCACTTGAGCCACGAGGGCGGTGTCCTCGAGGATCCCGCGAACGCGCCCGAGGAATCCATGTGGCAATGGATCGTTGCGCCTGCGAAGGCCCCTGACCAAGCCACGACGGTCGAGATCGGCTTCGAGGCCGGCACGCCCGTCTCCGTGAATGGCAAGAAACTCGCACCGCTGGCCCTCCTCGATCAACTCAACGAAATCGGCGCGGCTAACGGCGTTGGGCGCATGGACATTGTCGAAAATCGGCTGGTGGGCATGAAGTCCCGCGGCGCGTATGAGACGCCAGGCGGAACTCTTCTTGTTGCCGCGCATCGCGAGCTCGAATCGCTGTGCCTTGACCGCGAGACGATGCACTATCAGCAGCTTCTTTCTGTACGTTACGCGGAGATGGTCTACTACGGAATGTGGTTCACACCGCTGCGGGAATCCCTCGACGCGTTCTTTACGCAATCACAGCGGCGCGTCACAGGTTCCGTCGGGCTGTCGCTCCTTAAGGGCAACGTCAACCCTACTTCTCGCCGTTCGCCGTATTCCTTGTACCGCGCCGGACTGGCCAGCTTCAGCATGACCGGCTACAACCCGAAGGACGCCGAAGGCTTCATTAATCTCTTCGCTCTGCCCATCACGGTTCCGCTCGAGGCCGCGGTGCGATGACCGTTTCTGAAGAGCAGAAAATGTGGGGTGGCCGCTTCGACCGCGCCCCGGACGCTTCTTTTTACGAATTCGAGCGCTCCTGGAAGTTCGACCGCAGGCTCCTCCCGCACGAACTGGCCCTCGACCGGGCCTGGGCGCGTGCTATTGCCGCTGCTGGAATCCTCACGCGCGAAGAAAGCCAGCGTCTCGTAGGGGCCCTCGATGAAATCGAGACGCGTGCACGGTCGGATTCCGCGTGGCTCGATACTGCAAAGGCCGAAGACGTTCACCATTTTGTCGAAACTGCGCTGATCGAGAAACTTGGCCCGCTGGGTGCAAAGCTCCATACTGGCCGCAGCCGCAACGAAATGGTCGCTACTGAGTTCCGGATGTACGTGAAGGACGCGACACGCGAAATTCGAACGGCACTCACTTCGGTCCTGTGTGCAATTGCCGCGCAGGCCAAAAGCAATCTCGGCATTCCGATGCCGGGCGCCACGCACATGCAGCACGCCCAGCCGCTCCTGCTTTCACACTGGCTGCTAGCGCACGGAGAGGCACTTCATCGTGATTCCGAAAGGCTCAGGGCTGCCGCGCTCGCCGCCGATTGGTGCCCGATGGGCTCGGGCGCATTGGCGGGCTGTGCATTCCCGCTGGACCGTAAGGCGCTTGCGCGCGATCTGGGTTTTTCGGGCATCACCGCCAATAGCCTCGATGCCGTCAGCGACCGTGACTTTGCGCTCGAGTTTCTTTTCGTGTTGGCAACCTTGGCGATGCATCTGTCGCGCCTTTCGGAGGACATGATTCTATTCGCCTCAACTGAGTTCGAATTCATTGAACTGCCAGACGAATACTCGACTGGCAGCAGCCTGATGCCGCAAAAGAAGAATCCGGATTCGTGGGAACTGATTCGCGGAAAAACAGGCCGCATCTACGGTTCGCTTTTCGCTCTCCTCACCACCTGCAAGGGCCTGCCTTCGAGTTATCAACGAGACCTGCAGGAGGATAAGGAACCAGTATTCGCGGCTCACGATCAAATGGTCCCTGTCTTGCGCATCGCGGCCGGTGCGTTGGCGGCAACGCGCTTCCGCGAGGCACGGCTCCGCGAGGCAGCTCAAGACCCCGCGCTCGTGGCCACGGAAGTAGCGGACTATCTTGTGGCGCAGGGGATTCCATTTCGCGAAGCTCACGAAATCGTCGGCAAGGTGCTCCGCGCGGCGGATCAGGATGGGAAGTCGATCCGCGAAATGCCGCTTGACCGGTTGAGGCAATTCTCACCGGTATTCGGTGCGGAGTTAAGCACGGTCCTGACGCTCGAATCGGCGCTGGCAAGGCGCGGTGTTGCCGGTGGCACGGCTCCCGGAGCCGTTCGTGCGGCGCTCGTGGATTTCACGTCCCGGCTTGCAAAGCTCGAGGAAACTTCGTGAGGGTGCGCGTAACATGAACGCACCGCTCTCCGACTCGGATGTCCCTTCGGGATTTACTTTTTCCGCCACACATTGCGGCCTCAAACGCTCGCGGCTCGACTTGGGTATCCTTGTCACCGATGTGCCTGCTAGCGCCGCTGCCGTCTTCACGACGAATCAGGTTGTCGCCGCACCGGTCGTTTTGTCGCGCGAGCACGTGCGCAAATCGCGCGGCCGCATGCGCGGCGTGATTGTCAATTCCGGCAACGCGAACTGCTGCACAAGGCAGGATGGCTATCCCGCATCCGTCGCTACGGCCTCAAAGCTCGCCGACGAACTGGGGGGCATCGATCCTTCACAGATTCTGGTCTGTTCCACGGGCGTCATCGGCGCGCCCTTGCGCGTCGAAAAAATTCTCGCCGCCGTCCCGCACCTGGCTCTAACGCGTAGCGCCGAGGCAGCGGCCTTCGAAGAATTCGCGCGTTCGATCATGACCACGGACACGCGGCCGAAGTGGGCTGTCGCCCGCTGCCGCATCGGCGGCAAGGAGGTGCGGTTCCTGGGGTGCGCAAAAGGTTCCGGCATGATCCAACCTAATATGGCGACGATGCTCGCCTTCGTCGCGACGGATGCCGCAATATCTCCGGCGCTGCTTTCTCGTGGTCTCCGGGACGTCGTCGGCTCGACATTTAATTCAATCACCGTCGATGGCGATACCTCCACAAACGACACCGTCGCGGTTCTCGCGAACGGAGGATCCGGCGCTGCGCGAATTTCCAACGCCCGTGGCGCGGACTACCAAAGCTTCGTTGCCGCCCTCGAAAGCGTTTGCACGTCACTCGCACTTTCTATCGTGGACGATGGCGAAGGTGCTCAGCGCGTCATTGAAATCGAAGTCAAAGGTGCACCTTCTGACCGCGCCGCCGATCAGATCGCTCGCACCATCGCTAATTCGCCTCTTGTGAAGACCGCTTTCGCCGGAGCCGATCCAAACTGGGGCCGCATCCTCGCCGCCGCTGGCCGCTCCGGCGTGCGTTTCAATCCCGCGCGCACGGACATCTGGATCGCCGGCTCAGCCGTCTGCCGCCACGGCCGCGAGCATTCGTTCGACGAACGCGTAGTGCACCGAAAAATGCTGGCGAAGCACGTGCCAGTCCGCGTGCACCTGCATTCCGGGGCTGGCGTCGCCCGTATCTGGACCTGCGACTTCACCATCGAATACGTCCACATCAATTCCAGCTACCGCACGTAAGGGCTCCGTGAAGCCCGAACTCCCTCATCGGTCGAGGTCTTAGCCTCGACGCAAATTCGGAAGGGCAGTACACACTTAGCAGCTGATGCTCCGATTGGCGCGCGGCTCGTCGTCGCTCCCAGCCTTTGGCGTGAGTCCGATGGTTGACTGGGGGGGGCAGTTGCAGCAAGATGCTCCTGAGTTGCTGGGGTGCTCGCTTCAGCCCTGAGCCGCGCGTCGATTTGCAAACTGGCCGCGGGCCGAGATCCTGCCTCTTCAGCCTCGCAGTGCGTGCTCGCTCGCGTGAAGGTGGGCACAGGGAGATCGGCCGTGAAGAAACTGTACGTGGGCAATCTGTCGTTCAAGGCAACGGAAGAAGAGGTGGGGGCATTGTTTGCCGAAGTCGGAGTGCAGCCGGATTCCTTAACCCTACTTCGCGATCGATTTACAGGGCAGCCGCGTGGCTTTGGTTTCGCCGAAATCCGTGATGACGCCGAAGCCGAAAAAGCCATCGCTGCACTGAACGGAAAAGATTTTCTTGGCCGAGCTCTAGTCGTCAATGAAGCTCGCCCGCAACGAGAAAGCGGCGGCGGGGGCGGCGGACGTGGAGGCTATGGCGGTCACGGAGGAGGAGGTGGTGGCCGAGGTGGCGGCGGTGGTCGAGGTGGTCACGGCGGTGGCGGAGGTGGCCGCGGCGGCTATGGTCGTGACCGGTAGATAGACACGTTCAGATTGGTAGTGCAATCACGCAACTACTACCCGGCGCTGCTCGTCTTTGACGATCGGCGCTGGCTGGGTAACTTCCACATTGCCGCCCGAGTAGCTGAATTTCTCAGTGGTGGTGTCGCGAAGTCCCTGCGCGACCAGAGCCCCGACGTCCAGACCGCCTTCAGCCTGCATCAATTGCTCAGGACTCGCGGAGAGCGCCGGGGCCCGCGGCATGAAGACTGGGCAACAGTCGTGGAAAGGTTCCGACGAAATATCGTAGGTCCCAATCTTCCGGGCAGTGCCGAGGATTTCCGCCTTATCCGTACCGATCAGCGGACGAAGCACCGGCATTCGCGCCGCTGCCTCCACCGCAACTAGGTTCTTCAGGGTTTGCGATGCCACTTGACCTAGGCTGTCACCAGTAACGAGCGCCAGCGCGCGCTCGCGCCGTGCGAGAACTTCGCTTATCCGCAACATCATGCGACGGTACAGAAGTATGCGCATACTTTCTGGCGCGTAGCGCACAATCTCGCGCTGGATAGCTTCAAAGGGAACTCGATAAAGCTTTGCCCCAAATTGATATGGCACGAGCGTGCGCACGAGTGCCCTTGCCACGTGCACCGACGATTCTCCAGGGTCGGCGCCGGTTCCGCAAAAATGCACGAAGCTCAGATGGGCGCCGCGCTTCATCATGTGATATGCGGCCACGGCGGAGTCATAGCCGCCCGATAACAGGCACGTCAGACGCCCGGCCGTATTTGCCGGTAAACCTCCGGCACCTTGGATTTTTCGCGCGTACACCAACAGCGGTCCTGGCGTAATTTCGATGTAGCAGGTAAGTTCTGGATCCTTTAGATGGACTCGCACCTCCCGATGGGCCGCGCGAAGCCTTTCAAGCAAATAGCGGCCCACGATAGCCTCGATCTCCATCGTGGTCTGGGGAAATGATTTGTCGCTGCGCTTAGCACGCACCGCAAACGTCTCGAAAGAGAGCGACTCAACCTCTTCCCAAGCAGCGCGGCAAAGCGCGTCGATATTGCGCTCGACGGGCCGCCCCACCGCATAATATGCGATGCCGAGAACCCGTTCGATACGCCGTTTTGCTTCATCCAGCGGCGCGCCGGGACCTAGACGCACGAGCAGTCTGTCCCCCGGCTGTTCAATTCGCTGCACGGAAATCCCCTGCAGCGATTGGCGCAGCGCGCGGAAAAGCTTTCCCAAAAAAAATCGGCGGTTGCCGCCCTTCAGCCACAGTTCATGGTAGTGCACCACAATGACTGGATCATTCATTTCAGTTTCCCGCAGCCAGCCTACTGCCGAATTCAGTGCAACAAAGTATAGCAAGCGTAATGGGCGCGATGCAGCGCTTTAGCCATTTGGAGCCCGTTACAGCCCACTACGGCGCTACTGGCCCGCTGGAACATAGTATGCGGAGCGGTGCATGATTCGTGCTCCTGGCTGACCGGGAATCTCGACGCGCAATGAATGCCAACCCGGCCGGGCCCGGCCTTCTTCCGGGCCGGTGTTGGGATAAAACCCAATTGTATATTCGGCGCGGATCCGCTCTGCAATTTTTCGGAACGTGTCCGCCATCGTATTGGCCTCGCGCAAGAAATAGAGTTGTCCGCCAACCCGCCGAACCAATTCAGCGAGATAAAGCGTATAGGCTGGAATGCCCTGGGCTCGCACATCAGACGTTACAAGTGTCTCGTTTTCGTGCGCCGCGAGCCACTCGGGCGTCATCACCTTGGGCCGGTTTTCAGTCGAGACCGCGAAAACCTGGATATCCTGCTGTGCAAGAAGCCGCACCACATCGTCAAACGTCAGCCTGTCGGCGGCCCGGCCCGGCCCCGGGACGGCACTGGCGGGGTTGAGCGTTAAGCCTAGGCCGCTGTCCTGACCGTCGGTAAGCAGCAGGACAGCCTTGCGGCCCGTCCGTCCCCGAAATAGCTGCGCGGCTAGATAGACGGCTTCGTAGACGTTTGATCCTCCCGTGTCGCCCAAGAGCGCTCGTACATCTATTCTCGTCACGGCCCGCCGTATCACTTCACGAACATCTGAAAACGGCGCTTGAAGGTATGTGTGCTCCGAGAAATCGAGCACCGCCGATTCATCGAGCGGCGCCAGCGCGTCCACGAACGCATCGGCTGCCTGTTTCATCTCTTGCGAATCCCGAAGAACGCTGGGGCTGGCGTCAATTACAAGCGCGACACTAGCAGGCTGGGCAGACGCATCGAAGTAGGATATCGGCTGCTCCACGCCGTCGGTGAATATATGAAACTCCTCGCGACGGAGCCCCGGCAAAGCGCCGCCATCGGCTGTCGATACGATGCAGGTCACCGGGACCATCTGGGTGCGGACTAGCATCGCGTGGGCATCTGTGCTGCCGGGCGCCGCCACCTCGGCAGCGCGGTCCGCGGCAGTGAACGCGCGAATCTCACCGGTAATGGGATCGCGGTGCCACCGCAGGCCCCGGTCGAGTTCAAGGGGCAGTTTGGTTGCCTTTTTGCGCTGGGCCTGCAGAAAAAGAGAAGTAGAGGAGAGGAAAATCGCAGACGTGGCGAGCGTCATTAGAATCGCTACCAGAACAGAAAAGCGGTGCTCACCGCCCCTCCTGCTTCGATCGGGCCGCAGGCAGTCCAACCATGGCATCCGAAGATTTTAGTCGAGATCGAAATCGCGAATCGGTTTTTCGATGGGGGCGTCTTTGGCCTTCTTCAGGCCTTCCGCGAACTTGCGGGCAAGCACGTCTTCCTTCGTCTTCTCAGCTTCCACCGATGCTCGAAATTTTGCTTCGACGGCGTCGGACTGTCTCCGTAGAAGCTGGGCGGTGTCATCCAGATCGATCGAAGGTGGTCTGACGGGTGCAACGTGCGCCAGTACCACTCCGAGTGTTCGGTCCAGCGTCATCTTCGCGCCGCAGCACGGGCACTCGATCTCGAATACGTCCTGTGAATGGTTCCCCATGTCGATATTCTACGCCAAAACTGATAATCGGAGGCGTCGGAACCTCGTGGACAAAGCCGCGCAAACAAAAGAGGCTCGCCACAAAAGAGGCGAGCCTCAGGAATCGAAGCCAAGCGGCTGCGATCTATGCAGGTGCCGGTTTTTCACCCTTGGCAAGGCCGGGGATAGGCCGTGGGTCAGGACGCCGCGCCAGCTGGGGCTCCTTCGCCGGCAGTGGAGGCGCAGCCGGGGGTGGCGGAGGCACCTTTTCTGGGAGCGGTTTGCCTTCCATGAGGAGCTTTAGTTCCACCGCGTCAAGCACCTCGCGGTCGAGCAAAGCCCGTGCGATGCGTTCGAGGGTGTCGCCGTGAGTCTCCAAAATGTTCCGCGCCCGTGTGTACCCGACTGTTAACGATGACGCGAACCTCCACGTCAATCTTGATCGCGGTGTCTTCGGAATAGTCGCGATGTTGCGCGATTTCCCGGCCCAGAAAAATCGCCTCTTCCTTCTTGCCGAATGTCAGTGGCCCCAGCGAACTCATTCCCCACTCGCACACCATCTGGCGCGCGATTTCAGTGGCGCGCTCGATATCGTTTCCCGCGCCGGTGGTGATGTGATTCAGGAAAATTTCCTCGGCGGCGCGTCCGCCCATTAGGACGGCCAGCTGCGATTCCAGGAATTCCTTGGTATATGTATGCTTGTCGTCAATTGGCAATTGCATTGTGACGCCGAGTGCCATGCCGCGCGGGATGATCGTCACTTTATGCAGTGGGTCGGCGCCCGGGGTCATTGCTGCCACCAGCGCATGCCCGGCTTCGTGATAAGCCGTATTCTTCTTTTCCTCATCGGACAAGATCATCGATCGGCGCTCGGCACCCATCAGGACTTTGTCCTTCGACATCTCGAAGTCCACCATCGCCACGAACTTGCGGTTCTGTCGCGCCGCCCATAATGCCGCTTCGTTCACGAGGTTTGCCATGTCCGCGCCGGAGAATCCCGGCGTGCCGCGCGCAATAACGGAAAGATCGACGTCGTCGGAGAGTGGCACTTTTCGCGTGTGCACTCGCAGAATCTCTTCTCGCCCCTTCACGTCAGGCCGGGGCACCACTACACGCCTATCGAAGCGACCGGGCCGCAGTAGCGCCGGATCCAGCACGTCCGGGCGGTTCGTGGCCGCAATCAGGATCACGCCTTCATTCGATTCGAAACCGTCCATTTCGACCAACAGCGCATTCAAGGTTTGCTCGCGCTCATCATGCCCGCCGCCGAGGCCGGCGCCCCGATGGCGCCCCACCGCGTCGATTTCATCGATGAAAATGATGCAGGGCGCGTTCTTCTTACCCTGTTCGAAAAGGTCGCGGACGCGGCTCGCGCCCACGCCAACAAACATTTCCACGAAATCCGATCCAGAGATAGAGAAAAATGGCACATTCGCTTCGCCGGCAATCGCGCGTGCCAGCAACGTCTTGCCGGTTCCCGGGGGGCCTACGAGCAGCACGCCTTTGGGAATTCGCCCGCCAAGTTTCTGGAACTTCTGCGGATCCTTCAAGAAGTCGATGATTTCGTAGAGCTCTTCCTTGGCCTCATCGATTCCAGCAACATCCTTGAACGTCGCCTTCTTTTGCTGCGCCGTTAGCAGACGCGCGCGAGACTTTCCGAAACTAAGCGCCTTGTTTCCCCCGCCTGCATCTGCCGAATCATGAATATCCAAATGGCGATGATCACTAGAAAGGGCGAAAGGGTAATGAGGATACTGAGCCAGTTGGCCTCTTTTACTTCCTTGTAGTTGAAAGGGACTCCCTTGTCCTGGAGCGCTTTCGTCACATCGGGAATGGCCGCATTCGCGACCGTCACGCCGCGGAATTTGCTGTTATCGCGATACTCGCCTTGAAGTTCTGCGCTATTCGGCGAGAGATAGACAGTTACGTCCTTGACATTGCCACTGTCCACCTTGTTGATGAAACTGGTGTAGTTGGGCTCATCCTCATGCGTTGTCGGGCCTCCTTTGGAAGCCATTTGCCAAAGAACCGCCGCCAGCGCGATCATCATTACCCAAAACAAGACAGTGCGTACCGTTGAGTTCACGTATTACCTCGCCCCGGGCCTTTGAACATCGTCCTTTGTCCCTGTCGCGTGAAAACCATACCCGCCGCTTATTCCTTCCCTTCAATTAGATGCCGTAACGAAGCTCTCAGACTATCGCTTGCGTGGGTTCTTCGATCAGCAGTGCTAACTGAGTTTGTTCTCCAGTACTGAACTCATGGGCCACCGGCATCCCCTGTGTCCAGATCACATCCCCGGCACTCTCAAGCACCGGCCAGAGTGGGCGTTCGCCATTTGGAATCTTCCGAACCCGAAACATCTCCTTTAGCTTGGCTCTGTGCCGTCGGCCCAAGGGACGATAGCTATCCCCGGACCGCCAGTTCCGTAGGATCAGGGGCGAGCGAAGAAGATCGGCATCCAGAGCCACCCAGTCCCTTTTAGTGTCGCGCTCTGCGATTGACCAGTCAATCATTTTCAAGCTGAAGCGTCGCTTCAGTACCGGGACCAAAATGCTCGTCGTCCCCTCGATGGGAAGATTGATCGGGTACTCGTAGCCGGCCAACGCGGCTCGTGGGATTCGCGCGCCCCGCGACTCTTGCTTTGCCTGTCGCCCGGGAAAAGACCATCTCATCGAAATTTCGCTCGACGGCAACGCCTCCCGGAAGCTCCACTCGGCTTCCGCTCGGGGATTCACCGGCCAAGTGAATCACCTGCTCCACATGGCGCAGGCCAAGTCCAACGCGGGTTCCGCGGACGTCCTCATAAAGCCGCCGGACCAGTCGCTCCGTCAGCGCGCGCTGCCAGAGCACCTTTTGACCGCCCGTCTCCTCGCTCTTTTGCAAGAGAGCTTGGATTGGAGCTAGCAGATCCCCGATTCCGATTGATAACTTCCCGTCATCCCGGTGAACGAATGTCCCCAGGCGATCCTCCACTAACACATTCCAAAAAACCTGCTCTTCGCGAGCAAGCCCCGCCAAGGCGGCAAGCCGGTTCGTGACGTGATTCGTAAAATCGCGTTCGAGCATGGGCAGCAGGCGCTCTCGCACACGCGCCCGCACGCGCCGCACGTCGAGGTTGGTCAAGTCCTCGCGCCAGGGTTGGTCGATTTCCCGCAAATATTGGCGCACGGCTTCGCGCCGTTCGCCAAGCAGCGGCCGCACGATCGGGCCCGTCTCGGGATGAATGCCGGAAAGTCCAGTCGGACCGGTCCCGCGAAGCAAGTGGGCGAGCACTGTCTCCGCCTGATCGTCCTCCGTATGCGCCACGGCGACTCGGGTGGCTTTCCCCTTCGCAACCAGCCGCTCAAAAAAGGCGTATCGCAACCGACGTCCTGCGTCTTCTAGGTTCCACTTGTGTTTAGAGGCTGCCCGCAAGACGTCGCCGCGCTCCATCACGCATTCAAGTTCCAGGTGGCGCGCAAGTTCAACCACAAACTCAGCGTCCGCATCCGACTCCGCGCCTCGCAGACCGTGATCGAAGTGGACAACCAGGAGCGCAATACCGAGCCGGCTACGCAGCCTCTCCAGCAGCCGCAAAAGTCCCACTGAATCCGCCCCACCGGAAACAGCCACTCCGACCCGATCCCCGGGATTCAGCATTTTCCTGCGGCGAATGTTTGCGAGCACACGCTGCTCTAGCGGAATAAACATGATGCAAGCCTTGGCACAGACGGGGTGACGAATTCCATGGTAGCAGCCGGAGGGGAAGCGGTCGAGCGCGCAGGGGCGCGGATCGTGACGCCTTTGCCGCTGCGATGTAGAAAACGATCTGCGAGGTTTAGTCCAGATACTTCACGAATACGACTTCGTTCTGGGCCTCGTTGTAAAGAAGCTCATCGGCATTCGCCTTGACCAGAACCAATCCGAAACCCCCCGGCCGCAGTCCTTTTCGTTCGCGAATCCGCCCATGGCGCGTCGGCTCGTCCGTATGCGCGACCGCCGCATGGCTCAATCCGGCAAATTTGAATCCCCGCCCCGGGTCGGCGATGCGATACAGCAGCATACGCTTCCCGCGCAGGTACGAAACGCGCACCCGGCGCTTCGGGTTCAGCTTGCCGCCCCATTCGATAGCGTTCAGCAGCAGCTCATGAAACGCCTGTGCGGCCGATCCTCGCACCTCATCCCTAAGTCCGATGTTGAGCTGGGTCATGAAAGCCTCGAGCAAGCCGGCAGCCTCCAACGAGCACGGGACGAGGAGCTCGACCCACTCGGAGCGCGCCGACAGCACTTCGATCGGAGGCACGCTGGTTTTTTTCTCCAGATATTCGCGCACCAGCTTGACCAGTGTTTCGCGGTTGATTGATTTTGAAACACATTGATCGGCATGCTCGTGGACCGTGCCCGGCCGCCCATCCTCCGTGATCACCAGCACCCTCGGCAGCGACTTCTTTCCGCGTAACGCTTTCAGCACGTCGAACCCGCTCATTTGCGGCATCCCGACGTCCAGTAGGGCGAGATCGAAGCGCATCTTTCGAAGCTTGTTAAGCGCAGTTCGTGCGTCGCCGGCGGTCGATACCGCGAATTTTTCGTCGCGCAAGATCTCGGTTAGCGACTTTCTCGTCTCCGAATCATCATCAGCCACCAGGATGTGTTTCATCTCTTTTCTCGTGGTGCCATATCGCGGCCGAACGGTATCATTCCCCGCCTCTCTATTTGCATCAGCCGTGCCAGTGAGTCGCAGTCGTGGAAGTCTTTTCTGAAAGTGTACCGCGCCTTCCGGTCTTCGCCGTGATGGTCTCTTCCTCGCGACGCGCAGGCGTAAAGTCAAGCGGGCGCGCGAACTAAGCACGTCTCGGCCCAGTAGGCTTCAGCTGGCCCGCAGCGACGCTCCCAGCTTCGTTTCCAGCGCGGCCACGATTCGCGACGAAAATTCCGCCACTTGCGCTTCCGTCAATGTCGTATCTCCGCTCTGAAACACCACTCGAATCATCAACGAGTATTTTCCGGCAGGAACTTGCCCGCCGCGAAAAAGATCGGCAGCTTCGATGTTGCGAAGTTCCACTATCCCGAGCACCCGAATGGCATCGGCAACTTGCGCGAAGGTGACGCCATCGGTGAGTACCAACGAAAAATCCCTTTCGACAGATGGGAACCGTGCAATCGGTGCGAATTTCAGCGCCGCGCTCGCGCCCTCGATGGCTGCCAGCAGCGGTTCCAGATGCAACTCAGCCACGAAAATCTCCTGGCGTAGCTTGAGCTGATCGGCGATCCTGCGCGCAAGCTGTCCGGCCACACCGAGGGCCACGCTTCCGCTTGCTTGTTCGGCTGAAATTTGCGCCGCGCGCCCGCCCGCAAGCCACTTGGGACCGCCAAGACGCCACGCGAATGCCCCGGCCATCTCGCCGATGCCGTCGAGGTCGCCCTTCAAATCCGCAAATCCAAATTCGCGCGCGTCCTCATGAATGGTTTTTTCGCGCGCCAGTCCCGTCGCTCCCAGCGTCAGCACCGGCGTCTCGGCGGGCTCGCCATCGCGCAGTTCGTAGGTCTTACCAATTTCAAACAACCGCAAATTTCGTTGCCCGTGATTCAAATTCCATTCCAGCGCGCCAATCATGCTCACAACCCCGTTCGACCGCATCACCGAAGCATCTTCCGCCAGCGGGTTCCCAATCACCGCCGGTGCCACCCCAACCGCACGAAAAATCTCATCGCGCCGGGCATCCACCAACGGAATCGCCACAATTTCCCGATAGCCGAGCGCAATCACGCGCTCGCGCAAACGGTCCAGTGCCTCTGCGTGAGGCAACCGGTGAGCGGGCCGTTTTGCCGGCGGCAGCCGTGGCGGAAACTTGTCGTAGCCGTAGTGCCGCGCCGCTTCCTCGATCAAATCGATCCCGCGCCTCACATCCCCTCTCCACGACGGCTGCTGGCACCGCCAAACCGCATCGCGCGACTCCGCGCCCGCCGAACTGCCGTTCTCTCTCGACGGCTGAAATCCAAGCGCGCCCAAAATTTCCTCAATGTCGCGATCCGGAATATCCGCGCCCATCACCCGCAGCAGTTCTCGCCTCGATATTTCGATCGCAATCGGCGCTTCCCGGCGCGGGTACGCATCCACCACGCCGGCCAGAATCTCGCCCCCGCCCAATTGCTGGATCAGCTCCGCCGCGCGACGCGAAGCCATCTCCGCCATTTCCGGATCGGCCCCGCGCTCAAATCGATAGGACGCCTCCGTCCGCAGCCCCAGCGCCTTCGACGTCCGCCGCACCGAGATCGGATCGAACCACGCGGACTCCAGTAAAATATTTCGGCTGCTGAAACCGATTTCGCTGTCCGCGCCGCCCATCACGCCGGCAATCGCCACCGCGCGAGCTGCATCCGCAATCACGCACATATCTTTCGTCAGCGTGCGTTCCGCGCCGTCGAGCGTACGAATTTTTTCGCCCGGCCGCGCGCGCCGCACCATGATTCGCTTCTCGGCCAGCTTGTCTAGATCGAACGCATGCAGCGGCTGGCCCAGCTCGAACATCACGTAGTTGGTCACGTCCACCACATTGTTGATCGACTTCTGGCCGATCGCTTCGAGACGCTGGCGCAGCCAGCCGGGCGAAGGCTGCACTTTCACGCCGCGCAGCACCCGGGCCGTATACCGCCCGCAAAGTTCCGGCGTTTCGATGTCCACGCGCGTTGCGTCGGCGGCTTTTTCGCTGGATTCCTTGAGTTTCGGCTGCGACGCTTTCACCGGTACGCGGTAAATCGCCGCCACTTCGCGCGCGATGCCGTAGTGCCCCAGGCAATCCGGACGGTTCGCCGTGATCTCCGCATCCAGCACCGGCCCCGCTGCCGTCTCTTCAACCGAATCGATGGCGATGCCCGCGAGCGATAGCCGCGACCGTAGCTCCGCCGCCGGCGCCGTCACCTCCACAAATTCCTTCAGCCAGTTGTAAATAACCTTCATAGCGA
>CAVWEZ010000010.1:0-35219 GCA_963754105.1 uncultured Acidobacteriota bacterium
ATCGCTTACAGCTCGCCTGGGTACCCGCGACAAGCGGTCTTCTCTTGTGGGGCCTTGTGATTCAAGATCGTGCCGCGAATGTCCGACTCTTCATCGCGCTTTAGGGGTCGGAGCTTCGGCTCCGACAAAAACAGAACGCGCAAAGCGCTTCCTTTGCCGCTTCCATCGCAGCAAGTATTTCCAGTCGCTGCGAGTTTATTGCTTCTGCAACCGCCCGTAATAGATGTGCGTATCGTATTCGAAGCGCACACAGCCATTTTCCTGGTGCCTGTCAAAAAGCCTCTGGAGCTCCGCCAGCATCGGTTGATGCTTCGGATGATCCGCCGGCGGAGAATACGACGAACTGAGCAACCGTCCGCGCAATCCTGCCCAGTCAAAACGCTGTTCGTTCTCAAACGTTTTGTGCCTGAGGGCTTCCTTCCCGAAGAACTCCTCCATCCGGCTACGTCGGGATACTTGCTCGCCACTTGCTTATAGTCGGCGCTGTGATTTTGCAGCAATCTTTCATAGTCGCGCTGCAACTCCGTAGCATCTTTTTTGCGCTCGTTCCAGACAATGGCCACCCAGCCTTCCGGCTTCAATACGCGCTGAAATTCCGCGCGCACCAGCTCGGCATCGAACCAATGGAACGCCTGCCCCGCAACCACGAAGTCGGCGCTCGCGTCGGGCAGTGTTGTGGCTTCGGCCGTTCCGGCCACGCTTGAGAAGTGGCGGTATTTTTCGAGGAACTGCTCGCCCGCCTCGCGCATCGCAGCGTTTGGCTCGACGCCGTAGGCCACGTTGCCGTTTTCGAGAAAAATCTGCGTCAGCAAGCCCGTCCCCGAGCCAACATCGACAACGACCGATTCCGGCGTGAGCCCGCATTCGGCGCGCAGCACATCCAAAATCTCGCGCGGATATCCCGGCCGGTACCGGACATAATCTTCCACGCGATTCGAAAACCGCTGCTTTGAGTCCATCCCCAATTTCATATCCGCCAAGACTCCGCCCGTAGGGGCGCTGCCTGCTGCGCCCTGATCGGCCACGTCCTTGCCCACACGCTGATCTCGCACGCCGTAATTCTGAGCGGAGTGTCCCGCGCCTTCGCTTTTGCGCAAAGCGTCGTCGAAGAATCTCTCTTCGATTCCCAAATTATCTCCGCATCCGATAAAGAGAGCGTCGGAAGTGTCGCCCCATCATGGAAATTGCCGCAGAAACCGCACATCGTTCTGAAACAGCAGCGGCAATTCCGTGATGCCGTACTTCATCATCGCCAGGCGATCCACGCCCATCCCGAACGCGAAGCCCGAAAGCTTCTCGGCATCGTATTTCACGAAGCTGTAAACCGCTGGGTTCACCATCCCCGCGCCAAAAAGCTCGATCCACCCCGAAAATTTGCACACTCGGCAGCCGCTCCCGCCGCACACATGGCACGTCGCATCCACTTCCGCGGACGGCTCGGTGAACGGAAAATAGCTGGGCCGCAGCCGCGTCTTCGCCTTCGGTCCCAGGAATTCCCGCACGAAATATTCCACCGTGCCTTTGAAATCGCAAAACGTGATGTCCGTATCCACAGCCAGCCCTTCGATCTGATGGAACATGTAGCCGTGCGTGGAATCTGGATTGTCGCGGCGATACACTTTTCCGGGAACGATGATGCGCACTGGCGGCGGCTGCTGCTTCTCCATGGTGCGAATTTGCATCGGCGAAGTGTGCGTCCGCAGCAGATATTCGCTTCGCGTCCCCTCGATGTAAAACGTATCCATGTTGTCGCGCGCGGGATGATGCTCGGGGATGTTGAGCGCCTCGAAATTGTAGTAGGGAGTCTCGATCTCCGGCCCTTCCACCACGCTGAATCCGATCGAGAGAAAAATGCGCTCGAGCTCTTCATACGTCTGCCGAATGATGTGCCGCGTACCGATCGCGCGCTCGACGCCCGGCAGCGAAAGGTCGATCCTATCTCGCGCCATCGCAGCCTCATCAGCGGCAGCCTCGATCTCGCGCCGCTTCTCCTCGAGCGCCGCTTCCACGTGCGCCTTGAACTTGTTCAGCTCTTGACCAACGATCGGCTTCAGCTCTTTCGGCGCAGGCTTCAGCCAGTTCTCGCCTATGAGCGAGAGAATTCCCGACTTGCGCCCTGTCCACTTGACGAGAAAGCTCTTCCAGCTCTCCGGGTCCGCAGACTGACGCGCTGCCTCCACATCGAAGGACGAGCACAATTCGGCGAAGCGAATTGCCACCATCTCAGGAGTTGTGTCGCCTAACTCGTTGAGGGTTTTCTCAATAATGGGTGTATCAGGCATGATTTGCGTGGCACAGGCACGAGGCACAGGCACTCTTGCCTGTGCATCATTTAAGCCGCGGGCGGCGGCGCGGGGGCAGCCTTCATGTGCTGCTTCGCCGACGCCACGAGCGCCGAAAATCCCTCGGCGTCGCGCACCGCCATGTCCGCCAGAATTTTCCGGTCAAGATCGATCCCGCCCGCCTTCAGTCCGTGAATCAACTGGCTGTAGGTCGTGCCGTTCGCTCGCGCGGCGGCGCCGATGCGCTGAATCCATAATGTGCGGTAATCGCGCTTGCGCGTCCGCCGGTCGCGGTAGGTGTACCGCAGCGAGCGGTTCACAGCCTCCTTTGCCGACCGGAACAGCTTTCCCTTGGTAAGGAAAAACCCCTTCGCGTGCTTCAGCAGCTTCTTCCGCCGCGCGCGGCGCTTCGTACCTCGTTTTACTCGAGCCATGGTCCTCTTCTCCTCATGCGCGCCTCGCGGCCGCTCTCAATGATTTCGGATTCGGAAAAACAAACGGGGAGACAAACGCGGCTTCGCCGCCCGCAAAATTCCACACGGGCTCGAAGACGGGTTTGTCTCGTGGACTGCAAATGTGCCCTCGATAACTCAGGGCAACCGGCCGGCAGGCACCCGTTACGCTCTGCCTGGCTCGTAAAAATAAACTCTGTGCTACTCGATTCCGTAGGGAAGCGCCAGACGCACGTTGTGCACGTCCGCGGGATTCACCTCGACCTTGTTCAGCAGCTTACGCTGCCGCCGCGGCTTCTTCGTGCCCAGCAGGTGGCGCTTGCCCGAATGCCACCGCATCACTTTTCCGGTCGACGTAATCTTGAAGCGCTTGGCCGCGCCCCGGTGCGTCTTCAATTTCATTTTCTTATTCTTCTTCACAATTCCCTCTTCCGCGTTTTCAGGCTTGGCCGCCAGCCGTGGATTGCGCCGGACGAGACGGCTGCGGCGCGGGTGCGCCCTTTTTGGGCGCCAAAAGCGCCAGCAGAATATTCGCTTCCATCCGCGGTCCGAATTCCACAAGAGCGTGATCGTTGATGTCTTTGAGCAAACGTTCCATCTTGGCGCGGCCCACACTTTGGTGAGCCATTTCGCGTCCGCGATGGAAGATCATCGCTTTCACTTTGTGCCCCTCGCCGAGGAACCGGATGATCTGGTTCTTGCGCACCTGATAATCGTGCTCCGCGGTCGCGGGCCGGAACTTCACTTCTTTGATGTGCGAACTTTTTTGGTGCTTCTTGGCTTCGTGTGCCTTCTTGCTCTGCTCGTAAAGGAATTTTCCGTAATCGACGATCTTGCAGACAGGCGGCACAGCGCTGGGAGAAATTTCCACCAGGTCGAGACCCGCTTCGCGCGCCGCTTTCATCGCGTCGAACAGGGTCATCACACCCAGTTGGTTCCCCGCATCATCCACTACGCGTACTTCACGAGCGCGAATGCGCTCATTGACCCGAAGGCCGGGACTTCCACTACGCTCAGCGATAAACCCACCTCCCGGACGGATCCGATTTATCTACCGCCCGATTTACCCGCCGCCTCTGAACACCCCGACAGAGCGACAGGGCAAAAAGTATAGCATGTCCGCGCGCGTCGTTTTCAATAAGGTTCATCACCGACGCCGGTTCGCTTTCGCCAGCAATCCTTCCCGCGTCTCACGGTCGGCCGCTAAGTCAATGCAGGTCCAGGCCATCGCCAGGGCGCCGTCCACGAGCGCCTTGTCCGCGTCCGGAGTGATGCAGTGCGCGGTGAATTCCGGCTGGTGGTTGACAGCTGGCAAGGAATTGATGCCGATCATGGGATGGATCGACGGCAACGCCAGTGAGACGTTGCCCATGTCGGTGGAACCGGTCGGGCGCGTTTCCCACTCGCCGAGATTCGGGAACGGCCGCCCCAGCGCTTCGGAATTCTTGCGGTAAAACTCCGCCATGGACGTCGTCGTGCAGCATCTCGGCGTAAGGTTTGTCGCCGCCGGTGATCTCGATTTTCGCGCCTGTGGCGAGGCCTCCGGCCTCGAAGCAGCGGTAGACCTTGGGCCGCAATTCCGCGAGTTGCTCCAGAGTCTCGGAGCGAACGATGTACTTGGCCGAAGTGTGGGCCGGAACCACATTCGGGCGGAGCCGCCGTTGGTCACAATGCCGTGGATACGATCGGTGGACGCGGATATGCTGGCGCAGCAGGCCCATCGCCGTTTGCGCGATGGTCAGCGCATCGGCCGCGTTCACGCCCAGCTCCGGAAAAGCCGAGGCGTGCGACTCTTTCCCCGTGCAATGAACCTCAAACATGGACGCGGCGATGATCTTTGCGCGCAGCATGTCAAACGGCGCCGGATGCACCATCATGGCGGCATGAATGCCGGCAAACGCGCCGCGCTCGAGCAGCAGAATTTTTCCGCCGGCGTTGCCCACTTCTTCGGCCGGCGTGCCGATCACGCTCACCGTCAGGCCGACTTCGTCGGCCACTTTGGCCGCGGCCAGCGCTGCGCCAACGGCCGAGGCGGCGATGATATTGTGGCCGCAGGCGTGACCGATGCCCGGCAGGCAATCGTATTCGGCGCAGATGCCGACGTGCAGCGGACCGGATCCGGCGCGGGCGCGAAACGCCGTGGGAAAATCGCAGATACCCTTTTCCACCGCGAAGCCGGCGTCAGCCAGCGACTCGCACAGCCAGGACGAGGCTTGCTCTTCCTCGAAGCCCAGCTCGGGATGGGCGTGGATGCGGTGGCTGAGGGCGATCAGCCAGTCACGGGCGGATTCAAAATGTTTTCGCGCTGCGGATTTTGTGTCCATGGTCACTTTCCCGGCGCCGATGCGGCGCAGGCGTCCAGCGCTTTGTGCGTTTCGTTGGCCCATTTCGGAAATGCGCGCGTCTCCTCAAACTCGGTGACCTCGGAATCGCCGCCGTCCACCGATTCGTGGAACTGATAAAGGATGGGATGCTCGTCGACGGGATCGTCGTCGCGGGGCCGGACGAATTGTATGTTGTTGAACGCTTTGAGTTGAGCCGCGATGGCCGGGCACTGATCGGCGGTGGGATTCCAGGTCTGAACTTTCAGGTCAGGCTTCAGCTCCGCGTAGGATTTCGCGGGGTCCTTGGCATGCAGGGCCGCTAGTTGCTGATAGAGTGAAGAGCCTTGCGCTTCGCGCAGCGTGGCGTGAATCGCGCGAGCGTTCTGCGTATCCTCGAACACGATGGAAAACTCCGGCAAATCATTCGTGCCATCTCGATGGGCGCGAACCGCGATGAAGTCTCCTTCGCCGTGCTGGATGGGAAAGAATTCGTCAAAGACGGGCCGCAAAAGCTTTGCCCATCCAGTCGGAATCAGGCTGCGGTTGAGGAGCGGCGGGAGAACTGAGCGGAACGCCGAGGCACAGAACTGCGAAAGAGAAAAGCAGATTCCTCGCTGCCCTCGGGATGACCTTCATATAGATTTATAGCTCATGTAAATTATCATGCGCTACTGCACGGCGCGCGAGTCCACCTCCTGCCGCAGATCGGCGATGAATTGATCGAGCGGGCGCGGGCCCAGGTCGCCTTTCGTGCGATGCCGCACGGAGACGGTGCCGGCTTCGGCTTCCTTGCCGCCGATGACCAGCATGTAGGGAATTTTCTGCATTTGCGCGTCGCGGATTTTCGCTTGCAGCTTTTCGTTGCGGTCGTCGAGATGCACGCGGAAGCCGGCATTTTTCAGATCCGCTGCGTGACTTTTTCCGCGTACTCCTTGAATTTCTCGCTCAACGGCAGCACAGCCGCCTGCACCGGCGCGAGCCACGCCGGAAACGCGCCCGCGTAATGCTCGATGAGCACGCCAAAAAAGCGCTCGACCGAGCCCAAACAGCGCGCGATGCACCATCAGCGGCTGGTGGCGCGCGCCGTCTTCGCCGACATATTCCAGCTCGAAGCGCCGCGGCAGATTGAAATCGAACTGCACGGTGGTGAGCTGCCAGGGGCGGCCGATGGCGTCAACGAGCTTCACGTCGATTTTCGGGCCGTAGAACGCGGCTTCGCCGGGCATATATTTGAACGGGACGTTCATGCGATTCAGCGTGTTTGTCAGCGCGTCCTCGGCGCGTTTCCAATCCTCGATGCGTCCCGGCATAAATTTCCGGCTGCGTCGGGATCGCCGCCCGAAAGCTCCACTTCGTAGCGGTCGAAGCCGAAAACGCGCAGCACTTCCCAGGCGAACTCGATGCAGCCTTGCACTTCCTGTTCGATCTGCTCCGGCATGCAGAAAATGTGCGCGTCGTCCTGCGTGAAGCCGCGCACGCGCAGCAGGCCGTGCAGCACGCCCGAGCGTTCGTAGCGATAGACGGTGCCAAGCTCGGCCAGCCGCACGGGCAGTTCGCGATAGCTGCGCAGGTGCGACTTGAAAATCAGAATGTGGCCCGGGCAATTCATGGGCTTGAGCTGGTAATCGGCTTTTTCCACTTCCATCGGGCCGAACATGTTTTCGCGATAAAAATTCGGCGTGGCCGCTGGTCTTCCAGAGATCGAGCAGCATGATGTGCGGAGTGAAGACGAGATCGTAGCCGCGGCGGAGCAGCTCATCGCGCAGCCAGTCTTCCATCTGCTTGCGGATCATGCGCGCCCTTGGGGTGCCAGAAAATCAGGCCGGGACCGGCTTCGTCCTGAATGCTGAAAAGATCGAGTTCCTGCGCCGAGCTTGCGATGGTCGCGGCGCTTGGCTTCTTCGAGTTCTGTGAAGATATTCGTCGAGTTCCTTCTGGTCCGATGAAGCAGACGCCGTAAATCCGCTGCATCTGCGGATTTTCTTCCATGCCCTTCCAGTAGGCGCCGGCGACGTTCATCAGTTTGAACGCCTTGATGCGCCCGGTGGAGGGAATGTGCGGGCCGCGGCAGAAATCGATGAATTTTCCGGTGGTGTAAAACGACACCATCGGCTCGGTGGCCTTTTCCTCGACCAGCTCGCATTTGAATTGCTGGTTCGACTTGCGATAGAGCTCGACCGCTTCGAGCTTGGGAATAAATTTGCGCTCGTTGGGAACGTCCTTCGCGGCGATCTCGCGCATCTTCGCTTCGATTTTTTCGAGGTCTTCGGGCGTGAACGGCTCGTCGCGCACAAATTCGTAGAAAAATCCGTTTTCAATCGGCGGGCCGATGCCGAGTTTCACGTTCGGGTAAAGTTCGAGGACGGCGGCGGCGAGAAGATGCGCGGCCGAGTGGCGGAAAACCTGGACGGCGTCGGGATCCTTCGAGGTGAGGATCGAGAGCTTGACGCTGTGATCGAGCGGGCGCGAAAGATCGATCAAGTTCGCCATCGGCGCGCGCGACCAGGGCTTCCTTCGCTAGGCGCGGCCAGATTTGCGCGGCGACCTGCGCCGGCGGTGGTGCCGCTGGGCACTTCGCGTGTCGCGCCATCCGGCAGCGTGATTTGAATGGTTTCCATATCTAATTTTAAGCTAAAACCAAGCTTGAAAGGAGCCAGAGGCCGCGGAATGGCACCTCCCGCTTTTGTGACGGGTAGGAGTGACACCGAACCTTTATTTTCATGTACTTACGTGTGTTTCTACTCGACACGTATGACGGGTAGAATGTACGGCGGCTGGCCCGGGTCGGGGAGGCTTTCCGGGAATTTCGGCAGCTCCCCGACGGGCGGATAGTGGTGCAGCGGCGACGAGTAGCGCCGGTCCGTACTGAACTCCTGTTTCCTGCACTCTTCCATCTTCGCTCCCATTTTTCCTTTCACCTTGGTCAAGACAAAACCTGGGCGCGAGCGCGGCTCGCGACCGGCGATAACCGTAGCATGATTTGTCAAGCGATTTCATCCGGTTGTTGGTGTAAAGAATTTGCGGAGATGCTGAGTTCAGAGGCTCCGCTCGGACAAGTGGATTCCGCGACGAGTCCTGCAATAGAGCCCGCGCATCGGGAAGGGCTGTTTGCTTGAACGGCAGTTGGCCGTGAGTAGGCTGGTCACATCGAAGAGAGGTCCTTCGACTGCGCGTCCCGCGCGATTCGCGGAAAAACAAAAACGCGGGACGCTTCGCTCAGAATGACGACTCCTCGGGAAGCAGGAGGATGAGGCGTGGTGCGGTCAGCTGGGGCGCCGTCGATGGTGAGGATCGTGCCGGAGGTATAGCCGGAGCACGGCGATGCGAAGAAAGCTACGGCGCTGGCGATTTCCTCCGGGGTGGCGGCGCGGCCGAAAGACATGGTGCTGAGAAATTCTTGCCAGCGCGACTCATCGCCAAATTGGGTTTTGGCGCGACCTCGCATCATCGTCTGCAGACGATCGGTTGCCACCGGACCGGGATTGATGCCGACCACACGCATGCCGTCCTTTGCGGCTCCTTTGGCCAGAGACTTCGTGAACGCCATGAGCGCTGCATTTCCGGTGCTACCAGCAATGTAGTTGGGATCGAGACGTTCGCCGGCGGCGCCGATGATGTTGACAATGACGCCCTTCCGTTTTTTTAAACTCGGATACATCGCGCGACACATACTTATATATCCGAAGACTTTCAGATCCCATGCTGCGCGCCAAGCGCCGTTATCGACCGCGAGTAGGTTACCGGGCGGAATGGCGCCAGCGTTGTTGACGAGGATATCTAATTCGGAAAATTCCGTGGCCACGCGTTCGATTTGGTCCTGCTTTGAGAGATCGGCGGGGAGGACACGCACCGAAAGCGAGAATCGGAGACTTATCGCTTCGGCTACTTTGTTCAGGGCCGCCAGATCGCGGGAGACCAGAGCGAGATTGCAGCCTTCTTCGGCCAAAGCCATGGCTATTGCGCGGCCAATGCCTTTGGAAGCGCCGGTGACGAGCGCGAGCTTGCCTGACAATTGCAGATCCATGAGCGATTTCTTCCGGGGACGCTTGTTCTCGATCCGGCTAGCCGAGAATCGAAGAGGTTATACCCCAGGCGGTATCATTTCAATTTGCGCGCACCGCAAGAAGCAAGATGCCACCCTGAAGGGGTGGCGCTACAGGTTGTCCTAGAGCGCCGGGAGGACGAGCCTTGACGTCGGAACGTTAGGTAAAGAATTTCTTCGCGGTGCGTGAGATACTCTCGGTGCGGCTGAAGGGAGAAAACGAAAAATGGCGAAAAAGAACAGACTCAAGAACGCGGCGATGAAGATTGGCGCGGCGATGGGTAAGGCGGATCGCACGGCACACAAGGTAGCGAAGGCCGGAGTGCTGGCCAAGGGCGAACTCGAGGATATTTCGAAGCAGATCGACGCGCTGAAGCGGCAGTTATTGAAAACCACGAAGCGGCTGAAGAAAGCGCTAAGCTAAACCCCCTCGGACAATTTTGCGTTTGTGACCGCTGGGCCCGACGAAAGCCGGGCCCTGTCATGGTCCACGTGTCGGCAAGTCCCCCAAAATTCAAATCACTGCTTCTTCGGGCGAGCAAGGATCGCGATCTGGATCGCCAGACTGCGGAAGTCCGCGCCGAGGCCAAACCGCCGCGTCAGGGGATAATGACGGAGGGGAGGCCGCGGAAGCGGGTGTTGGCGGTGACGAGCTGGGCCTGGCAGACGCGGGCAGTGGCGTAGACGATGGCGTCGGCACCGGAGAGGCGGTGTTCGAGGCTGAGGTTGGCGGCAGCGAGCGCGATGGTCTCATCCAACGGAACTACCTTGCGCCCGAGCGCCTGCGATGCGAAGCGATCAGCGACGGACTTACCACGATGCTTGGCGAGGTGCTTATACACTTCGAAGATCACGACCGAAGGCACGAGGACAGTTGCCTCGCCCTCTAAGTAATTTCCGAAGGAGGCCGCCTTCGAGTCTTCGGTGAGATATTCGAGCCAACCTGAGGAATCCACGAGGTACAGCTCAGAACCGCTCCGAGTGGTCACGATAGTCTTCTTTCCAGCGCATGCCCTTGGCGATGCCTTTGAGTTCCTTGACGGAGCGATGAGGCACGAGCCGCAACGAGCCATCGAGCGCGTACATCATGAGTTCCTGTCCCGGCTCGATGTTGAGCTCTTGGCGGATTAACTTTGGGATGACGATCTGGAATTTGGGCGAAACCTTGACCGTAGCTTTTTCCATTTGAGGAAATTCCCCCCGCGAATGCTATCGATCGGCGTAGCGTATGTCAACAGGCCTATCGATCACGAGTTTGTAATACCTTTTAACTTTGACGGACGAATCGGATTGAATTCAAGAGTGTTAGCGAAGGAAAATTTCTGGAAATCGAATTGGAGAAATTTTTGCGCGCTGGGCGGCTCATAAAATTTGCGCAAAGCCAGAGCGCGAAATCACTTTCAGTCGGCGCGTCGACATCAAAATGAAACAGAGTGAAAAGAATTTCCATTCAAAATTATCACGATGCGGAGGCGGACGAAGGTGGCATTTGACCGTGAAACGGATCGGCGCCGATGGTGCCGACGAGTTCACCGAGGAATGCTGGTGAAGAGACGTGCGCTAGTTGCGTGCGGGCAAGAGACAGACGGGCTTCAACATCCATAACATCTTTGGCGAGATCGCGCCCCGCCAAACGGAAGCTCTCGAGGGAGCGGAGGTGGCGCTGCCAGAGCGCGATGTCGCGCGCTTGCTTCACTTGAAGGCGTTCGCGGTACCAATCGCTTGCGAGCAGGGTTTCGCGCGTGAAGGCGGCACGAATTTCAGGATGATCCACGCCCATGCCACGGTAGGAGCCGTGTGCCATGATTTCGAGCAGCGCTCGCAGTGGAGGACACGCAGCTTCGATGCTGCCGTCCTCGAAATAGTTCATTGCCACGCGGCGCTGGGATTCGACGATGGCGTCAACACCCGCAGCAAACATCTCAAGATCCTGCAGTTCCGGGCGAAGCATTTCCAGAGGGAACACGGAATCCGGCGTTTCGAAAATGCGGCCGAGGAACCGGTCGACGAACAACGTGGTGATGCGATATCCGAGGCGGCTGGCGAGCACCGTGCGACCGCTCACGACGATATCTTCCATCTTCTCCAGGTAACCGTGGCTCGATGAGGAAGTCGGGATCGCGCTCCGCGGGCCTCATGCGGCACCAAATCTCCGGGACGAGCAGGCTGACATCGTGATCCACGCGAAAATGGGGGCCGATGTACCCGGCCGAAGTGGTAAAGCCCATGTCGCCGGTAAGGATCGCGTCCACGATGGCGTTGTTGAGGTCCACGACGGGCCAGAGCGCGTTGAACGGGCCTTTGGTCAGCGCGCCTTCGCTGCCAAAGCCCGTGGTGGCCGGGGACTTGCCGGTAAGGCTGGAAATCAACTCCATGAACAGCTCGGGCAATTCCTGATAATGGATCGGTCCATAGACGGCCAGGGGCGGGAGGCCGTGTGCAGGGTCGGGCGGGCTGTTGCGGCGTCCGGAGAGCACGGCGTTGACAGGAAAGTGAACGGGCCGGGCGGCGGGAATCTCGCGTTCCAGGCGAGCAGCAATCTCGGCGAGATATGATTCGCGCGGAGCGACCAAGTCAGGCCGCTTCTGGAGATAGCGCGGATTCTGTGAAGGCTTGCCATCGACTATACGTGGATGTGCGGAGGAAACGACGTAAGCCTTCCCATCGTTTGCTTCATGGAGTTCCGAGCGACAAAACGTTCCAGGAGCCGTTTCATGGGATCGGTGTAGCGGTCAAATTCGACCACGTGATCGACGAGGCCGCGTGCCTGGTCGACGGTAAGCGGCTCGAAATTGGAGAGAAAGTGCCGGGGCTCGCGATATCGGCTTCCGCCTGCCAGTCCGCGCCGCGGATGGATGGCTTCGTCCGGGCGCTGAAAGAGGAAATGTCTCGCAATTGGCGACGAGCTTGACGCTGGGATTCTTGTGTTCGCGGTCGAGATCGTTGAGGCTGTCGCGGGGCAGGACGACCGAGGCGGTGATGTCGTCCTCGACCTGCACCTTTTCGGCGGGAAAGAAGTCCGGGCGCAGCTTGTAGATGCGCCATGCGCGGTCGCGATCGTATCCGACGCGCAGGTAATTGCTGACGAGCGGCTGATTCTCGAATTTCAGCTCGTGGCCAAGAAAGCCATTGATGCGATCCACGGTGAAGTGCTCGCGCCAGTTGTCTCCCCATTCGGGGCGATAGTAGCGCTTGACCGTGAACAGGAGCTGGCGGGTGGTCTGCGGCAGTTGCCGCACCCAGTCATTGTATTCGATCCGTGTACTCGGGCGAGGGCGTGAAGAGCTGGATCACCGATCCCAGAGTGCGCTCCGAGCTGAGGATGGGGCGGCGGGAGCGATCGTCCGGCGGACGCGATTTGTAGATGGAGGAGAAATCGCGTTTGAGGATCGCTGCCAGCTTATCCATATCGTCGCGGTAGTCGCGAACGTAGACAGGGCCTTTTAGATAGGGCATCGGCGATGGATTTGGAGATTTCGGATTTGCCGCCGCCGGAGACGGTACAGGGTTTGTGGCAAAGTGTGCCGCGCGGCCGCGAACCGATGAGTCTCCAGGCCGCGCCGTGAAGCTGCTTTTCCAGGCGGACGCGAAAGCCCGATGGCAGGACGTAAACGGAGGTGGGACGCAGGGTCAATCTGTGCGCGCGGCCCTCGCTTCCCCAGCGGACGAAACCGTCCCGCAGAGCGAAAACCGCGTCTTCGGGGAGGTAGAAAATCTCGGGATAGCGGCGGTCGACAGCATAGCCCTCCGGTTTGCGGTCGACCAAGCCGTCCGAGGAATTGCATCGCTTGCTCGAAGGTGGTTTTCTTGAGGCTGACGGTGCGGCCGGCGTAAAACTCCTGGCCTAGAACGTAGGTGGCAAACGCGATGGCGCCGCCCGCGTGCTCCTCTTGGCAGAGGCCGAAAAGATTCGCGGCGTAGCTGATCTGCGTCTTCACTTCCTTCTTGCAGTAGCCGTAATAATTGTCCGCGATGATGGTGACAATGACTCCGCGATGATCGCGGCAGCTGATTTTGAATGGAGCGGCGTCGTTATAGGGTTCATCCGGATCGCGCCAGTACATGCGATCGCGCTTCTGGCGCTCGGTGGCGTCGCTTTCGTGCGGGAGGCCGAGAGCTGCTCTTCTTCATGCCGACCAGATGAGGCGCGAGAATTACGCAGCCGGTGTGGCCGGTCCAATGGGCGACGTCTAGCGCGGCGTCATTCTCCGGAAGATGCGGATCGCCGCCGTTGCCGAAAATCGACTCGACGAAATCCAGATTGCTAACCAAGCTTCCGGGAGCGAAGAAGCGAGTCTCCATGCTTTTGTGCGGGTCGGCGCCAGTGGCAGGACAGACGAGAGGCCGAAGCAACAACGAAACGAACAGGCGCGCCTGATCCTCCTGTCCGGCGGTAAACGGAAGAGTCGAGAACACCAGGCGGCGGGGTGGAGGGCCGCTAAGAAGAGAGCGGCGAAGGCCTGCAAGGGAACTGCCTGCTTGTCCGCGGGAATCGGGAAGCCGCCCTCAGCGATGTGGAACACTCCGCTGGTGGTTCGGCGGTCGCTGTGGGGATTATGGAGCACACCTTGCGGGACCCGGTAGGAGCGGAGATAGGGAGAAGCGAAACTGTTCGCGTCCGGCGGCAAGGACATGGTGCGAGCCAGTCCTGCGCGGTCGAGGACGAAAGTGGTCGTCGGCAGGCGAGGTACGCCGCCAGAACAGCAATCGCGCAGATGCTCGTCGAGAAACGATTGGATCCGCGCATCGGCGGGACACAAGTAGCTACCAAGGATGCGTTCTTTTTCGTAGTAGTTGCGGAGCAGAGGCTGGGCTATCTGCAGGAGGTCCGAATCGTTCAAATTCTTTCCTGCGGGCTGGCCAAGCGCGGCAAGCTTCAAATGGAGGTACTGAATTAGCTCACCAGCGCTTTGGGGCGTGGCCATGCCACCATCCTGGCCCCCACCCTAAAGTTTTTCGAACTCGTTCGCCAACCGCTTGCCCTGGAGTTTATCAAAAAAAGTCCTGACGGGGCGTAAACTGTCGTGCGATTCTTGGTGGGTCCTGGTGGCCCGGTGCAGGCACCAAAGGAGGCAAGGTCGATGGGAAAGTTTGTTGGCGGTATCATCGTGGGGCTGATCCTCGTTCCGCTGGTAATCGCTGTGTATCTTTTCTCCGGATTGGCGCCGGCGGCCGTCTCCGATCGCCCATTTCCCTTCGAGCGCTTGATTGCGGGCGTGGCGCTTGCGGCGCGAATTCACGGTGAGGCGCCCAAGCGGGACCTAGCGACTTTCACGACCGCCGACTTAATGGCTGGAGCGCAAACGTACCGGAGAGGTTGCGGTTGCCACGGTATGCTTGAGAAGGCTACGCGCCCAGAGCCGGAGATGTACCCTTCGCCACCTCACCTTTTGTTGCCGGACGGGTACGTGACGGACGATCCGGTGGGCGAGACGTACTGGAAGATCAAAAGCGGCATTCGGATGACGGCAATGCCGAGCTTCAAAACGGTGCTGAGCGACGATCAGATGTGGCAAACAGCGGCACTCGTGGCGCAGGCCGACAAGCTTCCGCCCGAAGTGCTCGATATTCTGAAGCAGCCGCTTTTCCCCCCGCCCGCGGCTCCGCCGCCCGGGAGCCAAGGAGAGTCGAATTCCAACCCGAACCCGGTGCCGCCGGGCGCCACGCATGGCGTTGCTCCGGGATCCGGAATCACGCCGAAAAACGTTCGGCCGATGACCGGGGTCCACACGCCGAAAACACCGCAATAGGGCGAAAGGCTGACTCGGGTGGGGGCGAAGTGTAGTTATTTCTTCGGGAAACAAGTTCGTTTTTCAGAAATCAACGTGGAAGCGAAGGCCCGGGACGGTGACGGGGCCGCGATCCTGGTTGTAGCCAGGATTATTGATGTGCTGAAGATCGAAGGACGCGAAAAAGCCTCGCCAAAGATGCGCGGTGTAGAATTCCTCCACGATTTTCTCGGGACCAGAGGTAAGGCCGCCATCTCCCAGCAGGAAGCCGAGCCCGCCGAGCGCGAGATACTGCTGATGGGCGGCAACGATTCCGTTTGCTACGAATGCGACGCCCGCGCGGTCATTGCGGCGATGCCACCAATCGCCCTTGGTGAATGCGCCGAGTTCGAGAGTGCGGTCGTCCTCGGTGTAGGCGAAAGATTCATTGCGACCGTCACTCCAGCCGAGGCGGCCGAAAATGCCTATCTGCGAACCGATTTCCTGCTCGAAATTTAGCCCGACGCCATATTTATGGCGTCCCTGGAGGCGGGTTGAGACGATGTTTGGCGGAGAAGTTTGTGGGCCAGCGAGGTAATCGTCAATTGCCTCGCGATAGTTGCCCATGTTGGCGTGATTGAGATAACTGAGGAGGCGCACGGTGCCAGCGCGATGTGCAATCAACTTTCCACGAGCCTCGAACTCGAGATTTTCGGCGCGTGCGCGCGCGATATCTGCATCGAGATGGATGCCATTTGCCACTTTGGGCATTAAAGCTTCGGCGAAGCGGACGGTCCACCAATGGTCGTCGTATTCGATGAGGACTCCATCCGTATAACCGCGGGTATTGGCGGCGTAATCGTAGGTGCCATCGTTATCGACGGTCCAATTGAGGAACTGCAGATGGCTGTCGGAGCCGTAGGTATTGGCGTCGAAGAAGTCCGCCAGGTCGAATTTTCCGAGGCGGAATTCGATTCGCCGCGCTGGCAGGGACGTGGCGAGGTGCAGCTCATCACGATCGGATTCGATGCGCTCGTCCGTAAGTGGAATAATTTGGCGCAGCATCAGCCGCGCGACGTAAGGGTTCTGGCTGAGGGTGGTGTTGCGCACGACATCGAGATTCGTGACGCCAGCCAGACCGAGGGCGCTGCTGATTCCGTGACCTCCGGCGCTTTCGATATCGAGGAAGACTTCGGTAGTGGGTGTGAGTTCGTACCCTAGATACAAGGTGTAGACCTTCGAAGTAGCGTTTTCACGCTGTGAACGGAGGCTGTTTGGGCCGCTGTATTTCGCCGGAAACGACCCGTGCCATTGAAGAACGACGTTGGCCTGACCGGAAATCCAGTAGCGAGCGGCGTTCGAGTGGGGAAAAAGCGTCACCGGATCGGCCTCGGGCTGCTGGGACGAGGCTTCAGGATTGGAATCAGGCGTCTGCTGGTTGCCCGGTTCCGTGCCAATCTGTTCGACCTGGATATTCTGCGGAGGCGTCTGAGCAGACGCCAAACAAACTACGGCGAGACACAAGACGAGAAGGGAGAAAGACCGCGACACGAATTTGGGAAAAGAGCGCTTACCGCATTTTGCAAAGAACATTTGTGACGGCCGCCGATTTGGGAATTGGAAGTGGACCACAGGTCGCCGGTGGTCGCGTTAAGGCACCGTTACAAGAGTTCTGACTTTACCCTGCCTTGGTGCCAGGGAGGATCGCGAGATCGCGAAGGCTTGCGCGGCGATGGCCAAAAATGCGGGGAAACAAACGATTACGTAGCGCGGTTCGATGGATACTTGACTGGTCAAAAACGCGCTGCGAATCAATACAAACGCGATCAACATGGCCATCGCGTAGCGCGCGCGGCAATGCCATGCGCCAGCTATTGCAAAGCCGAAATACGCAAGGTTCAGGAGTCCAAACGCGGCGGTGACGCCGAAATCCCACGGATTTTCGCGCCATTTCTCTGTAGGCGGCCACAGCGCGCCTGAATAGCCGAGGGAACGCCCACGCGGCGCGAACCACATGGCCTCAATGCGGTCAATGGGGATGACGAGATAAGTGCGGAGAGGATGGCGCGCGGTTCTCTCACGAGCGAGAAGCTCGAATTCGCGATCGAGCAGGGGGGACATTTTCAAGTAGGCGTTGTAGATGGTCAGCAACCGGGCTACATGATTGCGTTCGGCGATGGAATCGAAGGCGGAAGGGGGCAGACTCCCGATCGGAATGGGGGCGTTGCCCAGCTTCCAAGGCACGAGGTAGTTTTCTTCGGGCCGCACCATCCAAGTTCGCGTCCAGTTGAAGAAACCGTAGGGAATGAAGTCACCCTCCGTCTCGGCGTAACGGGGGGCGAGAAACTGGATGCGTCCCAGTACACGCGCGTTTCGCGCGGCCCACGGCAGCAAAGGCAGGAGCAGACCGGCGGCCATCCAGGAAATTGTGAGAATCAACTTCGGCCAGTCTTCGCGGTGGCGCAAGCGAATCGTGAATATGGCACCGGCGGCCGCCAGGACAAGTGGTGTCTCCGGGCGAATGAGAGTACCGACGCCAACCAAGGCGCCCCCGCATGCAACCCATCCCGCGAACGAGAGAATGCTTCGCGTCGATGCCAAATTGGCGCGCGCGATGAAAGGATGGTCGAGGAGCGAGATAAAAATCAGCAGGGCGAAGGTGGTAAAGAAAATGGCGAGCGCTTCGGTGAGCAAAATCGAGTCGTAATTTGCCGTGAACGGACAAAGCGCCGCAATCCACATAGCCGCCGTCGCGGCTTTTCTTCGCAGGGCCGCGGGCGCGAGGCGGGCCGCGATTGCTGCGATGCCGAGACAAGTGACCAAACCGACGATTGCCTGAGCGATGAGAACCGCCTGGTGGCTAGGTCCGAAGAGAGAGTAAACGGCGGCCAGAAATGCCGGGTATCCGGGGACGCGCATGTCGGTGGGCGCCAATTGACCTTGGACGAAGAGACCGTAGACACCGTGGTAGAGCCAGTTGCGGGCGAGCGCGTCGTAGAATTTGGTGTCACCCGCGGAGAATGGAAAGCGGATCACGAAAAAAAGACGCAGCGCGAGTCCGGCGAAGAGAGCGGCGGCGAGGTTTGTCCGAGCAACCGGCAGGCGAAATACACCGGAGGCGAAACGTTCCGGAATTATGCGGCCTTCGTCCCCATCGGCGGGGACGGCCAGCACGGGATTCCCGTTCGTTATCAGGTCAGACACATCAGCTCCAAGCTTAGGCTGGCATGCGGCGGGGGTGATTGCAAACGGTTGCTGATGTGGACCGAAGGACGAATGCAGCAACTTCACTGCGGGAACGTAAAAACCGGCTTCACGACCTTGCCGCTGGCTTGGTCTGCGATGGCTTGATTGATTTGATCGAAGGGATATTTGGCGATCAGCTTGTCAAAAGGGAAGCGGCCGCTCATGTGCAGGTCGATCAGGTAGGGGATGAAAGTGTCCGGGACGCTATCGCCTTGGACGATTCCGCGAACGCTGTGGCCACCGATCATCACTGCGGACAGATTCAGGCCCGGACTTCCCGTCGGCGCAGTGACGAAGCCGAAGGAGCCTTTTGTGGCGAGCGATGCGATGGCTTGCTCGAAGATGAGGGCGCGGCCCGTGGTGTCCAGGGCATAGTTCACGCCGCCGGGAACGGCGCGCCAAATTTCCTCAGCGATCTTCAGTTTTCCAGTTGCCTGCACAACGCGGGTGGCGCCGAGCTGCTTGGCCGTTTCGAGACGCTGCTCGAGAACGTCGATGGCGATGATTTCCGCACAGCCGCGTATGACGGCGCCCATCACGGCGCTGAGTCCCACGGGACCAACGCCGAAGATCGCGATGGAGCTGCCGGGCGGAGGTTGGAGAGAATTCATCACCGCTCCGGCGCCGGTCTGAACGCCGCAACCGAGCACTCCTAGAATTTCTAGCGGAGCATCTTTTCGCACGGGAATCGTGTTGCGCGAGGTTGTGAGCGCGTAGTTCGCAAAAGACGACTGACCGAAGAAATGTCCGTGAATCGCTTCGCTTCCATCGTGGAAAGAGCCGGCCGCGCCCTCTCGCGCGTCCCGGAAGTTCAGGGCCATGTTCTGCGCGCAGTATGCGGGATATCCGGTGCTGCACGGGCGGCAAATACCGCAGGAATCGAAAGTGAGCACAACGTGATCCCCAGGTTTGGCTTTGGTGACGCGTTCGCCGGTGCGTTCGACGACGCCGGCGCCTTCGTGGCCGAGCACGACCGGCTTCGGCACAGCCATCTCTCCCTGGAGAGCTTTCACGTCAGTGTGGCACAAGCCCACGCCAACGATGCGGACGAGAATATCTTCCGGGCCGGGATCGCTGAGGTCGAGTTCTTTGAAAGAGAGCTGCTTTCTGCCTTCGTAGGCAACGGATGCCTTCACCTTCATCATTTACCTTGTGACCGGAGGCGTGAAATTCCTCGCCTGTCCTCACACTGAGCACCAACCATTTTTGCATGGTTCTGCCGACGCCAAAACCCCGGACCTTACCTCTGTCTAGGAGGGGCGACAGTGGTTAGGCAGGGGCGAGGGCGGCGAGGACTCGCTTCGGGGTTAGCGGGAATTCGCGCATGTGGACGCCGGTGGCGTCGAAGAACGCGTTGGCAATGGCGCCCGCGGCCGCGGCCATTACTTCTTCACCCGCGCCTGTTGATTTTTGGTCGGTGCGCTGCACCACGACCGGCGTCACCTCGGGGCATTCCTCGAAACGCAGGATGGGATAGCTGTTCCAATCGAGGCTGGTGACATTCGTCTCATTGAATGTTACTTCCTCGTGGAGCATGCGGCTCGTGGCTTGGACCAATTGGCCGCTGATCTGATTCTCGATAAACCCGGGATTTACGGCGAGGCCGGCGTCGATCGCGCCGTACATATGCTTCACAATGACTTGGCCAGTTTCTTTATTTACGTCGATTTCGGCAACTGCGGCGCCGTACGACGTGAGATGCGTACCCAGGCCGATGCCTCGACCGCTGAGAATTTTGGCGTCTGCCGGACTCGCTGAAGCTTTCGAGGCGGGCGGGCGCGGCTCCCATTTTGCGGCTTTCGCAACCGCGTCGAGCACACCCATCCATCGCTCGTTGGCGATATTGCGCTTGCGAAATTCGTAGGCGTCAATTCCTAGCTGGCGGGCGAGATCGTCAATTGTTTGCTCGGACGCAAAGGAGAAGGATAAATCGAGCGGCGAGCGGAGCCACGCGCCGCGCAGATATCCAAGCGCCGGCACTTCATGATTGATAAGTCGCACGTTAGGGATCGCGTACATTCCGCCGCAATCGTTGGGATTTACTTGTTGGGCCGCGCCGAGCCTCCACGGTGCGGCGGGGGTTCCGAGCGCAAGCTGCGCGGAGGTTTCGACAGCGCTCCAATTGTGATGCCAGCCGTCATACTGATAGGCGACGATTTTGCCGTTGGCATCGGCTGCGGCGCGAATCTCACCAACGTGGGCGGGGCCGTAGAGGTCCCAACCATGCTCGTCCCAGCGCATGAATTGGAGGCGCACGGGTTTGCCCGCGAGCTGCGAGAGGATTGCCGCGGCTTGCGCGGCGTCGTCATAACAACTGTGGCCGTAGGTGCCCGAACCTTCGTAATACTGAACGCGAACCTTTGTAGGCGGCAATCCGAGCACGCCCGCCAGGGTATTGCGCGTGGCGTAGACATCCTGCGTCGAGCAGATCACCAGCGCCAAATCCGGGGTCACGTCCGCGAGAGCGCCATTAGGTCCGAAGGGAGCGTGCGCTTGGTACGGGGCGTGATACGTGCCGGAGGCGACGTGCGCCGCTCCGGCGAAAGCGGATTCCACATTCCCTTTTTCCAGGACCGCACGATCGGAAGTTTTTTCGGCGCTCATTGCGTCATACACGCCGTCGCTGCCGGGCAGAGTGGCGGGCATCTCCCATGTAATTTTCAGTTGTTGGGCCGCACGAACGGCGTCCCATTCGCGATCGGCCACAACACCGACGAAATCGCCTTTGCGCACCACGCGCGCGCCGGGGATGTGGGCGATCGAAGCTTCGTCGAGACTCGAAACCCTCGCGCCCGCGCCATACGCGCCCTGGCCGCGCGGACGAACGACGCGTCCGTGCAGCATTCCGGGCAGACGAACATGCTGGAGGTAGACGTATTTGCCGCTGACCTTGTCCGGAATGTCATTTCGCGCAGGACTGGCGCCAACCAATTTGTAATCAGCCACGGGTTTCAATGGCGCCGTGCCGGTGAGGGCCAGATTGAAACGCTTGTCGCCTATCAACTCACCATAGGTGACTGACTTTTGTGGGCTGCCGCCGTTTGGCGCTGCGGCTGAGACGATGCCCTTCGATACCGTGAGTTGATCGATGGGGGCGTCCAATTTTTTGGACGCAAGCTGGAGCAAAGCTTGCCGGGCTTCGGCCGCGGCCGTGCGAATCGCGGGGCTGCCTCGAGCGATGGAGGAGCTCGAGTATGTGCCGCCTTGATTGGGAGTGAGATTGGTGTCCAGACGGATGGTGCTGACTTGATTCATGCCGAGGTCGAGTTCTTCGGCCGCGACTTGCAGCAGGGATGTTGTGGAGCCTTGGCCGAGTTCGACGTAGCCGATGAAGATGGTAGCAGTATTGTCAGAATGGATGGCGAGCCAAGTGTCGATTTGCTTGGGATTGGGCGGACCTGCAACCGAGCCGCGTGCGGCAGAGTCTCTGACGCCTTGCGCTGCTAGCTCATCGCCAATAAAGCCGGCGCTGCTGAATCCGATGATAAGCGCTCCGCCTGCCTTCAGGAACTCGCGACGGTCGAACAAAGGGTGCGGAAGTGCCGGCGATTTCATCGCTGCACCTCCGCGACCACGTTTCCATGCATGGTTTTGGAGGCGTGTTGGATTGCTTTGATAATACGGGGATAACTTCCGCAGCGGCACAGATGGCCGTTCATGGCAGTGCGAATTTCCGCTTCAGTGGGCTGCGGCGTTTTTGAAAGCAACTCGGCGGCTTGAATAATCATACCATTGAAGCAATAGCCGCACTGGACGGCCTGTTCGTCGATGATGGCTTGCTGCACGGGGTGCAGAGCAGGTGCTTTTGCGAGCTTTTTCTGCTTCGCATACCATTCCGGCAAACCTTCGAGCGTGGTGACGAACTTGCCGCGGACGGCCGACACAAGCGTGACGCAGGAGCGCGTTTCGGCACCATTCACGAGGACCGAGCAAGAGCCGCATTGGGAAAGGCCGCAGCCAAATCGAGGCCCTTGTAGGTGCAGATCGCCGGAGAGGACGTACAGCAGGGGAGTGTCCGGCTCTGCAGCGACGCTATGCGTCCGCCCATTGACTCGAATCTGGATCTCATCCGCCATCCAGACCTCCGAATGCGACGAGATTATCACGGAAATGCAGGTGGCTGACTTGCGGCTAGCCTGTGGAAGTGTGGCAGCCACCGGGATATTGCAGTTGGGCGAGCAATAGCCGACAATGGCGCGATCCGGCTTCCCTGGAGCGAGGACACAACGTGAAAATCGATATTTACGATCAGAGTTACAACGTCAACACGGATCAAAACGAGGAATATCTGCGCGAACTGGCGGCGTACGTGGACGGCAAGATGCGAGAGGTTGCCGGGGCAACGCGCATCGTGGACTCGTTGAAGGTAGCGGTGCTGGCGGCGCTCAACATCGCCGATGAACTATTTTCGTCGCGGGTGCGGCATCAAGAAATTGACGGGCCTCTACGCGAGCGCGTGCAGAAATGCGTCGCACTGGTTGAGGAAGCGCTCGAACACTCCAATTAGGCCCTTAAGGGATCGCGCGATCAGCTTCCTTCGAGAGCGAGCCTAATTGCCATGTATGTATTAGCGTAACGGTTGAGACGCAACTGATTTGAGTTACAGAACATCTGCTATATGATCGTGATGTAAGGCTGCTTTCGATCAAGCGGCGATGCAGAAACCAAAACAAGTCCGGTATCTGATTCTTCCTGTTGCGCTGCTGGCGCTGCTCTTGGTCGCGATGACTACAGGGAGCGTTTGGCATCATCACACGGGCACCTCCGAGTCCACCTGTCCGATTTGCCATCTCAGCCATCAGCCGATCGACCGCCCTCTCGCAACCGACCAAGCCCCGGCTTTTGCCCTGATAGCACCGACGCCGGAGCCAAGAGCTTTTGGGTTGGCGCCGAATCCCGTCATCAGGTGCGTTCCCGCTCGGGCCCCGCCTATCTCGTAAGATCCCCGCTCTAAACCCGTGCCGACTGCGGCACGCCAATTCACGTCCCATTTCGGCTACGAGGGCTGAAGACTATGTGTACAGAACGTGTGCGATTTGCAAGTGTGGCATTGGTGGTGTGCCTTGGCGCGGCCGCCATCGCGATTCCGGCCTCCGCGCAAGCCCCTGTAGGCGTTCAAGGTCCGGTGAAAATCACCCTTGACGACGCGATTCAAATGGCGCTGAGGCACAACCATAGTTTGCTGGCCGCGCGCGCGACAATCCAGCAAAACGAGGACGAGGAAATTACAGCGAACCTGCGCCCCAATCCCGTGCTGATCGGCGACGCGCAGTTCATCCCTATTTTCCAGCCGGACCAGTTTAGCTCGGCTTATATCGACAATTCGGCACAGTTTGATCTGGGCATCAGCTATTTGTTCGAGCGCGGAAAGAAACGGCAGCACCGTTTGCAAGCCGCGAAAGACCAGACGGCGGTCACTCGGTCGCAGGTGGCAGACAACGAGCGCACGTTGGCGTTTCAGGTGGCGACGCAGTTCATTAATGTGCAACTCGCCGAATCAGCGCTGGACTTGGCGCAGGAAGATTTGAAGAGCTTCCAAAATAGTGTGGATATCAGCCAGGCGCGATACAAGGCCGGCGATATCAGCGAAGACGACTTCTTGAAGATCAAGTTGCAATTGTTGCAGTTCCAGACGGATGCCTCGCAGGCAGACCTTGCGAAGGTGCAGGCGCTTTCGGATTTGCGGCAACTGCTCGGGTACGAATCCGTGCCGGCCGGCTACGATGTGGCCGGTTCGCTCGACTATCATCCGCTGAACGCGCATCTCGAGGACTTACAAGCCAAGGCGCTGGCCATGCGCCCGGACCTCCGAGCGGCGCAACAGGGTGTGACGTCCGCGACCAGTCAATACGAACTGGCGAAGGCGCAGGGCAAAAAGGACGTGACAGCTCAGGTGAATTACACCCACGTGGCCGACGTGAGCACAGCTCGCTCTTCGGTCAGATACAGCTTCCAATTTTTGACCGCAACCAGGGAGAAATCGCTCGCGCGCAAGTGGCCATAACCCAGGCGCAAGAGCAGGAAAAGGCGGCGAACGAGCAGGTGCTGACGGACGTCGAGGATGCCTACGAAGGTCTGGGTACCAACGACAAGATCGTCCAGATTTACCGCTCCGGTTACCTAGACGAGGCGAAGCAGGACCGCGATATCAGCGAGTATTCATATAGGCGCGGCGCGGCGAGCCTGCTGGATTTCCTGGATGCGGAGCGGAGTTACCGTGCGACGCAACTCGCGTACCGGCAATCGCTGGCAGCCTATCTGCTAGCGCTCGAGCAACTTCGCGAAGCGGTGGGGACGAGGAGCTTGCCATGATCCATTCAAGGTGCTCAAGACTCAATCGGTGGCTGGGACTGGCGGCGCTGGCTTGCGCAGGGCTGCTGGCGGGATGCGGTTCCGGACGTAGCGAGCGCGCGGGCCAGATGACCTCATTCTCGTCGAAGGAGTCCAAAGAAGCGACGCCGGAGCTTCTCACCATTCCGCCGGATCAGATGGCTCACGTTCAGGTGGTCACCATTGAACCGGTGAAGCTAACGCGCACACTGAGGCTAACAGGTGCTGTGGCCTACAACGCGTTCAAAACAACCCCGGTGATCACGCAGGTAGGCGGCCCGGTAAGCAGGATCCTGGTTGTTCCAGGCGAACATGTGCGCGCGGGCCAGTCGATGCTGGAAGTGACAAGTCCGGACTATTCACAACTGCTCGATACATACATCAAGGCGCGAGAAGCGTTTCGCGTGGCGGACAAGAACTACGCGCGCGCGCAAGATCTCTACCAACACCAGGCGATTGCCGAGCGCGACCTTCTGCAAGCCGAATCGGACCGCAATCAAGCGCAGGCCGACCTGAATGCATCCGAGCAGAGCATGAAAATTCTGGGGATCAAGAACCCGGAAGACGTGGCGAAGGCGTCGTCGTCGGCCGAAATCCCCGTGATAGCACCCATCAACGGAGAGGTGGTGGAACGATTGGTCTCACCGGGACAGGTGATGCAGGCCGGACAGACGCAGGCGTTCACGATTTCGGATATGAGCACGGTGTGGGTGCTGGCCAACGTATATCAGGCCGATCTCGCGTACATCAAGAACGGCGATGATGTGACAGTCCAAACAGACGCGTACCCCCAAAGCTTCCACGGAAGAATTTCGTACGTGTCGCCAGCGCTCGATCCTAATACGCGAACGTTGCAGGCGCGCATTGTGGTCGATAACCCCGGCGAAAAGCTGAAAAAGGATATGTATTGCACGGTCACGGTTACCGCCGGCTCGATTCCAAACGCGATTGCCGCGCCTGATGCTGCCGTGCTGCGGGATGACGAGAACCAGCCCTTCGTTTATGTGGCGACTGGGGCAAACCAATTCTCCCGGCGGGCTGTGGAAATCGGGCAGAGCGAGAGTGGGCAAACGCAAATTCTAAAGGGGCTCTCCGCGGGAGAGAAGGTAGTCGGGGACGGCGGCCTGTTCGTGCAATTCGCGAATTCGATTCAGCACTGAGAGTCTTCGGGAGTCAACTAGGGCGCACGAATGATCCATCGCATCGTCCGATTCGCGTTACGGCAGCGGTTTCTGATTCTGATGCTGGTGGTGTTTCTGGTCATCGGAGGGGCCGTCTCATTCGCCCATATGCCGGTGGACGCGTACCCCGATGTTTCTCCACCCATGGTGGAAATTATCACGCAGTGGCCTGGACACGCGGCGGAAGAGGTGGAGCGCCTCATCACGCTGCCGACCGAAGTAGAAATGAACGGCGTGCCGAAGCTGGACGTGATGCGGTCGATTTCCCTCTATAGCCTGTCGGATGTAATCCTAACGTTTGATGAAGATACTGATGATTATTTTGCACGGCAGCTTGTCTTTCAGAGATTGAGCGACGTCAGCTACCCGTCCGGGGTGACGCCCACGCTTGCGCCGCTGTCCAGCCCCTCGGGTCTCGTCTATCGCTATGTGCTTGAAAGTCCGGACCGCTCTGCTCAGGAACTGAAGACCTACGAAGATTGGGTGGTCGAGCGCGAGTACAAGCAAGTTCGTGGAGTGGCGGACGACTCCGGGTTCGGTGGCACGGTGATGCAGTACCAAGTGCTGCTCGATCCCGCGCGCCTCTATGGATATCACATCACCGTTCCGCAGGTGGTCCAGCAGCTTTCGGTGAACAATGCCAACGCCGGCGGCGGATTCTATTCGCAAGGTGGCCAATTTTATTACGTGCGCGGGATCGGCTTGCTGCGCGACGAAGCGGACATCGGAGATGTGGTTGTGGGCGCGCAAAATGGCGTGCCGGTGCGCGTGCGCGATGTGGGCGAGGTAACCATCGGCCACGCTCCACGCCTTGGCGAATTCGGTTTCAATAAGAACGACGATGCGGTCGAGGGCGTCATCCTGATGCTGCGGGGAGACCAGACCCAGAATGTCCTGAAGGGCGTGGAGGCCAAGACAAAACAGCTGAACGAAAGCATCCTGCCGCCAGATGTGAAAGTGCGTCCGTTTTACGATCGCAGCGATTTAGTGAGGCTGACGACGGATACCGTCGAGAACAATTTGCTGCGGGGGATGTTGCTTGTTCTCATCGTGCTGGTTTTCTTTCTGGTGAGCTTCAGGGCCGCCCTGATTGTGGCGCTCACGATTCCGCTGGCTCTGCTCTTTGCGTTCATTTTCATGCACGCCCGCGGCGCCGCAGCCAACCTGCTTTCGATCGGGGCAATTGATTTCGGGATCATCATCGACGGCACGCTGGTGATGGTCGAGAACATCTTTCGTGAGCTCGGCCTGCGCGCGGGCCAGCAATCGAAATTCAACCAATGTGTTATTGCTTGCGAAGGACGTGGATCGTCCGATTTTTTACTCTGTGGCCGTGATTATCGCCGGGTACATTCCGATTTACGCGTTGACCGGGCCTTCGGGGAAGCTCTTCCGCCCGATGGCAGACACGATGGCGGTCGCACTTGTGGGCGCATTGCTGCTTACACTCACCCTCGTGCCCGTTTTGTGCTCCTACTGGTTCCGCGGCGGAGTGCGGGACCGTGTGAACAGGCCGTTTGAATGGGTTCGCCGGAAATACGCGGCGCAACTCGACCGCTGCCTCGATCACCCGAAAACCACCCTGGCGGTAGCTCTCTGTATTTTTGGTGGCGCGCTGTTGCTGATTCCATTTATCGGCGCTGAATTTATGCCGCACCTCGATGAAGGTGCGCTGTGGGTTCGCGCCACAATGCCCTATACGATTTCGTACGAAGAAGCCGCTAAATTCAGCCCGCAGGTCCGCAATATTCTGATGAAGTATCCAATGGTGACGGACGTCGGCTCCGAACTGGGAAGGCCGGACGACGGCACGGACGCCACAGGATTCTTCAACGATGAGTTTTACGTTGGTCTGAAGCCGTATGGCGACTCCTCGTGGAAGTCGAGTTCGATTCGCGACAAAGCGGAGCTCACCGAGGATATTCAGAAGCAGCTTCAGGCTTTTCCGGGCGTGATTTTCAATTACACGCAGCCAGCCGAAGATGCCGTGGATGAGGCCTTGACGGGACTTAAGAGCGCGTTAGCGGTCAAGGTTTACGGCCCCGATTTGAAGGTGCTGCAGGAGAAAGCACTGGAGATCAAGCGCCGCCTGTCGCAGGTTCCCGGCTTCACGGAGCTGACCGTGGTACGTGAGCTCGGACAGCCCAGCCTTCTGATTGACACGGACCGCGACAAGATCGCGCGTTACGGCGTTAACGTGGCGGACGTGGAAGCTGTAATACAAGCAGCCGTGGGGGGCCAAGCGGCCACGCAAGTAATCCAGGGCGAGAAGCTATTCGATCTGGTGGTGCGCATGAAGCCGCAATTCCGCGAGAGCGCGCAGCAGATTGGGGCTTTGCTGGTCGGCACGTCTTCGGGCCAGCAGATTCCGCTCAGCGAGTTGGCGAACATCCACGAAGCGAGCGGGGCTTCGTTCATTTATCGCGAGAACAATTCGCGTTACATCGGTGTCCAGTACAGCGTGGAAGGGCGCGACCTTCAGGGGGCGGTTTCGGATGGACAGCGGGCTATCGCTGACGTCCAAAAATCCCTGCCGGCTGGATATCGGCTCACCTGGGGCGGCGAGTACAGCGAGTTGCTCGAAGCAAAGCACCAGATGGAAATTATCGGTCCGCTCGCGCTGCTGCTGATTTTTATGATCCTATTCGCGCTGTATGGCAATTTCAAATTCCCCGTGGCAATCGCTTTCGGCGTTGTGATTACGGAACCTGTCGGCGCCTTGATCGCGCTGAAACTCACCGGCACTCCCTTCAGCGTTTCGTCGGTCCTCGGGCTTCTGGCGCTGATGGGCGTTTCGGTTGAGACGGCGGTGATCCTTGTGTCATTCATTAATAAGCTGAGGCAGGAGGGCAAGGACATCCGCACCGCGACTCGCGAGGCGGCCCTTCTGAGGTTGCGTCCCATCATGATGACGGCTCTCGTCGCGTGTCTTGGGTTGCTGCCGGCCGCACTTTCAACCGGCATTGGGTCGGACACACAAAAGCCATTCGCGATCGTGATTGTGGCAGGTCTAATTTCGCGGTTGTTCATCGCTATCTTCGTGGATCCGGTTTTATATCGCGCGGTCGCCCGCGATGGCGATTTCTTACAAGTTTGAGGTGAGGCATACCTTTACGCTGAGTTGGACATGGCAAAACGAATAACAATACGACTCCTGGCCGCGACGCTGATCCTGGCTGTGGCTATGCTGGGTGTGCACGCAGCCTCTCACTGGCACACTCACGCGTCAGACGACCACAATTGTCAGGCCTGCCACATCGGTCACGCCGCGATTCCACAACCGGCAGCGCAAGGGGCCGAGCTAGCGCCCGTCACGGTCGCAAGATTCTCCGCGGCTGAAAGATCTTCGCCCGATTTCGACGCAGTCCGCACGCCTAGCGTCCCACGCGCTCCCCCGGCGTAAATCCGCTCCGCAAAAAGGTGTTTCTCCAAACGACGCGCCGTTTTTCGCACAGCGCGTTGGCATTTCCACATCCATTTTTTCGCCCCAGCGCACCGATGCGCGGCGCCCGCATTCATATAGGGAGAAATATCATGAAACTCTTGCATATTTGGTTCGGAATCGCAGTTGTTGTAATTGGGCTTCTTGGATTCGAGCTGGCCGCCCGCGCCCAAAACGCGGGGAGCTCCACAAGCATTTCGGGAACGGTGACCGATCCAACAGGCGCGGTTGTAGTCGGCGCAACGGTGACCATTCACAATCCGGTAAGCGGTCTTGAACGCACCGCGATGACGGATTCGTCCGGCAACTTCAGCATCGACAACATCCCATTCAACCCGTATCACATGACGGTGACGGCCACCGGGTTCGCTCCCTATGTGCAGGACGTGGAGGTGCGCTCGGTGGTGCCCCTTAATCTGAAGATAAGTCTGCAAGTGGCCAGTGCGACGAGCACGGTAACGGTGGAGTCAGGCAACGACCTCATCGAAAATGATTCGACGGCGCACACCGACATAGACCGCCAGATTTTCCAGACGCTCCCTCTTGAAAGTGCCTCGTCGTCCGTTAGCTCTCTTGTCACGCTCGCCTCGCCCGGAGTTGCCGCGGATTCTAACGGGCTTTTCCACGGCCTGGGGGATCACGCAGAAAACTCCTTCTCGGTTGATGGTCAGCCGATTACCGATCAGCAAAGCAAGGTATTCTCGAATCAGATCCCGATCGATTCGATTCAGTCGCTTGAGGTGATTGATGGAGCACCGCCGGCCGAATACGGAGACAAGACGAGCCTGGTGATCGACGTGACCACTCGCTCGGCGGCCAGGGCATGACGACACCACACGGCGCCCTGACGGCCGATTACGGCACGTTTGGAACAGCCAACGGTGGGTTCAACTTGGGCTACGGAGGCGAGAAGTGGGGGAATTTCGTCTCGGTGAGCGGATTAAACACTGGCCGGTTCCTTGATCCACCGGAATTCACTGTGCTGCACGATAAGGGCAATGAAGAAAACGCGTTCGACCGTTTCGATTATCAACTCTCGAACGCAGATTCCCTTCACCTAAACCTCGGATTTACGCGCTCCTGGTTCCAGACGCCGAATTCCTTTGACTCCCAACTAGCGACGCCCTGGTCTGGGGTTGTGGTGAATAATGGAGGGCTCGACCCGAATGGCAACGTCGTTGGCCCTGCGGACCAACGCTCCCAGATCAGGACCTATAACATCGCTCCTACTTGGACGCGCCTCCTCGGTTCCAACACCGTCCTTACTACCGGCGTTTGGGTGCGGCACGACCAGTACAACTACTATCCGAGCGCCAATCCCTTCGCAGACCTTGGTCCGAGCGATTTACAAAGAGAGAGTGTTTCCCAACTTCGCTTCCTCACGAGTGCCGGGGCACGGTCGAGCATTTCGTATGTAAAAGGAATTCACAACATCAAGGCAGGTGTCCAATATGAACAGACACTTCTCACAGAGAATGATCACCTTGGAATCGTCGATCCAACGCTGAATCCGGTTTGCCTCAATGCAGACGGCAGCCCCGACACCAGCCCGTCGCTGACCGACCCTGTTGCATGCGGGGGCGCGTCGAATCCAGGTGGCAGCCAGAATCCCGCCTTCCTTCCGATCCTCGGCTGCTACGACCTCACACGAACGGCCGCCTTGCCCGCGTCGGACGGGTGCCCGGCTGGCCTAGCAACTAGCACGGACTTCTTCTTCCGAGGGCACACGGATGTGAAGGAACTCGCCCTCTACGTACAGGACACCATCACGAAAGGAAACTGGAACTTCAACGTGGGTATCCGGGGCGACCTATATAATGGCCTCTCGACCGCTCACCAGGCGGAACCGCGGCTCGGCGTCGCCTACAACTTCAAGCAGACCAATACTGTCCTTCGCGTTTCTTACGCGCGAACGCTGGAAACGCCGTTTAACGAAAACTTAGTGCTTTCCAGCATCGGCTGCAATTCCGATGTCCTGTCACCGCTGCTTCTCTGCACTCCTGGCGCCGATTCGATATTGAGGCCTGGCTATCGGAACGAATTCCACGCCGGGTTGCAGCAGGCATTCGGGAGCCACGTGGTCTTCGACGGCGAGTACATCTGGAAAGAAACACATAATGCGTATGACTTCAGCGTGTTGGGCAATACGCCGATTACGTTTCCGATCGAATGGCACAATTCCAAGATCCCCGGATTTACTGCCAAGGTGAACGTCACGAATCTCCACGGATTCACGGCATACGTGGTGATGTCGAGCGTTGCGGCGAGGTTTTTCACTCCTCAGATCGGCGGGGCGGGCGCCGTTCCGGTTGTTTCTGTGCCGGGGGAATTTACGCCCTTTCGCATCGACCACGACGAAATATATAACCAGACCACCCATTTGCAATATCAACCCTGGAAGCGCGGACCCTGGTTCGGATTCAATTGGCGTTATGACAGTGGACTCGTAGCCGGTCCGGTTCCTTGCGCGGGAGGCAATTGCGCCAATGGGCCGTTGGGGACGAGTGGCGCCGGGGGTACTGACATCGTCGACGTGTCCGGCATAAGCGCCGATCAGCAATTTGAAGCTGGCTTGTTCTGCGGCGCCGTGCACGCAGCTCCGCCTACGCTAACAAATCCAATCGGTACACCCATAAGTTCAAGCCTGGGCGTCAACCTGTGTCCCGCGTCACAATATGGCTCGATGCTGGTAAAAATACCGGCGCCGGACAAGGAAGACGACGACAAGAACCCGCCCCGGATCCAGGCCCGCAACCTGTTTGACCTGGCGATTGGGGACGACAATTTGTTCAACGGTGACCGTTACAAGTGGAGTGCCCGTGTGACGGTCATCAACCTGGCAAACCAATACGCTCTGTATAACTTCCTTTCAACGTTTAGCGGGACTCACTACGTCACACCACGCACGGTGACGGGGGAGATCGGCTTCCACTTCTAGGCCAGTTTCGTCGGGTGTGGGAAGGCGGTTGCAGATGGCCGCCTTTCCCACTCGATTCCTCCAATCACCTATTTCCCGCCAGTTGCTTGCCTTTGACAGACTAGCCATGTGAAGGATTTTTCACGGATTGCTAACCGTTTGTTGATATCCAATATCAAATATCAGTTGACACTCAATAACATCTGCAATATGCTTCGCGCTCCCAGTTGAAAGCTGGTGTCAACTGCAGGAAGGGCATTCGTGCTGAGGGCCTTGCTTCAGTTCCTACGGGAAGAGATTCGTCCCGCGTTCGGGCGCAATGCGGCGGCGCTTGCGGCTGCGTCGTTGTGTCTCGCAAGCGCGGTGCTGATTTCGCCGCGTGCCGCGGCGCAGGAGCCCCCCTATTTCGTTACTTACTCACACGAACTTGAGGAGCCGGGCAACCTCGAAGTCGAGATGAAGGGCACCACTGCTTCTCCTCGGAACGGAAATCAGTTTCTGAGCGGAACGCTCGAGCTCGAATACGGGGCTACGGCATGGTGGACCACGGAGGTTTATCTCACCGGGCAAACGACCGCGAACGACAGCACCATTTTCAACGGATTTCGCTGGGAGAACCGCTTCCGTCCTTTGCTTCGCGAGCACTTCATTAATCCCGTCCTCTACGTCGAATACGAGAATTTGAATGAAGCCGACCGCAGCTTGCTTGAGATTACCGGCCACGACGGCATCGCCGACTACATTGTGCCGAATGCCATCGAACGAGCGCAGACAGAGCGCTCGCTCGAAATGAAATTGATTCTTTCGAGCAACTTCCGCGGATGGAATTTTTCAGAAAACTTCATTTCCGAAAAGGACCTCAATGAGCCTGAGCCCTGGGAGTTCGGCTACGCGCTTGGCGTGAGCCGGCCTTTGGCGCTGGCGGCTAGCGCTAAATCGTGCACGTTTTGCCGCGAGAATTTTGCGGCGGGACTTGAGCTTTACGGCGGGCTCGGTACCACCGATAGCTTCGGCTGGAAAGCGACGTCGCAATACCTCGGGCCCACCATTGGATTCACCATTCCGCGGGGGCCCACGATCACGTTTTCGCCGAATTTCGGCTTGAATGCCAACAGCGTGGGAGTGATTTACCGCGTGTCAATGTCTCCTACGAAGTCCAGCAGCTGTTTGGCCGTTTTCACAGGTCGGCACAATGAGATCGAAAAACGATGCCGCATCCCCAAGGCGTTATCGAAATCCGGCCTCGAATTCTAGCGGGCCGGTTGATGGTGGCACTTTTGGCGCTGATTCTTTGTGTTGCGGCCAACGGGTCGTGGCTTAAGCACGTTCCCGACGCGGATCGCCAGAGAGTGAATCCCTACGCCGGCCAGCCCGACGCCATCGCGGCGGGAGCCAAAATGTTCGCCGACCACTGTGCCCAATGCCACGGTGCGGATGCCCGTGGCCACGGCAAGCGGCCGAGCCTGCGTAGCGCCCGAGTGCAAAACGCCACAGACGGCGAGATTTTCTGGCTTTTGAGGAATGGGAATCTGACGCGCGGCATGCCGGATTGGAGCTTCATCCCAGGGCCATCACGCTGGCAGATCATCGCTTACGTCAAGAGCCTCCGAGCCAAGCCTAATTCGGACTTTGCTCCGGCTCCCATTCACAAAGGGTCGGCCACACCAACGCAGGGAGAGCAGCGATGACAGGATTACGCCGGAAGTCGATCGTTGGAGTTGTTGTTGTTCCTGCGTCGCTTGCCATCATTTCATTTTTTCTCGCAAGCTGTGGATCGGGCCAAGCGCCTCCTCCACGAGTCGAGGCCGAAGGAGCGCCGGCGGAACAAAACATCGGCGAGCGATTATTCGTTGAGACGCGATTCGCCGAATATTTCGCGGCCCACATGACGGATGTCAACACTCCGCTGGCTGTCGGGCGACCCGGCCGTGAGCCAAGTTCAAAACGTGTATACGGGCCCAATGCCAGGCCCTTTCGCAGGCCAATCGATCAACTGCCGCTCTTGCCATTTTGTCGTTGAATTTCAGGGAGTGGCGGGAGCGGGTAATCGAACATATGCCGACTTTACCGACCACAGTCCTCTGCCGCTGCCGATGAATGGATTCACCACCACTCCTCGCAACGCCATGCAGATGGTTGGCTCGCTGCAGCCGCATTCGGGTCCCACATTCCTGCACTTCGACGGGCAATTCACTGATCCGGCGGATTTGGTTCAAACGACGCTAACGGGCCGCAATTTCGGTTGGGGGCCGACCCAATATCAGCAGGCGATCGCGCACATTGCCGACGATGATCCGCCAGGACAATGGCAACAATACGCCCGCCGCCGAGTACGGCTGCAATCTCTCCTACAGCAGAAATATTCCTGGGAACGGATCCGACGATCCCGCCCGACTGCCTGCTGCCGCCGCAATATCGCCTCGACGTATCGACGGCCACCGACGAACAGATCGTGGACGACATTTCGCAGCTGATCGCCCAATACATGTGCGGCCTTTTGTTCAAACAGGACGAAAACGGCAATTACTATGCGTCGCCGTACGATGTCTTCCTGCGCATCAATCACCTGCCCACGCAGCCGCGCGCGGGAGAGACCCCTCAACAATACGGCCAGCGACTTTATCAACAGGTCGTGTCGCTCTCAAATCCTATCTATGTTGATGGAACCTACGGCAACTTTAAGTATCACGCGCAACCATTTGTGTTTGGGGCCACGGAGCTTGCCGGGCTGAAAATCTTCCTTTCTGTCGCGAACGGAGCCGCAGACGGCTCCCAACATGCCGGAAACTGCGCGGCCTGCCACATTGCGCCGAATTTCACTGATTTCCGCTTCCATAACACGGGTGTCTCGCAGGAAGAATACGACGCAGCCAATGGATCAGGGGCTTTTGCGGCGCTTGCGATTCCATCGCTCGCACAACGGAATCAGAACTTCGATCAATACATGCCGGCTTCGACCACTCACCCGAACGCTACGGAAACCTTCCGTCATCCGGCAGTTGCGGGCAGCCCGCAATATGCGGATCTGGGACTCTGGAATGTGTACATGAACCCCGACATTCCGAATCCTCAAAGCAGTTTGATGGTCGTTGATCTGTGCGAACATCCAGAATTGCGCGGTGGACCAGGGGTTGCCGAGCACGATCGCGCAATTCAAAACGCCCACGTTGCGCGATCTGGAGGATTCGGCCCCGTATTTCCACAATGGCAGCAAATTAACTTTCACGAGCGTGGTGCAGTTTTATATTAATAGTTCGCAGCTTGCTCGAGAGGGCCTTCTACGCAATCCTCCGGC
>CAVWEZ010000011.1:0-143525 GCA_963754105.1 uncultured Acidobacteriota bacterium
GGTGTTGGGATCGGCGAGCAGCGGCATAGCCTCCTGTGCCGTGACCGTGCCCACCCGTGAATTTGCTTGCGCAACCAAATCCTTAACGCTATTCATTTCGTTATTCCTCCAGCTCTAATGAATCCTACCAAATCCGTCTCCTGGGTTACGGGGAGTGGCAGGGGTAAAGCGCGATTAGGCCGGGTATCATATCTGGGGAGGGTTCTGAGACAACAACCTACGGGGGGGCCAGCTCCCGGTTGACGGGGTAATCGGAAACTGACCCACTACCCAGATTTGAAATCACTTTGTCCGGCGGGCGGTTCTGCGCGTAAAATTCCGTCAATGCACGCAGACGGCAAGAGCTCAGCCGCTCAACACGGCCATGGTGATGGTCATGACCATGGCCACACTCACGGATTCGGCGTGGGCGAAGCGGTCAGCGGAATTTTAGGTGCGGCTGTGGTGGCGACTCTTGTTCTCGTCGCCGTCGAATTCATCGCCGCGTACGTGGGACACTCCATCGCCCTGGCAAGCGACGCGGTCCACAATCTTACAGACGCTCCCACTCTGGTGATTTCCTGGCTGGCATTGCGATGGGCTCGCCGCCCGCCGACGCGTGAAAAGACTTTCGGATATCACCGCGCCGGAATCCTCGCGGCGTTTGTAAACGCGATGGTGCTTGCGCTCGCGGCGATTTTTCTGATTGGCGAATCTCTGGTGCGCCTACGCGTTCCAGTTGCGGTGGGCACGGGGCTGATGATGTGGGTTTCCCTGCTAGCCCTGGCGATCAACGGAGGCATCACTCTGGCAGTCCATCGGGGGCGGCGCGATTTAAATGTCCGCACCGTGTGGCTGCACAATTTAGGCGACGCGCTTTCCAATATCGCGATTTTTGCGGTGCGATTGTGATCCGCTTCACTGGCGCGCAGTGGGTGGATCCGGCGCTGGGCATCGCCATCGGCGCCATGGTTCTGTGGTCGGGCGCCGGGATTCTGCGCGAGAGCGGCCACATCCTGCTCGAGGGCCTGCCGCGCAATCTTCGTCTTGAGGACGTCGCCGCGGCAGTCCTCCGCGTGGAAGGCGTCCAGGAAACCCACGACATTCACATTTGGACGCTCGGGACCGATCTTCTGGCCCTTTCTTGCCACGTTCGCATCCCGGACATGCACATGGAAGAGAGCGAAAGAGTTCTCGCGAACATTCGCGAAGCGCTCGAGCGCGATTTTCACATCACGCACACCACGATTCAGTTCGAGCGCGCCGGGCTCCCCGCGCATGCCGGATTGTATATGCCCGACCCGGCCCGGCGTCGCATTGAATAATTTTCGCGGAGCGTTGGGTAGTGGGTCTTTATGGCTTGAAGGGTCTTGCGGTAATTAAAGGAGAACATGGATGTTTCCTGAACCTGCAAAAGGGTCAGTCTCTGCGGTAGGGTTGAACAAGTGGCAATGCACGCTCAAAGGTGGATCAAGGTGAACGCGCCAGTTGACGCAGGCATGAGCAGACCTTATTTCCATCCTAAATTCCCGCAAAGGTTTGGAAGATCTCTGCAGAGCTGTCAGGGCGGCTCAGGTCAGCATGGGTATGTTTACTTTTCATTTGGGGGATCGGCCAAATCTCTGCCGCTTCGTGTTCGATGAAGTAGCGCCACATCTTCGTGAGCATCTGAGGAGGAAGTGAAGCTGAGATTATCGCGGCGGAAACCAGCCCAATTGCAAAACTGAGCTTCAGCGCGGAGGCCGTACCGCTTGTGACCGCCGCGCTGAAGGAAGTGGTCTAATCCTTACTGACCGTAGGTGCTAGTGTTTTTGTGGCAAGGGATGCACAGAGCTTGCAGTTGCTGAGCGCATCTGAGCCACCGGCGAGAACGGACGTGATGTGATGCGCATGCCACCTGCCAGTGACTAGGCGCGTTGTACAACGTCCGTACCCGTGACAATTCGAGCGGCGGCATTCGCACTGGAAGCCAGCGCTTTTGAGCGCCGCTCGTTTTGTTTCCTCAGAAAAAGCCATTTTCTATACCTCCTTTCTACGTACTGGATTGACCCCCGACATCGCCCAGGAGTTTAGCACCGCTGTCCACTAACGCAAGCAAAGATTGCATCAGTTTCTGCATCACCCTTCAGTTGACTGAATCATGGCCTGTGGACTACTATTAGACGTCTCTTAGGGGTGATGCAATGAGCAGGCAGAGCAGCCATGAACGCGAGACCCGAAAATATCGGCGGATGCCGCTGAAAAGCTAATCCTGGGCCTGCGTGAAGAAATCGAGCACATCAACACACGCATCGCTAGACTGCAAACGATTGTGGACGCCCACGCGGAGATGTCAGGAAAGCGACCGAAATCACTATTGGGAACCGGAAAGAAACGCGCCCCGAAAGGACACGTTCCGCAGCATATTGAGGAAATTTTAAAGGACGGACAAGAACGGGAAGAACCGGAAATCCGAAAGGCCATTACTGACAGGTTCAATGTCACATATGGTCGGGCGACGGTTTATACAGAGCCTCCGACGTGGATTCGCCGACCACAAATACATGAAGAACGGAAGGAAATGGAGTCTCAATCCGCTGCGAGTTGCAGTATCGAATCCGTAGTGAAATCAAAGTGGGCTAAGGCGGCTAACGGCGATAAATTTCTGGCTTCGCGCGTTTCCATCCAAAATCGCGATTTGACACCGGCAATTTTTCCGCCGATAATGCTTCGTACGCCGACTCCACCGGAGGATTTTTAGCGCCTTGCCGATCGGCCCGAAGTACGTCTTCGTAACCGGCGGCGTGGTTTCTTCTCTCGGTAAAGGCGTTGCAGCGGCTTCGATGGGCTGCCTTCTTGAAAGCCGCGGCCTGCGCGTCACCCTCCAGAAGTGCGATCCGTACCTGAACGTCGATCCCGGCACGATGTCGCCTTATCAGCACGGCGAGGTGTTCGTTACCGACGACGGCGCCGAAACCGATCTCGATCTCGGCCATTACGAGCGCTTCACCTCCGCGCACCTTACGCGCGATCACAATTGGACCACCGGGCGCATCTACGAATCCATCATTGCCAAAGAGCGCCGGGGCGATTACCTCGGCAAGACGGTGCAGGTAATCCCGCACGTGACCGATGAAATCAAGGCCGCCTTCCGCAAGGTAGCGGTTGGCGTGGATATCGTGCTCGTCGAAATCGGCGGCACAGTGGGCGATATCGAATCTCTGCCGTTCATGGAAGCGATTCGGCAGATGCGCCTGGAGCTTGGCGCGGAAAACGTGGTGTTCGCGCATCTGACGCTGGTGCCCTTCATCGCCACCGCAGGCGAGCTGAAGACCAAGCCTACGCAGCACAGCGTGAAGGAAATGCTCAGCATCGGAATTCAGCCGGATATTTTAATCTGCCGCAGCGACCGTCCGCTGGATGCCGAGCTGAAATCCAAAATCGCGCTCTTTTGCAACGTCGCCGAATCCTGCGTTATTTCCGCTCCCGATGTCGGCAACATCTACGAAGTTCCCATGACGCTCGCTTCCGAGGGGCTGGACGATCAGCTTCTCCGCCTGCTGCATCTCGAAGCGCCGGCGCGCAACCTGAGCGGCTGGCTGGCAATGCTCGAAAATCTCGAGGATCCGCAGAGCGAAGTACGCATTGGAGTGGTGGGCAAATACGTTCAACTCGAGGACGCTTACAAGAGCCTTCGCGAAGCGCTGGTCCACGGCGGCCTCGCCAACCACCAGCGCGTAGTCATCGAATGGATTGAGGCCGAAGAGATTGATTCCGTGGCGGCGGCCGAGCGGCTGTTGCGCCATGTGGACGGCATTCTGGTTCCCGGCGGCTTCGGCAAGCGCGGCATCGCCGGAATGGTTCACGCCATCACCTACGCGCGCGAGCACAAAATTCCGTTCTTCGGCATCTGCCTGGGCATGCAGTGCGCCACCATCGAGTATGCGCGGCAGGTTTCGAAGCTCGAGCGCGCCGATAGCACCGAGTTCGACGCCTCCACGCCCAACCGCGTGATTTACAAGTTGCGCGAGCTTCTCGGTGTGGACGAAATGGGCGGCACCATGCGCCTGGGCGCGTGGCCCTGCAAACTCGAGCCCGGCTCCTTCGCCGCCAAAGCTTACGGCGCCACTGAAATCTCCGAGCGCCATCGCCATCGCTACGAATTCAATTGCGATTACGAGAAAACTCTAACCGATGCCGGCTTCCGCATCACCGGTCGCACGCCCGATGGCGTCTATGTGGAGATTATCGAGATTCCGGATCATCCCTGGTTTGTCGGCTGCCAGTTCCATCCGGAATTCAAATCCAAACCTCTCGCGCCGCACCCGCTTTTCGCCGCTTTCATTCGCGCCAGCGTGGGGAACCGGCAGAAGCGCCTTGGGTATCCTGTGGAAACTCGCGCGGCTGAGGTCCACGCTGAGTCCCGCGCCCACGCTTCCGATCCCGCATCCGGATCTCGCGCCTCGGCTGCCTCTTCCTGATCCTGATCCTTATCCTTCCGGCCGCATCCTTTGCAAAGAAAGAGCTTTTGGCCCTTTTGCGGCGGCAATCGGCGCCTTGACACTCCATCGACCCAACCCTTAGCATCAATAATCGTTTACGTGCCGGCGTGGCTCAGTGGTAGAGCGAGGGTCTCATAATCCCTAGGTCGTGGGTTCGATTCCCGCCGCCGGCACCATTTCTTACCTTTTTTAGTTTCAAGAAGTTCTTGCGGACTGTGCAGAGAGTACGGACCGCCAGACCAAGTCAAGTGTGACAGATGGCCAGGTTATGGCTAGGTTGGAGCCGGCGAGGCTTCGGGGCTTGCCTGGAGAAGGCGGCAGCGGCCAGCCCAGAGCCTTCGCATGAACGGCGCAGCTAACGCCCACAACCACGACACTGCTGCTTTCGACATCCAATTGGGCGGAAACAGCCGATGTCTGGGACCCGAAGTCGAAATTGAGCCGATTGCTTTCGAGATCCCGCCACAGCTCAAATCTGTGCAAGTCCGATACGGGCAAACTGTTCTGTTCCTGAAGGACTCCAAAAACAAGAACGGCCTCAGAAAGCGCTTCGTTGATGTCATGAATGGCGTTGACCCACCAAGAGAACATAAGTGAGAGGTTCGCCGACGCGCGTAGAGAGCCTCCGAAAGGGGGCACGAAATTGGCCAGGAGAGTAGCTTCAGCCCAGGCTTCGCTGGGGCTCTGATAATTGGAGACCACTCCAACATTTATCTGCCCGGTCCCTTCGTCCGCCGAGGCAGACGCGGTAGGATTCCCGGAAATGATCGAAGTTCCCTGACCAGACCCCCCGACATATGGCGGGGCAACACTCACGACGTATTGACCTGTAAGGAGGCCGGACCGACCCAAGGGTGCGGCGGGTGCGTCGATCTTGCGTTTCGCCAGTTTCTCCGTGAAGTTCCGGAGCGCGATTAGCGCTCCCGCAGCTTCCTCGTTTCCGCCAGTCGCGTTTCCGGCTGGGCTGGAGAAGGCGCCGAGGTATGCCGCCACATTTTGGCGAAGCGCAGACTTTTCCCTGAATTGCTGGTCGAGGCTGGGCTTCACGGCGGCCCTCCACTGCCGCAGTAGCGCACTCGGAACCTTGTTGCCGCGGATCAGCTGCGACCTAGCCCTACTCGATTTCACTTTCATGCCGCGCCTGCTCATGTCTTCCACCTCCAAAGGCTTTCTGGTTCGGCCCGGTACCACGGGCGCGGCTCAGCGCTTTGCAAATAGCAACATCAGCGCCAGGATAATTATCGGAACCAGCGCCAGCAGGACGTAGAGCAAAACCTTCCGCATCCAGGGTGTTCGGCTTTCTCCAGTCGCGTAGCTCCGGCCGTTCCGCGACGCCTACTTTTTCGGGATGCTCGAGATCCAGGATCATCTCGTGAGCGTTGGCATAGCGATTCTTCGGATCGCGTTCCAGCGCGCGATAAATAATCTCCTGCAACTGCGGTGAAATCGACGGATCGAGTTCCCGCGGCGGGATGGGATTATTCAGCACGCGATCGTTCATCACCGCGAATGGATTCGCGCCCCGAAACGGAGTCTTGCCGGTGAGCATTTCGTATAGCAACACCCCTAGGGAATAAATATCGCTGCGTGCGTCCGCGCGTTTGCCCTTCACCTGTTCCGGAGAAATATATTCGGGCGTGCCCATTACCTGCGAAAGCTTCGCGAACGTGAGCCGTCGCGCTCCCTGCTGCGCCGCGATCCCGAAGTCGATGAGCTTCGTGTGGTCGCTCGCGTCCACCATGATATTTTCGGGCTTCAAGTCGCGATGAACGATTCCGTGGCTGTGGATGTAGTCCAGCGCTTTGAGAATGCCCAGCGCGATTTTCACCGCGCGCTCGGGCGGCAATTTATTCTGCTCCGCAAGCATTTTGCGCAGCAGCTCGCCATCCACCCACTCCATCACCATGTAGTTTCGGCTGTGATCGCCGTCGGAGAAAACTTTCATCACGCCGGGGTGGTCGAGCATTCGGCCGATTTTTTCTTCGCGTTGGAAGCGATCGAAGAAGACCGGATCGCTTTCCACTTCGGGGTGGGGAACCTTGATGGCCACAGGCTTGCCGGTGCGCGTGTCGGTGGCCCTGAAAATGGAGGCCATGCCGCTGCGGGCAGCGACGCTGTCTATCCTGGTAATGATCGAGTTGGTCGCCCGGGTGGACAGGAACCTCGTCAGCGCTTTCGGCCGAAAGCCGCCCTGGCGGGCCCTCTTTACGGAAGCCTATAGGGTCGCCCGCGGTACATTGCCACGCGTTCCACACTCCGAACGCGGATCAGTTGCAGGCTGATATTATCACTACCGTCCCGCTGATTGGCAATATCCACCAGTTGCTGCGCCGCCGCGGCCAAATCGCTGCCCTCGCTGGTCGCTGCGGCGATTTCCGCGTCGCTCACCGGGCCGTGCAGCCCGTCCGAGCAAAGCGCGAGTACGTCTCCGGCAAACACTTGGTGCTCATTCAGCTCCACATCCACGGTCAAATCGATTCCAAGCGAACGGCTGAGCGTGTGCCGGTTGTCCGACTTCTCCGCTTCCTCTTTCGAAAGCAGCTTCAGCCGCACCTGCTCGTTGGCCAACGTATGATCGCGGGTAATCGGATTAGCGTGGCCGCGCCGGATCAAATAGCAGCGCGAATCACCCACGTGAGCGATGGTTGCGCGGTCGTATCGCAGGGCGCAGGCCACGATTGTGGTCGCCATGGACATGGACGGGCCGCTCGTGCCGCGCATCGAAACTCCGGCACCCAGCACGCGCGCATTTGCGGTGCGCACCAGCCGCGTCAAGAGCGCGGCGTGAGGTTCGGCCGCCGCGGACTCGCGAAAGCCCGCTACCAGACTCTCGATTGCCGTCTTGGAAGCCACTTCGCCGAGATCGTGCCCGCCTACTCCGTCAGCCAGCGCAAAGAGCCAGCCGCGCGCCCGCACTTCCTCGATCGAGCCCGGCGTGAAACGCCCGAGGTAGTCCTCATTTCCTTGGCGGACTCGGCCGGTATCGGAAAGTTGTGCGAACTCAACGTCCATGGACCTTTGGGCCGCATGGTAGCCTTGGGCAGCACCGCCAACTCGTGCCGCAACCGCCGCTTGTTGGCCTCGGTACATTAGACCTCATGTGCCCCGAAAACAAAAAGGGCCAGCGCCCCAGTCTGTGTAGGCAGGGCGAACCTTAAGCTCAGAGGCTACGCGAGCGGCGTGCCTTCAATAAAATGCAAACTTTTGATCGGCAAGATAGAAGTTTCAAATGGATCGCTTGGCGGCTCTATGTAGTCGTCCACGGCTCGCCGCCACATTCTATACACCATCAACCGCTTGCATGCGCCCTCCTGCGTCTCTAGTATGGTCCGATGATTTTTTATGCTAAGACAGATCAGAGACGAAAAGGCCTCGAAACGAGGGGCCTCGAGCCATTCGCGCGAATCCTCCTCGACACTAGGTGCCGAGTAGAATGTGATGTAATTCGTAGAAAACAAAGGCCGGCGTCGACGTCTACTCGACACAAAAATGGGGGGGCGCCTTCAGACTGCCCCCGCAATCTCAGTCCCCTAGCGAGGCGCCGCAACCATGGCTGAGAAGCGCCAGTTCCGCGCCATCAAAGGTACTCGCGATATTCTTCCGCCCGATTCCGCGTTGTGGAATTCGTTCGAGCAGACCGCGCGCAACATTTTCGAGTCCTACAACTTCGGCGAAATTCGCCTTCCCATCTTCGAGGAAACGGAGCTATTCGCCCGTTCCATCGGCGCTGATACCGATGTCGTCGGGAAGGAGATGTACACCTTTGAAGATCGCGACGAGTCATCCGTAAGCCTGCGGCCGGAGGCGACGGCGAGCGTGGCGCGGGCGTATATCGAGCATGGGATGCACACTCTGCCGGGGAACGTAAAGCTCTACTACGTGGGGCCGATGTTTCGCCGCGAGCGACCGCAGAAAGGGCGCTACCGGCAGTTTTATCAGATTGGGGCAGAAGTGCTTGGCCAGTCAGACGCGCCCGCCATCGACGCCGAAGTTCTGGAAATGCTCGTCGTGCTCTTCAAGCGCGCAGGATTGGCGGACACGGCGCTTTACATCAACTCAATCGGATGCAAGGAGTGCCGGCCAAAATATGTGGAACTGCTGCGCGAAGAATTGCGCAAAGTAAGAGACAGCCTCGGCGCGGACAGCCAGCGCCGCATCGAGACGAATCCACTCCGCGTTCTCGATTCGAAAGTGCCAGCCGAGCAGCCCATCATCGAAAAGCTGCCGCGCATCTCCGATCACCTTTGTGCCAATTGCCGCGAGCATTTCGCAAAGTTGAAAGAAGAACTAAACTTGCGCGGCATCGCGTATCAGGAAAACTGGCGGCTCGTCCGCGGCCTGGACTACTACACGCGCACCACATTCGAAGTAACAGCCGCGGGGCTTGGCTCGCAGAACGCTGTCTGCGGCGGCGGACGATATGACGGATTGGTCGAGTTGCTCGGCGGCCCTCCCACGAAAGGCATCGGCTTCGCCATCGGCACCGATCGCGCCATTCTGTCGCTGCAGGAAAACCACAATTCTCCAACACCGCCCGGCTTAGCGGTCTACATCGCATGGATGAGCGCTAAAACCTATCCAAGCGCGGCGCAAATCGCGCGAAAGTTGCGCGAGTGTGGAGTTGCCGTCGAACTTCCACCAGAGGAAATGAAGTTCAAGAAGTCGCTCGGTCTAGCTGATAAACTCGGCGCGCGCTATGCGCTCATCATCGGCGAAGATGAAGTCAGCTCCGGCACGTACACGCTGAAGAACCTCGCCCAGGGCGAACAGAAGAAGCTCAACGAAAACGATCTGCTGGAATATCTTGAATCGGAACGAAGGGGCACCGGTGCTTGACACGCTGGGAAATTTGAAACGGACAAAATACTGCGGCGATCTGCGCGTGGCGGACGCGGATACAGACGTTGTCCTCATGGGCTGGGTGCACCGGCGGCGCGATTTGGGCCAGCTGATTTTCATCGATTTGCGCGATCGTGCCGGAATCGCCCAAATTGTCTTCAACAAGGAGCTGAATCAGGAGGCGCACGCGAAGGCCGAGGACTTGCGCTCGGAATTTGTTGTCGCGGTCGAAGGGCGCGTGGTCCGCCGCCAAAAGTCGAATCCGGAAATTCCCACGGGCGAAGTGGAAGTGGTCGCCTCGCGTCTGCACATTTTAAATAATTCGAAGACGCCGCCATTCTTGATCGAAGACGAAGTGACAGCGAGCGAGGAGACTCGCCTGCGTTACCGCTATCTCGATCTGCGGCGCCCGCGTTTGCACGGCAACATCGAGCTGCGGCACCGCGTGGTCTTCGAGATTCGCAAAGCGCTGGACGAACTCGGCTTCTTCGAAATCGAAACGCCGATTCTCACGCGCTCGACGCCGGAGGGAGCACGGGACTGTCTGGTGCCGAGCCGCATTCATCACGGGCAGTTTTACGCGCTGCCGCAATCGCCGCAAATTTTCAAGCAGATATTGATGATTTCCAACATGGATCGCTATTTCCAAATCTGCAGATGTTTTCGCGACGAGGATTTTCGCGCCGATCGCCAGCTTGAGTTCACGCAACTTGATCTTGAGATGTCTTTCCCGCGTCAGCAGGATGTTTTCGACGTGATCGAGCGAGTGATGGAGCGCTGCTGTGCCGTCGTGGGCGTCACGGCGAAGGGACCGTTTCGCCATCTCGACTACAAAGAAGCGCTGCGCCGCTACGGATCCGACAAACCCGACTTGCGCTTTGGCATGGAGCTGCACAACGTTACGGGATTCTTTGAGCCAGCGCGCGCGGTGCTGCATTTCGAAGGCAACGTGCAGGCAGTGGTGGCATCCGGCGGGGCAGCTTGGTCGCGCAAGCAACTCGATGAGCTAGCCGAATTCGCGAAGTCGACGGGCGCGCGCGGGGTTTACACGATGAAGGTGACGGCGGAAGGGATTTCGTCGCCGCTGGAAAAGAATCTCGGCGCGGAAGGTTTGGAGAAACTGGCCGAGGCCCTCGCCGCGAAGCCAGGCGACCTGATCGTCGCTAGCGCAGCGAAGGAAGAGATTCCGCACGCCGACGCCTCTCTTCACGTGGCTGGGCAGATTCGTCTTCACCTCGGCGACAAACTGAATTTGATTGATCGCAACAAATGGGAATTTGCGTGGATTACCGGCTTCGCGCTTTTTGAATGGAGCGAAAACGAGAAGCGCTGGACGAGCGCGCAGCATCCGTTCACAGGAATTTACGAGGAGGATATCGATAAACTCGAGACCGCGCCGTGGGAATGCCGCTCGAAGGGATACGATCTGGTCCTCAACGGCAACGAACTGGGTTCGGGCAGCATTCGAATCCATCGCCAGGATGTGCAGGCGCGAATGTTCAAGGCGCTTGGCCTGACCGACGAGCAGGCGCGGCAGCGCTTTGGATTTTTTCTCGACGCGCTTACCTATGGGACGCCGCCGCATGGCGGCATCGCGCTGGGAATCGACCGAGTAGTGATGCTGCTGGCCGGAGAAAAGTCGATTCGCGACGTCATCGCGTTTCCAAAAACCACTGCCGCGGTGGATTTGATGGCCGAATCGCCGTCCGAGGTAGAGCCAGCGCAACTCGATGAACTGGGAATCGCAATCAAGAAACTCGTAGAGTAAAACTATGTCGCGTATACGGATACTTGCGGAAAATGTGGCGAACAAGATTGCGGCGGGCGAGGTGGTGGAGCGGCCTGCGTCGGTGGTGAAGGAGCTGCTCGAAAACGCGGTGGACGCGGGCGCTCGCTCGATTTGCATCGAGACCGAATCGGGCGGCAAGCGCATGATTCGTGTGATCGACGATGGCTCCGGCATGAATCACGATGACGCGTTGCTGGCCTTCGAGCGCCACGCCACTTCGAAGTTGCACACGGCGGACGACCTGCTCTCGATTGCAACCCTTGGATTTCGCGGCGAAGCGCTGCCTTCGATTGCCTCCATCTCTCGGCTGATCCTCGAAACACGAACTCCCGAGGACGAACAGGGCGCGCGCATTGAATTTGCGGGCGGCAAGCTACTGGGCGTGAAACCGGCGGGCGTGCCGCCGGGGACATCCATTAGCGTTGCGGATATTTTTTACTGTGTGCCGGCGCGACGCAAATTCCTGAAGTCCGAGACCACGGAGCTGGGCCATATCGCATCACTCGTCACGCACTACGCGTTGGCCCATCCCGAATGCCATTTCGTACTGAAGACGCCGTCGCAGGAAATCCTGAATTGCGCGCCAGTTGAAAAGCTCGCGGACCGCGTGTATCAGGTTTTCGGCCGACAGGCGCTCGATGAGCTGATGGAAATTCCGGCGGTCGAGGCGCCGGTGCGCTCGGCAATTACTGAGCCGGCCATCGAACCGGATGAGCAGGCGGCGACGCTTCGCGTGACCGGGTTCACCTCACGGCCCGAAATACAGCGCACCAATCGCAACGGGATTTACGTCTTCGTGAACCGGAGGCTGGTGCGCGACCGGCTGCTGCTCCACGCCATTCACGAGGCGTATCGCAATGTGACGCCGCCGGGAGTTTTTCCGATCGTGCTGCTCTTCCTCGATCTGCCGTACCAGGAAGTGGATGTGAACGTTCATCCCGCGAAGATCGAAGTGCGATTCCGGCACCCGCAGTTTGTCCACGATTTCACCCGCGAGGCGCTGCGCCAGGCGCTTTCGATTGCGCGGCCGATTCCTGGATTTCCCGCGGCAAAGGCTGCGGCCGCGGGCGCTGGAGGCAGCCCTCCGGCCAGAAGCGGTGCCGATATTGCCGGACCGCCGCGAGCCGAAATCCCGGCTTCTTTTGCTTCCAGCGCCGCGATTGCCGGGGATTTCGAGTTGAGTGGAGCGCCTGACAGGCCCGTCGCGCAGCGCCTTGGCTTCGATTCGAGCGAAGCGATGAATTTCCCGCTGGGCGCAGCGGCGACGGACGCTTCTGTCGAGTCCGAGCCTCTTGCGAACGCTCCGGGCGCTCTTCCCAGCGCCGAGGAAATTGTGGATTTGAAGCCGCTGGGCCAAGTGAACGCCAGCTTCATTGTCGCCGTGAATAGCGAAGGCCTTTGGATCATCGACCAGCACGTGGCGCACGAGCGCGTTTTGTTCGAGCAGCACCTGCAAGCCCGTCGCGCGGGCGAACTTGGAGGACAGCGGATGCTATTGCCGGTGATGGTGGAACTGAATCCGCGGCAGCTTGTGACGTTCGAGCAGACCGCCGAAGAGTTGCACGCGAATGGCTTCGAAGCGGAATTGATGGGCGCCCGAACCGTGGCGATTCAGGCCGCGCCCGCCGGAATCGCCAGTGGCGACGCGGAAAAGCTGCTTTTCGAAATATTGGACGGAATCGCGCGCGAGAACCAGGCCATTTCGATCGATTCGCTGCAATCAAAAATCGCCGCTTCGACTTCCTGCCACGCCGCAATCAAAGTGAATACGCCGCTGGATAAAACGAAAATGGAATGGCTGCTGGGCGAGCTGGCGAAAACTGAATATCCGATGAGCTGCCCGCATGGGCGTCCTGTGGTCCTCCGCTATTCAACGCGTGAAATCGAACGCGCCTTCAAACGCATATAAATGACGCGGAAGCTGATCATTGCGATTGACGGGCCGGTAGGCTCGGGGAAAAGCACGCTGGCACGGCGTGTGGCGGCGATGATGGGCTACATCTATATTGACACAGGCGCGATGTATCGCGCGATGGCGCTGAAGGCGCAGCGGCGCGGCATTCCGTTCGACGCCTTGGACGCGCTGACGGCACTGGCAAGCGAAACGAGAATCGATTTGAGGGCGAATAACGCCACGCAGCAGGTGTTTCTCGACGGAGAGGATGTAACAGGCGCTATCCGCACGCCGGAAGTCGCGCAGGCGGCGTCGAAAGTAGCGGTGGTGCCGGGCGTGCGAAAAATTCTGGTAGCCGAACAGCGCCGCGCCGGGGAGCGGGGCGGCGTGGTGATGGAAGGACGCGACATCGGCAGCGTGGTTTTTCCGGACGCGCATCTCAAGATTTTCCTGACGGCGTCGCCTGAAATTCGAGCCGAGCGGCGCTGGCGCGAACACCAGCAAAAAGGCGACGCAATCGACTTGGGGCGCACGCTGGTGGAAATTCACGAGCGGGACCGCCGCGATCGCGAGCGCGAAATATCGCCGCTGGTCCAGGCGCCTAACGCCGTGGTTGTGGACAGCACTGCGATGGAGACGGAGGAAGTGGCGCGACTGGTGGTGATGCTGGCTCAGGAGCTTGCCAAGAAAGAAGAGATGAGACTCGAGTCCGCGACCGAGTAGAGAAGGGAGATATCGTGCTTCAGGAGAGCCCTGGCGAGTTTCGGCTTTCGGGCCGGTGACGATCGGCGTTGGCCCAAAAGGCGCCGGCGAGAACGAGCAGCATCGAGAGAGCGATATTCCCAAGCCATAAGGAAGCGCTCCCTCCAAAGGCAAGGCATATCTCGAAGAGAACTGGCGCGACCAACACGCCCAGCAACATGACCCCAAGGCGCAGACCGGCTTGCGATGCAAGCTTCCTCCAACCAAGACCAAGCAGACAGCCAGGCGGAAAGAAGACAATCGCGTAGAAAATGTAGTGGTAGCCGTCGAGCTCGCCGGATTTGATCCCGTGCAGAAGGGACGCCAAGCCCGCCCCAGGACCCAGTTCGTAAGCCCGGCCTTCTTTCCTTCCGTCGAGATAGAGAGCCAGCCGAGAGCCATCATAGGAAATAAGGAGATTCCGCACTTGGTCGAGAGCGAAGACGTTCGGCACGTCCCAGGCAAGCCGGGGCCGCTTGGCGGAGAGAGGATTGCGAAACCAGAAGCCGAGGCGCGTGCCTTCCTGATCCAGCACCAAATTCGTAGGACCAGGGAGTTGCGCAATGACCACAATACGGCGATTCCTGGCGACCGCAGGACTGGCCTGACAAAGTAGGTGCAACGAGAATCGGTTTGTACGCGCAACCTGGCTCACCAAAGAGGAGACGGGCGCGCCGGACATTAACCAAGATGCTTCGGCAACCGGAGGAGCCGAGGCCGACGGGTCGCGCACCCACGCGAGGCCGGGAAGAACGCCGAGCCGATCTTGAAAGGGAGGGCTTCCCGAGAGATTGTAGGAAGCAAGCGGGGGAGGACCCGTTTGGGGACCACCCGCGGTGATGGCTTTCCCGACGGTGTCGGGGAGGGCGCGGTTCCAGAACTCAACTTCAAATACCCTTCCATTCCAAGCAGAGTCGGGTTCTTCCGCGGCTGAACTGCCAATCAACAACATTGAGTGCGGCCCCCAATCGGTTATGCGAACTTCTCGTTGGAAGTGAATCGAGACCGCAAGCCACACCCCCACGTAGAGGAGCAAGCCCACGATGACCCGCCGCCAATTGAGCCAGTTAACGAAAGCAGATTCGACGTGTGATGCGAAGCTAAGGATCGTGGCACCGCCGAACTCATAGACAAGAGAGCCGAGCGCCGACCCCGTAGAATTGGTAATAACGTCACCCCAGCCTGAGTCGCGCACTGGAATAAAGAATTGAAGAAGCTCAACTGTATAGGAAAACAGTGCGCCCGCGACGAGTGTGATACCGAGCGCCGCTGCCCGTGACCTTCCACGCTCGCGAAGACTCTCAGCAAGCCCAAACCCGAAGGGAATAAAGAGCAAGACGTTCAAAAAGACGTCGACTGCCCCGGAGCCCTTGCCCCAGCCTCTCAGCAGAAATGGGAGTCCATGCCTGACCAGGCTGAACTGGAACGGATAGAGGGTAAGGAAAAGAATGCCGACCACGGCGGGGAATAGAATTCGGTTCGACCAGGAAGCGGTGTGGGCGTCTCGTGGTACAGCGGCCCATGAATCTGTCATCGGAATGGCGCGTGGCCAGTTTGAATTTCGAAACAAGCCGGCGAGACGCCCTTCGCAGAGCAGGCCGACGCTGCAGCAACTGTAAAGCCGCGTTTCATAAATGAGTCTAGCACGGGAGCGCGAAAGAGCGCGTTGGCACTTTTAGATTCCTCCGGAAACGCTCGCCGGATTGAGAATCGAAGTTAGGAAATAAAGTACAAGCTTTGATGGCCACTCGAACAGGTAATTAGCCCCTGCCCTTAATTTGGTCGCTCGTCCAGTAGATAACGGATTCTGGCGACACTTAGAATGTGTCCGCCATGTCATTGTCTTTGCGGAACACGGGCTTGGGTGCTCTAGCCGTAATTATGGTGACTGCGGCCCTTTCGGGTTGCGGCGTTTCCGCAACGTCGGCTACCAAAAGCGCTCTCGTGCCGAGTTCGGCCGAAGTAAGTTTCGGAGAAGTACTTGTTGGGAACACGGCGGTTCAAACCGTGACGGTATCCAACACGGGAGACACAAGCGTCAACATTTCACGTGCCGCAATCAGCGGTCGTGGCTTTCAGCTCATGGGCGGAATGCCGTCCGGAGCAGTGGCGGCCGGCGAGAGCATGAACTTGCAGTTGCAGTTTGCTCCGGCATCATACGGCGCAACTACCGGCGCTATCACTTTAGTCAGCGATGGACCTAATCCAGCACTTAGAATCTCGTTGCGTGGAACGGGGGCGCGGCCCGGGCTAAACGTTTCACCAGGATCGCTGAATTTTTCGAACGTGTCAGTGGGCCAGTCGAGCACCGAGAACCTTACTCTCACGAATAGCGGGACCGGCAACGCAGCCATCAATCCGGCGACGATCTCGGGCGCAGGCTTCACGTTGAGCGGATTGTCGTCGCCAGCAAACCTTGCCCCTGGGAAAACAATGGTGGTTGCAGTCAAATTTGCACCAACTGGTCCCGGTGCGGTTACCGGCGCCGTTTCCATTGGCAGCAACACGGCTAATTCACCGGCTGCAATTTCATTGAGCGGAATTGGTTTGCAGGCATTGGTATCGGCCAGTGCATCGAGCGTCAGCTTCGGAAAAGTTGTGGTAGGGAACACGAACTCGCAACCGATAACGCTCAGAAATAGCGGAAACACAACACTGACTTTTTCACAGTTGGCTGCGAGCGGAGCGGGGATAAGCCTGACGGGACTGTCTATGTCCACGACCATTGCGCCGAACTCCAGTGCGACGTTTAGTGCGGTATTCGCTCCGAGTTCGACCTCGCCGATCAACGGCTCGATTACGTTAGTCACGAACGGGGTTCCTTCACCGCTGGTAATCGGCGTGACCGGAACGGGCTCAGCAGCGAGTACCTCGCTGGGTGTAAGTCCCGCCAGCTTGAACTTCGGCACGGTTACCCCCGGAAGCAGCAGGTCCTTGAGCTCGACGTTGACGAATACGGGGAACTCCAACATAGACATATCGAGTGTTAACGTTAGCGGCCCGGGCTTTAGCGCCAGCGGAGTCTCCGGCGGTACGATTCTAATGCCCGGACAATCGGCCACGTTGATGGTCACGTTCGCGCCCGGCAGTGCAGGAAGCGCGAGCGGCGCGAACGTAACGATTGCCAGCAACGCCGTTAATTCACCAGCAATTGTGGGCCTCACCGGTACGGGACAGGCGGCACCCCCGACTTCTCATACCGTGGAGCTGTCGTGGAACCCAAGCTCATCGAGCGGCGTTACAGGCTATAACGTGTTTCGCGCAGCCGCCTCCGGCGCTTACGGATCGACGCCCCTGAATCCGGCACCGCTCTCCGCAACGGCATATGCGGACGCAAGCGTGACGGCGGGGCAGACTTATTTTTATATTGTGACGACGGTGGGTTCTGGCACGAGCAGCGCCGCCTCGAATGAAGTGGAGGCGACCATTCCTGTGCCGTGACGAGGCGGACACGGACGAGGCACGCATTCGTAAGAGTCTTAACGGCTTCCGTTCACGGCGCGAACCTGAATTTCCGGCACGGCCGCTTGGGGCGTCCTCTGTAAATTGGGAGAGTGTTCCGCAGAAATAGTGTGGTGTCCCCGCGGACAGGGGTAAACACCTGTCCCAATAGTGTACCTCCGTCCAGTAGCTCCGATATGTGCTCGCCGTTCACAATCGTTCCTTCATTCAGACAGAAAGGTCGGCGATTACCACGGGTCTCACAAGACATAATTCACGGTGGCTGCCTGCACGAACCGCCATTTGCGGCCGCGTTTTCGCGGTGACGATCGCAATTATAGCGGTCGCTGGCTGCGGCGTTAGTGAGCTTACTCTGGTACCAAGCGCGACGAAGGTCGAGTTCGGAAACGTCGCGGTTGGAGGGTCAACGTCACAACTCGTGACGCTGACCAACATGGGAAAAGTGAATGTCAGCATTGCTAAGGTTTCCGCCAGTGGCAAAGGATTCAGCGTGAGCGGTGGATCGAATGTGGTTCTCGCCCCGAGTCAAGCAGTGACTGTATCTGTAGGCTTCAATCCCACGGCGGCGGGTAAGGCGACGGGGACACTATCCGTAACCAGCGATGCATTAACCGGCAGCACCGTGAGGATCGCGTTATCGGGCAGCGGCGACGCCACATCAGGCAAGCACTTTGTGGCACTCAGCTGGCAAGCGAGCTCGCAGGCAATCGGATACTTTATCTACCGCAGCAGCGCAGGAAGTGGGACGCTTTCGAAGCTCAACGCGACGTTAAATGAGTCCACGAGCTTCACCGACAGTACGGTCGCCAGTGGGGAAACCTACCAATACGTAGTAACGTCGGTGAATTCTAGCAACGTCGAAAGCGCCGCATCCAACGAAATTACCGTCACAGTTCCCAGCCCGTGAAGCCCCAAAATCTCTCCGTCGGATGGCCCTCGCGGAGAGTAGCGGACAACACTGAACCCCCAACGTCAACAATGAACGATTTTTTCGCGTCCAGCCTTCGCGTACCGCGTGGCATTCCGGGTATCGACCACGAGCCTGGCGTCGCGCACGATGGCGTCATAGTCGTACTTTGAGTGGTCCGTCGCGATGAGAACACAATCGTAGCTGGCGAGGCGCTCGGCGGTGAGTTCGACCGAGCGCTTATCCGAGAAATCGTAGTGGCGCATCTTGAAGAGCGCGGGGAAGTACGGATCATTGTAATCGACCACGGCACCGCGCTGAGTTAGCAGCTCCAACAACTTTAGAGATGGCGACTCTCGCAGGTCATCGACATCTTTCTTGTAGGCCATACCAAGCAGCAAAATTCTGGAACCCTTGATACTTTTTTCACGCTCGTTCAGCGCTTCCGCGAGCGCATTCACCACGTGGTAGGGCATTTCCGTATTGATTTCACCGGCTAATTCGATGAAGCGCGTGGCGAAGTCATATTCGCGCGCTTTCCACGAGAGGTAATACGGATCCACCGGTATGCAGTGGCCGCCCAGACCCGGACCGGGATAAAAGGGCATAAAACCGAACGGCTTGGTTGCCGCACTATTGATCACTTCCCAGATGTCGAGACCCATGCGAAGACTGAGCTGTTTCAATTCGTTGACCAGTGCAATGTTGACGCAGCGGAATATATTTTCCAGGAGCTTGACCATCTCTGCTGCCCGCGTCGAACTGACAGGCACGACTTTGGAAACGATCTGCGCGTAAAGAGCAGCTGCAGCCTCTCCACTGGCGGGATTAATGCCTCCAACTACTTTGGGTATTTGGGCTAAACCATAATTCTTGTTGCCTGGATCTTCGCGCTCCGGGGAAAAGGCGAGATAGAAATCGGTTGCCACCTCCTTGCCGCTCGATCCTCCGTCAATTGGGCAGCGCAAGCCCCCGGCGGCGAGTATCGGCAAAACGAGCTCTTCCGTGGTTCCGGGATACGTGGTGCTCTCGAGCACGACGAGTTGGTTGCGTTGCAGATTCGGAGCGATCGCGAGCGCGGTGTTCTTAACATAGCTGAGGTCGGGCTCCCGCCGCTCATCCAACGGAGTAGGAACGCAAATCAGCACGGCATCCATCTCGCGGAGGCGGGTGAAGTCGGCCGTCGCGCCGAAACGCCGGCCATCGACGTGCGCGCGAATCTTATCGGCTGGAATATGCTGTATGTAGGATTGGCCGGCGTTGAGCTTGTCGACCTTAGATTTATCGGTATCGAAGCCCGTGACCTGCTGCCCGACATCCGCAAAACGCAGTGCGAGTGGAAGACCCACGTACCCGCATCCGATGATGCCAATCCGTATTCCCTTGCCTGCAAAAAACTCCGGCTTGCGCTGCGCGCCCATTCCGCCTCCACTTTCAATAGCCCATCGTCCGAAAATCAACTATAGCAAGAATCGGAATTCCGGAATCCTTCTCCCCCGCGAAGGTCCTCGAAAAGGAGGAGCGCCGAACTGCGAACGTCGCACGAACACTCGCCGGCACTTGGTTTTAGGCAACGGCTCAGGCGAGGACCTCGCTGACGAGCCGAGTTACGTGTTCGGCGATGGATGGCGCAGAAGTAAGGCCCGGCGATTCGATTCCGATCAAGTGAATTGCGCGCGGAAAATCGGGATCCGGCTGAATGATGAAATCAGCCATTCCGGTAATTTTAGTCGCCGCTCCCGGCGGGGGGACCAGTTTGGCGCGAATTCCGGAATACGCGGGAACGAAGTCCGAGGGCGTAACCGAGGGCAGAAGCTTTTTTGCAAGATTAGCGAAATATTCGACGGGTTCACGGTCCCGTTCGTAGTCGTTCTTGTCGCTGATATAGCGCGCGGTCGGTCCGACGAGAACGCTGCCCCAGAGCGTTTTGGTGAGATGCACGCCAAGACTGAGGCCGTCTGCATGGGGCAACGGGTATACGAGGCCTCGCACTAAATCCTGTTTCTCGCGTACCAACTCGCAGTATTCGCCCCGAACCGGGTAGATACGATGCTGGGCCATTTTCGAACCGAGCAGCGCTGCAACTTCATCGGCGAAGAGTCCAGCACTATTCACAAGGCAGCGGGTTTCAATTTCGCCAGCGGTGCTGACCACGCGGAGACACTCGCCAGCGGGATCGAGATGTTCGACGCGAGCATGGGTAACGATATTCGCGCCTTTCTCGGAGGCGATGCGAGCGTAGGTCTTGACCAACTCTTCGCTCGCGACAATACCCGTGGAGGGCACGCCAATGGCCTTGAATCCCTCGACGTGAGGTTCGCGGGCGCGGATTGCGTTGCGATCCAAAATACTGAGGCCTTCCAGTCCATTTGCGCGTCCATTTTCGACCAGCGCGAGGAGATCCTTTTCTTCACCCTGGCTCGACGCGACAACCAATTTGCCAATTTTGCGGTGCGGAACGTTGTGAGCAGCGCAGAATTCATAGGTGAGCTGGTTGCCACGCACACAATGCTTCGCCTTGAGGGATCCGGGGTGGTAATACAATCCCGAATGAATCACGCCGCTGTTTCGGGAGCTTGCTCCCATGGCGAGCTTGGGCATTGCCTCAAGTAAAAACACATCGTCCCAGCGGGAAGAGAGAGCGCGCGCGATGGCGCAGCCTACTACGCCACCTCCGATAATTACGACGTTGGCGTGCTCCATTTGGTCCTCAAATTATGTAGACGTTAGCGCTCTCTAACATTAGAAAGCTGCAGGCGACGAGTGTAATTCTAGCGCACGCAACCGCGAGTGCCACGAACCATGTCACCTCTTGGTTCGCGAAGAAAACGCCTCGCTATCTGATTCGGCACGCTCAGCCAGAACAGAATCGAGCTGAGTGCGCCACTCCGGCAGTTGAACAGCGAATGTTTCAGCGAGCTGCCGGTTCGAAAGCACGGAATAAGCCGGCCGCCGAGCCGGCGCCGGATAGTCCTGCGTTTTGATGGGAACAACCCTTCGGGCCAATAGGGCCTTGCCGCTCCCGGCCCGCAACCACGATTCCCGCGGGGCGTGAAGGGCACCCTCTAGGATCGCGACAGCGAATTCGTGCCAAGTGGTTTGACCCGCGGCCGTCATATTGTAGGTTCCGCTGACCTTTTCAAAGGGCTGAGCGCCTGTATCAGGCCTTAGCGATTTGCCGAGAATATTCGTGGTAGCGCGCGCTATCTCGCGGCTCCAGGTGGGCGCCCCGAACTGATCACTGACCACTCGCAGTTCTTCCCGCTCGGCGGCGAGCCGCAGGATAGTCACTAGAAAATTTTTTCCGCGATTTCCGAATACCCATTGAGTTCGCAATATCAAGTGCGGTACCGCGGCAGCACGGATCGCATGCTCGCCTGCCAGCTTTGTCCGTCCATAAGCATTTATCGGATTCGTGGAGTCGGTCTCGTTGTAGGGAGTGGTTTTCGCGCCGTCAAACACGTAATCGGTCGAGTAGTGAACCAGCGCTGCGCCGATTTTTCGCGCTTCTTCGGCCATGACGCCGGGAGCGTCCGTATTAATTGCTCGCGCGATAGACTCCTCTCTTTCGGCTAGATCCACGGGTGTGTATGCGGCGGCGTTAACGATGAGCTGCGGACGGATGTCGCGAATGACACGGCGTATCTGATCCGGATGGGCAAGATCCAACTGCTGGCGGTCCATCGCGACAAGTTCACCGATTTCCGGAAGCAAGCGGGCGAGTTCCGCACCAACCTGGCCGTTTTTACCGGTCAGCAGAATTCTCACACTCATTTGCCGGAGTACCGGGGAAGAAGATTCTGCGGGACGTCAGCGAGCTTAGGATAGCGAGAATCCTTCTCGGACAACAGAGGGGCGTCGATTCCCCACGCAATATTCAGCGCGGGATCGTTCCAAAGCACTCCGTGTTCATCCGCGGGATCGTAGAAGTCGCTGCATTTATAGAGAAACTGCACCTTTTCGCTCAACCCCAAGTAGCCATGCGCAAAGCCGGCGGGTACATAGATCTGATTCTGATCCTTCGCTGAGAGGAGCACGCTGGTCCACTTTCCAAACTGAGGTGAGCCAAGCCGAATATCGACAGCTACATCCAAGGCTTCGCCTTCCACCACGCGGCAAACTTTAGCCTGTGCGTGATGGAGCTGGTAATGCAAACCACGCAATGTTGTTCGTGACGAGGCTGCGTGGTTGTCCTGGACGAAAGAGTCGGTGATTCCCAGCTCGGCGAACTTTGCGCGGTGGTAGGTCTCCATGAAAAAACCCCGGGTGTCACGGATGACCTTTGGGCGCAACTCGCACACGCCGGGAAGCGATGTTTCAATTCGTTGCACAGCGTTTATACCCTCTGGATTCGACCGGGCAGCTGGCTTGGGCGGCAACGTGATATTCGCCGTCGGGAAAGCGACACCGATAGCGCAAAGTCAGCGGGAGGACTTTGGCCCGGATTGAGCGACAGCGTCGAGCGAAGAATCGCGATTCTCATAATATTTCTCATAGTACGAGCGATATTCGCCGGCCTGAATTCTTTCCACCCAGTCGGGGTTCGCCTTGTACCACTCGACAGTCTGGCTGAGACCCTCATCGAGCGCAATCGAAGGCTTCCAGCCGAGATCTCGTTCGATTTTGTCGCAGCTCAGCGCATAGCGGCGGTCATGCCCGGGGCGATCCTTTACGTAGCTGAGCAGCGTCTCCGGCCTGCCAAGCAGCCGGAGGAGGCGCTGAGCCAGAGTCAGGTTCTCTACGATATCCAGGCCGCCGACATTGTAAACCTGCCCCACGCGACCGCCCTCGAGGACGGCCAGCACACCGCGACAGTTATCTTCCACGTGCAACCAGTCGCGCTGCTGCTTTCCATCCCCATAAATCGGAAGGGGCTTTCCGTCGAGGGCATTGGTGATCATCAGCGGCAGGAACTTTTCCGGAAATTGATACGGGCCGTAATTGTTGGAAGAACGCGTGATCACGGCCGGAAAATCGTACGTGCGCACATAAGAACGCACCAGCAGATCAGAGCTAGCCTTCGATGCGGAGTAAGGACTGCTCGGCTGGAGCGGCGAGTCTTCGTCCGCGAAAGCGCCGGGAAGAATGTCCCCATAAACCTCGTCGGTCGAAACATGGACGAAGCGCTTCATTCCAAGCTTGCGGGCTACTTGCAGCAGCACAAAGGTTCCGACAACATTGGTGTCAATCGCAGCGGAAGGTTCATAAATGCTGCGGTCGACATGCGATTCGGCGGCGAAGTGGACCACCGAGTCACACCCTTCCATCGCAGTCTCGACGGCGGCGGTGTTGCAGATGTCGCCCTTGATGAAGTGGTAGCGCGGATCATCGGCAATCGAAACAAGATTTGCTAGGTTTCCGGCGTACGTGAGCTTGTCGAAGTTGATCACCGAATATTCCGCGCGCTTCGTCAGAATATGGCGGATAAAGTTGGAGCCGATAAAGCCGGCCCCTCCGGTGATGAGGATCTTCATCGAGAGACTACCTGCCGTTTGGTGGATGCCGCGCCGAGTTTATTCGCGCCCGTTTCCGCCACGAGGTTATTCGCTCGGAGCAGGGACTCGAATGTGCCTGCATCGGTCCACCAGCCGTCGAGCACTTCATAAGTGAGCTTATTTTCTTCCATGTAGAAGTTATTGACGTCCGTGATTTCGAGCTCGCCTCGTCCGGAAGGCTTCAATCGGCGAATCTTCTGAAAAACAGTGCCATCGTAAAGGTAGACTCCGATCACGGCGTAGTTCGATTTAGGCGACTTCGGCTTTTCTTCAATGCTGACGACGTTGTTTCCGCGGATCTCCGCGACCCCAAACCGCTCCGCGTCACTGACTTCCTTCAGGATGATCTTGGCGCCTTCCTTTTGTTTCTTGAAGCTTTCCACGGCATGACAGACGTTTGTTTCGATGATGTTATCGCCCAGGATCACGCAGATGGGGTCGCCGCCGGCAAAATACTCCGCCAGCCCAAGCGCTTCCGCGATGCCACCCTCGCCTTCCTGATACGTGTAGTTGAGGTGCTTGAGACCGAAATCTCGGCCGTTGCCGAGAAGCCGAAGAAAGTCACCGGCATTTTTCCCCCCTGTGACGAGGAGTATTTCCTCGATTCCAGCATTCACGAGCGTCTGGATCGGGTAATACACCATGGGCTTCTCGTAAATTGGCAATAAATGCTTATTCGTTACGCGCGTGAGGGGGTTCAAACGACTGCCAGTGCCGCCGGCCAAAACCACACCTTTCACGGATCATCTCCTCGGCAAGTCGCTTTCGACCTGCCATCTATCCTACTCAGGATTGCAGTTTCTCGAACGGGGATCTTGCCGTGATAGGCCACCTCCGTCGGGCCGCGTATCTCAGCGACCGCTTCGGCCGCTAAACGCGTACAGCAACCATCCCAGTTCGTACGGACGGCATTCGTGGAGGATGCCCATCTTACGATGAGTGGCGTTCCGGTAGACCCGCAGATGCGACAATGCCACGTCCACCTTCATCGAGAACTCGGGAACCGGATGAATGCGCCGCCAGATCAGGTTGTGGGTGAAGTCTCTCATATCGGTTTCAAGCTCGTTGGCGCCACCAATCCATTCCAGTCCGCGGTAAATGGCCTCGTCAAAACTCCGACCGGTCGATTCCGCCAGCGGAAACAAGACCATCGGGGCCATTGCTTCTTGGTGGACCGAAAAGACTGGGTACATATCGGCGACCCTTCCAGCTCTCGAATCGTAATGCCACCACCATTGACCCAGCGGGCCCTGCACGCGACAAATGCCCAGGCCGCATGCGAGGGCGCGCTCCAAGGCTTCAAGCCGCTTGAATGCTTCGCTGAACCGGATGAAGGCGAGAATCGGGTATACCTGATCCGCAAAACTGCCCAACCAACCCCGCAGCCTGCCCGTACCCCCCATCGATGTATTCAGGTGCCCAAAAAACCCGCCCTCGCCTTGATTCTTTACGAGGAGTTTGTATGTCTTGTCGGCGAGCTCAGACACATCCGGCAAGCCAGTCTGGGGCGCGAGGGCCACGTGCGAAAGCCCGGTCAATAGCCAGGCCAGCTCCATCGTCCGCCCCTGGCGAAGATCGACGTGCCTCGAAAAAAAGTCTTCGGCGATTAACCGATTGAGCAGCGGGGGGAGCTTCTCGGGGGAACACACCGCAGTCAACCACAGCAGCAAGCCAAAATCCCCCCCTGACGCGGGCCATTCTGTGTTCTCGAGAAGCCCATCAAGAAGGGTGGTGATCGGAAACGGCGATTCGCCTCCGGCCTTCTCGAACTCCCAAAGCCCCAAGAGCGTCATCGCCGTATAACGTGGCGAAAGACCTTCTTGCCTGAGATCGTCCGAGGCTTTGACGAGTCGGTAACAGAATTGCCCACTTCCCGGGACGAACATCGAACCGAGGCCTTTGATGGAAAGACCGATCAGTTGCTCGATATCAACGCTTGTCGGAGCCGCCGCTTTCTCCGATGCCACGCAGTTTTCCGAACCGGGTTCCTTAAGGTTCAGCGACATTCGCGCTCCGCAATCTCGAGGATCGCTTCCACGATTCTGCCCATCGCTTCCGGGCGGGGAATCCGCATTTCCAACGACTTCTCGCGATGCTTTAGTTGAATCCTGGCTCTGACGTCCTCCACCGATTCGAGCAACATCAGTCGCCCGCTCTCGGACAGATAACGATCGACGGCTCCAATCTTTCCCCGAAAAATGCTGTAGACCGGGACCTCGAGGGCCGCCGCCTCCCGATTCATCGTACCACCACCGCTTACGACCAGGTCCGAAAACCAGATCAAATTCAGCCCATCAACGGGCGACGAAGGAATGATCATTTGGCCAGACGCAATCAAAGTGGCCCAGCGCTGCCGGAGTTCAGCGGCCTGCCGAAGGCTCCTTGGCAAAGTCACTGCTCGGACGTTCGGATTGGCCGAAAACAGCTCAAGAACCGCCACAAACAGCTTGTCGGCTTCCGGGTTGTGATAATGAGCTTCCGTCGCAGGTGGCCGCAAGGTCACTAAGATATCGCTTGGCGAAACGCCCAACGTTTGCAAGATCGAGGGATCCGGCTGAAACTGCGGGATATAAACGTCCTCCTTGAGTCCGGGATAAGTGAGTGTTCGGCCCCGTTTGCCGTTCATGGTCGTTTTGGGGATGATTTCCGGTGTCAATATCCAGTTGGGCTCGACAAAACCGGTCTTCGTGCTGTGTTCATAATCGTGCATCATTATGGTGGGAATCCCTAACAGCACACCGGTAAGAATTTGAGCGCGTGATCCGTGTGAGAGGGCCAGATCCGGACGGAACTTGACCGCCATCGGTAATAATTGAGCTGTGCGTAGGCAGTTTCCTAGAACCTTCAGAAGCTTGCTCTTCCCATAGTGCCGCCCTACCACCTTGCAAGTGAGCTGATGAAATTTGAGTAAATCGCAAACTTGGTAGGTATCCCGCGCGGTTAGAATGATCTCGAAGCCGTGCTTTTCCAGCTTCCGCATGATCGGCTTGAAAAAGGGGACGTGCGGCGAGTTGTCGATGTCAATCCATATCTTTTTCCGCGTACCCTTCGGGCTCTGAGAGGCGAATGAGGGACCAGGGTGAGCTTCCTGCTCTGTCCTAACTGGAACGTACGCGCTGGACCGATCTAAAACTAGATTTCGATTCATCGGTACGACTCTAGCCGAGATTCGAAAACCGCTCCCGGCGACAATCGTCCGCTCTTGCACAACCAGTTACGCTCGGATTCGAAGCTTCCGAGAAATGTGGTTTGTAATCCGAGTGCGAATAATTGCATAGGAGGATTGAGGGCCCTCGATTTCCTGCAGCGGGTCTGCCGAAACGAGCACGAACGGCGGAACGCTAAAAAGCACCGTCTCCCAAAACCACGGCGCGTGGAGTCTGCAGAAGGATTGCCACGTCAAGCCAGACGGACCACTCGCGCGCATACTGAATGTCCAAACGTACCATGTCATCGAATGGAACCCGGCTGCGCCCTTTGATTTGCCAAAGGCCCGTTATTCCCGGTTTAACTTCGAGGACGCGGCGGCGATGCCATGTGTCGTACCGCTCGTACTCATAGGCAAGTGGCGGGCGCGGTCCGACCAACGACATGTCACCGAGCAGAACGTTGATAAATTGAGGAAGCTCATCAAAACTCGTACGGCGCAAGAACCGGCCCACTCGCGTAATCCTCGGGTCATCCTTCATCTTGTAAACGGGTCGCCCAGCCTCTTCATCTTTGCTCTTGTAAGAACCAGCGATCAAATCCTTCATGAACTCCTGATGGATCTTCGGGTCGTTCTGCGCATACATGGAACGGAACTTATAGCATTTGAACGGCTTACGGAACTGCCCTAGCCGTTCCTGCTGAAAGAACACCGGCCCCTTCGATCCCAGCTTCACGGCGATGGCGATCACCAAAAACAGCGGCAAGCAGAAGACCAGGGCTACGACGCTCAAAGCCAGATCGATGAATCTCTTTACCAAGAGTGGGATTCTCTTCGAATCCTTGCGGTCACGCAGGTCGGGATAGAGAGCCGTGTCGGGAGGCAAATCGGGGTCCTGTTCGTCGCTCCCGAAGATGTGGACCGACATGTGCACTAGCTTCAGGTCTTCTGGGCTCAATTCGGCATCCAAGGCCTCACGAACCTTATTTACAATGGTTTCCACGCCGGTCGACTCCACATCGCCCATTTCCGTGAAAATGGTCCCCAAAATCCTGTCTTCTTGGTACCACCCTGCAATATCGGTCTCACGCCGCGCTGCATCCACTGCGCGAACCAAACCTCCCCGCACCTCACGATGACGTGAGCCCTGCAGAGCACTGGTCCCATCAACCAAAATAAGCAAAAGCTTCCTCTGGGATCGCTCCGCCTTCTTCCGTTCAAAGCAAAGCATCCCCACAAACAATTCTTCCGGCAAGACCTGCTGCATCAGGCCGGCAGGACCTCGGCGATCACCGAACCGAGCGACGGCGAGACGGTTACCGCTGGAAGCAGGTTTCTGTTTCGCGAGCGCGATTTTACTCATCGTGTCCTTGACCCTACGCCAGACCCACCCTCGAGGCACCACCGTTGCAGTCGATCACAATTCGCTCCACCTTCCGCCATAAGGGTGCAATCCTTAGACCAAATGAGAGCTGGCGCTACCAGACCCGCGAGATCCAGCCAATCTGCGTATCTAGTTAGAAACAATGACCTACGGCAGCCTGCAAGTGGTTGGCCTTACGGGACAGCCTCTAATCGGTACTCAAGACGGGGCTCAATGGTGAAAAAAAATACTCACACGGTGCAAGGATATTCCGTGATTGGAGAACTTGGGTACAGGAGCCTAAGGGCTTTGGCATCAATAAATAACGCAAATTCCCGGTGGGAACTAGGGGAACTTCGAAGCGGCACTACACTGGATGCCCGACCCTTTCAGGACTAGGGGAGGGTCCCCGGTAGGCGGGAAGCGCGTTCGCAAATCTTAGCGACGGAATGGAGGTGTCGTGGCGCAAGTCTCTATGCACCGTAGGGGCTATCCGAGGTCGGCAACGTACATGGCCCAATTCCTGCGGGATGCGGCGCACTGGGACCGCTGACGCGCGAGCGCGACAAGACCCACGATCTTTCAGTTCCGGCGTCCGCGTCCTAGCCTCGGACACGCACAACGCTTTGTATAATCATTCCCGTCGCCTCCTGGAAGAGGCGAAAGCGAGTGAAAACCCCATGGATGAAAGCAGCCACGAGAGCGGTGAATGACGCGCGGAGGGCAAGCGTGAGCAAGGTGCTCCCTAGCGAATGCGGCAGAAATGTGGTGATCAGGCAGGCTCCAGCCAGGGTTGGTATCAGAGGCCATAGCTGCGCACCAATATCTCCAATGCTGACACCTAATTTGCGGCGCAAGAATGGCAGGTACACGACAACTTGGATTGCATACGCGAAAAGTACGACAAGTGCAATCGATTCAATCCTTCGGGTGCGTAACGCTAGGAGCAGCAAGAGAACTTCGGTGCTTCCTGCCAGAATAGTAGCACGCAACAGCGTCTTGGTTTGTCCCAGCGCTAGGATACAGCTAGCAATTGGTTCAGTGATTGACCGCAGGATTCCGTAGAAACATAGAATCTCAAACGAGAGTGTCGCCGGCACCCATTTGTTGCTGCCCTTGCCCAAAAACGTCACAAGGAAGAAGTGTGCGTTTGCAAGCAGGGCGGTATTGACGACCACAGATACAAAGCCTGCCAGACCTAATGTTTTCAGATACCCTCGCTTCATCGCGGCCAAGTCGAGCTGAATTTCGGCAAACGCCGGAAGCAACACGTTGTTTAACGAGTCGTATAGAACACCACAAACGAAACTGCCCCACGTAAACGCTAATGCGTAGTATCCCAATTGAGCGCTTCCCATGACGGCGCCAATTAGGAGGTTATCCAGGTTGAAAATGACGAAAATGAGAACGCCGCTCCCGAGCAACGGTCCGCCAAACCGCAAGTACTCGGCGGCATCGGCCCAGTCGAAATTCACTCCGAAGGGAATTTTTCTCACAAACTGAAGAGCTATCACGCTGACCAGCGTTGCTCCCACATCCGCGAACACAACAGCCCAGTACGTCCAACCTAACAGGATCAGCGTGACGACGAGACTACAACGGGCGATCGCGCTCGAGATACCTGGGATCATCAGCGCCCGGTAATTCTGTTCCCGCACTAAGGTCACCATAGGCATGAATCCGATCGTGTTGATCAGGAAATCCACTGCCAGAACGCGAACTACGTCGGTGGTTGCGGGATGCTGGAAAAACCTGTGTGCGAAGGGGGCAATGATATATGCCGTAAGAAATGCCACACATCCAAGGATGATTTTAAGAGTGAACGCCGTCCGAAGACTTGACCCACTAAGCGAGGGGCGGCGAATAGCTGCGCTACCTACTCCAACGTCGCTAAAATGGTTTAGAAAACCAATGATGATGGATGCAAATCCGACAACGCCATAATCCCAAGGTGTAAGACTCCTGGCCACGATGGAACTTGTGAGTGCGATGCAGACAAGTACCATCCCCTTGGTTAGACCCGCATAGAGGATGTTGTGGAATATCGTCCGCTTAGAAGTGGCCATGGACTCGCGGCAAAGGACGCTAGATCGAACTTAACATGCTGCCCGTGACTAGCCCATGCCGCCCGAAATCAGAGACCCCAGAGTCGGGCACTTGTCGTCACAACGGCGTTCATGGAGATCTATGCGATGGCGATATGTCATTTCCCGAATGAGCAAAGCGTACACGTTCCGTGTGATCTTCCTCTGACCGCGTTCCCGGATGCCGGAGTTCTTCCGCAATGACCTTCAGATAATCATGCCCGAATTTCTGGTCGGGCTCCAAGTAGTTTCCTTCTCCCCATTCGTTCCATGATTTGACAAAGACCAGCCGCTCTTCTGGATCGCGAGACTCGACCAAATTCAGCGCCTCTCTGAGGTGCGCACGAAATAGTTCCGGCGTCGATTCGTGCAGGACATACCCGCCAGCCTGAGACCTCGGAGTATTGTCCCAGTTTGGTACCACGCAAGGATATACGTCAGGTTGTTCGCTGCAACCGTCGAGCAGGAAGGAAATCGCATCCCGGTACAGTCTCACGTGGCCGCCATATTTGCCCACGAGCGATCGGTATCGTCGCCACAAGAAGTGACGCACTGTCGCTTTCGACAGTGGCTGGCTCCCCACGCGTCCCGTGCGTCCCAGAATCACGTCCCGAAAAGGGACGGTAAACCCCTTGAAAACGTCAACAATAACACAGCTGTCGAAACCAGCTGACCTGAAGTCCCAAGGCAACTCTGCATTGAGTAAATGAGCCACAAAGTGCAAGCCAGGCAAGCCGTTCCGGAGCGCCAGTTCCTGCCATTGGTCGATAAACGCCGTTACATTTGGAATCTCGTTGGGTCGAAAGATTACGAAAATCGGCCGATCATTTAGCCGCAAATAGCGGTCGTCCAGGAATGCTTTCCGCACCGCCAGAAAATGCCGTCGATGATCTTCCCGCCCTGGATACGTTTGTTCAACAAGAGTACGGTGCGGGGCGCCATACCACACTCCTGTCCAGGTTTGATTGGCCCAGCAGAGACAGAACGGGAAATCAGGCTTTCCTGAGGCGACCACCTCATTGAACGGCTGCTCAAGCAACTGCTTCCCGCCAAACCAATAATGGTAGTAGCAGAATCCCTCAATGCCGGCGTTGCGGGCCAGTTCGGCCTGTGCTTCCCGTACTTCCGGCAGCCGCAAGTCGTAGTAACCCAAGTCCGCGGGCAACCGGGGCTGATAGTGTCCCTTGAAGAGGGGCTGGGCCTTTGCAACGTTCGTCCATTCGGTAAATCCCTTGCCCCACCACCGGTCGTTCTCGGGTATCGGGTGAAACTGAGGAAGATAAAAAGGAATCAATCTGGCCTGCACGAGCATATGCCTCCACTGCGTAGAGTAGGTGTCGGCTGAGCCACGACTGCGAATTGCTGAAACCTCAGGTCATCGAACCTCTGAAAGGAAAGTGCGTTCACGAACTCATACGCCCTCCACAACCTCTTACTTGATTGTGGAATTCCCGCACGAGGGTTGATTCCGGAAATGCTTCCGACGGTGTAACCTTCGCTCTGGAACATCGCGATAATGCTCGACCTCGTAAAAAAGCGGACATGAGTTTTGTCCAATACGCCGCAATCCTCGTATTTCCATCTGCCCCGGACCATTAGCGGCCACAGAATTGGCAGATATCGAATATTCGGGATCGACGCGACAATCAAACCGTCGTGAGTCAGCAGAGTGCTGGCATACCTCAGAGCCTTCTCCGGCGCCACCATATGTTCAAGTACGTCATTAAAGACGATGCAATCGAAAGTTCTCTCTGGCAGTTCCGTTTGCGGGCCAAACGTCCCCACGATAACCTGGTCGAGCTTCGCTGATGCCTCAGCGGCGACAGAACTGATGGGCTCGACTCCCCAAACCTCAATCTTGCGGTTCCGCCTTACCATCTCACCGAATACGCCCGCGCCGCATCCGACGTCTAACAAACGCCGACAGTTCGGAGGCAGAAAAGGCACTATTTCCTGACGGGCCAACGTAAAGTAATCCGCGGCCTTCGTTTCGTAATCAGACCTATCGTCCGGCGGAGCAAGCTTCACTAGATTCGCTCCTTCGCATGGAATGGCCCCCACGCCCCCTTTCGAAATCGTCTCACCTTACTTGTTGATCTTCTACTGCTGAAAATCCCGATAGCAATACCAAGTTAACAGTATTGTGGGTTGGGGGATAATCGCTAGCGGCCCATGTTACAGCCTAGTGATAGATAGATGCCTCATTCTCGACTAGAGGAGACAAAGATCGCCCAGCATAGACTCATCGCCAACGGTTCCGGTAAGCTTATCCCAAAGTCTGCACAACACGCTCCATTCAACATTCGTTCGGTCTTTGGGGAATCAGAGGGAAAATCCTACGACGATTGGGCAATGTGGGGTGTAACGGCTTCCGCACCGTTGCTCCCGAACCGCAGCGATTGCGGCACTAAATATAGTAAAATCGTAGTTCATGTGTGGTCACCCCTCCGGACGGGGGTGGCACTGCTCGTGCAGATCAGGTCAAGGTTGGAGTCCGATCTTGGGACTCTAAGGGCGGTAGCTTGTCAAACTGTGTCATACATCGGACCGAGGGACCAACACTGGGTCTAAAGGAGCCTCGCGCCACCAACGCCCAATTCCCGTGGTTCGCCTTGCAAGTGTGCGCCAAGCATGAATTCGGCGTAGCGAACTCTCTTCGAAGCAGAGGTTATGATCCGTTCCTTCCGCTTTGCCGATGCCGCAAACTCTGGTCCGACCGAATCAAGCTGGTCGAGGCCCCATTATTCCCCGGCTACATGTTTTGCCGCTTGAATCTTCATTATCGACTGCCCGTTCTTACGGCCCCGGGGGTAATTCGGATCGTCGGACACACTCGCCTACCGGTTCCCGTGGATGAATCCGAGATTAACGCGATACAAACTATCGTCGCGTCCGGTCTTCCCAACGAGCCATGGCCGTATTTGCGAGAGGGCGACCGAGTGCGGATTGAGCGTGGCCCGTTGCGCGGGCTTGAGGGAATCCTTGTGGAGACAAGAGGGGCACACCGTCTCATCCTCTCAGTAACCTTGGTGCAACGTTCAGTGTCGGTCGAGATAGATTCAGCATTCGTGAAATTTCTGCGCTCCGCTCTGCCGTCGCGGCAAGCGATGTAGATCTACAAAGACGTGGGCTGATGCAGTTTGGCTAGTGATAGATGTGTATGAGGTTAGATGCTTCATCAGGTGATCTGATTTCAGATCCTCTTAGGTTAGCGTAGTTCGTACTCGACGAGGAGCGACGGTGGTACCCGAGAATTTAAGGTTCGGTGGCGGCGTTGCCGGCACTGTACTCAATCCGGCAGTCGCGGTAATAGTCGTTTTGATCGGCATATTGATGTGCTGTCTGCCGCGAAATAAGGCAATTGTTCCTTTCTTGTTAGGTTCCATTTTAATTCCTTCGGATCAGATTCTAGTTGTCGCCGGCTTGCATTTTCCGCTACTGCGAATTTTGATTTCTTTTGGAATGATTCGCATTTTCATCATTCGGGGGCGCGGGAAGTGGAGGCTGTTTAGCGGAGGGATGAACGGGATCGACAAGTCGCTGGTCCTACTTTCCATAGTCAGCGCTGTGGCTGGCGTTCTGCTGTTCCGAACCGGCCAGGCGGTCATTTTCGAACTCGGAGAGGCCTGGACTGTGCTCGGAGCTTACTTCCTTCTGCGGTGCCTGATTCGCGACGACGAAGATGTCGTTCGGGTGATTCGCACCTTAGCCTTCATCGTCGTTGTATTGGGTGCGGTGATGCTCTCAGAGCGACTGATGAGAGGGTGGAACCCGTACACGCTGCTGGGAGGCGCACGCGCTCAAAGTTACGCCGCCGACATGATGCGCGGCGGCGTGGTTCGGGCCGTAGGATCTTTCGCCCAGCCTATTCTGGCAGGTACTTTTGGCGCAGTCACAGTGCCCCTCTTCATCGGCTTGTGGTTGTGGAAGAAGGAGCATCGCGGCAGCGCGATCTTTGGGATCGCTGGGGCTATGGCGATGATGGTTTCATCGAACTCCAGTACGCCATTAATGGGATGTTTAGCCGGCCTCGCGGGCTTGTCTCTGTGGCCGATTCGTAGCGCGATGCGGCTGGTCCGCTGGGGTATCGTCGCTACATTGATCACCCTGCAGCTCGTTATGAAATCGCCGGTCTGGCACATTATTACGCACTTCGATATCTCCGGTTCGTCATACCACCGCTACGAATTGATAGACCAATGCATTCGCCATTTCTGGGATTGGTGGCTCATCGGCACAAATTCTAACGTGAGCTGGGGCTGGGATATGTGGGACACCGCCAATCAATACGTTTCGGATGCGTACCACGGCGGCCTGCTTGGCTTAGTCCTTTTCATAGCCATCATTGCTTATGGATTCAAGTACCTGGGTCGGACAAGAAAGACTGCGACCGACAAGAAACAGGCGATTTTCTTGTGGGCCCTCGGGGCGACACTTCTGGCGTACGTCGTGTCGTTTTTTGGAATCTCCTTGTGGGACCAAAGTATCGTGGGATGGTACTTGCTGTTAGCTATCATTTGCGTGGTGGCAGTGCCACAGAAGGCAAAAGTTGCTGCAGTGTTCGAACCTATCTGGAGCGCGAGATTCGCCACAAAAGTTGATGTTCCGGTCGGCTTACACGGGCGGGAGCAATTACCCGCCGCGCAGCAGCAAGTGCATGCCTCGTGGCAACGGCGCGGCAACGAGCGCTGAATCCCGTGGACGTCTCGATCATATTGGTCAACTGGCAATCAGAAGACTACCTGCGCGAATGCATCGCGAGCATATATGACTGGACTCACCGAGTTCAGTTCGAGGTGATCGTCGTCGACAACGCGTCGCCTTCCGGGAACGTAGAAACTCTGAAGGCACTATTTCCGAAAATTAAGTTACTCAAAAGCGCCAAGAACCTTGGATTTGCCGCAGCTAATAATCTTGGCTTCCGGCATTCTGCCGGAGATTGCATCCTGTTCTTGAATCCTGATACAAAATTGAACAGTCCAGCAATCGATACCATGATGCAACAAATGAAACGACTACCGAGCGCAGGGATCGTGGGCTGCAAGTTGCTGAATGCGGACCTTTCCGTGCAGACGAGCAGCATCATGAGATTCCCGAGGATTTGGGGCGCGATCCTTCAGGTCGAGTATCTGCGCCTACGATGGCCAAAGTTGTGGGGTATCGGGCCCTTGTTCTCCAGCGACGAGGAGCCCTCCGAAGTAGAAGTGATTTCGGGCGCTTGTATGTTGACGAGGCGCGAGATCTTCGAACAAATTGGCATGTTCAGCGAGGAGTACTTCATGTACTCCGAAGATGTAGACCTCTGTTACCACGCCGCTGATGTAGGCTTCAAGAACTACTACGTAGCGAGCGCCACAATCATCCACTACGGCGGCACGAGCAGTCCGCGCGCTTGGCAAACCGCGATGAAGACAAAGTCAGAACTGCATTTTTTCCGAAAGAACTACGGCCCGATGTATTCTTTTTTGTTCCGGTCAGCCATGATCATCAACTGCAGCGGGCGTCTAGTAGTCCTTGCCGGCGTGCGGGTGCTCGCGAAGGTATTCTCCCTTAAGCATTCTGCGGACCCGGCATGGTTGCGGTGGAGTGTCATGCTGAAGACTCTGCTGGCATCCCGCAATTCCGTGACAGAACGGTCTGCTCTTCCAACAGGGTCCTGATGAAAATGCACTCTACGATCCGGACGGCCTGATATATGCTCCGCTCGCTCGCAGATAGTGATAATCCAACCTCGTTTGCAAACAAGCTTCGCGCTAGTCGTTTCAGCAAATTTGAGGCTCTGGCTGCCCGGCTACCGCGACCTTTGCAGATTCTGGACGTGGGCGGTACGAACGCGTTTTGGGAAAATCGGGGCTGGCATCAACGCCCGGATGTTGAGATTTTGACTTTAAACCTCGCCGCCGAAGAGCAACTGCACGCGAACATCAAGCCCCTCAGCGGTGACGCAACGAACCTCGCGCAGTTCGGTGACAGCAGTATAGATCTGGTCTTTAGCAATTCCGTAATCGAGCATCTTTTCACACTCGAGAATCAGCGTCGAATGGCGTCGGAAGTCCAGCGTGTCGGGAAGGCATTCTGGATACAGACACCCAATTTCTGGTTTCCGATGGAGCCGCACTTTCATTTCGTTGGCTGGCAATGGCTTCCAATCTCCGTGCGCGTCTCAATCATTCAGAGGCGAGCATGCGGTTGGAGAGGACCCTGTCCGGACCGGATCGGGGCGGGCCGCCTGGTCGAAGAAATTCGGCTCTTAACTCACCGGGAACTACGATCACTATTCCCAGGCGCAGATATTATTGCCGAGAGATTCTGCGGGCTCGTCAAATCGTGGACCGCAGTCGGCGGATTCAATTAGGCGGCTGGACCACCTCAGTCACATTTCCTTTTTGGCGATTCAGGAACAGGCCAGTTCGATGCAAACCCAGCTCCGAAGGCTACTGTGAACGTGAGGCAGCCCGCAACTACTCGAAGCTACGTGCTCATGACAGCCGCCCACAACGAAGAGGCGCTGATTGAGAAGACGATCGCTAGCGTGCTAAGCCAAACTGTCCCGCCGGAGCGGTGGGTAATTGTAAGTGATGGCTCTACCGACAAAACTGACGAGATCGTTGAGAGATGCGCAAAGCAGCATGAATTCATTTGCTTTGTAAAACTAGTCAGGTCGACCGGACACAACTTTGGGTCAAAGGGCATTGCGCTGCAGAGGGGTTGCCAACTGCTGGAGGGACTTTCATTCGAATTTATAGGTAATCTAGATGCGGATGTCGCGATTGAGCCATCTTACTTCGGAACCCTCATGGAGCATTTTGAAGGCAATCCACAACTGGGAATAGCGGCGGGTTTCATTTACGAAGAGCAGGATGGGAAGTTTCGCAGTCGTGCCGCGAACAGAACGGACTCCGTTCCACATGCCGCACAACTGGTTCGCCGCCGTTGCTATGAGGCCATCGGCGGCTACTCGACGTTCAAGTATGGAGGAGAGGACTGGTACGCGCAGCAATGTGCGAAGATGAACGGATGGCGTGTCGAGGCTATTCCTACTCTACCGGTATTCCACGGAAGGCATACAGGAGCGGCAAATAATCTTTTGCGACACCAATTCCGCCTGGGTCGACTGGATTACTCCTTTGGCAGCGGCCCGATCTTCGAATTTCTGAAGTGCACGCTGCGGATATCGGAAAGGCCGTACCTTCTCGGGTCAGTGGCCAGGTTTCTAGGCTTCGCCTGGTCGGGTATACATTTAGAGAAACGACCCGTTTCCAAGGAATTTGTTGACTTCTTGCGTAAGGAGCAGAGCGCAAAGGTACTAGATACCTTGCGTGGTAATGACCGTGGGCGGCGAACCTCCGCGGCAGGCCCAACTACATGATTCTGACCGCACGAAGAGCTCGTCCATGTACTCGCCCGTCTCTTTGTCCGCGGAAAGCAAGCATCGAGTATCGCCGAGAGTGCAATTTCCTTCATCTTCCGGGCCCCGTCTAAGATATCTGGGCATATCGCCAGTATCTCTTAATTTCGGTTAGACGGCAGGCCTGTTCGAAAACTGGCCTTTGGGACAGTTGCCGTAACCGCAGTTGGCCTTTACTGTTGGGTCAGGCTAATTTGCGGAGGTGAACGATGGTCCGACGCACTCATTTCATTGCGGTTGCCTTGGTTATGGCTTTGATCGGCCTTACGAGCCTGCCGGCAACTGCCCAGTCGGGGAGAACATTCTATATTGATTATGCCAGCGGGTCGAACTCCAACCCCGGCACAAAGGCGTCTCCGTGGAAAAGCCATCCGTATATGCAGGCAGGCGCAGGTTGTACGGGCAGCGGAACGGCCCCAGCTTACTCGCATCAAGCCGGGGACCATTTCATTTTCAAGGGTGGTGTAACCTGGCCCGCAGCTTGTTTCGGTATCTATATTCCTGCCGGGGGCACATCATCCGCGCAGGATTACTACGGCGTAGATCAGACGTGGTACAGCGGCAGTTCTTGGACGCGCCCGCTTTGGGACCTGAATTACTCGGTCCCAACCTACGTCGTATCCGGCAATAAGGGAGATACGGGCTATCACACCTTCGATAACTTTGAGATTGCACGACAAGGGATACTGGCAACAGCCGCAACGTCCTATGCGTCCCAGGAAGCGTTTCAATTCGCTGCCTATGGGTACACTGGAACCATTATCGAAAACTGCTACATTCACGGTTGGGCCACATCGAACAACGTTGTCTCTGGCACAACAGAGTACAGCTTTGGCGGAGTCCTCGGGCCTGGCTCACCTACTCCGTCAACGAGTATAAGATTCTTGAATAATGTTATCTCTGACGCCGACGGTTACCTGTACTCAGGAGGAGTTAAGAAGTCAGTTCCGTTTGGGGGCGCGTGCGAAAATTGCAGTGAAGTTGCCGGCAACACCTTCCACGACGTGATGGCGGCCTGCTTTAGCCCGGTGTTGTGCCATGACAATGAATTCTACAACATAGACAGCGGGTACATCGCGCTCTATGACACGTCAGTCCATTCGCAGATCATTGAGGACGACAGTGGCGGGATCAGTTACGATTACAATAATTACCTTCACGATTCCCCAGCAGCGGTGTCGATGCTGGTCTGCGCCGGCTCCCCTATCTATAACAACGTCTTCTCCAATCTGACCAACCAGCCTCCGATCATCGTCGACACCAATGGCTGCTACGCGGAGAATCCAGCCACCGCCACGGAATACATTTACAACAATACGTGCGACGGCACGAACAGCGGCGGCTGCGTGCGGCTAATACGAGCTGGATCGACCATGGGCCCGGTATATCTAGAAAACAACATTTTGATCAATGGCAGCATTAGCGTCGAGGCAGCGATGTCGAACTTAGTTAACACAAACAACTACAATATGACGCCTTCGGAGGCCGCGACTTACGGCTTCACAGCCGCCAGGAAATATTATCCAAGCTCCTCAGATCCTAACGTAGTCAGCAAAGGCGCAAATCTGACCAGTTCATGCAGTGGCAATTTGTCGCAACTGTGCTTCGACGCGGAAGCTTCTGCATGGTACGGCGGTTCTCAAGTCGCGCGCCCATCGAGCGGCGCCTGGGATATAGGTGCGTTCGTGGGAGACGGGGCAGGTGGACAATCATCATCGAAGCCGAACCCACCCACTAATCTAACTGCGAGTGTGCTTAAATAGTAACGGCTGGACGACAAAGCCGCCGCGAGAGGTCTAGCGGCAGCGGCTTTCCTTTGCCCCCAGTTTGAACGGCTCCACTAAGTCTTTCAAATTTGCCAATCGCCTGCTACGGGCTGGCCGGCGACTTGCACGATCCGTGCAAGACGACGGGTGGATTGCGACTGCTCGCACGGTCCGCGATCGTCTAAGCAAATCGAGGCGTGCAGATGCCTTCGATGAACAATATCGAGTTGAGACTGCCCGTGAAGTAAGCCTGTTTCGATTAGACATTGCCAGTCGTCACGAACCTGTAGGTACTCGTTACCAGCCGTCACCACGTGAAGTCTGCGACCAGCTCCTGGCATCGTTACCCATTCATTACGAAGACTTTACTTTCGTTGATCTTGGTGCGGGCAAAGGCAGGGTCCTCCTGGTCGGGTCTCGTTTCCCCTTCAAACGACTCATCGGCGTTGAGTTCGCGATGGAACTCGTGGAAACAGCGCGCGAGAATATTGAACGCTTTCACTCCAGGGCAGAAATGGTCCACGCGGATGCCGCGGACTATCGGTTCCCTTCCGATAATTTGGTGGTCTACCTTTACAACCCGTTCGGTCCGGAGGTTCTCCGGCCGGTTCTACGTTCTCTCCGAGAAATCAGCAGAAGGCATGAAGTTTACGTACTTTATCTGAACCCGAAGAACGCTTCATACGTAGAAGAGTTTGCCAATCAAATCTACGAGCTTCCCGATGCCAAGGTCTACCGTTTTCGAGCAGGTTTGTCTGAAACTTAGAGACGGGCGCACGCCCTCTGAAATACGCTTAATGCAGCATTTAGACAGCAAAAATTGGGAAATACGGCGCGACAGCCAATGCTACAGTTGATCGATCTCTGCCTCTCCGTCTTGGCTGCGGGATCTCAGTGACCGTAAGCGCTACCCAGCGTGCGGCAGCGACTGCGCGCGTCATCGATAATCTCGGCGAGATCGAGGAAATCCGATCAGCCTGGAACGCGTGGCGAGGACACCGTGACGCGGATATTAACGTGTATGAAACTGTTCTCGCTTCTCGCATGGATGCTGCCAAGCCACACATCATAGTGGTTGAGCGCGATGGGCGCCCGGATGCACTCATGGTCGGCATGACTACGATCGCAACCGTAAGCGAGCGGATCGGATACTGGACCATCCCCGTGCCGCAGGTTCGGGTTTTGAGCTTCCAATACGGCGGATTCCTCGGGAACCAATCGGACGAAAATAGCGAGCTGATACTTAATGAAATCGAGCAGTCATTGCGGGGAGGTCATGCGGATGTGGCCATCCTCAGTTACCTGCGGGAAGGCACACCTCTCCACCGGCTCGCGACACACGTTCGGTCGGTCGTGATGCGTGACCACTTTCCGTTGAACGAGACCCACTCCATGATGAACCTTTCTGAACTCCGGAGGAGATTTATCGCGGCCTTCCAGCCAAGCATCGAGGAAACCTGCGCAGAGACGGTAAGAAATTCCGTGCCGCGTTTTCGGATGACGTCCATATCAGGCGGTTTGAGCGCACCGACCAATTAGATGAATTGGTTGAGATCGCGGAACGAATCGCGACTACTACCTATCAAAGAGGTCTGGGCGTGGGCTTTTCTAAGACACGTTTCGTGCAGGAGTTGTTGACCTTAGAAGCGGCAAAGGGATGGCTTCGCGGATTTGTTCTCTACGCCGGCCCCCAGCCGTGCGCATTCCTGATCGGTAATGTTTACAGCAACACCTTCCTAAACGAATACTTCGGCCACGACCCTGCGTACTCCAAACACTCTCCGGGGATGTACTTGCTTATGCATGCGATAGAAGAGCTCTGTCGTGATGGTGTGGCGGCAATAGATTTTGGCATCGGGAAAGCGTTCTATAAGGAACGATTTGCCAATAGTCACTGGAATGAGAGCACGATTTACATATATGCGCCGACGTGGACGGGAATGCGAGTAAAAGCTCTTCGTACGATGGCACTACTCATCAACTCCGTTGGCAAGAGGCTACTCGAGCGCGCCCACGTTGCTGATCGGATCAAGAAGCTTTGGCGTCGCCGTGTGGCCCATAGTCAGCCACCGGAGCGGGGCTGACCGGATCCGACAACATATCTGATCAATTCAGAGGCTGGAAAGGACGTTGTTGAATCCACGAACTCGCCCGTCAAGCCATATGTACGAGCTCAACTAACAATGAAGATTCTCGTCGCGATAGCCAATTATGGGTATAGGAACGACGGATATTTGTCGCGCGTTCTCTCTGAATATCGGAGCATGCCCTACGAGATTGATGTTGTTGTAACGACGAATGTCGGCAAAGAACTCGGCAGGGATGTTGAGCTTGTGGTGGGACTACCGAGCAAGAATCCGCATTCGCTTCCTTTTGCCCACAAGCGCATTTTTGCTGAGCGAAAGGATACTTATGATCTTTTTGTTTACACGGAAGACGACATCCTGATCACCCAACGCAATATCGAGGCCTTCCTGCGGGTCACGCGCATTCTACCAGCGCGGGAAATAGCTGGCTTCTTCCGGTGGGAACAACATCCCGATGGAAGAAAGTATTATCCCGATGTGCACGCTTTTTATCGTTGGATACCACATTCGGCTAAAACCGTCGGAGACCACACGTTTGCCCGATTCACCAATGAGCATTCCGGCTGCTACGCGCTGACCCGTAGCCAGTTAGCGCAAGCCATCGAATCAGGTGGATTTGTAGTTCCACCCCACGAACATAAATACGGCCTCCTAGAGTCCGCAGCGACGGACCCGTACACCCAGTGTGGGTTTCGAAAGGTTATCTGCGTGTCGCATCTTGACGATTTTCTTGTCCCGCATTTACCGAATAAGTATATTGGCTCGCGATTGGGGGTAGACGCGTCTGAATTTGCGACACAGACGGAGAGACTACTTCAGCTCGGACAAAGTAAAAACAGCTCGTTGCTGGAGCCTGAGACTAGAGTGTTTCACTGCGAGTGGTCGAAGAATCACTACGAGCCCTGTCGCGGGGATCTAATTGGGGTCTTACCCCCTAACACGCGCAAGGTGTTGTCCATTGGTTGCGGCTGGGGAGAAACCGAAGCGGAACTCATGAGGCAAGGAATCGAAGTGACAGCGATACCTCTGGATTCTGTTATCGCCGCCTGCGCTGAGTCGCGCGGAGTGGAAATAGTGTACGGCAGTCTCGAGGGCGCGATGGCGGAGCTCCTCGGCAGGCAGTTTGATTGCGTGCTTATGTCCGGAGTTCTCCACTTGCTGCAAGAGCCGAGCAAAACGCTATCTTACGCGACGACGCTTCTTGCCGAGCGCGGAGTACTAGTAGCAACCGTTCCAGCATTCCGTCGTCTTCCGTTTCTGTGGCTGTGGTTACGGCACCCTTCACGCTACAAGGGATGGCAGGATTTTCAGCGATCAGGAGTGCAGTCGATTGGAAGACGACAGTTGAGAACCTGGTTTCGCAACGCCGGACTTTCACTCGAACGGATTCCCAGGTCGATTCCCAATCGATTGAGGGCCATCCCGAAATCCGGGTTGGCCGAGGCATTTTGCCCTTCGGAATACACGTTCGTGGGACGACGAACCGAGGATACGAAAATAACTGCGCATTTGGCTGTCGCGGGGCAGCCCGAAGGTGAACCGCTGATGACCAACGTTGGGAGTGGGAACCGAGGCAGATGAAAGTCTCAGCCGTCATACCAGCTTTTAACCGGCGTCCTTACATTGTCCGTGCGATCGATAGCGTAATGCACCAGACTGTCCCAGTCGACGAGGTTATTGTGATCGATGACGGTTCTACCGACGGCACACCCGAAGCGGTCGAGAGCCACTACGGCGACGCCGTCAGGGTCGTGCGACAGCCGAATAGAGGCCCAGGACCGGCACGCCGCCGCGGCATACTCGAGGCGCGGGGCGAGTGGATCGCTTTCCTGGACAGCGACGATGAATGGACTCCTGGCAGAAATTGCGAACTGCTCCAGGCGGCGGAGCGCGTCCCTGCTGATGTAGCCTGGATATTCGGGGATTTGCGAATTGTGACCGATGATGGGGGAAGCTCGTCTTTCTTCGAGGAATACGGCTTCGCACTGAAAGAATGCCCGCAGGTGATTCCCGATCCACTAAGTGTCCAATATCCGACACTACTAGCATATCTACAAGCGAGCCTTATTCGTCGAAGGGTCCTTCTCGAGCTGAACTGCTTCACCGAGGGTGTGCGCAGCGAAGATGATGTTCTCGCCGCACTTCAGGTAGGTTGTTGTTACAGATTCGCAGCGATTCCGCGCGCTGTGGTGAAGTACTACCGCACATCGGATCTTCTGTCGAGCTCGGTCGCTGTCCACGGGACTTCGCGTCCCGACAGCTATCGTGCGAGGATGATCGCGTTCGCGGCGGTGATCAAGTCTGGAAGAAGACGGCCATGGAATTCAGAGTACGCTTCGGCGGTACGGGGGTTGTGCAAATCGCTTGACAACAATGAGTCGTCGCCGAGAAGGCTGGCTCTAGAGCAATTTCGGTACGGCGGTTTTGGTTTTAAGGGTATCGCATTCATGTGCTTCGCCCTGACAGGGCGGCAGGGTATTCGGTTGTGGAACACCATTGCCGCATCTCGGAGGCGGATCTTGTCTTGGACTCGCGCAAACGGGCGTCCGGAACTCGACTCCCGCCACCTCATCAAGGCGCTGGAGGAAAAGCATCGTGCTGGTAGCGGCAGGTGACCGCCGCGAACGGGCTCCGCTCCGCTTGCGAGATCCACATGCAGATTCACAATGGAGAGGCTGATTAGCCAAGATATGCACATTCTTCACGTAGTTGGCGCGCGGCCCAATTTTATGAAGGCGGCGCCGGTCATGTTGGCCCTGAGTCAACGACCGAACGTCACCCAAACTCTGGTACACACTGGTCAGCACTATGACAAGAACATGTCAGATGTGTTTTTCGAACAACTCGGGATGCCAACGCCAGACGTGAACTTGGGTGTCGGATCAGACACACATGCGAGGCAGACCGCAGAGGTCATGAGCCGTTTCGAGCCGGTGGCAATCGAGAAGAAGCCCGATGTGGTATTGGTCTACGGAGATGTGAACTCTACGATGGCGGCCACGATAGTCTGCTCGAAGCTTTCGATACCAATCGGACACGTAGAGGCGGGACTGCGTTCTTTTGACCGAGCCATGCCCGAAGAGATCAATCGCCTGATCACCGATCAGCTGGCCGACTGGCTATTTACTCCCTCGGAAGACGGTGATCGTAATCTGTGCCGTGAGGGCATTAGTCCGGATAAGATCCATCGCGTCGGAAATGTGATGATCGACTCGCTGGTGCGGCTTCTGCCTATGGCAATGAAGTGCAGGGCGAACGGACTTCCGCACCGCTATGCACTCGTTACTCTTCACAGACCTTCGAACGTCGACGATCCCCGAGTCCTGAGACGAGTTCTCGAGTGCATGGTCGGCGTTGGTGCGGAACTAGGCATAGTTTTCCCGGTGCACCCTCGTACCCGGCAGCGGATTCATGAATTTGGCATAGAGACGACTGGTCTCCAACTGGTTGATCCGATGCCGTACATCGACTTCCTTGCGCTCCAGGCGCACGCTGCGCTCGTAATTACAGATTCCGGAGGGATTCAAGAGGAAACTACCTACCTCGGCGTACCGTGTCTGACGATGCGTCATAACACGGAGCGCCCCGTAACTACTGAGATCGGAACGAATATTCTTGTCGGCGACGACACCATCAAGCTTCGGACCGAAGTGCTGAGAATCCTCGCGGGGAACGCAAAGCAAGGCGCGATTCCGCCGTTATGGGACGGCCATGCCAGTGAGCGAATTGCGGACGTAATCGTTCGTCGGACGAGATATGCCGGAGCGCAGCCTACAACAGCTCTTTCTGGAGCGGAGTGATCTTTTCGCGACTATGAAGCACCATCTGGTCGTTTCGCGACGTGCCAGTCAGTTTCTAGATTCCATTGGTTTTGAACTGTCCCCACTAGTACCCCTCAAACTCGACCTGCTCGCTACGTGGTCGGTTGCTAGGATTTTGCCTTTTTCGATACAACGGTGCCCCCGGGAACGGGCTCTCGGTGGTTCCAATGGCCTGTCCTAGCCGATGTTGCTTTTTGTGTATCTATATAGAAATAGACAGCTTACTGTGGTTTTGTGGATCACGAAGCGCGAGGCGGCCTTGGCTACAAAGTTGCTCTGGATCTACCCAGGCGCTGTGTGAGCGCCGCGATTTTAGCTGAGGTTCTCCAGTCATCGATCGAAAGTCTCACCACGTCATAACCTCGGTAACCGCACCGGCTGGAATAGAGCGTAGCGGATCGATTGGTTCCGGACGTGAGTGTTGCGGTCCGGCCTAAGTCTCGCTGCATTTCCTTTCCCCTGCGGACCAACGCTGAGCCGAAGGAATAGCGATCTGGAGGATAGGAGACAGCACATGAAGGTCGCAATCTTAGCCGGCGGAAAGGGAACCCGCTTGGCTGAAGAAACGGAAGTCAAGCCAAAGCCCATGGTAACGATCGGCGGCCGGCCGATCCTGTGGCACATCCTCAAGCACTACGCACACTACGGCCACAAAGAGTTCTACATCGCCCTCGGCTACAAAGGCGAAGTAATAAAACGATACATTGTTGACCACACGTCGCTCCAGGGAGACCTTACGGTTGACCTGATGAAAGGCAGCGTGCACCAGAGCATCAACGGAATGCACGAGCTTGACTGGATCGTTCACCTGGTGGAAACCGGGCAGGACACCCAAACCGGAGGTCGCATCAAGCGGCTCGCCCCCCGCATTGGAAATGAAACGTTTATGCTTACCTGGGGCGATGGCGTTTCGAATGTGAATCTCGACGAGCTGCTCGAGTTTCACCGCTCTCACGGGAAGCTGGCCACGATTACGGCGGTGCGGCCTCCTGCTCGGTACGGCCGTCTCGATTTAGACGGTAGTCGAGTTGCGCACTTTGCCGAGAAGCCACAATTGAGCGAAGGATGGATAAACGGGGCTTTCTTCGTACTCGAACCGCAGGTATTTGACTACATCGAAGGGGATGACACGTCCTGGGAAAAGGGTCCCCTCGAACGGCTGGCCCAAGAAGGCCAGCTTATGGCGTACCGCCACGATTCATTCTGGCAATGCATGGACACGTTGCGCGAGAAGGTCATTCTCGAGGAGCTATGGGCGGCCGGAGACGCGCCGTGGAAAACTTGGAGGTAAGGTAAATGCGAGTATTGGTTACCGGCCACAATGGCTACATCGGCTGCGCGTTGGTCCCTGTTTTGTTGCGTGCGGGGCACGAAGTAGTGGGTCTGGACAGTTTCCTTTTCGAGCACTGCACGCTTCGGGCCGGACGTGGACCCGGTTCCATCGATCCGAAAGGACGTACGAGAGATCGAAGCGGCTGATGTTGAGGGGTTTGACGCCATCATTCACCTAGCGGGTATCTCGAATGATCCACTCGGTGATTTGAACCCGGAGTGCACCTACGACGTTAATTACCGCGCTTCCGTTCGGCTTGCGAGACTCGCGAAGCAAGCTGGAGTTAAGCGGTTCCTCTTTTCGTCGTCATGTAGTAACTATGGCGCCGCCGGCGGCGATTCGATTCTCACCGAACAGGCTGCATTCAATCCGGTGACGCCGTATGGGGAATCGAAAGTCCTCGTGGAGAAAGAAGTCTCGCAACTTGCCGACGAGCGTTTCACTCCTGTGTTTTTGCGTAACGCGACCGCATACGGTTTCTCCGCGCGCCTTCGAGGCGATCTTGTGCTGAATAATCTTGTTGGATGGGCTTATATCACGGGAATGGTGCGGCTGAAGAGCGATGGGACCCCGTGGCGGCCGATCGTGCACATCGAGGATATCTCGGAAGGCTTCCTCGCACTATTGGAAGCTCCGAAGGACCGGGTTCACAACCAGGCGTTTAACGTGGGCCAGACCGAAGAGAACTATCAGATGCGCGATTTGGCCAATATCGTTATGGAAACCGTACCTGGCAGCCAAGTAACGTTTGCGGATGGGGCGGGACCGGATAAGAGGTGCTACCGCGTAAACTGCGATAAAATCCATAGTACGATCCCTGCCTTTAAACCACGCTGGACGGCACGCAAAGGCGCCCGCCAGCTTTATGAGGCCTACAAGACCTTCGGTCTCACGCTCGCTGATTTTGAGGGGCCGCGATACATGAGAATCAAGCACGTAGCGAGCCTGCAATCAGAAGGCAAGCTCGATTCGAATTTGCGGTGGGTCCCGACTCCAGTCGTGGCTTCCGCACCATAGGGGTATTTCGGTGAACGAATCTCGAACGACCTGCCGTATCTGTGATTCTCGTGAAATCCGGCCCGTACTTTCTCTGGGGACAACTCCCTTAGCCGACGGGCTGCGCCGGAAGGAGCAACTATCGCAGAACGAGCCGATATTTCCACTGAACGTGGCCTTCTGCCCACGATGCAGCTTGCTTCAACTGCTGGAAACGGTGCCCCCTGAGGTTCTTTTCTGTCAGGACTATCCTTACTATTCGTCTTTCTCGCCCGCGCTGTTGCAGCATTCTCGCGCGAACGCTCTCGATCTCATCGATTCGCGGCACCTGAACGCTGGAAGCTTGGTCATCGAACTAGCCAGCAATGATGGTTATCTACTAAAGAATTTCGTGGAGCATGGAATTCCAGTTCTCGGGATCGATCCGGCCGATGGTCCAGCGCGCGCGGCGGAGAAAATTGGAATCCCAACGCTATGTACGTTCTTCAGCAAGAATCTTGCGCACGAGTTGGCAGCGAATGGCAAGGCGGCTGATGTGATCATTGGCAACAATGTTCTAGCGCATGTTGCCGATCTGCACGGCTTCGTCGAGGGCATTCGCACACTGCTGAAGGACGACGGAGTCGCGGTCATCGAGATGCCGTACGTGAAGGATCTTGTTGACCATTGCGAATTCGACACCATTTACCACGAGCATCTCTGCTACTTCTCGGTAACCGCTCTGGATCACTTGTTCCGCATGCATTCCTTGTTTCTGAACGACGTGAAACATCTTTCCATCCATGGTGGATCACTCCGCATTTACGTGGAAAAGACGGAGAATCTTTCGCCCGCGGTTCGCGACATGCTGCGAACGGAGGCAGTCGAAAAAGTCAACCAGATCGACTATTACCGGGGCTTCGCAGAAAGGGTGGAACGGATTCGGAAGGAACTTCGCAGCCTGCTCGGGTCCCTTCAACGGGAAGGCGCTCGGATCGCAGCATACGGTGCGGCGGCCAAGGGCAGCACGATGATCAACTACAGCGGCATCGGCCCAGACCTGCTCGACTTTGTTGTTGACCGCAACATCCACAAGCAAGGACTGTACATGCCTGGACAGAATATTCCCGTATTAGGGCCCGAGGTTCTGCTCGAGCGAATGCCAGGTTATGTGTTGCTGCTCGCTTGGAACTTTGCCGACGAAATTCTTCAACAGCAGCAAGAATATCGGCAACGTGGAGGACGCTTCATCATCCCGGTTCCGACTCCGCGGGTCGTCTAGCCCTGAGACGAAAATGACAATCGCACAAGAAAACACGTGTAAGAGCTGCTTCTCAAAGAATGTAACGATCTTTCATCGCCTGGAAAATCTTCCGGTCAACAGTTGTCTATTGTTTGACGATCAACGCGAGGCTAGAAACTACCCTCGCGGCGAACTCGAGCTCGGATTTTGTCACGATTGCGGCTTCATCGGCAACCTCCGTTTTAGCCCACAGTTGGCCCGCTATACCGAGGGCTACGAGGAGCAACAGTCGTTTTCTCCGCGGTTCAACGCATTCGCGAAATCTCTCGCAACAAGGCTCATCGATCGTCATGATCTTCACAGCAAAACTATCGTTGAGATCGGGTGCGGCAAAGGCGACTTTCTCGTGATGTTATGCGACCTTGGGAAGAATCAAGGAGTGGGTATTGACCCGACTTACGTTCCGGGTCGTCACGACGAAGCAATTTTGAGAAACGTCTCCTTCATTCGGGACTTCTATTCCGAAAAATACTCGGACTACACCGGCGACATGGTCTGCAGCCGCCACGCCCTCGAGCACATTCCGGATACGGGCGCATTCATGGAAAGCGTGCGCAGGGCCATTGGCAACAAGACAAATACGCTGGTGTTTTTTGAATTGCCCGACGTGGAGCGCGTTCTCCACGAATGCGCGTTCTGGGATATTTACTATGAACACTGCTCATACTTCACTCTCGGTTCCCTGGCGCGCCTCTTCCGCCGAGTTGGGTTCGAAGTCACCGATCTGGCAAAGGACTTCGACGGGCAATACCTTTTGCTGGAAGCAAAGCCCGCGACGAACGGACATCGCTCAGCGCCTCTAAGAGAAGAAGAGAGCTTAGAAGAGCTTTCCAAAGCCGTCACCCAGTTCCAAAGCAATTATGACGAAACTGTTGCACGATGGAAGCGTAAGGTACAGAACATCCGCGAGATGGGTCAGCGCAGCGTCATTTGGGGCTCAAGTTCAAAGTGCGTTGCCTTCCTCAACACCATCGGCATCAAGGACGAAATTGAGTTCATAGTGGACATCAACCCCTATCGTCAAGGCAAGTACCTTCCGGGTAGTGGTAAATTGATTGTCGCGCCAAAATTTCTCCAAGAGTACCGGCCGGATGTGGTCATCGCGATGAATCCGATTTACCTCGACGAGATCCGGAACGAATTGAACGGCCTGGGTCTCGCCCCGGAGCTCACGGCGGTCTAAAGACAGGCAGAGAAGCTTTTGATACGCGGATTGACTGAATGGACTCCAAACAAGAAGTCGCCAGACTCACAACAGCGGCTCATCAAGCCGTTTGTGCGGCATGCGGCAGCAATGAACTCGAGTGTTTCTTCACGATTCCGCAAACCCCACTAAACTGCGTTGTATTGAGGGCCACCCGAGAGGCCGCGCTGAATGCCTCGACCGGTAGAATAGAGCTCGCCTTTTGTACTGCATGTGGCGCGGTCAGTAATGTCGCGTTTGATCCCAACCTAGTCGATTATGACCAGCGCTATGACAACTCACTCCACTTCTCACCCACCTTTCGCAAGTATGCAGACGGAGTGGCGCGAGATTTGATCGAGCGCCACAACTTGCGCGGCAAGAACATCGTCGACCTCGGTTGCGGCAACGCTGAGTTTCTGACACTTGTATGCGCCTTGGGCGACAACCGAGGCCTCGGTTTTGACCCCAGCTTTATTCAGGGTCGCGCTGACCTGGAAGTTGGCAAAGGGGTTACAGTCATCCAGGATTACTACTCGGAGCGTTATGCAGAGTATGCGGCGGACTTTGTCATCTGCCGTCACGTACTGGAGCACATTCCGAAACCAAAAGAATTCCTACGCAATGTGAGAGGGGCACTCGGGGGGAGTCCAGAGGCGGCAGTTTTCTTCGAGTTGCCCAATGCCTCGTTTGTCTTCCAAAAGAACGGCATCTGGGACATCCTGTACGAGCACTGCTTCTATTATAGCTCCGGTGCGCTGGCTCGGTTGTTTTCGGCCTCCGGTTTTAATGTGTTGAATGTGTCAGAGACTTTCGATGGACAATACCTGTCTCTCGAAGGGCGCCTTCCATCCGGAGAAAACAGGCTGCTGGAAGATGCAGCCGGCGAGCTCGATTTGATGCTGTACGACATGCGGCGGTTCGCAGACTCGTTTCGTTGTCAACGTGCGCACTGGGAAAAGACGCTAGATCGCTTTGCGGGCCAGGGCAAACGGGTAGTGTTGTGGGGAGCAGGGGCGAAGGGAGCGATGTTCCTGAATACTGTGGGCAAAAGCTCTCTCGACTACGTTGTGGATGTTAATCCTCACAAATGCGGGCTGTACATTCCAGGCACTGGCCAAGAAGTGGTAGGCCCGGAGTTCCTGAGGCAATATCGACCGGATGCGCTGCTGCTCACAAACCCGAATTACCGCGATGAGATCAGCCGCCAGGTCGCGGCTCTGGACCTAGCTCCGGAATTGCTCTTAATTTGAGGAATCGCTTGGGCAGGAACCGACAAATTTGCAAAAGGGAGATGTGAGATGAATACCGTTTACGTGGACAGCGATGTAAATGATGCTGGCCGCAGGCAGCGGCTTTATGCCGGACAGTTGTTCGTGATTTCGCCGCGGCCCGCCACCATTGCGCTATGCGAGTTTGCGAAAAGCATGATTCGGGAGGCGTTCGGCTCAGTGGACCCTCTCGCTGCTCAGTACGAGATGCCGGTTGAGCAATACGTTGCTATAGTGAGCCCATTGAAGCCAAAGTTTATTCACCACCCGGAAACAAAAAAACTCCTGCGCACGCTCGTGACAGATTGCGGCTGCGACTTGAACGAGACGTACGTGGATGTGCCGCGATTGCGTATGGTGACCAGCCATGGCTATCTCACGTCCGGGGTCGGCTATGCCCATCATCCTCACCGCGATACGTGGTACTCCGCGCCGATGGCGCAATTGAACTGGTGGCTCCCGATTTACGACATTGAGTCCGAGAGCTCGATGGCGTTTCACCCTGCATATTGGTCCAAAGGCGTGAAGAACGGCTCGTCGGAGTTCAATTATTACAACTGGAACAGTGAAGGTCGAAAGAACGCGTCGCAACATATAAAAACCGACACGCGCAAGCAGCCGAAGCCGCAGGAAGAGATTGAATTAGACCCGCAGATCCGGCTCATCGTTCCTCCTGGCGGAGTGATTCTGTTTTCGTCGGCGCAGATGCACTCCACTGTGCCGAATAGCTCGGGTCGTGCGCGCTATAGCATTGATTTCCGAACCGTGAATCTACTGGACTTGCGTGCTGGGCTTGCAGCGCCGAATGTTGATTCTTCTCCCGTGGGCACCTCGCTGCGAGACTTCGTTCGTGGCAGTGACGGCGCCCCTATGCCTGAGGACGTCGTGCAAAAGTACGACAATGCGCCGGCTGCGGAGGGTGTGCTGGTCTACCGCCCGGCAGAAGGGTAGCAGCCGTGGCAGCACTGAAGCCCGGGAATCAAACTTTTTGCCGATTTTCGGGAGGGCCATCGTGCCTATGACAACTGATTCTGATCCACAGAGTGTTGGGCACCTAGACGTCACCGTCATTCTGTGCACCTACAACCGATGCGGGGACTTAGCAGCTGCGCTTGAGAACATCGCGGCTTCTCAGATGCCGACCTCAGTCACTTGGGAAGTCCTCGTAGTGGACAACAACTCGAGTGACCAGACACGCGACGTCGTCGAAGGTTTCGAATCCCGCTTCCCCGGCCGTTTTCGCTACATCTTTGAACGAAGACCAGGTAAGTCTCACGCTCTGAACACTGCAATTGCTGAGTCTCGCGGTAAGGTGCTCGCCTTCGTGGACGACGACGTAACCATGGATCCTCTGTGGTTGCACAATCTCACAGCAGAATTGCACGAAGGCAAATGGGCCGGGGCCGGAGGACGAATCCTCCCGCCCGAGGGATTCACACCGCCTCGCTGGCTCCCAATGAGCGAGTTCGCGATTCTTTGCGCTCACTTCGATTTGGGTGATCAACCATCCGAACTTAACCGCCCTCCATACGGCGGCAACATGGCGTTTCGAAAGAGTGTCTTCGAAAAACACGGTGGTTTTCGCCTCGATCTTGGGCCTAGACCGAATTCTCAGATTCGCAATGAGGACACCGAATTCGGTCGCCGGCTCCTGGCAGCAGGTGAGCGGTTAAGGTATGAGCCATCGGCTGTGGTTCATCACCCCATACCAAATAATCGAGTCACGCAGAGTTATTTTTTTTCATGCTGGTTCGACTACGGGCGCGCGATGATCCGGGAGTATGGCGAACGGCCGGACGTGTATGGAATTCCCAAAGACTATTTGAGCATGCTGCGCTGCGCAATGGAAATAACAGTCCTGACTCTGCGATCGATGTTCGCTATTCATCCGCAAGAGAGATTCAGCCACAAATGCCAGGTCCGGCGCTGGGCCGGGCAGATGGCGGAGCTTTACAGTCGCTCGATCGGTCGCAAGAGAAGCAAAGCAGCCGATGCGCAGGAAGCAAGATCGAAAATAGCATCGTAAGCTAGCCCGGAGGCCGATAGGCTCCAGCAAAATCCATGGCGAAACGAAGTTCGGAACAGCCGTAACAAATAATCAGTTCTGATGCCGCTATTAACCCAACTCATTGACAAGCTACTAAAGAGAGTATTACCGCTTGCGATGTACCACCGGTTGCGCAATCGCCATACCCTCACCGTAGTAACATTCCATCGGGTTCTCGGCCGCAACGACCTGCGCTGGCCAGGGGCGTTAGCAGAGTGGACTGTCTCAGATGAGGTTTTCGAGGAGTGCCTCCTGTTTTTCCGGCGACACTACAACTTGGTCGGGTTGCAAGATCTCTTGACGTGCCTGGAGGGAGGTAGGCGGCTACCCCCGCGCAGCCTGCTCGTGACTTTTGATGACGGCTACGCGGACAATGAAGAGTATGCCCTGCCACTATTGTTGAAGCACGGCGTCTCGGCGGTCCTCTTCCTCACATCTGCTTTCGTCAACCGCCGCTCACGACCCTGGACGGAGGATCTGCTGTCAGCGTATGAGCGGGGCCGCGTATCACCTGAGGAAGTAGCCAAACTCCATCAATCACTCTTCGGGCCCCAGGGAGATGCACCACGCGATACGAGTGTGATGCTTATGGACATCTGCGCGCAATGGACGGCCCTCGCCGATATCGACGCGCAAGGGTTATGCGAAGCCGTGCTTCGCCACCCGCTGGAGCGCACGATATCGCCAGCGCAAATGCTCACGTCCGAACAGGTTAAGCGCATTCATGCAGCCGGAATCGCAATCGGGGCGCACGGCCAAACGCACAGTTCTATGGCGCGGAGCAGCGATCTGAATACCGAACTCCACCAACCGCCCCGTGCAATATCAGATTTGCTCGGGCTGCAGTCATCGGGCGCCATCAACGCATTGGCGTTTCCATACGGCGAGCATTCGGAGCGAGTGGTGACAGAAGCCCTGGATGCGGGATATAGGTTGCTCTTCACCTTTTCGTCGCGGCTTAATCCGCTGCAACACGGCCGGTTAGTTTCCTGCGTGTTGGATCGGGTCAATGTCTCTGGGCCGAAACTCGCGCCCGACGGCTACACAACTCCGGGGCGTCTCGCTAGGTACTTTTTTTCGCTGCCTCGGAACCGAGCCGTTAGGCAGGAGGTTCTGACATAGATCCCTGGCGAGGTGTCGTCCCAACTTATCGACAGGTCCGATGCGTTGAAAATTAGGGAAAGATAAACGATCAGCGGATTGTACGGCAAATTAGGGCTTGGAATTCTGATCTCTTGTTTGCTATGGCTTGTCTTTGACAAAGAGTGATTTGCTTGAAGTCTTCAGGAATCGTTTTTTGAACGTTCATCTCGGACTCTCACCGTATTACACGGGTTCCCAAACCAATCTGTGGTAATTGTGCCAGTAATTCGTCTGGCTTGTTTGGGCTCGCAATCCACTCTGCGAAATTCCTTAGATCCTCGGCCGCATACCACTCCTCTTTGGACCTAATATTTACCCGTCCTTGAGACAAAAATTTTTTCGCATTGGGCAAATACTGCAGCGTAACCGATTTGGCCTGCCATGGGCGCAGCAGAAAGTGAGCATAAGCGAAGCGTTCGGCGAGTTCCCGCTCAGCGGAGGAAAGCCGCGGGATGAGCTCAATATTGCGCACCTTCTCGAGGTATTCCTCGCGCGTATTTGAATCGACTGTAAAGCCCAGGTTGTCGTAGGCTGCCCTCCCACCAGTCAGGACGGGGATTCCCAATCTCGCTGCTTCAATCCCCACGGTGCCGCAGACCGTGATGCAATAGTCCATGATCTGAAATAGTGAGTAGGTGCTTATCTCACTTTCGGGTGGAATCATGGCAATGTGGGGCGGCAGCTTACCAATGTACTTGCGCAAGCTCACGACCTCGGCGGACTCGCATTGCAAACTCCCACCTTCTCGCACCCTCTGGTTAGCGGGATGGATTTTGATCACCCAGTTCACTCGATCATTGGCGCATGCAGCTCGCACAGTCTCCACGAACCACTCTTCGTAGTCGCGAAATAGGCACTTCACCCAGAAGAACGTCGCGTCCCACAGAATGTGCGGAAATATGAATGCGGTCTTCCTTTGTGGATCCAGGCCGAACCGCTCGCGAAGATAGGTTGAATCGACGATAGACTTTTCGAACTGCGTGCCGACGACACTGTACCAATCACCCGACGCGTAGCTGCTATGGAGTTCTTGATCAAGCTGCTTCCGATGGTCCTCGGTCCATTCCATATCACGAACAAACCGCCATGACTTGGGTGATAAACAAGAAGGATGTTGGAGCCAAGTTTCACGAGTGTAGCGCTTGAAAAGCATAGCGTTGCTTTTGTGAGCCTGTTGCCACTGAATCGCCTCGATCCCGTTTTGCGAACAAGAATCGAATAATTCCCCAGTCGGTGAATAGACAGTGTCCACGAACAGGGCAAGATCTGGCCGAAATTGCTGAAGGATCTTTTGAGCTGCATCGGCAGAGGCAATTCCGTAAGCAACTGCATCCCTGAGCAATTGTCGGTCCTCGGGTGCCAGCAAGTCGAGGGAGCCCTTGTATGTCTTTCGCAGGACGCTTGAAACAGCAAGCCTTCCAACGCGGATGCCCCCGTGTTCGAATTCCAGCAGGTCCCAAACAGATTTGCACCGGCTGATGACGGTCTCCGCAATCTCCTCATCGCTCTTAGCAATAAACTCGTTCCATTCATGGATCTCATCCACCGCTGCCAGGCGGTAGTGCTCGGCGAGCAGTTTTGCGTAGGGTCCTTCGTACGGAATAACGACCACAGGCACAAAGTTAGCAAGTTGCAGCCCTTTGATGAGGCCTAATTCGATCTCGACCTCAGGGAAACCCGGGCTACACACTAGCGCGACCTTCTGGCTCAGATCCCTATTATTCAGGCGTTCTCCGAGTACGTGGGCAGATCGCCGCTTCAGTTGCCGGAACCGCCGCTCATAGCCGCTGTACATCGAAGGAGCTTTGAATACACTTGCAATGCGCTGCGCGACTGGAAGTAGCCCGAGCGTCTCTAGAATCGACTTGGCCGTGGCACCGGCGCTGGATCCGGCAGAACTCATCTATAATTCTCCTCTAGCGTATCAATGGTCGTACCGCTTCCTCTACCGTGGCAGATCTGACGGATTGATCTATTCAAAACGGTCATGAGCGGCAACCAGATCACGAAACTGCTTTTGTTTGCTCGTCCTCCAAAGCGAGTCATCCTGCAAGTACTCCATGAATCGCTCGGCGCTATGGCCTTCGCCAAAATGATTTGAAGGGGCGAAGTGCTCCGGAATGTTCCGCAAGGCGGCTAAGATGGCGGCGGGATCATCAGGGACATTCTGGATGGAGGCGTGCGTGAAGCGATTTAGCTGCCGGGTCCCAACGTTTACGGTGGGCACACCATAGACCGGTGCCTCGCGAATGGCTGCGCTGGAGTTGCCGACGAAAGCTCGCGAGTGCTTCATCAGGGTCAGGAACGACTCAAACCGCATGGAGGGTAGGCAGCGAAATCGCGGATGTCCTGCGTGTTGAGATAATTCTCGCAGAAGGATTTCCGACCCCGAATCGTTGTTGGGATGAATGACTACAAAGTTGCGGTTCGATGCCAAAAGTGCCTGCCACATCTGGCTGGCTCTCTCCTTTAAACCAGTCAGTTCGGTGGTTACCGGATGGTACATAAAAATACAATAATCATCGAAGGGAATCTCGTAGTGGCTCTTCACCTCGTTCAGCGAAGGCAGCGAGCCGGAAAGCATCACGTCGATATCAGGCGAACCGATCACAAAAACCGCGCCCGGCTGCTCACCCATCTGCATCAGCCGGTTTCGCGATTCCTGGTTCGCCACGAAGTGGAGGTGCGACAGTTTGCTGATGGCATGCCGCAGCAGTTCATCGACCGTGCCGGAAACCTCGCCGCCTTCGATATGCGCTACCAAGATATTATGTAAGGCCCCAACCGTAGCCCCGGCGAGTGCTTCGATTCTGTCCCCATGCACGACAATCAAGTCTGCTGAATATTCGCGGACGTAGTGGCCCAGGCCCTGAATAGTATTTGCCAGGGCGAGGTCCATGCCGGAACTGCCGAATGGGTCCTGATTGAGGTAGGGATAAATGTTTTCGAAGCCCGACTTGGCAATTTCGCTGAGAGTTGCTCCATACCGTGCAAGCATATGCATTCCGGTTGCAAAAATGTGGTAGTGAAACGCCTCCGCGGCCGCGACCCGGCCAATCAAAGGTTTCAGCTTCCCGAAATCGGCCCGCGTGCCCGTAACAAAGAGAATGCTCTTTCGCATGGTTTGGTTACTTCAAGTCGCTCCACTTGATTTGAGTGTTTCGCGCAAGTTTGCCGCGCGCCTTCCGGCCAAGCACCCGCTCGTAATCAACCGCTTTGATCTCCCCTGTGCCGGGCCGCTTGACCCAGACATTTTTTTCCGTGAAAACTTCGCCTGCCTGAATGTCACAAATAGAGACAACACAGGCATAGGCAAAGTCAATCGTCGGCTGTTCGTCGGGAAGAATTGTTTTGTGGCCTCCCAGCGCCAAAGCTATCGCCTTGGTTCCTTCGACAAGGTCCTTTAGTTCTGAGGGTGTGATAGAAATCGGGACGTCCGGCCCCGGCCATTCGCGGTTCGAGGTGAAATGCTTTTCCAGAATGGCTGCTCCGAGCGGGACCGCGGCGAAACAGGCGTAATTGCCGAGCGAGTGATCGCTCAGGCCAAGGACCGCATCCGGAAAGGCCGTTGCGAGATCGCGCAACGCCCCCAACCGCACCTGGGAATGAGGCGTCGGATACATGGACGTGCAGTGCATCAAAGCGAACGGAAGACGCGCCTCACGTAGAATGGCGACCGCCGGTTGCACGGAATTCAGATCGTTCATGCCCGTGCTTAGGATCACAGGCTTGCCGTAGTGCGCGATGTGTCTGATGAGGGGATAGTTGTTGCACTCCCCCGAACCAACCTTATATGCAGGCACGCCCATTTTTTCGAGTCTTACCGCCGCCGCCCGGCTGAAGGGCGTGCTCAGATAGATCATCCCCTTGGCTTCAACGTGCTCCTTTAACTGTATGTCTTCGGCCTCGGAAAGGGCGCAACGCGACATTATTTCCCAAATACTCTGCCGGGAGTTTCCAGGGACTACGGAGTTGGGAATCATCTCATCGTCAATAACATGGCATTGAAACTTCACACATTCGCAGCCGGCCTCGGCGGCATCATTCACCATCTGTAAGGCCTTCCTGAAATCACCTTCATGGTTGATGCCGATTTCGGCAATCACTAAGGGAGGATGATCAGGGCCGATGTGGCGTCCGGCGATGGAAAGTTCGGGAGACATGGATTACCAGGCCGTCCAGCCACCGTCAACTACGAGGTTGTGGCCGGTGCAATAGCTCGAGGCATCGGACGCCAAATAGATCAAGGCTCCTCGCATTTCAGTTTCGGTAGCCATGCGTCCAGTTGGGCACAAGGCGCCGTAGCGCTCGCGAAAAAGATCGCCGTGGTTGTTGAAGACGCCGCCCGGCGTGATGCAGTTGACTCGCACCTTGGCCGCAGCCCAGAGAGTCGCGAGATAGCGGGTGAGGGCGATGACGCCGGCCTTACTCACGGAGTAGGCAGGCGGTTGCACTATGCCGGTGCCCGGGTACATGCGGTGATTGGGACTTACGACGCCGTATAGTGATGCCATGTTGATGATAGAGCCGTAGCCTTGCTCAACCATTTTGCCGCCCGCTATTTGACAGCCAAGAAAAACTCCGGTGAGATTTACATCGAGCACCCGCTGCCAGTCTTCGAGGGGAACTTCGAGGAAAGGCGCACTGAAGGAAAGCGACCGAGACTGATTGGTGAATGCAGCGTTGTTGACGAGGATGTCGATCCGACCATACTCGCGAACGGTGACATCGATGAGTGATTTCCATGATGCCTTGCTTGTCACATCACAGGCCACGGCATGGGCGCCGAGCTCGGACGCGAGGGTGCGGCAGCCTTCGGGGTCGATGTCCGCGAGGACGACGCGGGCACCATATTGGGCAAGGGCGAGGGAATGCTGCCGGCCCAACAGACCAGCGGCGCCCGTAACAATCGCGACCCGGCCGTCAAGAGTGAAAAGGTCGTTCAGCACGAGATTTGCGGAGCCCAAAGAGATTCAACTAATCGGTAGTCTACTTCAGTGTCGATGTCGACCGCCCGCTCGCGTGGCATGACGTGGATGGCTAAGCGGGCCTGTGACCAGTGTTCGCAAGCCCAGAGGACATCGCGACGAATGGCGAAAACCGCCGGAGATAACGAATAGACCGCCGGGGCATCCTGGCGGCGGCTGATAGGTTGACTTGGCGGCTTGCTGATGTGGGCCCAGCCATCTGCGTCCACCTCCACCATGTTGAAGTATGGGTTGCGCTCCGCAAGGTAGGCGGTGGTGACGACATCGATAGAAGCACTGCGGAGTTTGGCCACACAGGCTTCGACGTCAATAGGCTGGCGAAGGGGGACACCAATATCGAGATCAACAAGGACGTCGATGGAGTTACCCGATTGCCGCTCGTAGTTCTCGACGAGATGGCGAAAGACCGGCCACTTGGGTGAAGTGTCGCGCGCCAGTTGCGGCGGTCGGATGAAAGGCACCTCGGCACCCGCTCGGGCGGCATTGTCGGCAATTTCCTCGTCGTCGGTGGAAACGACGATTCGGTCGAGCGACGGACAGGCACGGGCGCAATCGATGGTGTGGGCCAGCAGTGATTTCCCTGCTAGCGAGCGCAGCGCCTTCCGCTGCACTCCTTTCGAACCGCCGCGAGCACAGATCGCTCCAATGGTAAGAGCTGTCATAGAGACGAAGCCTTGGCCGCCAGGGCGAGACGAAGAACGCGGGTGCCGACATAGACATCCACGACAGGTTTCTCGTCGCCGCGGAGGCAGCCCAGCCAGTGAGACATTTCAAGTACGAAACGGTCGTTGCGCTCGAACTTGGGATATTCGAACTGCTGCCAGCCCTCGCCGCCAGCAACATGCCAGCGAACGAAGCGTCCGAAATAGTTCCACTCGATCGTTCCGGATTCGCCTATAAGACGACAAGTGCGGCTGGGTGGCCGCTGGAGGTAATCGAGTTGGATGGTCGCGATGGCACCAGTTTCAAAGCGCAGCAGAATGGCGGCTACGTCCTCGGTCTCGATCTCAAGACGGCTGACATGGCCGGACATAGCAGTGAGGTCAGCGACCGGACCGAGCAGCCATGAGATATAGTCCAACTCATGGATGAGATCCAGAATCACCCCACCGCCACTGGACTGCTTGGCACTTGGAGTGAAGCGGTAGTCCTCCCACGGGTGCCAGTCCGGTAGGTATTGCCCCACCTCCACGTGAGCTGCGACGACGTGGCCAATCGTTTTGGCGGCGAGGAGCTCCTTAATTTTCAGCAGCCCCGGGTCAAAACGCAAGTCGAACCCCATCAAGGTGGTCAAATCGCGACTGCGTACCTCCTCCAACAGGCATTCGACGCCTTCCCACGAATGGGAAAGGGGCTTCTCAATGAACAAGTGGCAACCAGCGCGGGCAGCAGCCAGCGCGACGGGCACGTGGAAATTTGAGGGGGTACACACGAGCACGGCATCTGGCTGCTGGGCAAGCGCTTCGTCGAGGGCGGTGAATACAGGGGCATCGGGAAAATCCTCCGCCGGCTCGGGCCGGCAGCGGAACACGCTAATATCGCGACAGCCTAGGCTCATAAGGTTCCGCAGGTGCCGCTTACCGATGGAACCGAGGCCCGCGATTAGAAGCCGTGGCACTGGTCACACCACGCCGGCAAAACTCGCCGTCCCCGACTTTAAAGTGGCATCAGTGTGACGGGCGTGATCTGGCTCCAGACTCGCGTCGTGGACCTGTTCCGTCCCCCCGATGATCAGCCATCGCGCTCTGTCAACTGCCATTGTTTGCGCTCCGCCCGCAATTACCGACGTCTTCATATCTAGTCGCCTTCCAGCTCTTGGGGTCGGCTTTTCAACCTATCCGTCTCAAGATTCATACAACCCTTGGCGCGGAATCTCCGATTTAACCTACCGCAATTAATGCTCTGCTCCGGGATGCTTTCAGCAACTATACTGCCACACCGGGGGTCGGATACCCGCGTAAAGGATCGACGTGTTGCGCTTTTAAATATATAAGCGTAAAGATGTTAATTGTGTCTTTGCTTCTGCACGTCGTCGGGATGCCAGAAGAAGAACTCCTAAATCCTAACAGTTGCAATCGGTTCTGCACCAAGGTGCAATTGCGGCAGTATGCGACGCCGCAGGGTTTGAATCGAGCTTGCCATCAGATTGCCGCTCCTTCACGCTGAACCTACCATAGCGCGCTAGAGGCGTCGAAGACCTTCGCCATCCGACTCCTGAACGCCCTGCACGGACCATTCTTGGTTTTCTGCATTTTCAGCTAGGCCCGCGCACTCCCAACGGCAAGGCATCATCATGATGACGCTCTTGTCTTTGCTTGTTCGTCCAGATCCATAGAAATCCGCCTCTTCGACGTCAAGGACAATGCAACGATCAATGCTGTCATAGAAAATCGGCCCCAACGCTCCAAGCCACACGGATAGAAAGTAATGTCCGGGCATGAGATTCACAGAGTGAATGCAAAGATCAATGTATCCATCGCCGCGGGCCAAGGCGGGGATATCGACTCCGCACAACCAGGTGCTCACTCGTGAGACCACGGTGCCGGACTCAGTTGAGATCCCGACGCCAAAGATAGGTCGTACGCCATCCTTAAAAGAATGGAAATTTAGGCGAATCACAAGAGGTTCTCCAGAGCGAACAAACTGGATTGCCTTCCTCTCTGGATTCCTTAGTTCAAGCCGAGTGTATGTGATCACTTCATCGTGACTTCGGTATTTCCTATGCGTTGGATCCGACCACCGGTTAGCGGCTGGGCCACCTTCGGCGAGCGGCCCGCGATCCACGATAGTTTGCAAATAGAATTGCACTGCTTCCTTTGAGGGCCCCATGAAGGCTATTTTGCCTTCGTTAAGGACCATTGTCGTCGAACACAGATTCTCCACAGTAGCCATGTTGTGGGAAACAAACAGAACCGTCCGCCCTGACCGGTGTACCTGGTTCATCTTGCCCAAACACTTCCTCTGAAAAGCCACGTCGCCCACAGACAGGACCTCGTCTACGAGCAGAATCTCCGGTTCCAAATGCGCGGCCACCGAGAATGCGAGACGCATGTACATGCCGCTCGAATAGTGCTTAACGGGAGTGTCCAGGAATTTATCGATCTCCGCAAAAGCCACAATCTCGTCGAACTTGCGATCAATCTCAGTTTTGCGCATTCCCAAAATGGCGCCGTTCAAGTAAATATTCTCGCGACCAGTCAACTCCTGGTGAAAACCGGTGCCCACTTCCAGAAGTGATCCAACCCGGCCCTCGATTTGGGCGAAACCTCGACTAGGTTCGGTGATCCGTGAAAGAATTTTCAAAAGGGTGCTCTTGCCTGCGCCATTTTGCCCAATAACACCGATTACATCGCCGCGCGGAATCTCAAATGACACATCCCTTAGAGCCCAATGAGTGGCACCGTTCTCGGCTGCCCCGGTTGGGTGTCCGCGCAGCAGTTTGGCGGTTCGACGAATCGGCCCTGTAACGGCGTCTACAATAGTCTCACGTAACGTTCTGTCACTCGGCCGCTTTAGACCGATGTGATATTCCTTGCTAAGATCAACTACGCGGATAGCTGGCTGACTCATTCAATCGTCCTAGACAATATCTGCAAAGACTTTCTCAAGGCGTCGAAAATAAAAGGCACCGCTAACCAGCAGGGCGATAGACACGGTAGAAGAAACGGCAATGATCGGCCCGGGCGCCGTGGTGGTTCCAAGAAGAGCCCAGCGAAATCCTTCCACCACACCCACCATAGGATTAATCCCGTAGACCGTACGCCAAGGCTCTGAAAGCAGACTGCTGGGGTAGGCAACAGGAGTGGCAAAGAGCCAGGCTTGGACTACGAAGGGAATGGCGTGCTGCACGTCTCGAAACTGGACGTGCAGAGCCGAAAACCAGATGGAAACTCCCAAAGCAGTGGTGAGCGCCAGCAGGAAAAAAAAGGGCAGCCAGAATACGTGGTATGTAGGCTTAACGCCGTAATACACCATCAGCGCGATAAGCATGATAAACGCCAGCAGAAAGTCGACAACTCCCGATAAAACCTTCGAGATTGGCAAGGCCAACCGGGGGAAATAGACCTTTGCGACCAGATTGGAGCTTGCTACCAGGCTTGTCGAACTCTGGGTGAGTCCATTGGCAAAAAACTGCCAAGGGACAAGAGCCGCGAAGGCGAATAGCGGATATGGAACTGAATCGGACGGAATTTTTGCCAAGCGTCCGAAGAAAACGCTGAAGATCAGCATCGTGAAGAACGGCTGAAGGATCGCCCAGAGTCCTCCAAGGACAGTTTGTTTGTAACGGACTTTGATATCGCGCCAAATGAAAAAGTAGATCAGTTCGCGGTAGTTCCATAGTTCGCGCAACCCAAGGGACACCCATCCATGGGAAGACTCGATTCGAAGGACCGCAAGGCTTTCCGATTGCCGAGGATCCGGCCCGGGGGTTGCCGTCGACTTATCTTGCCTTTGCTCCGTTGAATCGATACATACTTCTCCCTGGGTCATCTTAGATCTTGGACTCCTCTGGGTTTTTCCACCATGATGGCTGGGATCTCAGCCCACCCATCCGGCCTGACTCCAAGCGTACCACGCAGAAGTGCGTTCCTTCCGGGGCTCAAACTCACCACGGCGCCTATTGATTAGCAATCGAATGGCCAGCCGAATAGCTCGGGGCCCCGGAAACCTGCTGAATTCATTAGATTTGTAGTGTAGCGGGTGGGGTTTGATGGCGGTTAGATAGCCCTTTATGGCAAAGATTTTCCCATTATTATGATGACCTCTATCCTCCAACGAACCGCACGGTTTTCTCGGCATGGAGTTCGCCCCCCAATCGCGGGACATTCTCTTGATCGACCGTTCGCCCAGCGGGCTTGAAGAAACCGCATCGCAGCCTCTGGGGCTATTTTCAGTTGACGCGAGAAGGTGCTCGGGGTAGGGTTTGGGCGGAGTTCGACCAGGAAACCGAGCGATAAAAAACAATGTGGCAGCCTGCAAAGAGTGTTGTCAAGAATCTGCCCTATTTGAAGCAGGTCTTTCTTGAGAGAGATCTATTGCGGTCGCAGCTCGGTTTCCCGCCGGGGCACTTTCATTCCCCGATACCATGCGTGTCGGAAATAAAGCGAAAAGAAGCCGAGATTTTCGACTCGGCGCCAAAAATAATTCCCACCGTTGATTTAAATGAGGATCGTCAATTGGCGCTGTTCCAAAAATTTAAGGCCTACTACAAGGAGCAGCCGTTTCAGCCCGACAAAAAGGAGGGGCTGCGGTATTACTTTGAAAATGAGTTCTATCCATATGCTGATGCCATCATTCTGTACTGCATGGTTCGAGAGATAAAACCGAAGAGAATTATCGAGGTTGGATCGGGCTTTAGCTCAGGCTTAATGCTCGATACGAACCACCTGTTTTTCAACGATGCGATCTCATGTACCTTTATCGAGCCTTTTCCTGAACGGTTGCTGTCATTGCTCACGGAGGAGGATAAGAGCAGAATCGAGATCAAACAAGAGAATCTCCAAGAGGTCAACCTCAGCCTGTTCGATGAATTGACCGCAGGAGATATGCTCGTTATCGACTCCAGTCATGTGGCCAAAACCGCCAGCGATGTCAATCACATCTTCTTTGAAGTCCTGCCTCGACTGAAGGACGGAGTATACATACATTTTCACGATGTGATGTACCCGTTCGAATACCCTCGAGAGTGGGTGTACAAGGGTTGGGCGTGGAACGAGGCTTACGTGTTGAGGGCATTCCTACAATATAACAGTGTCTTCCAAATCCAGTTTTTCTATCATTTTTTTGAGAGGTTCCATAGAAATGAATTGGCTGAACATATGCCATTATGCTTGAAGAGCGGAGGTGCAAGTATCTGGATTGCGAAGTGCAGCGAGGGCAGGTCCAGTGCTGCCTTCAAATCTCCCTGAAGAGAAATAAAGATCCTGGAGACGGCTTGAAAATGTACGGTCGAAGGCCGGTGACGATTTAGGATGAGTTTTGCCATGGGCGTGGTGGGCTTTTCAAATGCTTCAGAGGGTTAGTGCTATCCCCCCGGGGAGCGCCGTAAAGGAGAGATGTTGGCTTGGATACCATTCCCTCGCTACCCAGGTTCGATCTAAAAACATTAGTTTTGGACCCACCAAAGCTTCATCAGGATAAGGGCCAGCTTATTTCAGACTGGCGAATTGATAACACGACTTGTTTCGAATTAAACAGTCGTTTGAAACCGGGTTTAAAGACTCTGGAGACCGGGGCCGGCCTGAGCACCATCATTTTCGCCGCTAATGGTTGTCAACATACTTGCGTGACACCCGACAAAGAGCAAGCTGATCGAATCCGGGATTATTGCCGATCTGCAAACATCGATGCCGGGGACGTTAAATTCGTTATTGCCAAATCGTCTGACGTAATTCACCAATTACCTCGTTCCGAGTTTGATCTCATCCTGATTGACGGATGTCACGGTTTTCCTTCCATTTTCGTCGATTTTTACTATGCGACCAAGCTCCTCAAGACCGGCGGAACTCTGATCATCGACGACATGCACATTTATACCTGCCAATTAGCAGCCCGTTTCATGCAATCAGACCCCGGATGGAATGTAAAGTTAAAGACCGGGCGCGTAGCGTTTGGCACCAAGGTTTCAGATACGATTGACGATGAATGGACCAGCCAACGGTTTGTCGTGCGGCGAAGTAGCCGGAACACGCTTCGGCGCACGTGGTACTTCTTCCTCAGTGTGACTAGGCCACTGCGCTCCCGTTTGGGCCTGACAGGCGCTCAGCTGCGCCATCGCACATGAGCGAATCGAACGTGTGATCGCCCCAGAAGTAGGTCAGCCTCGGATGGCTACATAGCTCGCGCCAGCGTGGTGAACCCAACCGTCGTCGTTTGGATCGAGGAGCAAAAGCTTGGGGACTCGATAAATCCATGTCAGCTATTGAAGTCATAGCCAACTAGCTAGTCATGGTTTTTTCCGCTTTCGTGGATAACTTCCCGCTCTTCGATGCAGAGAAATCTTGAACGCTTTTCCTGCCGACGACGTCGCCCGGGTTCCCAATCAGATGTTTCATCCGGAATTCAGAGGCCTTGTTCCAAATCTGGATACCCCCGCTCCCAAACATAGCCGCGCAAAAGAATGCGATCCCCTTAGCCGAGACGCCAAACCGGAACTGCTGCATTGCGAGAGCCCTCGTGGCCGGTTGGCCTTTGTACACAAACGATCTGCACAAGCTGCGCACCGCGCCTTCGTAAAGCTCACGCCAAGGTCCGTGCTTTCCGGATTCGATTACCAACGCATAGGCGATCATTTTTGATCGGAAATGGTCGGGACTAGATACACTCTCGAACGATAGGGAACTGGGCGCCAAATCGGCTGTCCGGAAATAGGTGCCCACCACGGTAGGAATGGCTGCGAATCTGTAGCGACACGCAACCTGGTAGCCGACGAGTATGTCCTCCCAACTTCGCAGGCCTGAGTTGAAGCAATCGAGCTCAAGCAGCACTCTCCTCCGGATTATGCTTGCTTCTAAGTAACACATGATCGGATTGAGCACACTCAGGGAATCGGCAAGGACTTGCGGGCACTCTGTCACCGAGAGACGGTATGTCTCAAAAAGCGTCGCCTGGTTCGCTACGACCCTAATCGCGGCCAGATCGCCGGAAACCCATGCGGCATCCGCTTGCCAGCTGGCGGCCACATCTAGCGATCCTTTGCCCTGGCCTAGCTCCGGTTGAATCCCTTCGTCTCTAGCAATGCGGTAATCGCCGAAGATCCAGGCAATATCCTCGGGCACCCGCGCGGCCGCGTATAGCAGTTCCTCGTTGTGTTTTGTCGTCCACACATCGTCGCTATCCAGAAATGCGATCCACTCTCCTCGGGCCTCTTGTACGCCTCGCCGCCGCGCCCCGGAAACACCGGTGTTTGCCTGGCTTACGACGCGAATGCGCGCTCCGTATTGGGCCTTGAGAGCGTCCGCAGTTCCATCTGTCGAGCCATCGTCGATAACCAACACCTCGCCAACGGGAACGGTCTGAGCGAATACGCTATCGATAGCCCGCTGCACATACCCGAAGCGATTGTACGTTGGGATAACGGCTGAGACGGTTATAGGTTCAGTCTTCTCCACGGCTAGTCGAATTCTCCATCGCTTTGCGCGAAGCTTTGGCGATCGTCGCTACCAGATGAGTCGGTCGTATCTCGGGAAACAACTGAATTGGTCGCGGTTGTAACGAAAGCTGTCACACGCTGTTGGCCATCTGTTTCCGTCAAAGGAGACCCCACTTCAGTCCGAAACTCGGCCTTCCCGTACGGAAGCCCAGCCACGCGTGCCCACCCTTTGGAAGAGCCCCTAGTTCGGTGTCGCGCTCTTGTCTGGGACTCCCGGGGAAAAAATCAGTGCGTGGCGAAAAGTGAAGCATATCAGACTTTGCGCTCGGATTTTTCCCCCTGGCCGCGGTTCGCTCGAATCAAATCCTTCAGGAATCGTCCGAGATGTATTCGGTCGTCTGCGGCGTCGAATCCGCGGTTTAGAACATCCCCAGATCGCTCATCAGATAACTCTCGCTCTCCTAAAGAAGCCCTCCTCAAAATGGTCATGGCGGCGACGCGGACATCGGCGTACAACTTTCGCCTGTACCGCCTGAGCCACGGAACGAATTGAGCATAACAGCGCATCCGCTCCAAGGCACTCAGCTCGGAGCGAGCAACCGTTCGGGCGTACTCCGACACAAATCGCCAGTGAGGAAAAGTGATCTTTCCCTTTAGCTTTGGATCGTACCAGGCAGCAGTGCTGTAGATCGAATGCGTCTGGATCGAGCGCGTCGGATGGTCTCGGTTAAAAAACAAGCGGTCGGGGATCTCACGAAATCGTCCTCGCAGCGCAAGGTCCGCCAATAGAACTCGATCCGAGCCGGTGTAACTCGCAATCAGACGTGTGTGACGCAGAACTGCGGTGCGTCCCAGACCGTATACTTGGAAGCACCAATGGCCCGGGTAGATAACGCCATGGAAACGCTGGTAAGGATGAGGCGAATCTATGCGGGTCATCGGTGAGACCTGATAGTGGTCCAGTGGTCGGCGTTCCGCGTCTACTATTTGTGTCTGGGTGAAGCAGAGAACAGCCCCAGGGTCAGAATCCAGGACGGACACGCACGCCTCCAGATACTCCGGGGCGCAGAAGTCGTCATGCGATTGCCACTTGAAATACTCTCCGCGGGCCAACTCGAATACGCGGTTGTGATTCCAGGCCGCGCCTCGGTTTGTGTCGCTGCGGTGGTACCGGATGCGCGGGTCGCGAGCTGCATAAGAACGGCAGATTTCTTCGGTCCGGTCCGTGGACGCATTATCGGAGATGACTATCTCAAAATCTTTGAAGGTCTGGGCTAAGATAGAGTCTATCGTCTCCGCCAAGAACCGTTCCCCATTGAACACAGGAATTCCGACGCTGACCCGCGGACAGCCGTGCGTCACAATAGGCTGGCTCAGGTTCCCGCTTGAACTTGCCTCAATCTTCGTGATTTCCTCCATAAAATCTGCTTATCCCGTAGGTCACCCTAGGAAATATAAGTTCGTAGGGCACCTCTACAGTAGCCCTCCTAATCAGCAAGCTTGCAGCCAAAAGAAATACCTCTGGACATCCACTAAGCCTTTATTTTTCACAGATGTAAGGCCGGATCGGCGCAGCCAGTTGGTCCCGGGGAGCGCTCGGCATACCGAAACGCGGAAATCGTTTTCCACGGCCCGTAGCATGACGCACGTCACCTCCGCACAGTACGCGGGGTGGCATGCCCGTCGAAAGAACGTAACGGGTCGTGAACTCCATGCACGAGTTAATAGCGGCGTGCGTTGGCATCGTCTCCGCACTAGGCTGTCCTCATCTCTCTTCGAACTACTTCTTCGGTCCCCGAAGCTTGATCTTCCGCAGACGAACTCGTTTTCTCGATTCCGAAAAATATTAGAACCGATGCCTGCATCGCGTCCCCTCGTTTCTGGTGGCCCCTCGTGCCTGGTCAAATTCCAAACTCGCATTTCTCAATTCTAGGTAGCAGGTTGCAAGCGAGAGCGCAAGCCTTGTTGATGTGGAGTGCAGCGACTGCTCCGACGGCTTCAAATTGGACGCGAATGGACGTGTGTGAACCGTTCCTTAAGGCGCAGAAAAGGAGTTTCGAGCCACTTATAAGACAGCGACGCCACCGCAATCGTAATGGCAAGGGCCAGTGCGGCGATTTCTATGCGCCCTCCGAGGGTTTCGTACCACGCAGCAGATTCCTTCAGAAAATGCGCGAGACAGAGCCATGTAGCGAAATGGATGACGTATAGACCGTAAGAGATCTTTCCGAGGTACTGAACAATGGGGTTGCGAATCACATGATTTCTTACTCCCAGGAAACTTACGAGTATGCCTGCGCTCGCAAACGCGACAAGGGGCTTACCAATGACAGCTCCCGCCACTCTGTGAACCTCAATAATTCCTCCTACGCCTATCATCGAGAAAACGCAGGCCAAGAGTAGGGCGACACGCTTGAGGAAGCTGAGTGCCGGTGGCTCCTTGAGAGCCAGGGCAAGCAGAACCCCAAGAGCTATAGGATCCAGATTACTGACCGTGTTTTGGTTGATCACTTGAAACCGAGATGGGAGATCGGAGAATGCGAGCAATACCCGGCTGAGGTTCGCGGCGACGAGTAACGCAATCGCGATTCCGGCAATGGATGCACGCGAGGCTTTTCGAACCACCAATGGCCACATCAAGTAAAACTGTTCTTCGATTGAGACGGTCCACAACGGATGCGCCATAAGCGTGGCTGGTGAATATGCCGCGAAGGCCTGAACCCAATTGCCAGCTAATAACGAATAGCCGGCGATCCAAATCAGAGGCATGCTTTGATAACGCAAAATAAATGGGAGCAGAGATGCAACTGCAAGAAATGAATAATAGAGCGGCCAGATACGCAGGATCCTTCGGATGTAGAAGCTGCGTGTATCGAGCCTTCCAGTACGCTCTTTTTCTCGGAGTAGAAGATTAGTGATCAGGTAAGCGCTGAGTACAAAAAAGACTGGAACGCCGAACTCTCCTGCCGTTACCGTGGCTCCGATGAAGGAAACAATCGCATGCGGCCAACCCTTATAGAAGCTGGGTTCGCCTGGTATGCAATGATAAAAAAACACACTCAGGAAAGCCATGAATCTAAGACAGTCGAGTTCTGGCTGATAGAATCCCTTATTGGACGCTCGAACGACGCGCTCGTCCGCAGTTGGCGTACTAGAAAGCGGGAGAGATAACAATCGCGTGGGCACTATCCCTCCATGGGCCGGCGGCTGGACATACCGGGCACGTGCACTGCTGTATTAGGACGAGCGATTCCTTGCACGTGTTCTACCACATAATCGGCCACTCCCTCAGTCTCGGAAAGACGTATGGGTGACGGCGGTGGCGATTTGGCTCGATTCCGCAAATGTTAGAGTACTAGTACCTTGTCTGGCGAGCAGAAAAGGATCTTCCTTTTTAGGATTAGGCCGGGAGCTTTCGGTCGATCATTGTCGGACCAACAAAACGAACGTCGACGAACCTTGCACTTAACTGGACTCGTGGCGTCGTGGTTGATTTGGATCGCTGACCTCGTTCACGACATCCCACGCAATCACATGATCCTTGTCGTGGGACCATATTCTGCTATGAGGCTGTCTTCGAATCTAGGGAAATGCCGCGACCGTGATTTTTCCGAAGCTCACGTCGGCCGCGCCGGTGCCAATCAGAGCGGCGCCGGTACTTGCATCTCCCTGGGCCTGGAGGTTCCAACTGCTTGGCTCCGTAGCACTGGACGGCCAGACCTTGAGGTAGTACTCACTCGTGGTACTCGAAGTCCTCTGTACGGCAAACTTCATCATGTATTTCACGCCCAGAGCGAGCTTCAACCCAGAGGTGTCCTGGGCCAAGGTTGTTTCCGGGTAATTAGGGCTATTGGCGTAAATCTTCAGCGTCCCCGGGGTGCCATACCCGGCTTGACCAAAGAAGGGGTGGCCGGTACGCGGTTGATCAGGTGAAAGCGCCAGCGGATCGCCATAGGTGTGCCCGGTCCACCCCACCACTATGCCCGCGCCGAAATCAACGCAATCAACGGTGTTAAAGGTTAGCTCGGCGGTGACTACGTAATCCGTCCAGGTGACATCACCGAACGCAATCAGCCGATCATAGCCGGCCTGTGTGCTTCGAACCGTTCCGTCGGGCTGAAGGGCCCATTGGCCGTCCACGACTTGCGCAACGTCTGAGATATTCGTTGCCATCGACCAGTCGATGGAATAGGGCAGCTGCCAAACCTGCCCCGTATTCGCCCAATTCACCGTGACGGTATGCGTTGTGGTGTTATTCAGGTTGTCAGTCGCGGTAATGACCACAGTGTTCGCCCCCGGGCTGAGGATCGTGTGATCTATTTCGACATTGAAATCTCCCGTATCAACCAATCGCGTGCCGTTGGGCCCCACACGGAGAAATTGTGGTTGGCCTCCGTTCGCAGGGTTCAAGGTATAGCTGGCGGATGCAATGCCGCTGGGAGCCGACACATTCCCCAATATATTCACCCATTGTTGAGAGATGCCCCACTGCCCAAAAGTCTGGCTGTCGCCATACCAAATATTGAAGACGGGCTGATTCGGTGGCTGAGGCAGGCCCCCATCGGTGGGGCTGATGGGGCTTGCACTGTTGAAGAAATAGTCGACTGCAGCCATGAAGTTGGGCGCGGGATCGTTGCTCGAGTCGTGATCGTTTCCCGCCGCCGGCCCGATGGCACTGACAGTCAGAGATTGGGTCAAAATAGCTGAGTTGTATGTCGCACCATCGGTTGACCAACTCTGCGTCCAGGCCGTCCCGGCGCGCTTGACGCGCATCCAGAAGGAGGTACTTCCAACCGCAATCGTAATCGGATTGTCGTACACCACCGAAGGTGTCCCACCTATCTCGACGACCGCATATAACCGGGGCGTTTTTCCATCATGATACACACCGAACCAAATGAAATTCTGCGCGTCCTGTTGGACGAGAATTCCTTCTGTCTGGTCACCTTGAGTAACGAGCGAATCGAATTTCACTTCGACTTGGAAATCCATATCAGCAATGTTCTGTAGCAGGCCTACTGTGAAGTGAGGCGTCACGCCCGGAACAACGAGTATTGCGTCGGTGCCGTTCATCTTCACGAAGCCGCAGCATGGGGCGTGGAAGGTCCACATTGGATTAAGAATGGAGTGGAAGTCGTCCGACACCGGGCCGCCGCAGGCGCTGGTCGTAAATGTGGCATCCGCCGTACTTGTCGAGCCGGCCGAGCCGACCGAAGTTATCTCATAGTGGTAGGTCGTGCCGCACGTCAGCGAGTTCAGCGTCAGGGAGTGGCTGGTTACCAGGGTGGAATCACTCACGTTCGATCCATAGGCGGTTGTGGTGCCATAGTCCACGCGACTGTTCGCACTCACACTGGTCGTCCAACTCACTATCGCGGTTGTCGCTGTCGGTGAAACTGACACCCCGCTAATGGTCGCACATGCACTGGTGGCAAAAGTGGCGTCGGCGGTGCTTGCCGAGCCGGCCGACCCGACCGACGTTATCTCATAGTGGTAGGTCGTGCCGCACGTCAGCGAGTTCAGCGTCAGGGAGTGGCTGGTTACCAGGGTGGAATCGCTCCCGTTCGATCCATAGGCGGTTGTGGTGCCATAGTCCACGCGGCTGTTCGCGCTCGAATTGGTCGTCCAACTCACTACCGCCGTTGTCGCTGTCGGTGACACCGTGACCCCACTAATGCTGAGTGACCCACCTCCACTCGCTACGGCCCTGAAGGCAACAAGGAACCCCACGTAATCGGCATTACCAGAGAATCCCATCGTCGCAGAATACGACCCGGTGGAAGTAACGTTTTGGTCTTCAGCTAGAAGAATGCTCCCCAACAAGACCCGTCCCGTGAATCCTGAGCCTGCCGCAGTCGTCACGTCGTTGTCGGGATGGAAAAGAGCGAAGAGCAGATCATTCGCATTAGCCGTGGCCAAGACCCCGCTCGTGCCTGTCACGGACGTGCCCGTATGTGGTGTGGCACTGATGTCCAAAGGCGCCGAAGTATCGAGACCTGAGTATTCGTAGACGAACACTTCCAGGGTTGTGCTGCCGCTCAGCGTGACCGTAGCGGTGTCCGCACCACCCTTGATATTCTTGGCGTAATAGAGCCTTTCCACGAAACCGTTTGGCGACCACGTCTGCGAACCGATAAGTACGTACTGATTCCCCTGCGTGTCGATCACGGAGCTGACGCTTGTAGAGTTCAACACGAACAGGCCAAGGACCATCAGGTCTCCCCCGTTCGTGCTCGTCAGGCTGACCGCACAGGATGTCGCCGTGCAGCCCTTCGCGTTCCCTCCCACATACGCAGGGGTCCCACCCGAGGCGCACGCACTGGTAGCAAAAGTGGCGTCGGCCGTGCTTGCCGAGCCGGCCGACCCGACCGACGTTATCTCATAGTGGTAGGTCGTGCCGCACGTCAGCGAGTTCAGCGTCAGGGAGTGGCTGGTTACCAGGGTGGAATCGCTCCCGTTCGATCCATAGGCGGTTGTGGTCCCGTAGTCCACGCGGCTGTTCGCGCTCGAATTGGTCGTCCAACTCACTACCGCCGTTGTCGCTGTCGGTGACACCGTGACCCCACTAATGCTGAGTGACCCACCTCCACTCGCTGCGGCCTTGAAGGCAACAAGGAACCCCACGTAATCGGCATTACCAGAGAATCCCATCGTCGCAGAATACGACCCGGTGGAAGTAACGTTTTGGTCTTCAGCTAGAAGAATGCTCCCCAACAAGACCCGTCCCGTGAATCCTGAGCCTGCCGCAGTCGTCACGTCGTTGTCGGGATGGAAAAGAGCGAAGAGCAGATCATTCGCATTAGCCGTGGCCAAGACCCCGCTCGTGCCTGTCACGGACGTGCCCGTATGTGGTGTGGCACTGATGTCCAAAGGCGCCGAAGTATCGAGACCTGAGTATTCGTAGACGAACACTTCCAGGGTTGTGCTGCCGCTCAGCGTGACCGTAGCGGTGTCCGCACCACCCTTGATATTCTTGGCGTAATAGAGCCTTTCCACGAAACCGTTTGGCGACCACGTCTGCGAACCGATAAGTACGTACTGATTCCCCTGCGTGTCGATCACGGAGCTGACGCTTGTAGAGTTCAACACGAACAGGCCAAGGACCATCAGGTCTCCCCCGTTCGTGCTCGTCAGGCTGACCGCACAGGATGTCGCCGTGCAGCCCTTCGCGTTCCCTCCCACATACGCAGGGGTCCCACCCGAGGCGCACGCACTGGTAGCAAAAGTGGCGTCGGCCGTGCTTGCCGAGCCGGCCGACCCGACCGACGTTATCTCATAGTGGTAGGTCGTGCCGCACGTCAGCGAGTTCAGCGTCAGGGAGTGGCTGGTTACCAGGGTGGAATCGCTCCCGTTCGATCCATAGGCGGTTGTGGTCCCGTAGTCCACGCGGCTGTTCGCGCTCGAATTGGTCGTCCAACTCACTACCGCCGTTGTCGCTGTCGGTGACACCGTGACCCCACTAATGCTGAGTGACCCACCTCCACTCGCTGCGGCCTTGAAGGCAACAAGGAACCCCACGTAATCGGCATTACCAGAGAATCCCATCGTCGCAGAATACGACCCGGTGGAAGTAACGTTTTGGTCTTCAGCTAGAAGAATGCTCCCCAACAAGACCCGTCCCGTGAATCCTGAGCCTGCCGCAGTCGTCACGTCGTTGTCGGGATGGAAAAGAGCGAAGAGCAGATCATTCGCATTAGCCGTGGCCAAGACCCCGCTCGTGCCTGTCACGGACGTGCCCGTATGTGGTGTGGCACTGATGTCCAAAGGCGCCGAAGTATCGAGACCTGAGTATTCGTAGACGAACACTTCCAGGGTTGTGCTGCCGCTCAGCGTGACCGTAGCGGTGTCCGCACCACCCTTGATATTCTTGGCGTAATAGAGCCTTTCCACGAAACCGTTTGGCGACCACGTCTGCGAACCGATAAGTACGTACTGATTCCCCTGCGTGTCGATCACGGAGCTGACGCTTGTAGAGTTCAACACGAACAGGCCAAGGACCATCAGGTCTCCCCCGTTCGTGCTCGTCAGGCTGACCGCACAGGATGTCGCCGTGCAACCCTTCGCGTTCCCTGTGACGTAGGCAGGAGCTGCGGACAGGGCGGTGACCGTAAAGGAAAAACAAAAGGCAAGGACCAGCATCAGCTTCGAAGTCAGGCGCATGGGTGGTGTAAGCTTGATAAGTCTTGATTAGCCGGTAGAATACGAGCAAGTCTATTGCCAAAAAGAACGGAACTCCCTTTGGCGCTCAGATTGCCGTAGAAAAACTTCCTGGGTCGCTCTCCTGCGGTTTGTCCGGCGAGTTCTCGAATCTAGGGAAATGCCGCGACCGTGATTTTTCCGAAGCTCACGTCGGCCGCGCCGGTGCCAATCAGAGCGGCGCCGGTACTTGCATCTCCCTGGGCCTGGAGGTTCCAACTGCTTGGCTCCGTAGCACTGGACGGCCAGACCTTGAGGTAGTACTCACTCGTGGTACTCGAAGTCCTCTGTACGGCAAACTTCATCATGTATTTCACGCCCAGAGCGAGCTTCAACCCAGAGGTGTCCTGGGCCAAGGTTGTTTCCGGGTAATTAGGGCTATTGGCGTAAATCTTCAGCGTCCCCGGGGTGCCATACCCGGCTTGACCAAAGAAGGGGTGGCCGGTACGCGGTTGATCAGGTGAAAGCGCCAGCGGATCGCCATAGGTGTGCCCGGTCCACCCCACCACTATGCCCGCGCCGAAATCAACGCAATCAACGGTGTTAAAGGTTAGCTCGGCGGTGACTACGTAATCCGTCCAGGTGACATCACCGAACGCAATCAGCCGATCATAGCCGGCCTGTGTGCTTCGAACCGTTCCGTCGGGCTGAAGGGCCCATTGGCCGTCCACGACTTGCGCAACGTCTGAGATATTCGTTGCCATCGACCAGTCGATGGAATAGGGCAGCTGCCAAACCTGCCCCGTATTCGCCCAATTCACCGTGACGGTATGCGTTGTGGTGTTATTCAGGTTGTCAGTCGCGGTAATGACCACAGTGTTCGCCCCCGGGCTGAGGATCGTGTGATCTATTTCGACATTGAAATCTCCCGTATCAACCAATCGCGTGCCGTTGGGGCCCACACGGAGAAATTGTGGTTGGCCTCCGTTCGCAGGGTTCAAGGTATAGCTGGCGGATGCAATGCCGCTGGGAGCAGACACATTCCCCAATATATTCACCCATTGTTGAGAGATGCCCCACTGCCCAAAAGTCTGGCTGTCGCCATACCAAATATTGAAGACGGGCTGATTCGGTGGCTGAGGCAGGCCCCCATCGGTGGGGCTGATGGGGCTTGCACTGTTGAAGAAATAGTCGACTGCAGCCATGAAGTTGGGCGCGGGATCGTTGCTCGAGTCGTGATCGTTTCCCGCCGCCGGCCCGATGGCACTGACAGTCAGAGATTGGGTCAAAATAGCTGAGTTGTATGTCGCACCATCGGTTGACCAACTCTGCGTCCAGGCCGTCCCGGCGCGCTTGACGCGCATCCAGAAGGAGGTACTTCCAACCGCAATCGTAATCGGATTGTCGTACACCACCGAAGGTGTCCCACCTATCTCGACGACCGCATATAACCGGGGCGTTTTTCCATCATGATACACACCGAACCAAATGAAATTCTGCGCGTCCTGTTGGACGAGAATTCCTTCTGTCTGGTCACCTTGAGTAACGAGCGAATCGAATTTCACTTCGACTTGGAAATCCATATCAGCAATGTTCTGTAGCAGGCCTACTGTGAAGTGAGGCGTCACGCCCGGAACAACGAGTATTGCGTCGGTGCCGTTCATCTTCACGAAGCCGCAGCATGGGGCGTGGAAGGTCCACATTGGATTAAGAATGGAGTGGAAGTCGTCCGACACCGGGCCGCCGCAGGTGCTGGTCGTAAATGTGGCATCCGCCGTACTTGCCGAGCCGGAGCCGACCGAAGTTATCTCATAGTGGTAGGTCGTGCTGCACGTCAGCGAGTTCAGCGTCAGGGAGTGGCTGGTTACCAGGGTGGAATCGCTCACGTTCGATCCGTAGGCGGTTGTGGTCCCATAGTCCACGCGACTGTTCGCGCTCGAATTGGTCATCCAACCCACTACGGCCGTTGTCGCTGTCGGTGAAACTGACACCCCGCTAATGGTTATGCCGCACGCACTGGTAGCAAAAGTGGCGTCGGCGGTGCTTGCTGAGCCAGCCGACCCGACCGACGTTATCTCATAGTGGTAGGTCGTGCCGCACGTCAGCGAGTTCAGCATCAGGGAGTGGCTGGTTACCAGGGTGGAATCGGTCACGTTCGATCCATAGGCGGTTGTGGTGCCATAGTCCACGCGACTGTTCGCACTCGAATTGGTCCTCCAACTCACTACCGCCGTTGTCGCTGTCGGTGAAACTGACACCCCGCTAATGGTCGCACATGCGCTGGTGGCAAATGTGGCGTCGCCAGTACTTGCAGAGTTGCCCGGAGCGACGGTAGAGGTGATCTGATAGTGGTACGTCGTATTGCAGGTGAGCGAGTTAAGCGTCAGGGAGTGGCTGGTTACCAGGGTGGAATCGGTCACGTTCGATCCATAGGCGGTTGTGGTGCCATAGTCCACGCGACTGTTCGCACTCGAATTGGTCGTCCAACTCACTACCGCCGTCGTCGCTGTCGGTGAAACCGACACCCCGCTAATGGTCGCACATGCGCTGGTAGTAAAAGTGGCGTCGGCGGTGCTTGCTGAGCCGGCCGAGCCGACCGACGTTATCTCATAGTGGTAGGTCGTGCCGCATGTCAGCGCGTTAAGCGTCAGGGAGTGGTTGGTTACCAGGGTGGAATCGCTGACGTCCGATCCGTAGGCAGTGGTGGTGCCGTAATCCACGCGGCTGTTGGCACCCACATTGGTTGCCCAATTCACCGTCGTCGTAGTCGTGGTCATTCCCGACAGCGATACGGAGCTGATAATTGCGCTCGTTGGGTCGGTTCCGCCCCCACTAGGCTCACCGCCCGAGCCGCTGCAACCAGCGAGGCCGGCCAGTCCGAGCAAGCACACCATAACAACTAGACTATTGCGCACGGGTCAAGTCAACTCCCGCCCCTAAGAACATGCCAATACGCCTTGGTACTACTAGTACACACAGTGTACGCCCACCTAGCCCAACTTGTACTGATCCAGACGGGCATCAGACAGGAAGCAGCGCAAAGGGACGTTGAGGCGCTACGAGCAAACGGCGTGCCATACCCCACGAAAGATGCAGCGCTGGCCTACTGACGATGCCAAATTTGGGCGCGGGGAAGGGTGTGTGTTCCCAAAACAACAGCTAATCCTTAACCACATAGCAAGGGGTCGTCACGAACGGAAGCTTCTGAACACGCACATGCAGGTTTTTGAAATACTCGTCTACCGCTTTGGTCTCACCAGGGAAGGTGCCATAGTCATCCAGAATCAAGATTCCGCCCCTGACGATACGCGGGAAGAGGTGATCCAAGATGGTCACGGCAGGCTCATAAATATCAGTGTCTAGGTTGAGCAGGGAAATTTTCAGCTCCGGCTTGTCCTTGACGTATTCCGGAACGGTCAAGGTGATGTCCCCGGGAACGAGTTCGACGCTCTGCCCAATCCCCCGCCGGTCCAATACCTCGCGCATTTGTTCCACCGATATGCTCTGCTCTCCCGCCTCTCGAACGAACTTTTCTCGGGCCTTGACGTCACCCTGAAACTGCGTTTCCGGGAACTTGCCAAAAACATCGAAGGCTATAATCTTCTTGGAATAGAGGTTGCCGAGAAGGCTTCGAAAAATCGCGAAACGGGATAAAGAAGCGCCTTTGAATACGCCGCACTCGACTACGTGTCCAGGCAAATCAAGCACCATCTTATAGAGTTCGTAGGCTGCAAGAATCTTACCGATCCGCGTCATGTCGCAAGACAGGTAGAAGTCGTTTTCGTAGTCCCACGCTCGATCGAAATCGGGTAGTTGAATCATGCGACGGATTCTAACACGCGCACGCAACCTCCTTCCAAAGTCTTGACGCCCGAACTACTCAGATTGTCCCTAGCGACCGGGAATGGCACGCGAGCTCAGACGCGCCCGCTTCCCGGAGCTAACTACCGAAGAATTACTGGCCCTACTAGGATTCGAGCCTTGAACCAACGGATCATGAGCCGTCCGACGTCACCCAGACGCGATTGGCGATCCCATCGGTGTGGGAGATTCACCATCTGCGGACGGCTCTTGGACTCTCTTTTCCGACCGCTCGAGTAGCCGAAGAACCGGGAACAACACCGCCAGCGCCAAAAAGAAAAAGACGAAGCCGCCGTCGCGATGCAGGCTCCCTGCTAAGAAACTCGGATCGACGTACAGACTTAGCAGCGTCAACGTCGCAATTCTTATACCATTCTTGACAATCGACAAAGGGATGACAAGTAGCACAAACAGCAGTATTTTCCATCCTGTGCGAAGATAGAAATGCGCTGCGAGCAGGCAGGTGATCAGCAAGGCCATGCTTGACCGGATCCCGCTGCATTCGCTCGCCACTTCAATCGCGACACCGGGAACCCTAAGCACAAACCCCTGCCGCAAGACGGGGACGCCCAACGCCTTGAAGATTGCATAGGTTATGTCGGTGGAACCCTCTTGCAGCCAGCGGATCACCGGATCAAGAACCGCGCTCGGCCACGGAACCATGAGCAGTAAAAATAGCAGAGGAAATATCGCCGCACGTGAAGCCTTCAGGCCGTAAGAACCTACAAAACCCCCGATCCACAGAAAAACCAAAGCCAATGCCTCAAGCGACAGCCGATCATTCCCCCCGTCGCTTAAGCGCGTTGCGAACCAGAAAAGGCCCACCACAGCGAGAACCACAGCCGAGCCGGAAGCGATCGCCAGGCGGCTTTGCGGAAAAATGCGCTCCCGCTCCGAGAATAGTAGGAAGAAGGTGATCGCTGGAATAAGCAGAATGTGAGATGCGGATTCGTTCTGCAGCGAATACGCGATCAGGCCCGCCCAGGTCTTCCAGAAAATGAGGCCGGAGGCCAATACAAAACCGGCGAATACCCCATGCCGCTTCGCGAGTGTACGACCGGTCATAGTTCTCGCCTCATTGTGTCTGCCAGACGCCCTTCAGGTCGTAGCGCCTCATTAACCAATGTGCCGGTACAGTCTGTCGCCGATAGCCGCGAGCAGCGATCTCGGCATGTGGGCGAAGACGTCTTTGGCAAGTTGAGTCTTCCAGTTTCCGGTCGCGGGGTCGAGAAAACCCGGCGCCTTACCCGGCAAGAGGTACCGCAAATAAATCAATCGTGATTGGGTCGCTCCCCACCGGCCTTTGAACGTGATCAGTCCGTGCTGATCGGCGTCCGTGCGTCCAAAGTCAAAGGCCTTCAGACGGGAATTCTTGGCCTCTTGAATCGCCTTCCAAAAGAGCAGATGGATGCTCCCGAATTTGTTATAGTCCGGATCGGACCCACCATACTTGTAAGTCATCGTATCTTTGTACTGCAACGTCAGCATCCCCGCGATCGCGCGGCCGTCCTTGAATGTCATGCGGATCTTGAGGGCATCGCCAAAGCATGCAATCAAGTTCCGGTACCAGTTAATCGGCTGAGGAGGGATGTGATGGCGCTTGCGCGTGATCATCAGCAGGTAATAGAAATCGTCTAGCAGATCGAGCGTGCCTTCTCGGTACTCCACGCGCTCTCGTTCGGCGCGACGCACTTTGCGTTGGGTCGAGTTCTTATGAAAATTGCGGAAGAGAGTATCGAGATCCGGGGAAAGATCGAGTTTGTGATAGGTGTACTCTTGAGTGGAACACGGCCACGTCGTCGCTTCACGCACCTCAAGAGAATCGAGTGGCCGTATTTCGACGTATCGCCACTTTTCTCGGCGTGCTCTGTTTTCGAGATCGGCCAGCAGGATGCCTAATTCGGTGGCGCCATTGACAAGCAACTCGCAGGAGTCGGAAAACGGCAACGAAACCAGCCGCCGCCCCGTCAGCCAGCTCTCCACGCGGCAAAATACCAACGCGTTCTCTAAGTCCTCGTGCGGCGCAGAAGTGGTAAAGGCGACTGGCTGGTATCCGTACGTTCTGCGCAATGCCGCGAGCCAAGGGGCGGAATGAAATACCGAAGCGCGGGGATTTTGGAGCAAGAAGCGGTCCCATCGGGGGTCGGTCAGGGGATCGATCTGGTAAGCGGCTGTGGGCTGACGGTCACGCGTGCATCCAGTTTCAGCCGTCACACTTTCGTCAATGGCTCGAGTCTGGGTCATCGTGAACGCGCTCGGTTACTGATGGTTTCGATCGTAAAGCTCAATCGGAGCGAAAGAATCTTCTCAAACTGGTGAGCACTGATCAGACAAGACTGACGTTGGGGTGGACGATGCAGATTGTTGTTAATTTTGAGAATCCTTCAGTTCCTTTTGTTCGTACAGATTGCCATAGCCTTCCGCATAATAGGCCCCGTAAGAGCCGTCTTCTTTCTTAACTGCGTTCAGCACCACTCCCAGAAGGTTTTTGTTTTTCATCTCCTGACACGCCCTCTGGGCAACTTCAGCCGAGGTCGTCGTCGCCCGCACGACCATCAGGACTCCATCGCAGAGATTCGCCAAAATACTGGCGTCCGCGACCGGCAGGCAGGGCGGAGAATCGAGTATGATCCAGTCGAAGACTGGCGTAACGCGGTCCAGCAAGCGCTGCAAACGTCCGTTGGAGAGCAATTCACTTGGATTCGTAACCTCGGTGCCGCCCGGAATCAGGCATAAATTGCCTTCCGGTCCTTGTTGAATGATGCTTGTCTCGTCGGTTTCTCCTCGAAGATAATCTGTCAAACCTGGTTGGCTTGGTGCTCCCATCACAGTGTGCAAGCGGGCGCAGCGCAAGTCCGCATCGATCATCAATACGCGGCGATCCGACTGACGCACGATGGCTTCCGCGAGGTTTGAAGCGACGAAGGTCTTCCCCTCTCCAGATTCAGAGCTCGTAATCAGCAAGGTTCGAAGTGTCACATGATCCCGGAGTTGGTAGAGGCGTGACCTTAACGTGCGGAACTGCTCGGCTGCGTTTGGGGCCAAATCCGGGTTGAAGAAAACGTTTCGGGTCAGATCTGGACGCCATTCCGGATGCGCACAAGTCGCTTGAAGTTCTTCGAACCGCAAATAGCCCGACCGGAGCGCGGTGAGCGGCTCGGGCTCCAGGACTGGCGCGGCGCTCGCGGCGGGCACGCTGGTGCGCCACTCAGGTACCGTCGAAATCGGTTCCGCCGGAGTGGCGGCAATATCTTGTAAGGGAGAGACAGGTCCCCTTTCCTGTTCAGCCTTTTTCAGCGCTTCGTGGATGCGACTCATGATTTCCTTTCAGAGGAGGGCATGACATTTAAGTGGCGTAAGCGCCCAAGCAGTTCGTTCAGACTCTCGTATAGCGCTTGCGTATTGACCGATTGCTGAGCAGCCGACGACGATCCATTGCCGGCAATAGGCGGCAATTTCGTCGAGCTGGAATTCGCGCGCTACTTCCTCGACCAAGTGAGCCGGAACCGGGCGCAGACGCTGTCGACATAAGCATTGATCATCGAGTGCTCGCAAAGCAGATTCACCACGCGCGGAATCCCGCGGGAATAGAGATGGACCGTCTGAATGGCTTCCTTCGAGAAAATCGGCTCGCCATTCGCGCCCGCGATCCGCAATCGCTCAGCAATGTATCCGAAGTTTCCTCGAGCGAGAGCGCCGACGTGCGGCAGCGTAGCGTGATGCGCTGGCGCAGCTGGCGCAACTGTGGCAGTTTTAGCTTTTCCTCAAGCTCGGGCTGGCCCGTGAGCACGATCTGCAAGAAGTTTCTCCGTTGAGGTCTCAAGATTCGTCAGCAGCCGAATCTCTTCCAGCACTTCGCTGGAAAGATTTTGCAGCTTCGTCGACGATCAGTACGGCTGTTTCTCCCGCGCGATAGCGTTCTAGCAGCCACTGGTTGAGCCGCAACAAGCACTTGGCTCTTTCTCCCGCGAATCGCAGGGAATTTCAAAATCCGCCATAATGAAATCGAACAGATGGTTCACCTCGTAATCGCGAATTAAAAATGTAAGCTGTGGCGACTCGTTGTCCGCGCAGCCAGTCCAGCAGACGGTTCAGCAGTGTGGTCTTGCCGGTGCCTACTTCACCCGTCAGAAGGATGAATCCCTTCCGATTCTGAATGCCGTACGTCAAACCCGCCAGCGCTTCCTGGATCTGCCTGGTCATAAACAGATAGCGCGGATCCGGATTGACGTTGAAAGGACTTTCCCGGAGGCTAAAAAATCTTTGGTACATGTTTCTCCTCAGGCCCCCGCGCTTAGGTCGATAGTCGGACGCGGAGCCACGCGTCAGCGATCGCTTCTTCGGGTTCTTTCCCGAAAAGGGTTCGATCGCCGGAACGATCGCGAGAACAGGCAGCCGTAGCGCAAACTCGACGTCTCGCTCGTTCCGCAGCGACTTGTCCTGCATCCCCATCAGAACGCGAGCCCTACTCCCAGCGCCAACCCGCCTCCCAGACCTCCCAGCGCAAACAAGGGGCGATTTGGAAACGAAGGGCTGTCCGGCAAGTTGGCGGGGTCGAGAACCGAAAACTGTTCCCCCTGTTGTTCCCGGTTCAGATCGCCAGACATTGCGGATGCGTCGCGCTTTTTCAACAGATCATTATATGAATCCAGCGCTGTTTGATAGCCCCGGGTTAATTCCTTGTATTGTTGCTCGATCGATGGGCTGGACTGACTCGGGTCTGATACAATTTGATTTCTTGCTTGATCCCCTGCTGTTCCTTGGTTTTCTCAGCGATTGTCTCGTCTTCGGAATGTATTTGCTCTCGCCATTGCGTGATCTGTGTCGGTTCGGCGGTCGGCCTGCGCACCTTACCCGTCGGGCTAGCCGGTTTGGCATTTTCACTATCGGCAAGTCGTTTCTGCAACGCGGCAATGTCCGCCTTGGTTTTGATGACGTCGGGATAGTCGTCGGTGTATCGCACTTGCAAGGCCGCCAGTTGAGTCTGTAACGTCGCGAGTTGCTCTTCCATCGTTGCCGGGTTATTGCCGCTCTGAGACGCCTGCCATTCCGCCAGTTGTTGCGTCAACAGGGATTCGGCGAAGCTCCGATCTTGTTGCGCGCGAGCGAGTGCCTGGTTGGTCCCGTCGAGCTGCGCGGTCAAATCGGTCAGTATGTGGAAGTTCATCTGTGCATCATCGGGAGTTTCGCCCATGTAGCGCCCCTGGAAGGCCGCCAGCTTCGCATCCTCGGCATCCAGGTTCGTTTTAGCATCGGTGAGCTGTTGATTCAAAAACTGCGTCGTTTGCTCCGCATGCTGGGTTTGAACGCTGATGCTTCGTTCAATAAACAGCGACGTTATGGCAGTGCACACCGCTTGAGCTGTCCGCGGATTATCCAGAGTCACGCTGACCGTAAATCCAGGGAGGTCTTGCGGGCCCGTTTCGGCCATGGGCTCAACAGGGGTGACGTCGATTGCCTTTTGGAGTCTGGCTACCAGATCGTCCATCGATGCGTTATTGATATCTCCTGAAAACAGCCCGAATTGCCGGATTACGGGCTCCAGCCGCGTCCGGCTTAAGATCTCCTGCTGCATGGTCGCCAGGCGCTGGTTGATACCAATAGTTTCCATATCCGGCACGATTGACGTCGGCACGCTCGGCGGCTGAACCAGCACGATGGTCTGCGACTTGTAGCGATTTGGAAGAAACCTTGAGACGCCGTACGCTAGCGGTGCACCCACCAGTCCCAAAATCAATATCCAGATCCATCGCCGGCGAAGCATTGCTAAAATGTCCGCCGGAGTTAACTCTCGATCGCGTATATCTCTTCCATTTGATCCTCGTCCTTCCTAGAAAAGCCGCGGCCGGTCTCGCCATGTCACTCCAAGCGAAACCAAATGCACGATGATGTTCGTACCGCATATCGTGCCGCCGCAAACCGCCGCGTTCGAAGTCTGATATTGGAGTTGATATGAAAAGTTCAAAGCCAATGTACGACTGAGAGGACGGCTCAGACTCCCGCCGCCAAAAAAATACTCGTAGTTCTGGTTAGGCGTACCACCCGCAAGTACATCGGAAAGCGGCACTCCTGCAACGCGGGAGTACCCGCCATCGATGCTGCCTGAAATCGTCCTGGAAATCTGGCGCGTTGCCGTGCCTGTGAACGTATCTTCGATTGCGCCGCCTAGCACTCCTGATCCGCCTGTGACTCCATGAAAATACTGTGCTGTCAATCCGCCTCGCTCCATCTGCCAGTTGAGAGATGCGTTGAGCGTCCATCCGACTTGGGTTACCGGTCCCCCTGCGGTCGGCCCGCTCACCACGGGAGTGCCGTTAATCGGAACCGTAGCTACCGTGATTTGTGGTCCCGCTGCGACTTGGAAAGCCAGTCGCCCCGTGACTCGTCGTCCGTACGAAAGTTCTGCGCTATGGGCGCTAATCGCCTGATCGAAATTGTCGTAAGTGATTCGGTTATATTGGTACAGAACCGACATAGTGTTTCTGGCCGTAATTTGATAATTGTAGCCGACGCGGAAAATAGCGCCGTTGTAATCCAGCAAGCTACTGCCGAGATAGCGAAGTAACGAGTAGCCACCCACGAATGTCAAAGAAGAGCGACCGCTCAAGGCCACGTCCGCCTCGACGTCGGACGCGTTACCAATACTTTGGCCTTGACCGATCAGAATCGACTGGCCTGGCGTGAAGGCCGATCCCAATCCGCCCGGCCCGGCTCCTCCAGGAATCAGCGCTCCACCGAGACCCGCAAACCCAACCGCGTCTTGGGGTAAATACGAGAAGGCCTCCTGAGCGGAGATTGTCACTCGCCGAAATGAATACCGGTCCGAGACACTGAGATTTTGGAACGATCCATTGCCTACGTTATTCTGGTTCGAAAAGGTTCCGCCGCCGTCGTAGCTTAGGGACAAATTCGAATTGCCAGACGTTCGATGCACGTCGACGCCGCCAGTAAGTATCCCCAACATGCTCCAAGAACTTCCACTGGGCGTTTCCAACCCATTTGAGTCGCCTGCCAAAGATAGTTCCGCGTGCGGCTGCCAGTAGCTTCGTGCGGTCGGCAAGCCCAGCGAAAAGTTTTGAAAGCCGGATAGCGAGCTTGTATCCGGCGCTACTTGTTGCGAGTTCGTGTCTGCGGGATTATTGACGTCTCCGGCTCCGAGCGGTGATTTATAAGCCGGAATCGGCGTGCTCTGGTCCTGTTGCTGTCCTCGCGCTGCCGGCACACACAGCGATATCGCGCAGAGCGCAGCCCAAAAACCGTAGTGTAGCGTGCGCATCATTCTCCTTTAGGGCACTACGATTGTGTCGCCAGCCCTAAGTATCACATTCTCATCCGGCCGTTTGCCGTTCACTACGTCCTTGTAGTTGAACGGATACCTCACCTGCTTTCCATCCTCCACTCGAAACATGTAGATCTTCTTCAAATTCGCGAATTGCGTGAATCCTCCCGCACTCGATAGCGCCTGTAACATCGTCATCTGCGGCAATAGAGGATAGGCGCCCGCGCGGCTTACTTCGCCAAGTATGTAAATGCGCTGACTATTGATCTGCGTCACGATGATCGTCACCTGCGGATTCGTCACGAATTTCTTCAGATCAGTCGTGATTCGCATCGCCAGTTGGGTTGGCGTGAGCCCCGCAGCCTGGACGTCGTTCAAGAGTGGAATCGAAATCTTTCCGTCCGGGCGTACGGGCACGGAAAGAGTCAATTCCGGTTCCTTCCAAACGCTGATGTCAAGCACGTCTTGGGCTCCGATCATGTAGTTCGGATCCTCGGTGGCCGCCTTCGCAGGGGGTTTAGCTTCAGGGGGTTTGGCTGCCGGTATCGTTCCATTCGATTGTGCCGCAGGTCGTGCGCTCCCTCTGGCGCAGAGCGGAAATGCCGCGAACAGCACCGCCAATAACATATAGAATTGCATCCGTCCCCGCATGGATCTCTCCCATCTCATTGACTTACTTCCGGATCTTCGAAGCCAATCTGCTTTAGTTTATACAATAGAGACTTGTAGCTAATCTGCAATTCCTGCGCAGCGCGCTTGCGGTTCCATCGCGTTCGCGCTAGCGCCTTCATAATCAACTCCCGCTCCGCTTCCCGCGAGGCGGCCCGGGCCGCCGCTTTCAGCGAATAGCTGTGCGCTTCGGCAAGGCGTTCCGTCCTCGGGCCTGGGGTTGAAGTCGCCAATTCCATGGCCGCCAGATTCTCGTCGCCCAGTGCCACGATCTTCTTAACCATATTTTCTAGTTCACGAATATTTCCCGGCCACGAATGATTTTTTAAAATCGTCAGGGTTCGCGAGCTCACGTCCGGACGCGATCTTCCCAATTGCGAGGCATGCTTTCTCACAAAAAACTCTACCATCTGCGGAATGTCTTCCTTTCGATCTCGCAACGCCGGCACCCGCAAACAAACCCCGTTGATCCGATAATACAATTCGCTGCGAAAACGTCCCGCTCGCATTTCTTCGTCCAGGTTCTTGTTGGTTGTGGAGACTACCCGCGCCTCCGCCATCCCTCGTCGCGCGCATCCGTCTCCGTCCGGCAGCACTCCTAGCAGGTATCTTTGGCACGCACTATCGAGTTCGCTGATTTCATCGAAGAAAACCGTGCCCGTGACATTCGACTTGATCGTTCCGTTCAAACCCAATTCCACCGAGAGCATCTCCGGATTAACCGAGGCGCAGGGAATTCTTCTCAGCGGTTCCTGAGCGTGCGCCGAAAGTTGATGAATTCGAGTCGCCAACATTTCTTTACCTGTACCGCTCTCCCCAACGAGTAACACTGGAATGTCTGTTGACGCGATTTCGCCTACTACACCTTCCAGGGTGTGCATCGCTGAACTCACCCCGGAAATCCAGTTCGTTTCTACTAAGGCTGCCGCGGAATTCGCCCTTTCAATAGCCATACTCTCGCCGTAAACTCCAGGGGTCTACTCGCGGGCTAGAACCTTCACACCCACAACCCTAGGAGTTGCACGGCGGCTGCCAGCATCATCCCTGCCAGGGAATTGCTAACCGCATTTTCTTCAACTACATAGATAAGTCAGTGCCCCGACAGCTCCGTCCCGAGTCCCTGGAGGCTTCCACGAAAGGGCAAAAGACTTGCCCTTTGTTCCCAGTTCTGTGCCGGCTGACCGCGCACGAGATCTACCAATATTGACCCATTACTGGCTGTTTTAACACCGATAATTCCGTGGCCACTGTTAACTATTCTGCAGTATCATTGGCGCGCTCATGCTCATGTTCCCGGGCCAACACCGATTGCTGACAGTCGCTAAATCGCTGTATACCATGGACATACGGCCACAAGAGAGATCCCCAGCGTTCCGAAGGCGAGCAGATTGCGCATGATAACCTGATTCTAGCTTGGGTTTTTCCGCTAGTTCTTTGGGCTGCCGCGTTCAAGGAGTTTCGATGAGTTCGGTCGGCAGGTGGTCACTCTGCATTCTCCTGGTGATTTGCCTTGGGGGGTGTTTCCGCAACCCCGAGGTCCGGAAGCGGAACTATCTAAACAAGGGCAACTCATACCTTCAAGAGGCCAAATACCGGGAAGCCGTCATCGAGTATCAAAACGCGATTCAGATCGATCCAAAATTTGGAGACGCTCACTTCGGCCTTGCGAAGGTTTTCCTCCAACAGGGTGATTGGAATCAGGCTTACCAAGAACTCTCCCGCGCGGTGGAATACAATCCTGCAAACTGGCAGGCCCAGATAGCGCTAGGCAATTTGATGCTTGCGGGCGGGCATAAGCTGGAAGCCCGCCACTACGCTGAAACGGTCCTACAAAGCAAACCCAACAGCGTCGAGGCCGAGGTGTTGCTGGCCAACTCGGATGCGGCGTTAAATCTGCTTCCCAAAGCCATCGCGGAAGCGCAGGACGCGGTGCGAATTGACCCCAAACGCTCGGCCTCTTATTCCTTCCTAGCCGAACTTCAAGAACGCAATAAGGACATTTCCTCCGCGGAAGAAAATTACAGAAAAGCCGTTTCCGTGGATCCAAAATCTGTTTCGGCACTTCTTATCCTTGGCAGATTTTATGCGCGTCAGAATCGGCCGGCAGACGCCCAGAAGGAATTCCAATCCGCTATTGCGATAGATTCTCACGACCCTACTCCGCCCGTCATGCTCGCCGAGCTTTACCAGAGCCAGGGTCGAAAGGATCTAGCCCTGCAGGTATTGCAGGACACCAAGGATAACCTGAAGGACAATCCGGCGGGTTACCGAATGCTCGGCAATTTTTACTTGGGCCAAGGCGAATGGGATAAAGCCGCCACGGAGTTTGCTTCACTACATAGCGAGCACCCCGACGACGGAGCCGTCACCAAATCCTATATCGAGGCTCTCATTCAGCTGAATCGCCTGGGCGATGCGGAAAAACTCGATGATGCTTTCTTGAAGAAGTCGCCGTCTGACGAAGGTGGATTGACCTTTCGAGGAGAAATCTTAATTCGTCGGGGCAGGCCGACCGATGCCATCGCCGTCCTCGCGTCGGTTGTTAGAGCTGCTCCTGACAACGCCCTGGCTCATTATCATCTGGGAGTCGCATACGCGGCCGCAACCAATTTCGGCCAGGCGCAGTCGGAGTGGCAAGAGGCGGCGCGCCTTAGTCCCAACGCCGTCGAACCTGAGCACGCCCTAGCTGCGCTCGCCCTGCGCCAACGGGATTTCTCGCTCTTGACTACCACCAGCGAAAAGTTAATCCAACTGGAGCCCCGTTCTTCCGAAGGGTATGTCTTCCATGCTCAAGCCCTTCTCGCCAAGGGCGACGCCACTGGCGCCCAAGCCGATTTGAAGAAGGCCACTGAAATAGCTCCGCGTGATCCGGCCCCTCTGATCCAGATGGGCGATTTGCTCATGGCTTTGAAGCGGTTTGACGCAGCCACGAAATCCTATAGCCAGGCGCTCGCTCTAGATCCTTCCGCATCGCAAGCGCTTGCTGGCCTCGTCAATATCGACCTCGAACGCAAGGAACCTGCGCAGGCTCTGCGGCGCATGCAGGAACAGCTTGGGCGCGAACCTGCGAATACGAGCCTATACACTCTCCTCGGACAGGTTGAACTCCGAAACCAGGACGAAGGCAAAGCCGAAGAGGCATTCCAAAAAGCCATCGATCTGGACAAGCACAACACCCAAGCCATTTTGTTCCTAGGTAACGCTGAGGCGGCTCGCGGCGCGGTGGATCAAGCCATTACCAACTACCAGCGGGGAATTCAAGACAATCCCCGAGAAGTAACTCTCTATGTCTCGCTGGGAAGCCTTTTCGAGTTGCGCGGGGATTGGCACCGAGCGGAAGATCTTTACAACGAAGCGCTTCAAGTCCAACCCGATGATGCGATTGCCGCGAACAATCTTGCGTACCTCATGCTCGAGCACGGCGGCAACGTCAACGTTGCTCTTACGCTCGCGCAAACCGGCCGAAGGGGCATGCCCAATGTTCCCAGCTCCGCCGATACTCTTGGCTGGGCTTATTATTATCAGGGAGCTTACAGCTCCGCCATCGACACCTTGCAACAGGCCGCGAACGAGGATCCCAAGAACCCTAACATCCACTACCATCTCGGGATGGCCTACGAAAAGACCCACAACTACGCAATGGCCAAGAAACAACTCGAGTACACGCTTCAAATCAGTCCGAACTATCCCCACGCGGACGAAATTCGAAAGGTGCTCTCTGCAAACTGAATAGCGCGATCGTCGAAGTTCTGGAAGGCCCGGGATGCGGAAAAGATGACACGGTATAGGCTGAGGAATCTCCTTTCCAGACTGATTCTGGCGACTCTCTGGTCGGCGCCATGTTGCAGAGCGGGCCAAGTCGTGCTCGTGGCGCGCGCGGGCGAATCAGGCGAGCTAAGGCAACAATTCCAACTTTCGACCCGATTCTACGGACTTGAACTGCTCGAGTTAAATCTCCCAGAGAGCGCAGCGCCCGTCGCTCGGGCAATTATGCAGCCCAACGTCGTAGGCGTGGTGATTGCCGCCGATGCGATCCCTCTCATACACCGTGAAGACATGATGCGGTGGCTGTCGCGGCCCCATTCAAAGTCTGTCCCGCTTCTTGTTGCCGACCTCTCCCCCGCAACCAGTCCCGTTGCCCTCAGCGAATGGTCTCGAGGGCAGATTGAGAACGTCCATGCGTGTGGTAATGACAACCTCTCTCAAAATGCATTCGTTCACGTCGATCGAGTTGAAGGGATGACGTCAGAGCTAAGCAATCAAGACCTTCCGCTATTTCCTACACATCAAGCGTGTATTCAGGCCTCGAGGGGAGCATCTCTGCGAACGGTCATGGAAGTCGTGGATGGTTCTAATCACTTTCCGATTTTCGTCCAGGATGGATGGGGCGGGGAGTCCATCTCTTTTGTAACGCAGAGAGCAGCGGCGAGCCTCCCCACCACCGCATCGGTCTCGTATCTTCCAGCAGTCTTTGCCGAATGGGCTGCACCTTACTTTATGTTCGTTCGGGCGGCAGGCGGCGACGAGGCGTGGCGTCTTGCGGGACAGTATGCAAACTTGACGGTCGATGACGCCTGGCTCATCGAACCCTACGGACATCTTAATTACTCTCGACTGCTTGCGGAGATGGAGAAGCACAACTTTCACACCACGGTGGCGTTCATCCCCTGGAACTTTGACCGCAGTCGACCGGATGTCGCGTCCATTATCCGTGCTCACCCCGAACGATTCTCGATCTGCCTGCACGGCGATGATCATGACCACGCAGAATTCGCGCTATTTCCAGCGACTGAAGAGTTCTCAGAGACGGTGCGCCAAGAAGACACCTTCAAGGTTCGCCAAGCATTGGCTCGAATGGATGAGTTTTCACGATTCACTGGGATTCCCTACGATCGTGTGTGGATATTCCCCTACTCAATCGGCCCGGAGCCGGTCTTGGGCATCCTAAAACAGAATGGGCTTCTTGCGACGGTCAATTCCGAAATGGTCCCTGAGGGCATGACCCCACCTGCTGACCCTCTTTTCCAGTTTCGAAATTTAACTCTCTACTATGAAGACTTTCCTAGCATTCGACGATTTGGAGTCGACGAAGGCTTGCTCAGCTCCTTCTTGGCGATCCAATCGTTCCTGGGCAATCCCATTCTTCTTTATGTTCACGAAGGGTTTTTTGCTGCGGGAATCGGCGCCTTCGATCCATATGCGGATGAGATCAATCGGGTAAATCCCCATACGGTCTGGACCACTCTCGGAGAAATCAGTCGCCACGCGTACCTAATGAAGCGGCGCGACGATGGACAATATGATGTTCACGCGTACTCCGGCGACATTTTGATTTCGAATCCAGACCTTCAGACTCGTACATTCAACGTGGAAAAGCAAGAGTCTTTCCATCCTGCATTGGACTCTGTATTGATCGATGGACACCCGCAGCCTTTCAAGGAAAATCGCGGCGTCCTAACCATGGCAGTGGCCATACCCGGCCACGAAACTCGTCATTTGCAAATCAGGTATGAGATTCCGCATGATACGGATGCCATCGACGTTTCAAAATCCAGTCTGCGAGACAACCTACTTCGACACATCTCCGATTTTCGTGACCTTGTCCTCTCACGAAGCCATTTCGGTATGCTGTTAACGAGTTTCTACTATCAGGAACTTGACCCCGAAAAAGAGGGAGGATACGGTCGGCTTTGCGCTCTCCTTGCCGCCCCAGCTGTGGTGATTCTTGGCGTTGGAATTGGATACCCCGTTTGGAGAAAAAGAAAGTCGCGACCGGACGCTCACAATTAGAAGCGTTCGTGGAATAGCCGGGTTCGTAGCCGCCACCACACCCGCAATTGAGGGCCGCCAGAACTCGTGCTGCCACTATAGTTCGCGAAATTGTCGCCCGGGTAATGGCGCTTACCAGCGATGTGGTGATGAAGAGGCTTGCAATCGATTGCCCCGCCGGAAGGGTTAACTGGCATGCCCTAGAAGTTCACGGGAAGAGCTGTGAGCCCGCGAAGGCCCAGGTTCGCACGCCACGTCAGAGGCGTAGGCTCAAGCTTCAGGTTGGGCAGGCGACGCAGAATCGCTTCGAGAGCAACTTGCCCCTCGATGCGCGCGAGCGCTGCGCCGAAACAGAAATGTGCGGCCCAGCCGAACGCGAGGTGACGATTGTCCTTGCGGGTAATGTCGAGTTTATCGGGATCCGAGAAGCGCTCGGGATCTCGATTTCCCGCAGCCATGACGGCGATGACCGCCTGCCGCTTGCGGATCGTCTTACCGCCAAGAATCGCGTCTTCGGGAGCCAAGCGAGCAGTGTGCTGGCTGGGGCAATCGTATCGAAGTAGCTCCTCGACGGCGGAGGGGACGAGCGAAGGATCGTTGCGCAGCATCTGGAGCGCGCCGGGATTGCGCAGAAGGGCGAGAATTCCGTTGCCGATGAGGTTGGTGGTGGTTTCCTGGCCGCCCACCATGGTCACGATGCTATTGGCGACGACCTCCTCCTCGGTGAGGGAGTCGCCATCAACTTTCGCCGTCAGCAGTGAGTGAATCAGCCCCTCGCGCGGATGGATGCGCTGCTCCTTGATACGCTCGCGGAAGTAGGCGGTCATCTCTTCGACAGCTCGCAAGACCTTCGGCACGTGATCGGGATTGTGCTGAAAGTTGCCGAGCATCTCCGCGAAATCGGCGGACCAAGCCTTGAGTCGGCGGTGGTCTTCGACTGGAACGCCGAGCATTTCCGCCGTGACGATGTTGGGCAGCGGCTCAGCCAAATCAGCGATTACATCCATCCCGCCGGCGGGGTATACGGCGTCTAAGAGCGATTCAACGATCTCCTGGATACGCGATCGGAGCACCGAAACTCTTTGTGGAGTGAAGGCATACGACGCCAGGCTGCGCAGGCGAGTATGAGCCGGAGCGTCCAGAAAGAGCATTTGCTTCACCATGACGCGAGCGATGGGACTCAGGTGAGCAAGCCCCATGGAAGCTAATTGCTCGGGCGTCGGTGTGCGTTGGGCGGAAAAGTCGTGCAGGACCCTAAGAACGTCCTCGTATCGAGTAACCACCCAGGCGTGCAGAAACGGGTCCCAGTGAACAGGGTCTTCTTCCCGAAGACGACGGAACAGCGGGTATGGATCAGCGAGGACGGCGGGGTCGAGCAGCTGGTAGAGGCTCAGAGCGGGTGCGGGTTTGTCAGATGGCGTGAGGGTGTTGCCTTCGCCACCCACAGCTAGTTTCCGGGCGCATACGCGTCGGACGCATTGTCGTCTGCGGCGTAGGCTTCACTATTTAGCTTGGCAAGGATGAGCCGCTCAATTTCAGCCGAAATCCCGGCTACGGTGGCATTGTCGAACAACACCCTGAGCGTGATTTCAACGCCAAACACGTCTCGAATACGCGCAATCAGCTGAGTACCGAGGAGGGAGTGACCGCCCAGCATAAAGAAGTTGTCTTCCATGCTGAGGCTATCAAGATGCAAGAGGCGGCAGAGAATGGCGGAGAGCCGCTCCTCGACGAGCGTTCGCGGAGCGATGATGATTCTGTCTTGCAAAGTGTTCGTCGCGTCTGGGGCCGGCAGAGCGGAGCGATCGATCTTGCCGTTGATAGTGAGTGGGAACGAGGTTACGCGAACGAAGGCGCTCGGGACCATGTACGCAGGCAAAGACTTGGCCATGAAGGAAGACAACTCGCGTGCTGTGACGTGCAGGTCAAGAGCAAGACATACATATGCGACCAGGCGTTTTTCGCCGGGCGCGTCTTCTCGAGCCACGACGACACTGGTCTGCACAGCGGGATGTCTTTTGAGTGCGCCTGCAATTTCGTTTGGTTCGATGCGATAGCCGAGAATTTTGATCTGATCGTCCACGCGGCCGAGAAATGCGATCTGACCGTCGGGCAAATAGCAGGCGAGGTCGCCCGTCCTATACATACGCGAACCCGGTTGCGAGCTGAACGGGTTTCGAACGAACTTCTGAGCCGTGAGATCCGGCTGGTTACGGTAACCTCGTGCCAAGCCCATCCCTGCAATGTACAACTCTCCGGCGACCTGCGCTGATACTTCTTGTTGGTTCTTGTCCAAGATGTAGATTTGAGTGTTGGCGATCGGCCGGCCGATTGAAGGGGTAGAATCAGGAGACGACAGCGACGGCACAACGCCAGATGTGGCTACGACAGTGCACTCTGTGGGACCGTAATTATTTACCAAAGCGAACGGCAAGTTGGCAGGCGGATAGTGGCGCAGCGCATCGGCCCCGGTCAACAAGAAGCGAAGAGGCACCGAGGCAGGCCAATCGAGGGCGATCAATTGCTCCGCCAGCGCGGAGGGAACGAAGCTTATGGTGATCCGTTGGGAAACAAGCCAATCGCGGAGTGCAGGCGCCGCTACGATCGTAAGCTTATCGGCGATATGAACGCTCGCTCCGGCCGCAAGGTAAGGCCACAGCTCCCAAACCGCGGCGTCGAAACCGGGAGTAGCCAATTGCGTTGCTCGGTCGGACGGCACCACTCCGAACGCATCTTGATGCCAAGAGATGAGGTTGGCGAGGCTCCGGTGCGTGATTTCGACACCCTTCGGTTCGCCTGAGGATCCGGATGTGTAGATCACGTAGGCCAGATTCTCGGGCTTCAATTCGATAGCGGGCGAATGAGACGGGCATTGGGCAATGGCAGCCGAGTCCGCATCGATCATCAGCACGCGCCAAGAACCTGCGGGAAGGTGATCGCCTATCGTGCGTGTGGTAATCAAGGCCGAAGCTTGCGAGTCCGCCAGGAGCGAAACGACTCTTGCTGCGGGAGTCGCTGCGTCGAAGGGAAGGTAGGCGCCTCCTGCCTTTAGGACCCCCAACGCGGCGACCACGAAGTCGAGTGAGCGCTCGAGGCGCAGACCCACGACCGCTTCCGGTCCAACACCCCACTTCTGAAGATAGTGCGCCAGCCGATTGGCGCGAGAGTTCAATTCTCGATAGGTCAGCGAATGGGTTCCGGCGGCAACAGCGAGTGCTCGCGGCGTGGCCTCTGCCTGTGCGGAGAGAAGTTGTGGAACGAAACTATTCTGCGACGGAGCGGAATCATCGACGTGTATCGCGCGCTGCTGCTCGGTATTTTTGATCGGCGCTCGCCGAAGTTCGCTGCCGGAGTTGCTCGTCGGGGCCGGGTCAGCCATCCTGATTGCTCTCCAATTAGTTTTTGTTTTCGGGCTCAGCAGGTTCTCCTCGGCCGTGCGGTTGAGCGAAGCATGAGCATGGACATTTTGGAGCGCCGACGGGCACTATGTAGCAAACGAGGTACCAAGCTAGACGGTCTTGATCAACATTGTACTTATTGAAAGCGGAGGAGTTGTAGCAAGTATAGAACACCGATTACCGCCTCGTTCGACAGTTAATTCGTCAAGCAGAATTACCGTTTGTGGCAACACATTTCTCCTTCGCCCGAGATAGTGATATGGCCACTTTGCGGCTGCATGGACAATTTGCGACCAAGTTGGCGCACTCTTGTCGTCCTTTTTGACCATAAACCCTTTGGACCACCGCGCAGAATGATGGTATCGAACTTGCTTTTGTAATTCGTGGGTGATTCTTGCCATGACCAAGTGGCGAGTTGGATTTTCATTGTTGAACCTCCCGGATATTTCTGCCGACAGAACGGTTCCGGGACACGCAGGTCGTAGCCAAGAACCCAGAAATCCACTGAACATTGCCCAACCCAGCCAAAATAGACAGTCAAGGAGTGCCGGTAGCCGCAACTTCTCTCTCTGAGACCGAGCGCGCACGCCTCAACAAGTATCTGCGAGACACGCGGCGACCTGCGCCTGTATCCGCCCCCCTGAGTGCTCGGCGATCCTCCGCTGAAGCCGCCCCTCTCTCGTCGCCTCAGGAACAGCTCTTCAATCGCGGCAAACACAGCGTGGGCGAGCCGCCGTTCTACAACGAGGTGATCACAATACATCGAAAGGGTGTGTTGAACGCGGCAGTTATTGAGCGCTGCTTACTCGAGATCATCCGCCGCCACGAAATTTGGCGGACAACATTTGACGAAGTGGATGGCCGCCCTGTTCAGGTGGTTCACCCGGCGCCGAGTGATTTGCTTTTGCCGGTACTCGATCTTACAGGACTCTCGAAATCCGAGCGAGAAGCCCGCGTGCTTCGGTCTGTCGGGAATCTGGCTGAGCGTCCATTTGACTTGGCGCGCGGTCCATTGCTGCGCTTTCTACTGATTCGGCTCGCCGAGTCATCGCACCGGTTGGTGCTGGTCGCCCATCAGAGCATTGTCGACGGCATATCGGCGTATCAAGTGCTGCCTACGGAGTTGGCGGCTCTGTATCGGGCCTTCTCGAATGGAAATCGTTCGCCGCTTGCGGAGCCCCCGATTCAGTTCGCGGACTATGCGGTTTGGCAGCGAAGCCGAGTAAAAGTTGAAGACACTGACCCGGAGATCCGCTACTGGGGCAACCGGCTCGCCGGCGAGCTTCCGGTGCTGCAATGGCCCGAGGGTTGGGATCGTGCGAAGAGCTCCTCACACCGCGGACAGATTCGGCCGTTCGCGTTGACGAGGAAGGTCTCCGAAGGGTTGAGATCCACGGCCAGGCGAGAAGGCGTCACACTTTTTATGACGCTGCTATCTGGATTTATCGCGCTTCTCCACCGTTACACAAACCAAGAAGATATTTTGGTGGGCACTCTTTCGCCGGCCGGCCGAAAGCGCACAGAACTACAAGAGCTCCTAGGATATTTCCTGAACCCTGTCGCGCTGCGATTCGATCTTTCTTTGAATCCGACCTTCGCCGAACTGCTGCAGCAGACCAGGGAAGTCGTTTCCGAAGCCATCTCTCACGACGACGTTCCTCTCGAGGTTGTGTCAAAAAAGTTGGGCCTGGCAACCGGCCCCGGGGATCCTCCGCCTTTCAGCGTAGCGATCTCTCTTCAGCCGCGTGTCCCGGAAGCCCTCAGGCCCGAATGGGACGTTACTTCGATGGATGCTGGAAACGGCGGAACGATGTGGAATCTCTATCTCGCCTTCATCGATTGCCCAGATGGCGTGATCGGAAGGGCGCAATACAACTCGGACATATTTCAAGAAGAAACGATCACGCAAATGTTAACGGACTTGGAGACGCTGTTCGGGCGATTGACTTCGGAGCCGCACTTGCGTCGGTCGGATTTACATAAAGGGAACGATAACGACAAAGACGAGAGGGCGAACCACCAAGCATGAGCGTGCAGAAGCCCATCCCGGAGGTCGGCCAGCTTTCCAAGGCGAATCGAAGAGCGATTGACGGGTACCTACGCCAGCGAGAGGTCCAAGCATCGACGGGCCCAAAGCGCATTCCGCGCCGGCCAGCGGGAGAGCCGGTTCCGCTCTCCTTTTCGCAGCAGCAGGTGTGGCTGCATTCACAAATGGCGGGCGATATCCCGGTTTACAACGAAGCGATAACCATCTTGCGGACCGGACCCCTCAATGTTGCGGTGCTCGAGCGTTGCCTGGCCGAGATTGTCCGGCGCCACGAAATCTGGAGAACAACCTTCGATGCCAAGGATGGGCAACCTTTTCAGGTGATTCATCCAGCCTCCGATCGATTCCCGATGAAAAGCGCTGATCTTCGGAGCCTACCGGAGTCTGAACGAGACACAGAAGCAACATCATTGGCCGTCCAAGATGCGCACAAGGTCTTTGATTTGACGAAAGGGCCGCTTCTACGCGGCACACTCGTGCGAATGCACGAGGAAGAGTATCGGTTGTATCTGACCTTCCATCAGATTGTTTTTGACGCTGTGAGCGCTTACCGGGTCCTATTGCCGGAATTGGCGGTGCTCTACGAAGCGTTCTTGGTTGGAGAGCCTTCGCCGCTTGCCGATCCACTTCTGCAATACGGCGATGTCGCCTACTGGCAGCAGAAGACTCCCGCGACGGACGATTGGTCCCGACAATTCTCTTTCTGGCGCGAGCGACTTTCGGGCGAACTTCCCACGCTGCAATGGCCGAACGAAGGCGCGAGGCCCACTTATCAAACGCATCGCGGAGCGATCCACCGATTCAAATTTGATTCGAAAGTGACCGAACTGCTTACATCTTTTTGCCGGCAAGAAGCCATTTCATCGTACATGGCTTGCTTGGCGGGATATGCGGCATTGCTGAGCCGTTACACCGGACAACAAGATATTGTGATCGGAGGCCTGTCGGCGGGCCGGCGGCGCTCCGAAACGGAGCTTACAATCGGCTATTTCGTCAATCCGCTGGCCTTGCGCATTGATCTTTCCGGAAATCCCACATTTCGAGACCTTGTTCGCCAGGTGCGCGGCACCGTGCTCGACGCGCTGGCAAGCGACGAGGTTCCATTCGAAAAGATCGTGGAGGAATTGCACCTTCGGCCGGATCCTAGCCGCAATCCGATTTTCCAATTGATTCTTTCGCAGCAGCCAAAGGTGCCCCCGTTTGCGCCCGGATGGGACCTCCTCACCGAAGAAGTTTCGAACGGCGGGTCAAAGCTGGACATGACCATCGTCCTTGACGAACGGCCGGACGCCATTTCCGGACCGATTACCTACAACCCCGACTTGTTCGATGCTGCGACGATTACGCGACTGGTTCAGCATTGGCAAGCCTTGTTAGCGGGTGCGGTAGCGGCGCCGGATCGCAGCATCGTGGAACTTCCATTACTGACTGATTCTGAACGCCAGCAGATCTTGGTGGACTGGAACAGCACGCGAGTCGAGTACCCAAAGGATCAGTGCGTGCACGAGTTGTTCGAGGCTCAGGTAGAGCGCGTTCCCGATGCTACCGCTTTGAAATTCAAAGACGAAGAGATGACCTATGGCGAGCTCGGCGCGCCGAAGCAATCAGCTCGCCCGCTATCTGCAAAGTTTAGGTGCAGGGCCGGATACCCCGGTGGGCCTCCACTTGGGGCGCTCGCCCGAAATGGTTGTGGGCTTAATCGCGATTCTCAAGGCTGGCGCCGCTTGTCTGCCTCTCGACCCCACTTATCCGGCGAATCGATTGAGTTTCATGCTGGCCGATACACGGACCCCAATCTTACTGACGACTACGGAGCTCGAGCCGCAGTTGCCACAGCACGGCGTCCGGGTGGTCTGCCTAGATGCAGACCCACAACTTCGGTCTATGCAAGAAAGCCCTATCGCGGCTTCTTGCGCCAGCCCTGACAATCTCGCCTACATCATTTATACGTCGGGGTCGACGGGGCGTCCGAAAGGGGTCCAGGTCACGCATGGGGGCCTGGTGAATTCGACGCTGGCCCGCAGCACATACTACAAAAACCCGGTGGGCAGCTTTCTGCTGCTCCCTTCTTTTGCCTTCGACAGTTCCCTGGCGGGAATCTTTTGGACGCTCGGTACCGGTGGCACGCTGGTGCTGCCTCCAGATGAATCGCGCTGCGACCTGACTGAGTTGGTCGACTTAATGGTTCGCCACGGCGTTTCGCACGTGCTTTGCGTGCCAACTTTGTATCGCCAACTTCTGGAGGAAGCTTCGCTTGATCGTGTTTCCTCACTCCGTGTCGCGATTGTGGCCGGCGAAGAGTGTCCAAAGGAATTGGTGGAAAACCATTACCGGTCAAATCCGCAGGCAATGCTATTCAATGAGTACGGACCAACGGAAGGTACCGTCTGGAGCAGCGTATATCGTTGCGAGCCCGATTCGCGCTCTACCCGCGTTCCGATCGGACGGCCGATCGCGAATACACAGCTTTATATTCTCGATTCTCGCTTCCAGCCCGTCCCAGTGGGCGTTCGCGGCGAGCTTCACATTGCGGGAGCTGGAATAACTCGGGGCTATCTGAACCAGGTAGAATTAACCAGACAGAAGTTCGTCTCCAACCCGTTCAGCGATCAACCGGGAAGCCTCTATAAGACGGGTGATCTCGCGCGCTACCTGCCGGACGGCAACATTGAGTATCTCGGCAGGGTCGACCACCAAGTTAAAATCCGCGGATTCCGGATCGAACTGGGTGAGATCGAGGCTGCGCTGCGTGTTTGCCCAGGCGTGCGCTCGGCGGTGGTTTCCATCTTCGCCGACGCGCGCGGCGACAAACGCCTGGTCGCCCATGTGGTATCGCAAGATCGACAAGATGTGACGGCCGCGATCTTGCGTGGGCAGCTGAAATGTAAGCTCCCCGCATACATGGTTCCGGACACCTTCGTGTTCCTCGATGCTCTGCCCCTCTCTTCGAATGGAAAGATTGACCGGCGGGCCTTATCTATGTCTGTGCCCAATCAAGACGAGCTGCCTGCGATCGCGTTCACCGCTCCCCGCGACGACGTGGAAATTCGGCTGGCAAAAATCTGGGAAGAAACGCTCGGGATCAAGAACGTCGGCCTCGGCCACAACCTGTTTGACCTGGGAGCCCATTCTCTTCTGGTCGCTCGGCTCCTCGCGCGAGTTGAGCGAGAATTCGGTCGAAGGATGACTTTTGCGTCGGTTTTTGAAGCACCCACCATTGAGCTGTTTGCCGCCGCTCTGCGCAAGGCAAGCGCTCCGGCCCCAATTACCGACGTGATTCCCATTCAAACGGCGGGGTCCAAGCCGCCTTTCTTCGGAATTCGCTGGGGCTCTCTGTGGCGGCCTCTATCGGAGCACCTAGGCGCCGACCAGCCGATACTGTGCGTGGACTTCGACCAGTCGATCGTCGGCGAGTTGCACAAGCCCTATTCGCTGGAGGAATTCGCTGGCTATGTCGTTCGGGCGATTCGCGAATACCGTCCTCAGGGTCCGTATTTTCTTGGGGGGTTCTGCGACAATGCTCTACTCGCGTATGAATCTGCGAGGCAGCTTTTGAACCAAGGGCAGCAGGTTGATTTACTGGCAATCGTCGACGCACGGAATCATTTTTATTTTCGACACAATCCGTACCAAGTCGCCCACAAACCCTCCCCGCAGCGCCTAGTCTCCAAAATTCTTAAACTGCAGGCACTGGAGAAAACCGAGGCGCCCCTCTATGCAGCGGACCTTCTGCAGGGAGCCTGGCGAAAACTCATTCGGCGGGTGAAAGCGCCCTTCGCCCGGGCTCGGGCCCGCAGAAACAGCGCCAAGCTCACGGATCTTGAGCAGATACTTGCGTTCGCAAGCACAATGTACCGGCCCAAGCCCTATCCGGGGAGGGTCGCCCTTCTGCGGCGCAGATACAAAGTTAGATGCCGCATTAAGCGGGTGGAGGGACCTTGTAACAGGTCCCGTCGAGACGCATGAAGTTCCCGGTAGCCATCTGGGTATATTTTTCGAGCCTCACGTCCAACACTTGGCTAACCGGCTGACCGTCTCGCTGGAAAACGCAGCCAGACTCTCGACAGATCGCAACAATCGAAGCGACCGATGAACTTCACTCAAGTATTGAGCCGGCCGCCGTTGCGGTTGACGCTAGAAGAAAACACGGTGGATGTCTGGAGCGCCGATCTCGATCGTTCTCCCTACGAGATATGCCGTCTCGAAGAAACGGTCCCTTCTGACGAGCTTGAGCGGGCCACTAAATTCCACTTCGCGAGAGACCGGCGGCGTTTTATCGCTTCTCGCGGGATCCTTCGCGACATTCTTGCGCGTTATGTTGGGCAATCGGCTGGCGCGCTCCGCTTCTCTTACGGCCGGTTTGGAAAGCCGGCGCTGGCAGACGATTGCGCCAGTGATTTACGATTCAATCTGTCCCACTCCGGCAACGTGGCTCTCTATGCTGTAACGCGCAACCGTGAGATCGGAGTCGACGTAGAACGGATCGACTCGAGCTTCGTCGACGACGGAATTGAAGAAAAGTTTTTCTCTCGTAGTGAAGTTGCCAAGCTTCGCTCGCTTGACGCCAGCGAGCGGCCTCGGGCGTTTTTCAATTGTTGGACCCGGAAGGAAGCCTATGTGAAAGCATGCTGCGGCGGCTTGCAGATCTCCTTGCAGAGTTTCGATGTTTCGCTCGCCCCCCATGAAGCTGTGGCATTTCTGAGCAAAGGGGAATCGGGCTGGTCGCTGCTGGCACTGCCGCTGGGGCGTGACCACGCTGCTGCAGTCGCCGTCGAAGGAAACAATTGGGAATTGAGATCGTGGCAGTGGCAGATGCAGCCGACAGAATAAGATGGCCCTGCGACTAGCTTGGCGTCTCGATCGTCGAGAGTCCGCCTAGGACGCCCCGTCAAGGGGCCGTTTACCTTTCACCCGCCGCGCAGTGCAGGCCGAAGTCCTCGGCGAGTGCCGCCAATCTGCTGGACGGAGTTCACATGATTGTGACTCCCGCGAATCTCTTCTATAATGGAAGCCCTGTACCTTCGAAGGACCGCGCGAAAACCTTATGTTGAGAAGTATTCAGCAGCGTGATTTGGATCGAAACCGTTGGATTAAGATCACCATGGGCGTGATCCTGGTATTGATCTGCGTCAGCATGGTTGTCACGCTCATTCCCGGCCTGATGAGCGGAACGGGCGCCAGCAGCCCGGACGCAATTGCGACCGTCGCCGGCCAAAGCATCACCGCCGTTGATTTTCAGCAGCAATTCGATCAAGCCACGCGCAATCAGTCCATCCCAACGATGCTCCGGGCCGCCTATGCCAAGCAAATCCTCGATCAAATGATCTTTCAGCGAGCCCTCGAATACGAGGCCGGCCAGATGGGTCTTCGCGTCACTCCCGAAGAGGAGGCCCAGCGCATCAAGGAAATCTTGCCGGATGCGTGGTCGGGAAACACTTGGCTGAAAGACCGCTACGCCACGGAAGTCCAGACCCGAACAGGAATGGATGTGTCGGAATTTGAGAGCCTTCTTCGCGACGAGATGCTGGTCGACAAATTTCGGCAGCTCGTTACCGACGGCATTACCGTCAGCCAGCCGGAAATCGAACGGGAATTTCGGTGGCGCAATGAAAAAGTCACCATTGCCTATGCGCTGATCAAGCCTGCCGATCTGGCGTCGTCGATCCACCCCAGCGACGCCGAGCTTTCCACCTGGTTCGCCAAGAATATGTCGCGTTACCAGATACCGGAAAAGCGATCCGCCCGTTACGCGCTGCTTGATCTCTCGAAGCTTCGGGCCAGTACCACCGTCAGCGACGATACACTGCGGGCCTACTACAACTCGCATATTGACGAATACAAAGTCGAGAATCGCGCCCACGTCGAGCACATTCTTTTCAAAACCGTTGGCAAAACGGATGCCGAAATCGCCGAAATCCGCCAGAAGGCCGAGGATGTCCTGAAGCAAGCCAAGCACGGCGCCAATTTTGAGGATTTGGCCAAGAAGTATTCCGAGGACGATGGCACAAAAGCGAAAGGTGGCGATCTGGGCTGGATCGTCGATGGCCAGACCGTCCCCGAGTTCCAGCAAGCCGCGTTCACTCTGCCCAAGGGCACAATTTCGGACCTGGTGAAGACTCAATACGGCTTCCACATCATAAAAGTCCTGGACCGCGAAACGGCGCATACCAAGAGCTTTGAGGAAGTCCGAGATTCCATCCTTCAAACCGTGCTCGACCAGCAAGTGAACACAGCAGCAAGCGACGTTTCAAACCAGATGGCCGAGGCTGTCCGCCAGTCTGACCGTCAGTCCCTTGACGATCTCGCGAAAAAGTTCCATCTCGAGGTGGGCGACACGCCAGCGGCTTCCATGACAGACACGATCATGCCGCTCGGCAATTCCCCGGAATTACATCAGACGCTTTTCGCGCTCCATATTGGCGAACTGAGCCAGCCAATTCCGATTGATAGCGGCTTCGTGATTATCACTCCGAAGAATATTTCCCAGGCGCACCAAGCTACCCTAGCCGAGGTCCATGACAAAGCTCTAGCCGACTATCAGCATGAGAAGTCCCTTGATCTCGCTCGTTCCCGCGCCGAAGAGCTCTCGAAGCGAGTGCGGGCCGGCGAAGATTTTGACAAAGTAGCTGGTTCTTTGGGTCTTACGGTGAAAAAATCCGATCCCTTCGCTCGAAATGGCTCGATTCCCGACGTTGGCACCAGCCGCCAGCTCGCTGCCGCCTTTACCCTTTCCGTCGGGCAGACTGGCAGTCCGATTCAAAGCGGCGAAAACTGGGTTGTCTATCGCACTTTGTCGCATGAGGTCCCCGATCCCGCCGATCTTGCCAAGCAGGCAAGTGATCTCCGGCAGGAGCTTCTCCAAACCAAGCAGAACGCCGCCTTCGAAGCGTTCCACACCAGCCTCGTTAATCGTTTGACTCAAGAAGGCAAGCTCACCATCAACACAGACGCAGTCGACCGCATTACACGTTCAAGCTAACCAACTCCGAGACATCGCGCACTTTGGTTTTTGCACGGGCGCGATTTCACTTCTGATGGCTCGTATCTGCTAGAAAGAAAAGGCACTTATTTATTTTAGGGGTCGGGCTTGTAGGTCATACGACGTCGCGTTAGAATAACGTTCTCCGTAGAGCCTGCCCCGAAGCCAGCGGGGTTCGACCTGCACCGGAAGCCCTCCCCGGTCTAGACGCTTGGCAGCCGAGCAGCCACTTCTTCTGAGGAGCATTCATATGCCGATTAAGAGTTTTACACCGGGAAGACTTGAAATCGTTGCGCGTGCGGATCGTCCCATCCGTCTCGGACGCGAGACTGGTCCGGCGGCAGCTTCCTACAGGAAGAAGCTCGCATATATCAACCAGGGGAAGCACCCTCGGCTCAACGAGTATCACTGCGCCATCGAGCGCACTCAGAATCGCAAGTACAACGTCCGTTTACGAGCCGTATTTGACGCCAGTCCTCAACGAGGCGATTCCGCAGGTTCGTCGAAGCCTCGCGTCGCGAGATGGACACTCTCCGCCTATTTTCTGGCCTCTTCTTTCAACGTGGCGATGAAGAAAATGGCCCAATCTCTGCAACTATTGCAGAAGAATGAAGATCGCCTTCGTTTCTGGGGTGTGGAGCGGACTGACGACCCCAATGTGGCTGGCGACCTTCTCCGCGAATTCGGCCTCTGGCTCGATCGCCGAAGAGAATTCCCCCGCAAAATTGCTGAATTCAGAGTGCCCCGGGAGCGCATGATTTCGGCTGCCGCGCTGGCCCCCGTCCCGCGGATCCTGGCGGACTCGATAGCCGAGAGACGCCCGATTTATCGCACGGAGCTCGCGGGCGACTAACGTTCGGGCGGCGAAAGCGGAATTCGCTCGATCAACCCCGAAAGTCCATTTCTATTTGCCTCGAAGCAAGACTTCGCCGTGTGCTACCACAACGTCGTTCAGGGAGAGTCGGTACCGATACGAGCCGGGGTTCAGGCCGGGGCGCGTGGCTCCGCTGGATAAGCGGACACCCGCCGGCGCCTGAAAAACATTCGAGGAAAACGGGGATCGCTGCGAGTCAAATTCAATCTTTATATTGCCGGCGTTTGAAAACCACACCACTTGCTCGCCGGGATCGATCACTACGGCTTCGGGAAGCACACCCACCATCACCATTTTTTCAGCAGCCACTTATGTCCTTTCGCCGGACCGGCGCTAAAGCCTACGAGGCGATTTCGCGGACCGCTTCGGCGATGTGACGTGCCGAAATGCCGAACGCGTCCACCAGTTCGTCCGGCTTACCAGAATGGGGCATGCCCTGACGGCGAGCAACCTGAAATTCGAAGGCGTCGCGCCCTCCTGCGCCAGCGCGGAAAGAACGGCTTCGCCGATTCCGCCCTCCGGCCAGTGGTCTTCCACCGTGACGAGACGTCCGCCCGTGGCGCTAATCTCCGCCGCAAGCGCTTTCCCATCAAGCGGTTTCACGCAGTACAGATCGATTACGCGAATCGCCGTGCCCTGCGACTTCAGCTCATCCGCGGCTTTTAGCGCCTCGTGAACCGTTATGCCTGCGCCAATCACCGTCACTCGGTCCTGTGCGCTTTTCCGCGGAACCTTGAAGCCGGGAACTGGAAATTTCTCCTCTTTCGAGTACAAGATGGCATTTTTCGGTCGCGACGTGCGGAGGTAATTGATGCCGCTACGCCGCGCCATCGTTTCGGTCAGGCGTTCGGTGGATATCGCATCGCTGGGATAAAAGACCGCCGAGCCGTGAACGGCGCGGAACATGGCGATGTCCTCCAGAGCCATTTGCGAAGGGCCGTCTTCGCCGATCGAGACACCGCAGTGAGAGCCGCAGAGGTTGATATTCGCCCGGCTGATGGCCGCCATGCGAACATTGTCATAAGCGCGCGAAAGGAAACACGCAAACGTATCGAGAAATGGGACTTTGCCGCGCGCGGCCAGTCCAACACCGAGACTCACCAAATTTTGCTCCGCGATGTAGCCTTGAAAAAAGTGATCGGGAAAAGCCTTCTGGAATATTTCCGAGAAGGTGGAATTTTTCACGTCTCCCGAAGCCGCCACAATATGCGGATTCACGGCGCCGAGCCGCTTGAATGCAAAGCCGTAGGCTTCGCGGGTTGCCACCGGCTTGCCGGCTTCGTAATCGGGTGCTGCGGGCGCCGGAAAATCGGGCGGTTTGGGTAGCGAAGTACGCGCGTAGGATTTGCCGGGATCGGGCGGAACCTCGATTGCCCCTCCGAGTTCCTTCTCGGCTCGCGCAAGCTCATCCTTGGAAAATGGCTTGCCGTGCCAATGTTCTTTGCCCGCGACCTCGCTAAAACCGTGGCCTTTAATCGTCCGCGCGAGAATTGCTTGCGGCCGGCCTTTGGTGGCCTTGGCGCGGTCGAGGGCCGCAAGGACGGCCGGCACGTCGTGCCCGTCAATCACTTCAGCGGCGAAACCTTCCGCCGCGAATTTCTGGCGGTAAACTTCCATGTCATGCCGGTACATCGTCGGATCGCTTTGCCCGAGGGCATTCACATCAGCGACAACCGTCAAATTGTCGAGCTTGTAATGTCCAGCAAACTCCGCGGCTTCCCAGATTTGCCCTTCCGCCATTTCGCCATCGCCCAGCAGGACGTAAACGCGAGTAGGGCTTTTGTCCAGCCGCGCGCCGATGGCGAGGCCCGCGCCAACCGAAAGCCCCTGGCCGAGCGAGCCCGTGGCGGCGTCGACGCCCGGAATTCGCGGTGTGGGATGCCCCTCGAGCTCGCTGGAAAACTGTCGCAGCGTCATCAAGCGCGATTCGGGGAAAACCCCCGCTTCGGCGAGCGCGGCATAGAGAACGGGCGCGGCGTGGCCCTTCGAGAGCACGAAGCGGTCTGCATCCGGCGAGTTCGCATTCTTGGGATCGAATTTCATGGCATAGAAGAAAATGCCGGCCATCAGCTCGGCCGCGGACATGCAGGAAGTTGGATGACCCGATCCAGCGGCGGTCGTCTCCATCATGGAAAGAATGCTGAGCCTCCGCGCCTTCTCTTTGATTGTCTGTACTGCAGAAGCAGAGGGTGCTGCTTGTGTGGTCGCGCTCATGGGAACGGCTCCTTAGTTCGTGCGGCTAGGCAGAAACTGAAGTTTACAACTTTGAGGCCGAGTTCGCGAGGCTGTTTCCCCGCGCCGCCTAGCATCAATTTGTGGAGGTTGCGGCTGGTTCTACACTAGACGGCTCTTCCTTACACCCACCGTGGACGACTTTTCTTTACACCAACAAGGACTTGCATTCCCCACGTGCCTTCGGCTAAAAATATTAATGTATCCTCGTAGTGTGCCCAGACGCAAAGAACCGATCCATTCCTGTCTTTACCATCGGGCATTCGACGCGGCCTATCGACGAATTCGTTGAATTGCTGCGCGCGAATGGCATCAAGCTTCTGATCGACATACGCACAATTCCCAAATCAAGGCACAATCCCCAGTTCAATAGCGACGCTCTCGAAAAATCGCTGCGCGCCGCGCGCATTCGATATCTCCACATGAAGGAACTAGGTGGGCTCCGCCGAGCTAAGCCGGATTCGATCAATCTAGGCTGGCGCAACGCGAGCTTTCGCGGCTTCGCGGACTACATGCAGACGCCCGAGTTCGCAGACGCACTCGAGCGCGCCATCAAGTTGGCAGCCACGCGCCCGACTGCCCTCATGTGCGCAGAGGCAGTCCCATGGCGCTGCCATCGCTCCCTCGTCGCCGACGCTCTGCTCGTTCGCGGAATCCCTGCGCTTGAAATCATCGGCCCCGCAAAACCAAAAGAGCACAAGCTCACTCCGTTCGCCCGCGTCCGCGGGACCCGCATTACGTACCCGGCCGACCAACGATGCTTGCTCGATTCAAGCGAAGGGACTTGAGACCATGTGCGAGCTAAACTCTCCGGCTGCCCATTCTAATTATTCGGATTCACGATCAGTGCGGCGGCGGAGCTTCGCCCGGGGCGGCGGTTTTTGGCGGGCGCTGCATGACGAAAGCCACCGGGACCAGGCATATGACCACGATCGCGAGAATGGCGACAACATCGCGGAATGCCAGGGCCGAGGCCTGCTGCTCCATCATCATTGCAATGCGAATGTACGCTTGGTGAGTGGCTTGCGCCGCACTGACCCCTCCGCTTCGGAGGCTGGCCGAGATGCCCTCGACCATCGCGCGGAAACGTGGATTACCGTTTTGCATGTTGGCCGAGAGATAGACCTGCCGTTTCTGGGTAGTGCGCGTCACCATTGTGCTGACCACCGCGATGCCGATGCTTCCGCCGATATTGCGGACAAAATTCATCATGCTCGAAACCTGATTATTTTTCTCCCGCGGAATGCCCGCGTAGCACAACACGTTCGACGGAATAAAGATGAATGCGAGGCCTGCAACCTGGTAGGTGCGCAGCATCGCCGCCGTGCCGAAATCCATCCCCAGGCTCAAATGAGTCGCCATGTGATAAAGACCTGCGGCGGTTGCGGCATAGCCAAATGCCAGCAGAAAGCGCGGATCCATTTTGCCGGTCAGCACCCCGGACATCGGCATGGTGAGCATCATCAGGAAACCGCCGAGCGCCATACACTCGCCGGCTTGCGCGGCCGTGTAGCCCATCAACGTCTGGAGAAATTCTGGAAGAAGCACGGTGGTGCCATAGAGAACCGATCCGAGCATGGCCATCGAAAACATTGCCGCTGCGAAATTGCGTTTCTTCAAAAGCCGGAGTTCCACAATCGGATGCGGGTGCCGCCATTCCCAAATCACCCAGCAAATCAAGATTGACCCGGCAATGATCGAGCCCACCGTGATCAAGCGCGAGCCGAACCAGTCCAGTTCTTGTCCCTTGTCCATCACCATTTGCAGGCACCCGATGCCCAGGGCCACAAGTCCCAGGCCGATGTAATCGATACCCGCCCTTTTCGCTTTTTCACGCTCTTCGCTGAGATACGGCGGATCCTCTACGAACTGGTACGTGAGATACAGCGACACAATGCTGATGGGAACGTTGATATAGAAAATCCAGCGCCAGCTATAGTTGTCGGTAATCCACCCGCCGATCGTGGGACCGATCGCGGGCGCCAACACCACCGCCATCGCGTAAATCGAAAACGCCATGCCGCGCTGCTCCGGCGAAAATGTATCGGCCAGGATCGACTGCTCGCTTGGTTGCAACCCGCCGCCGCCGACGCCTTGCATCACTCGAAAAAAAACGAGCATTCCCAGTGTCGGCGCCAATCCGCACAGAAAGCTGCTGCCCGCGAACAAAACTACGCAAAACATGTAGTACCGCTTCCGTCCGAATCGCGTCGCGAGCCACGCGCTGATGGGGAGGACTATGCCGTTGGACACCAAATAGCTCGTAAGTACCCAGGTCGCTTCGTTGATGCTCGCGCCAAAGCTTCCCGCAATGTGCGGCAGAGCGATGTTGGCAACGGAAGTGTCGAGCACCTCCATGAACGTGGCGAGCGTGACCACGAAGGCGATGAGCCACGGGTTGTAGCGCGGCCGCCACGCGCTATGGTCGATCGCTATCGCGCCCGCGGCCATATGTCCCTCTTGTAATTGCCGAGCATTAGAAATAATATACGTGCATGTATGTATCCTGTAAAGCGCGGAGGGCTGGCGCGTTTCGATGAGCGGCGCGCACCTAAGTCCTGCCAATACAGTAGTTCAGAGGAGAGCCACGCCGGCTCTTTCGCGACAACGGGCGCGCACCGAAGCAACTCGAAGGAAGCTCCTCGCCGCCGCTGAGAAGACCTTCGCGCGCGACGGCTTTGAAGCAGCGCGTCTAGAAGACATCGCCTCGTTGGCGGGTTACACGCGTGGCGCCTTTTACGCCAACTTCAAAAGCAAGGAAGACATCTTCTTCGCCCTGCTCGAAGAATGGGTAGGCCGGCGGATCGCCGAAGTCAACGCGCTGCTCGCGCAGGAGGATACTCCCGCCAAGCGCCTGCGCGCCCTGCGCGAACATTACGCACAAATTGCGAAGGACCGCCGGCTCGTGTTGCTTTCGCTGGAATTCAAGTTGTTCGCTATCCGCCATCCCGAAGCGCACGCCCGATTGCGCGCGCGCCAGCGGCCTCTTCGCGCCTGTGGAAGCGACCTTGTGCGCCGCATCGCTCATGAAATCGGCCGCGATTTGCCTATATCGAGCACCGGTGCCGCCACCGGACTCGGCGCGCTCTCAAATGCACTCTTGCTCGAGCACCTGGTCGACAACACAATCGTCACCGACAAGGATATTCGCTATCTCCTCGGCGCTTTCTTCGACACCATCCTCGGAATGCGAACGACGCCTTAATTTCCCCTGCCGCCGATGTATCGGCCCACGCTGTCGAATGCCTCTCCAGCTCATCCGACAAGAAAAGCGGACGCCCGGCCGGTCCTCGTGCGAATTCGAATTCTATGGCAAAGTAGAATGCAATGGCCGCTTCCGGGAGTTCCAGGTCCGCCCGCCCCGTTGCGTTTACGTACCCCGCATTCACGCTTTACCAAGTGGCGCGATTCTGCATCGTGCTGGCCACGGAGATGCAGTCTGTTGCTGTGGGCTGGCAGGTGTACGAGATCACCAAGCGACCCCTCGATCTTGGACTGGTTGGTCTCGCGCAATTTCTTCCCGGTATCCTGCTGTTTCTGGTTTCGGGCCACGCCGCAGACCGCTATGACCGCCGCCGGGTTCTTACGCTGGGCTATTCGGGCTTCGCGATGTGCTCCGGACTCCTGCTCGCGATCACAATTTTCCGGCCGCACACGGTTTATCCCATTTACGCGGTCGTCGCGTTGGTTGGCGTGGTGCGTTCCTTCAATGCCCCTGCAAGCCGCGCGATCCTGCCTCTCCTCGTGCCGGACGAACATTTTCACAGCGCGTTCGCCTGGGGCGCCACGATTTTCCAGACCGCGACGATTTTGGGGCCGGCGTTCGGCGGACTTGTTTATGCACTCTTTCGAGGGCCGGCGACCGTCTATGGCGCGGCCATGGTGGCTGCCGCGGGTGCAGCTCTTTCGATGTCTGGCGTGAAGCCGCGAAATCGGCCGCGGCCGCGAGAAGCTTTCAGCTGGAAGACCGTTCTCGCGGGCATGCACTACATCTGGCGTGAAAAGCTGGTGCTCGGCTCAATCTCACTAGATTTATTCGCTGTGCTGCTCGGCGGCGCCGTCGCTCTGCTGCCGGTATACGCGCGCGAAATCCTCAAAACAGGTCCGTGGGGGCTGGGATTATTGCGCTGCGCTCCCGGAATTGGCGCCGGCGCCATGGCGCTTATGCTCGCTTTCAAACCGTTGCGGGGGCGTGTGGGGCCCAAGATGCTGTGGTGCGTGGCGGGCTTTGGCGTTTTCACGATTCTGTTCGGACTTTCACACAGCCTCACGCTGTCGATGATTGCTCTGGTTCTGGTCGGCGCAACGGACATGGTCAGCGTCGTGGTGCGCGGAATTTTGATTCAGCTTGCCACACCGGATCAGATGCGCGGGCGCGTGAATGCCGTGGACATGATTTTCATTGGCGCATCGAACGAATTCGGGCAATTCGAATCGGGCGTAACCGCGGCGTGGTTCGGGACGGTGGCCGCAGTCGTCCTGGGCGGCGTGGGAGCGATTGTCGTTACGGCTTTGTGGGCTTGGATGTTCCCGGAGTTGCGGAATGCCGACCAGCTCACATCCGTGGAAGGCCAAGTGTCGGTCCCCGCTCCCCTGAAATAATGCGGGTGGGAACTCAGGACGATGTGATCGGGACCCGCTAGGCTTTCGGCGCAGTCATGATTTGAATCAGTTGCCCAGAACTCTCCTCTGAAGTGCCGGACGCACCATCCATCAGATCGGGGTCTTTGTACTTATTGAAGAGCGTGGCTCGCACTGTGCTCAGAAAGCCGCCCAACGAACTGAAGGTATCATTCACCGCGCTGGCTTCGTATCCGCTGTGGACCATGCAATTCGCGCACTTCGGATTCCCGCTCTCGGTGCCGTATTGCTCCCAATTGGTCTCGCGTATCAGCTCCTCAAAAGTGTCCGCGTAGCCATCCTGCAGAAGATAGCAAGGCTTCTGCCAGCCGAAGATGTTGTATGTCGGCATGCCCCACGGCGTGCATTTGTAATTCCGCTTGCCCATCAGGAATTCGAGGAACAAGGGGCTCAGGTTGAAGCGCCACTTGTCGGAACGATTGCTCAGAATTTGGCGGAATAGGCTGCGCGTTTTTTTTCTGGAAAGAAAATGCTGCTGATCCGGAGCCTTGTCATACGTGTAGCCGGGCGAAAGCATCATGCCTTCGACGCCCAGCTCCATCATGTCGTCAAAAAACTGGCGGACGCTTTGCGGATCGGCGCCCTCAAAAAGGGTGGTATTCGTGGTGACGCGGAAGCCGCGCTCAAGCGCCATGCGAATTCCCTCGACGGCCTTGTCATAGGTGCCTTCGCGGCAAACCGAAAAGTCGTGGTGCTCGCGCTGGCCGTCCATGTGGACGGAAAACGAAAGATATTTGCTTGGAGTGAACTCGCTAAGGCGTTCGCTCAGCAGCAGCGCGTTAGTGCATAGGTAGATATACTTCTTGCGAGCGACCAGCCCGTTCACGATCTCGGCGATCTGCGGGTGCATCAAGGGCTCGCCGCCCGGAATACTCACCACTGGCGCACCGCATTCCTCAACCGCGCGGAAACATTCCTCGGGAGTAAGATTCTTTTTGAGAACGTGCGCCGGGTACTGAATCTTTCCGCAGCCGGCGCATGCGAGGTTACACCGCAGCAGCGGCTCCAGCATCAGGACGAGCGGATACTGGTTACGCCCCTTCAGCTTCTGTCGGACGACGTAGGACGACACCGCCCACATTTGCGATATTGGTCCGGGAACAGCCATTAATAAGCCTCGCTCATCCCTTCTTGCGTCTGTGCCGATGCTATTGAATCTGCGATGTCTCTATGATGACAGATTCCCTGGATTCTGTGAACCGGTGAAACGTCTGCCTATGCGCAAAAGGACGCCACCAAAGGGACTTGCCAAGGCAGCTTAAGGGACTAGTTGGAATTCGGCTTCACCGGCGAAGCGGCGGAGGCTGACCTTACCCGGAGTACTTCCTGAACGCGCGCGTCCTTAATTACTTTCTCGAAAACGGGATCCTTCTCGACCTCAAGCAAATTTTTGTATCCGTCGTCGCGGGCAAGCTTCAGGTAGCGCGCCACACGCTCGGCATCGCCTAGTTTGGCGTAGGATTTCGCAATCGTAAAGTACAGCTCCCCCGAATCCGCGGCCGTCCGTTGCTGCAAAACCGAACCGCTCGATCCCCTGTGTTCGAAAACCATGGGATCGAGTCTCACAGCTGTGCCAAACGCGTCCATCGCTGGAGGATATTTCTTAATGGCGCAGTAGGCGTAACCTAGATTGCTGTACACCGCGGCCATTTCCGGCGTAACAGAGATGGCCTTCTTGTAATATTTGATCGCTTTGCCATAACGCTTCCTGGAGTACTCCACAGTGCCAAGATTATTAATGGCCTCCGAAAACTTCTTGTCCGCGCGCATGGCTTTCTTATAGAAATGTTCGGCGAGCCCGTCCTGCCCCAGTTCCTGGTATGCCATCCCCGTTCGATTGAGGAAGTCGGCGTTGTTCGGATCGGATTCCAGAAGATGCTGGTAGGCGATTGCAGCATCGCTGAACTCTTTCCGTGCCATCAGGATGGCCGCGCGCATCTCGGCCAGTTGCCGCGGAGTCATCGGTGGATTCGGGGTTTGTGGTTGTGAACGATCTGCCGCGGGCTGAAGGTTATGGCTGGTATCCTGCTGAGCGCAGGAATTCCGGCTGAATCCGAACGCAAAAAACGTGACCAGAATCGCGAAGAGGGCCAAGGGTTTCATTGCCCATCTCCTGGCTGCACCGTGGCAGGGGCCACCGCTGTATTTTAATGCGGTTCCGACGTGTCCGGCTTTTTCTCTCCCCCAAAGATACCAAATATCTTGTCGAAGAAGCCTTTTTTCTTCTCGGGTTGCTTAACCTGCCCCTGGGGCGCGGCCTCCTTAGCTGATTTCGCCGGCGCAGGAGCTGTAACGTGCCCGTTTCTGGCGGTGTTCGGTGATGCTTCGTGCGTCTCCGGCGGTCGAGGCCCTGAAGCCTCCGATCCCTTGCCAAACAAGTGAGCTAACCAGGATGCAGGCCCCGATTGCGCCAGCGACCCTCCGTGGAGTTGGCAATATTGGTTCGGTTCTGTGCCGGATATGAAATATTCGGTCATGATCTGCGGACAAGACGGTGTGGCGAGTTGGCCCGTCTGGGGATCGACTGACTGCTCGACGATGCCTGGCGGAGGGTCAAAATTCTGAGTGTCGCGATATTTCGGCAGCGCCACGGCGCGCTTCATGAACTCTGCCCAGATAGGCGCCGCAGCTTCGCCGCCTGCCAGGCCCAAATCCCGGTTATCGTCGAACCCAACCCATACGACGCACAGCAGATTTGACGTGTATCCTGCAAACCAGCCATCGTGCGAAGTGCCTGTCTTTCCCGCTGCTGGAGCGGTAAATCCGATCTGTCGCACCGGATAGCCAGTGCCGTGATTGATCACGTCCTCCATCAGACTGGTCGTCAAGAACGCCACCCGCGGATCGAGCACAGAACGTGTCGACGGAGAATTTGATTCCGCTGTGCTTCCATTCCCGGCAATCACGCTGCGGATAAAAAGAGGCTCCGCACGCACACCGTTCCCCGCGAACGCCGTGTAACCCGCCGCCACTTCAATCGGTGTCATATCGTAAGCGCCGAGCGCCACGGCCGGGGTGGCCTGGATATTTCCGCCAAGCCCCATCTGGCGCGCCAGATCGACCACCCGCTGATACCCGATCAATTCCGCTACCTTCACCGTGGCCACGTTCAGCGAATGAATCAGCGCATCGCGCACTGTCACCATTCCGTAGAATTCCTCGCCATAATTGTTGGGTGTGTAGTCCTTCCCACCGAATTCAAATGTCGTGGGACTATCGTCCACCATCGTCACCGGTGTGACCACCGGCTGAAGGTTCTCAACTGCATCGTCAAAAGCCGCCGCGTAAACAAACGGCTTGAAGACCGATCCGGGCTGCCGCCGCGCCAGCGCGTGGTTGAGCTGGCTCTCGCCGTAATTGCGCCCGCCGATCAGCGCCTTGATCTCCCCAGTATGCGGATCCATCACCACAACCGCCACCTGCGCCGGCGGTACGGTTTGGCCCTTCTTCTTCCAAATCGCGTAGCGCCGCGCAAGCAGCTTGTCTAGATTTTTCACGCCGATCTGTACCGCTTCGCTGGCCGCGCGCTGCAAATCCGGATCGAGCGTCGTGTAAATGCGGTAGCTCTGGGTTTCCAGGTCGTTCTCCGAAAATTTCTCGAGCAAATGGTCCTTCACCATGTCCACGAAGTACGGCGCGGGGCTGCTTTCCACGCCGCCGTTCACGAACTTCAACTTGGTCTTCTTAGCGGCGGCCTGCTGATCCGCCGTTATGTAGCCATCGGCGACCATCTCGCCGAGCACTCGATCGCGCACGTCATCAGCGCGGTCCACGTGCCGCTCGGCGGACGAATAACGGTTCGGCGCACGGATAATCCCGGCCAGAAACGCCGCGTCGCCGGCCGTCAAATCCCGCACATCCTTACCAAAGTAAGCCTGCGAGGCCTCGCCGAATCCGCGTATTGAAAAACTGCCCCGGTTTCCGAGATAAATATCGTTCGCGTACAACTCGAAGATCTGCTGCTTCGAAAAACGCTCGTCCAGTTCGGCGGCCATCAGCACTTCTTTCAGCTTCCGGCTCCATTCGCGTTTCGTCGTAAAGAAGAACGTCCGCGCCACCTGCATGTCGATCGTGCTGGCCCCCTGCGCCTTCCGGTCCCGGCTCAGGTCGTAAAATGCCGCCCCGAACACCCGCACCACGTCCAGCGCTCCGTGCTCGAAGAAGCGCTTGTCTTCCGCGGCCAGCACGGCGTGGACCAGCACGGGCGGCAAATCCTCGAACCGCACGACCCTCCGCTTCTCGCGCGAAGTGTCAAATAGATTCGTCAGCAGCGCCGGCTCAAGCTCCGCTGACTCCATGGTCGTGCCATCGGAAAGCTGCGCGATGTGCGACACCTCTCGACCCTCAAAGGTTACGCGCAGCGCGTTGTGTCCCTGGAAATACGACGTGGAGGAAGGCCGGATCTCGATCGTCGAGTCGGCGACGTGAAACTCGCCCGGCGCGCCGGCCACCTTCCCTTCCTGATAGCCCGCGTTACGCAGATAACTGGCCAAGTCATCTTCGCGCAGCGACTCCCCGGTGAAAATCCAGCCGGGAGCCGAATAGACGCTCGACGTATTCTGGTAAATCTGGCCAGTGAGGCGCTGGTCGATCAAATGTCCGAATTGAATGTAGTACCCGGCGAAGACAATCGTCGCAACAAGGAGCGCAACCAGAGCGGCTCCCAGCACCCCGATCCCAAGACGCGATGTCCAAAACCCCCGGGCAATTCGAATCCGCAATAAGTTTCTCCGGCCCGTTGCGCACCGGGCGACAAGGCGCGATCATCCAAGCTGCCGCCGGCAGCTGGGTCGCCCGGCGTGCTTCTGATCGACAAAAAAGAGCAGAACGCTATTTTAGATCGAATGGTTGTCTGCGTGTGGGTGAAATTGCAACGTGAGTTGGTAAACCGCCAAATCGATCGGCACCGAGTAATCCAGGCTTATCGAAACGCTTCCGTTCGTCACGTTCACCTGGATATCCTCCCGCTGGGCGGGAATCGAAAGGTCCTGTGCCTTTTTCCAAACGTCATCTCGGATGTCGTCAATGCTTTTCTTCGGGTAGCCCGTCAGTGCAAACTTCGACTCGGTCTCGATCGCATCCTGAAATTGATAATTGTCGACATACACCGGAACTATTTTGACCCCAGCGAAAACCATCGAGCCCACGATGAGCAGCGTTATGATGAGGTTCCGCTTTGACCCTCCGCGCTCCTTCGTGGTCTGCCTCGATCGCAACATCTGACTCCGGTCCTCCTCGCCTAGTTCTTGGCTCGATTCTCCAAGGCTAGCATGGACGCTATGCGTCTGGTGGCATCCAGGTATATCCATGTTCGCGATAGGTAAACGCCGGGGTGTCAGCGAAGCGGAGGTCGGTTCGGCAGGGCTCAGTAGGCGCGGGCGAAAATAGCCTTTTCGCCGGCGGCCTTTCCGCAATAGACGCACTTGCCTCCGCCGCCCGCCGCCTGGTCGAGCGGAATGCACCTCATGGTTGCCTTGGTCTCTTCCTTGATCTTCTCTTCGCATTCGCCGCTGCCGCACCACCAGGAAAACGCGAAGCCTTTTTCCACCGCCTTCTTGAATTCGCCATAATCGGCGGGTTCGGCCGTATTCAACTTGCGAAATTCCAGCGCCCGCTCGTAGAGCGACTTCTGAATTTCCTCCAGCATTCCCGCTACAGCCGCGGCCAGTTCCTGCTGCGGCACAAACGACTTGCCCTCCCTGCCAGGACGATCGCGCCGCGCCAGCACTACCGATCCCTTCGCCACATCCTTGGGACCGAGCTCCAGCCTCAACGGTACGCCGCGCATCTCCCAGTCGTTGAACTTGAAGCCGGGGCTCATTCCTTCGCGGTCATCCATTTTCACGCGAATGCCCGCCGCCACCAGCTCCCGCCTCAATCGCTGCGCATTTTCCATCACGCTGCCGCGCTCTTCGTCCGTCTTGTAGATCGGGACGATCACAATCTGATGCGGCGCAAGCCGCGGCGGCAGAATCAATCCCTGGTCGTCGCCGTGAACCATAATGATCGCGCCTACAAACCGCGTCGAAAGTCCCCAGGAAGTCGTCCAGCAGTGTTGCAGCACACCGCCCTTATCGAGGTACCGTATCTCGAACGCCTTCGCGAAATTCTGCCCCAAGTTATGCGACGTGCCCGACTGCAGCGCCTTCCCATCTCCCATCATCGCTTCGATCGAGTAGGTCTGTTCGGCGCCGGCGAATCGCTCCGCCGCCGATTTTCGCCCCGGAATCACGGGTATGGCGCCCTCGTTCACCGCGAAATCCGTGTACACATCGAGCATCTGCCGCGTCTCGGCCTCGGCCTCTTCCGCCGTCGCGTGCGCCGTGTGCCCTTCCTGCCAGTAAAATTCCAGCGTTCGCAAAAACAGACGCGTCCGCAGTTCCCAGCGCACTACACTGTTCCACTGATTGATCAGCACCGGCAAATCGCGATAGCTCTGTATCCACTTCGCGTACGCATGCCCAATGATCGTCTCCGATGTAGGACGAATCACCAGCGGTTCTTCCAATTCCTCTCCGCCGCCGTGTGTCACCACCGCCAACTCCGGAGAAAATCCCGCTACGTGCGATTTTTCCTTCTCGATGAAGCTGCGGGGAATCAGCAGGGGAAACGCTGCGTTCACGTGCCCCGTCGCCTTGAATCTCCTGTCCAGCTGCGCCGTGATGTTTTCCCATAGCGCCCAGCCGTACGGCCGCACGATCATGCAGCCGCGCACCGGCGCGTAATCCGCCAGCTCAGCGCGCAGCACAACCTGGTTGTACCACTCCGAAAAATCTTCGGCCTGCGTGGTCAGCTTCAAATCCGACATTTTCTCGTGTCTCTTTTCCGTGCGATGGATGGGTTAGGTTAGGAGACTCACCGCGCGAAGTCAATCCGCGCCGCATCGGCGTATACTCTCGGCGATTGGAGGCAGTAATGAAATGGTTCGTGCTGTTGTTATTTGTTTTCGCTACTGCGGCCGCAGCTTTCTCGCAGCAAACGTCTGACTCCGCGAAAGTTCCGGAGATCCCCTTCCGCTCGGTCCCGGATTTCTTGAAGCTGCCGCCGGATTTATATCTGGGAGAAGCATCCGGCGTCGCCGTGAACTCCAAGGGGCACGTGTTCGTCTTTTCTCGCGGCAATACTACCGGACCGGCTTACGGCGCCAGCGCGGCCCAGCTTTTGGAGTTTGGCGCGGACGGCCATTTCATCCGCGAAATCGGCCACAACCTCTACGCCTGGTCCTTCGCCCACACCGTGAAAATCGATCCACAAGACAACATCTGGGCCACCGATAAAGGCTCTGACATGGTCATCAAATTCAATCCCGCCGGCCGCGTGGTCATGGTTTTTGGACGCAAGCAGGAAGCCTCAGATGAAGGGACCGGGCCTCTCAAACATGTGCACCCGCCGCTTCCGCCGGTGGATGGCCTGTTCCGCCAAGTGACCGACGTGGCTTGGGATGCGCGGGGTAACACCTACATCAGCGACGGCTACATCAATTCGCGCGTCGCCAAAGTGGATAAGGATGGCAACTGGCTGAAATCCTGGGGAACTCCTGGGGATGGCCCGGGCCAGTTCAATACTCCGCACAGCATCGCTGTGGATGCCAAGGGAAACGTCTACGTCGCGGATCGCGGCAACCGCCGCATCCAGGTTTTCGATGGCGAAGGAAATTTCCTGCGCCAGATCACCATCGATGTGCCAGCGCCACCCGATGCGCGTCCCGCAATCGGTAGCAGGCCCACCGCCACCACGGGCACCATGGCGCCCGGCGCTCCCTGGGCGATTTGCATCACGCCCGGTCCCAACCAGGTTCTCTACAGCTCGGACGCCTATCCAGGCCGGATCTACCGGTTGAGTTTAGATGGAAAGGTTCTGGGCATGCTCGGCGAATCGGGCAAGCAGCTCAAGCAATTCGGATGGATCCATGAAATTGCCTGCCCATCCGAGAACGAGCTATACGTGGCGGAACTCCTGAATTGGCGCATCCAAAAATTAATCCTCCAACCGACGCGCTAAGTCCGTAACGTGCACAGCATCCACCTTGCGCGCATCGCCGCCATGTGGAGAGGACGAATCACTCAACGCCGTCATTCCGAGCGGAGTGTCCCGCGGTTTTTCTTTTGCGCGAAGCGCCGGGACACGCAGCCGAGGAATCTCTCTTCGATGTAAACGTCCGCCCCACTTTCGAACGCAGCACCGCCAATCAATGCGTCATGCCGTAAATGATGTAATTCACTCCGATGCGGTAGGCCACGGACGCTTCATGCTCGGGATAACGAGGACTGTCGGCCCACTCCCACGCATCGCCCACATCCGAATTGTGGCAGATCGCAATCATCAGCCGGCCTTTATCGTCGCGAATCCCAAGCCACTTGGGCGTTGCGCTATCGGGACCGTAGGTCCACCGCCACGGCCCCCAGATGTAGCGCGTCCCGGGAATCTGCACCCGATCGTCCAAGTCGTAAACGACGTGAAATATTTCGTCCGAATTCGGCAGATCCTCGATCTGGCGATCCGGGAAAATCATGTGCATGCCTTGGACTAAAACGTCCCATTCGTAATCGCCATGCGAATCGTCGGCCATTAGGAAGCCGCCACGAAGCAAATATTCGCGCAGGCGAGCCGCCTGCTTCTCGCTGAGCCTCCAACCGCCCGGATCCTCGATGTAAATCCAGGGCCAGTTGTAGAGGTCGTCGCTGTTGGCATCGACTACTTGTTCCGTGGACCGGCTTTGCACTCGCGTCAGACGCCGAACTCCCAGAATGAATTGCCGATCGGCCTTCGGCCAGTCGGCGGCCCAGCGCTCGAAACCATAGCGCCCATATTGATAGCCGAGATCGTAGTGGAAGCGCGCAAAAGTCCATTCGGCCTTCTCGCGTGGATTGGACGGAGGGAAACTCTGGCCATCCATTTCGATCTCACCCTGTTGAGGGACCTGAGCCGCTAGCAGCAAGAGGGCCGCAAGTATGATGAGAGGGCGAATTGTCATGCCGCAAGCCTGCTGGCAGGCGAAATCATCAGATTTGACTCGATCTCCATCATAGCGGTTGCACGCGCTTCGTCCAAATCACTCGGCCCCTCGGAAATTTTTCATCTTCCAGTGGAAATATCTACTGTCCTGTATAGAATAGAGCGCTTTGGAATTGCGCGCGGCTAAGTCCGTGGCCCTGGCGGAAAGTTCTTGAAGATAGACGGGAGGTAAGCGTTGTGATCGTCGGCGTTCCCAAAGAAAGTTTCCCGGGCGAGCATCGGGTAGCGTTGGTTCCGTCCGTAATTCCGAATCTCGCCAAAGCCGGGTTGGAAGTTCTGCTCGAAAAGAATGCAGGGAACGAAGCAGGCTACCCGGACGCAGTCTATGCCGAGAAAGGCGCGAAAATCGCGCCCGACCGCGCCACCGTATTCGCCAACGCCGATATCGTCGTGCAGGTGCTGTGCTACGGATCGAACGAGAGGACGGGAAAAGCCGATCTCCCGCTGATGCGGCGCGATCAGGTTCTAATCGGCTTCCTGCGGCCGCTGGGATCGCGCGAGATTGTCCAGGAAATTGCGGGCGCCGGCGTCACTTCCTTTTCGATCGAAATGATGCCGCGCACCACGCGCGCGCAGAGTATGGACGCGCTCTCGTCCATGGCCACCGTCTGCGGATACAAAGCCGTGCTCATCGCCGCGGACGTGCTCCCGCGCTTCTTTCCCATGCTGACCACCGCCGCAGGCACCATCACACCCTCGCGCGTCCTGATCATCGGCGTCGGCGTGGCGGGTCTGCAGGCAATCGCCACCGCGCGTCGTTTGGGCGCGGTCGTTTCGGCCTACGATGTGCGGCCCGCTGTGAAGGAACAGGTCCAAAGCCTCGGCGGACGCTTCGTCGAACTGCCTATCGAAGCCAAGGACGCGCAAGATGCTCGCGGATACGCCACGGCGCAAGACGAGTCCTTCTACGCCCGCCAGCGCGAACTCATGGGAAAAGTAGTCGCGGAAAACGATGTGGTCATCACCACGGCCGTTGTCCCGGGAAAGAAAGCTCCCGTGCTGGTTACGGCGCAGATGGTTCGTGGCATGGGGCCGGGTTCCGTCATCGTCGATCTCGCCGCCGAACGCGGAGGCAATTGCGAACTCACCCGCCCGGAGGAAACCATCGTCGATAGCGGCGTCACCATCATAGGCCGGATCAACCTGGCCAGCACCGTGCCCTACCACGCCAGTCCGCTGTATGCCCGCAACGTCACCGCCTTTTTGCTGCACTTGGTGAAAAACGGGAAGCTCAAACCTGAATCTCGCAGGACGAAATCACCCGCGACACTCTGCTCACTCGAGGCGGGGAAGTCGTGAACGCGCGCGTGCGCGAATTTTTTTCGCTGCCCGCGCTGGCTGCGAAGGGGTAAGGAGGAAAGCGTGCCGTCGGATTTTATCTCCAATCTGTACGTCTTCATTTTGGCGGGCTTCGTTGGCTTTGAGCTGATCAAGCGCGTGTCGCCGCTGCTGCACACGCCGCTCATGTCTCTCACCAACGCGCTGGACGCCATCGTCGTGGTTGCCGCCATCATCATCGCCGGACGCCATGAGACGCGCCTTTCCGTCATCCTCGGATTGATCGCCGTCTCCGCATCCTTCAGCAACATGGTCGGCGGCTTCTTCATCACCGATCGCATGCTGCGCATGTTCAAAACCGGCAAGCCCAAAAAATCATGAGCCAGGCCCAAATCCTACAACTCATTGACGGCAGCTACATCATCGCTGTCGTTCTATTCATTCTGGCCATCAAATGGCTCAGCTCGCCGGCATCGGCGCGACGCGGCGTCCTGGTCGGCGAAATTGCCGCGGCGCTCGCCGTCGGCGCCACGCTGTTCGACCCCCAAGTCGTCCAGTTCAAGTGGATCATCATCACGCTGATTATCGGCGCGGGCATCGGCATTCCCCTCGGCATGGTCAAAATGACGGCCGTGCCCCAGCGGACTGCGCTCAGCCACGCCTTCGGCGCTCTCTCGGCTTCGATGATCGGTATCGCCGAATACTACGTCGGCATTCCGCACGTTACGCGATTCGGAATGGGCGAAATCGGACTCGAGGTGATTATCGGCTCGCTCACCTTCACGGGCAGCTTGATCGCTGCCGGCAAGCTGCAGGAAATTTTGCCGCAGCGCCCCATCGTCTATAAAGGGCAGAACGTCGTCAGCTTATCCGTGCTGGGAGCCGCAATTCTTCTGGCGATCGCGCTGGTCGTGAATCCCGAACAGCGGTTTCTTTTCCCCGCGATGGTCGTCGTATCCCTCATATTCGGCATCCTCCTGGTCACTCCCATCGGCGGAGCCGATATGCCCACGGTCATCTCGCTCTTGAACTCCTACGCCGGGTTTTCGGCGGCGCTCCTAGGTTTCGTGTTGAATAACAAGCTGCTGGTGGTCGCTGGCGCGCTCGACGGTTCTTCCGGCTTCATCCTCTCCGTCATCATGTGCAAGGCCATGAACCGTTCGTTCGCCAACGTGATGTTCGGCGCGTTCGGACAGGTGCAGGCTTCCTCCTCGGCCGCCGCCGAGCAGAGGACGGTGCGCAGCGCCTCGGCCGAAGAAGCCGCCGGAATTCTCGCCGCAGCCGATAAAGTCGTGATCGTTCCCGGCTACGGCATGGCAGTCGCCCAGGCCCAGCACAAAGTACGCGAACTTTATGACGCCCTCACCAAAAAAGGCATCGATGTGCGTTTCGGCATTCATCCGGTCGCCGGCCGAATGCCTGGCCACATGAACGTCCTGTTAGCCGAGGCGGACATTCCCTACGACCGCCTCATGGAGATGGACGATATCAATTCAGATTTACCGCAAACCGATGTCGCGCTCATCATCGGCGCGAATGACGTCACCAATCCCGCCGCGCGGACAGACACGGGCAGTCCTATTTACGGTATGCCCATCATCGACGTCGATAAGGCTCGCACCGTAATGGTGATCAAGCGCAGCATGAATCCCGGCTTCGCCGGAATCGATAACCCTCTCTATTACCTGGATCACACTCTGATGCTCTTCGGCGACGCCAAAGCCTTCGTGGGCGACATCGTGCGGGAGTTATCTGGCAGTGGACAACACTAGCTTGTACCAATTACAATACGCCGGATGCTTGGTACACAAAGCATGGCAGCTTTGGTCCAAGACCCCCTCATTACATCTAACGCACGCCCAGTTACATTTCGGAACACATCGCATCGGTTTCCCGTTTCCCTACCGTTAACTCGCAAATACGTTAGCTATGCGCCCATCTTGCTTCGAATCATAAGCGGGACCGCAAAGCGTGTGAGTCGGCATAGACTGGGAGACGATTGAAATATGCGAAGCCTCCTTCTTTCGCGCAAGTCCTTCATCTTTTTCGCGATGTGCCTCGCGGCGGCCTTATCCGCGCCGCTTCCCGGCCAAGAGGCGAAAACCGCTGCCCGCCCGGTTCCGTCGTTCCAGGATTGGAGTACCCGACATCTGGTCTACACCAGCTTTGGTGACATGCGAGCCATACAGCAGGCGGCGCACGATCCTCGCGCAATGTTCGGCTGGCGCCAGCGAATCCCACTATGGCCCGTCCAGGGCCTTGAACCGTTACACCGCGATCCGAGAACCCGCACGGGACTGCAACGCGACTGGAGCATCAATCTTGGAGTTGCGGGAACCGCGCCGGCCATGTACCCGGCAAAGTTCAGGTTTGACATAACCAGTACACCCGACTGCACCGCTGATTTCGTCGTTTTCCCGGTGAACGCTCCCGGCGGCTCGGTACAGCCCAATATCGTAGCCTTTGACCATTTGTATAGTGGCACAGCGGGAGGAAATGGTATTTGCAATCGGACACCGAGCGGGTCCGATGTTGGGACATCCGCGGAGGTAGCTTGGTCGTATAACGTCCGAGGCATCGTCGGCGGCGGTGCGGTCACCACTTCTCCGGTGCTCTCGTTCGATCTGTCGGGAACAACACCCAGCGGCGCGAAAGTAGCTTTCGTCGAATCCACCAGCGGCGGCCAAATCGTAACCGCAATAGTGACACCGACGCACGGCGGCACACTCTATGCCGTGGGGGACACGGGGACGATCGCGGGCGGCACGGGAGCCCTCGCCACTTACCAAGTCACGGCCGTCACCGGAGGCGCGGTCACTGCGTTCACCGTCACCTATTCCGGCACCGGTTATGCTGCCGGGACTGGCATAGCCACCACGCGCACGAGTGGAAACGGGAGCAATTTACAGGTCACTATCACAGTCTCCTCCAGCAGTGCGGCGCACTTTCACGTCCTTGCCTGGAAGAGCGGAGACGGGCGCAGTGCGAGCAACCTGCAAAACGTTCTCGCGCCACTGACGATCTCCACATTCGCGCTAACGGCGCCTGCTGCGGGTAGCGGCACGGCCACGGATTTGGTGCTCGGCGTCTCCACCGCCGGCACAGACACACTTTCTTCTCCTTTCGTGGATTATTCCCGTGACGTGGCCTACGTCGGAAACGACATTGGCGTGCTCTTCCGCATCAAGGACGTTTTCTGTACCGGGAATAATCCCGATTGCGCGGGTGCAACAAAGCCGGTCCCCACCCTCGATGGAAGCTGGGGCACGGGAGGCGCAGTTACAATCGGAGGCACCTGCACCGGACCCTCCGGACAATTGACCGGTCCGATCCTCGATTTCGTCACGCTCAACGTGTACGTCGGATGTGCCGACGGCAAACTCTACCAAATATCCCAAACCGGAACGGTAACGTCGCTGACGGTGGGTGACAGCCGGGCCAGCAAGGCTCATGGCGGGATTCTGGATCCCCCGATGGTCGATGGTGTGAACGGATTTGTTTATACTGTAAGCGGATCGGCGAACAGCGGAGCCAACGGCGTCCTCGTGCAAGCAAAAGTCGGCCTCGCGTCCTCTGTGGCCGTGCCCATCGGCGCGGGAAATCAATGCGAACTGCATAACCCCGCGTTCAACAATGCTTATTACACAAACCCGACCGCATCCGGCGCCCTAATCTATATGCCGGGAGTCACTGGCACCGTCGGTCCCTGCACAGCCACCGGCGCTACAGGCGGGAACCTTGTATATTACGGAGTCACATTCGGCGCGGGAGGCGTGATGACGCCCGGTGCACCCGCAGCCGCTCGTACCGCCGGAGTCGGTAATCCCGGTAACGAGTTCGCCCCTATAACTGAGTTTTTCAACCCCAACCTGGGCGGTGGAGAGGACTTGCTTTTCTTCTCTGTGATCACCACGGGCAATGACATGGCATCACTCAACATCACGGCCGGCTTTCCAGGGTCGACCTTTGCGGCGGGGCCAACCACCGAGGGGTTCGGGACAAGCGGGATTATTATCGGCAATGAGTCCACAAGCATTCAAGCTTCGAGCATTTATTTCAACGCACTCGACGAGAACGCCACCTGCACAGCCAATACCGGCGGCAGCACGACGCTCGGCACTGGCGGGTGCGCTGTGAAGTTGACACAGGCAGCACTCCAATGAGCGATCAAACTACAAACCGAAACGCAGCGACACAGAACACGCCCGAGCAACCTGTCAGCGCCAAGAAGCCTTACCAGAAGCCTTCGTTCCAGCATGAGCGCGTTTTTGAAACCATGGCGCTCATCTGTGGCAAACTTGACCCCACGCTGTCTCAGTGCCAGGTCAATAGGAAAAATTCCTAGGTGCGACCGCAGCCAATCCCGCCAGCCACGGAACACCGGCCAGCGGTGGAATTGGCGCTTGCTACAGAGGTCCTGCACGCCTTTGGCGAGCTCCGCTTCGTGGCTCAAGGTTCGAGCATGCTTCCTTCGATCTTTCCTGGTGACACTCTTCTGGTTTCGCGGCAGCCCGCCGCGAGTGTGCGGCCGGGGCACGTCGTTCTCTTCTCGCGCGAAGGCCGTTTTTGCGCCCATCGCGTCGTCCGTGCGATCGACGTGGACGCGCGGCCCTTTGTTGTTACTTGCGGCGACGCGCTGACCAAGGAAGACTCGCCGGTTGCCGAGCACGAATTGCTCGGCCGGGTCACCGCTGTGTTGCGGTTCGGGAAGCCCATCGAGCTTGAGCGAATGAAATCGGTTCCCTCCTTCTGGCTCCGGTGGGCTGTGCGGCACTCCGATTCTGTTGGAACCTGGCTTCTGCGATGGCATTCGCTGCGCACCCGCCTTGCCCAGCGTTCCGGTGCGTCAGATTCGAACTTGTCGAAAAGTTTCGCGCAGTGTATGTAATGAACGTGGCGCTTTCATCCGCGATCCCCACTGCCGCCGTCGCCGGCCCCGCGCCGGGCGTCACGGTTGAAATCGGCGGCATTCCGATCTTTCTTCGGTCGAACGATTCGAGTTTCTGCCAAATGATGGAGCACCGCTACGCGGGTTTCCTCAGCCCGAGGACCGACCCTGCCTGCACATTCGAAATTGACCTCCAGTCTCCGGCGGCGACCTCCGACGAAGATGCACGCGTGTCAAAACAAGGACACGTGTGGCTCTTCGAGCGCGGTGATTTCCTGGCCGAATGGGACACGCGTTCGCGTTGTGGCTGGATTCGCCAATCGCCAAACCCCTATTCGATCGATACGCTGCTCCGCCTCGTTCATTCGTTGCTCCTCGCGGAAGAAGGAGGATTTCTCCTGCACGCGGCCAGCGTCGTGCGACGCAGACGGGCCTTTCTGTTTTCCGGAATTTCGGGCGCCGGCAAAACCACCATCTCACGGCTCGCTCCGCCAGATGCGAATTTGCTCACCGATGAGATTTCCTACCTGCGGCCCGTCGCGCGCGGCTATCGCGCTTACGGCACTCCCTTTGCCGGCGAATTGGCGCGTCCCGGCGAGAACCTTTCGGCGCCGGTCGCCACGCTCTACTTTCTTGAAAAAGGCTCCGCCAACTACATCCAGCCGATCGGACGCATGGCAGCCGCGCGGGCGCTCCTACGCAATATTTTGTTCTTCGCGCATGACGTCGAACTCGTCAAGCGCGTCTTCGATTCCGCGCTCAAATTCGTTTCCCGTGTCGAGGTAGCCCGGCTGGTCTTCGCACCGGACGAGCGGGTCTGGACGCTGATCCAATGAGCGAGAAATACATCGCGCGCAGCCCCGCCGTCGCCGCTCGCAGATTCGCGGACGAAATGATCGTTATGTCCGCGGTCGATTCCACCTTGTTCAATTTGAGCGAGGTAGCCGCGGTGATCTGGGAGGCCGCCGACGGCCAAACTCCGCTTTCCGTAATCGTCCGCGACCAAGTCTGCGCCGCTTTTGACGTCGCTCCCGACGAAGCCTATCGCGATGCCGAGGCCTTCGTCGAGGACCTGGCGCGCCACGGGATTTTGCAAATATCGGCCAGTCCGATTCAGGAAGCCGAGTCGGCCGCAGGGGCAGGCGCATGAGCCTGATGCAAGAGTTGAATGCCAAGGCGCTGCGCCTGGGCCTTCCCCTGAGCGTGCATCTCGATCTCACCTATCGTTGCAACGAGCGCTGCGAACATTGCTATCTCGAACACGACGACCGTGGCGAAATGTCCGCTGAGGAGATTCGCGTCCTCTTGCGCGACCTTGCCGACGCCGGCGTGTTTTTCCTCACACTCAGCGGCGGCGAGCCGCTGATGCGGCGCGACTGTTTCGAAATTATCGAGAGCGCCCGCGCGTTTGCTTTCAACGTAAAGCTCAAGACCAACGCGGTGATGGTGCGCGAGAAAGAAGCGCGGCGTCTGCGCGCCCTGGGCGTCGAACAGGTACAGATCAGTCTCTACTCGCACCGGCCGCAAGTGCACGATGGAATCACCAAGCTGCCCGGTTCCTTGAAGCGTACCCTCGCAGGGATTCGCTTGCTCCGCTCGGCGGGATTGAGAGTTACCCTCGCGAACGTCCTGATGCCCAGTAATTTTCAGGATAGCGCGGGAGTGCGCGCCCTCGCCGCGGAAGTCGGCGCGCACTACACCGTCGATCCCACGATTACTCCCATGATGGACGGAAACACCTCAGTGCTGCGTTTTCGAGTGCCCCCAAAACAACTGAGGGAGGTTTTCGAAGACCCAAATCTCGTCGGCAATGTCGAGGAGTTCTGCGCGCCTCCTCCACCGGTGGATGACGAAGCGCGCGAAGGATTTCCTTGCAGCGCCGGTCACACGGCCTGCTACATCTCGCCTTATGGCGATCTTTATCCCTGCGTGCAGTTCCCGCTGCCCTGCGGCAATGTCAGGCGCCAGAAGTTTATCGACATTTGGAGGGACTCACGGCAGCTCGCCGAAGTCCGATCCATCCGCGGAAAAGATCTGCCCACCTGCTCTTCCTGCGCACATCTCGGAACCTGCACGCGCTGCCCGGGCTTGGCCTACATGGAGGGCAACATGCGCGGCCCTTCCTCGGCCGATTGCGAAAAGTCTTTCGTCCGCACAGGCATTACGACCGCCGGCATGCTCGCGCGCCAAGCCGCCGGCATCCCCCCGCCCGGCCTCATCCAGATCGAATCTGCGCACTCCTCATTCTGACCGCTCTAAGCCCTGCGACTCTGGTGGAAGGGCAGGGCTTCAGCCCTGCCACAAAAACGTCGGCGCGAAGCGCCTTCCTTTGCGCAGCTTCACCTGCGGCATGTGTGCGATCCGTGTCGAGCAGAAGGCGTCTCGACCACCGATACCGTATTGATCTTCACTCGGTCCAATGGCATGTTTATCAGTGATGACGCCAACGTCAGCACGCACTAGCGATTCCTTCCTCCGCACGCTCACAATCAAGACCTCAAAGCGCACGGAACTAAAACGCGTCACCCCCGAGATCGAATCGCTCGTCCGCGAATCCGGATTCGCTCACGGCGTTTGCCATTTATATGTGCCGCACACCACCGCGGGTGTGCTCATCAACGAAGGCGACGATCCCGCTGTCGCCCGCGATATCGAAGCCACGCTCGACCGCCTCATCCCGCATCACGGCGATTACAAGCGCGCCGAAGGCAACTCCGACTCGCACATCAAAGCCGCGCTCATAGGCTCCTCCGAAACCATTTGGATCGAAGACGGCCGCCTCGTCCTCGGCCGCTGGCAAGCCATATTTTTCGCCGAGTTCGATGGACCGCGCACTCGCGAACTGCGCGTCAAAATCGTCCCCGACCTCTCCGCCAGCTAGCATCTGCCGGAATCCCGCTCCAGCGGATTTCCGGCACAGACGCGCGGTTGCGCGCGCCACGAGTCGAAAGGAGAGAGAACACCATGCACGATAAGCAACCACCCGCGCCGGATACCACGGCAGTGCGGGTCGCGTTGTGGCGGGCCATGCACGTCCAGGTCGATCCGCCGCCGCATGTACTCGAAGACGAGTTCGGCCTGCGTTGCTTACATCTTCAAGGCGAAGTCCACGATTGAGCGGATGGCGATGCCGGTCGGTCCTTTGGCGAGCCAGGGGCGGCCTTCGTCGACCCAGCAAGTCGAGGCGATGTCGAGATGGACCCACGGTGTGTCCTCGACAAATTCCTTGATGAACCAGGCGGCGGTGCTGGCGCCTCCTCCTTTACCGGTCCCAGTATTACGAATATCGGCGATGTCACTCTTGATCATTTGCTGATATTCGTCGTCGATCGGCATGGGCCACATTTTTTCGCCCGTGGCCTTGGCGCTCTGGAGGAACTCATCGAGATATTCGCGCGGGGTGCCGAAGGCTCCCACGTGGACGTTGGAGAGCGCGACTTCGATTGCGCCGGTGAGCGTGGCCGCGTCGATCAGATGCGTGCAGCCGAGCTTGCGGGCGTAAAAGACGCCGTCGGCGAGAATCAGGCGGCCTTCGGCGTCGGTGTTGATCACTTCGATGGTTTTGCCGGACATGGCCACCTGAACGTCGCCGGGTTTCTGGGCGCGGCCGCCGGGCATGTTTTCCGTCGACGGAATCACGGCGATCACCGAAATAGCAGGCTTCAGCGCGGCGATGGCGCGCATGGCGCCCAGCATGGTGGCGCCGCCGCCCATGTCGTATTTCATTTTCTCCATGTTGTTCGCGGGCTTGATCGAGATGCCGCCCGTATCGAAGGTGACGGCTTTGCCCACCAGTCCCAAAACCGGCGCGCCCGGCTTCGGATTCACCGGCTCGTATCGCAGAACGATCACGCGCGGCGGCTCGACGCTTCCTTGCGCCACGCCGATCAGCGCGCCCATTTTCAGTTCGGCAATTTTTCGCTCGTCGAGAATTTCGATTCCGAGGCCGGCCTCTTTTGCCATGGCCTCGGCGCGGGCGGCCAGGATGCGCGGCGTCATTTTATTGGATGGTTCGTTGATCAGATCGCGAGCAAAATTTTGCGATTCAGCGATTACCTTACCCTGATTGATGGCGGCCGTTAGGTCCACTCCAAGGCCCGCATCGAATCCGGCAAGGCCGACGGATTGAATCTCGCGATTTTTCTTGTCGGAGCGGTATTTATCCGATTCGAAATCCGCGGCGATCAAGCCTTCGACGACCGCCTGCGCGGCCGAGGGATCGCGTTCGCCTTCGCGCGCGAGGAAAACGATCTTCTTCGCGCCGCGCGATTTCAAATGACGCACAGCCGTGCCGGCGATTTTGCGCAGGTCAGAGGCGGAAAATTTATCCGGCTTGCCCGCGCCCACGAGGAGCAGTTTTTGGGCGGCGAGGCCTTTGGGGAAATGAAGCAACAGAATCTCCAGCATTTTTCCGGTGATCTCGCCATTCGCGGCAAGCGAGCTGAGGCGGCCGTTCATCGCACCGTCTATTTCGGCGAGAAGCCCGTCAAACTTATTTTCCTTATCGAAAACGTAGGTAACCAGAGCGTCGGCTTGAATAGACGCAAAAGGCTGAGTTTCAAGTTCGATCTGCATGTGTTCCTTTCACTTTCGGTTGAATTACGCGCGTGCGGTCAGCGCCGGCGAGAGCGATAGATCGCCTCATCGGCTTCGCGCTTGGCTTCCTTACGGCGTTCGGATTCGCGCCGGTCGTGAAACTTTTTGCCTCTGGCCACCGCGAGCTCGCATTTCGCGATTCCGTCGCGGAAATAAATCTTCAGAGGGACGATGGTCATGCCTTTTTGCTGCGTTTGAACGACCAGCTTGTCGATCTCCCTGCGATTGAGCAGCAACTTGCGTTTTCGAAGGGGATCGTGATTCCGGGGCCCGCCGGGCTGGTATTCCGGAATGTGAAAGTTTACCAGCCAAGGCTCCCCAGCGCGAATCTCAGCATAGGCCTCTCGCAATGTGCCTTTCCCTTCGCGAAGAGTCTTGACCTCGGTGCCTACCAGAATCAACCCCGCTTCGAGGGTATCCAGCAGGTCATAATTGTAGGATGCGGCTCGATTCTGCGCGACGATCTTATTGCGCTCCTTATCTCCCTTTTTTCCCCCATTCATGGTGCCGTAATCATAGCCGCCGCGCACGACGACCCGCAAGTAACTACATCTGTTGACGTTCCGCAGTGAACCAGCCCTGGACCCTGTTAACGCGGAGGTCACAAAACAAAGATCGTTTGAAATAACCGGCAACGGTTACGTTTTCTTGCCGCATCATAGGGCGGGTGCTAGACTCCCTGAGACCAAGCCCAATTTTTCGGAGGTTCCGGTTGCGCCGTTCACCGCTTTTGCCGCTTTTGGCACTAGCCACGGTTATGCTGAGTGGCTGTCCCAAAGGAAATCAAGACTATACCGCGGGCCGGAAGGCTGAGACTTTGCAGGACTACGACACGGCCCTGGTTGACTATCAGCGCGCTCTGCGCACCGACCCTTCCAACGCCGAGTACAAGCTCCGCGAAATGCACACGCGCTTTGCCGCCGGCCAATTCCACCTCGAACAAGGTGAGAAAGCGCTGAAAGCAGGCGATCTTCAGCTCGCGCTCGCAGAGTTCCAGAAGGCCGCTGCGATCGATCCTTCAAATGGTGCTGCAGACCAGGAACTGAAGAAGACGATGGACCTGCTAGCCGCAAAGAGCGCCGCGGCAACCTCGAAGAGCATAAATCCGAATCCGTCGGAGGATTCAGACCTGCTGGCGGCCCCGCCGGAGTTGAAGCCTGTTTCAACCGAGCTGATCAATCTGAAGATGACCAACGATGCGAGAGTGGTCTTCGAGACAGTCGCCAAGCTGGCAGGATTGAGCGTGATTTTCGATCCGGACTTCACGTCGCGCCGAATTGCGGCCGACCTGCCAAACGTGACGCTCGAACAAGCGCTGGACGCCGTCGCGTTTGAGAGCAAGTCCTTTTGGAAGCCGCTCACGAGTAGCGTAATCATCGTGGCGCCGGACAATCCTCAAAAGCGCCGGGACTTGGAGGATGAGGAGGTCAGGACCTTTTACTTATCGAATACGCTGACGCCCCAGGATTTGACGGAAGTGGTGACTGGATTGAGACAGCTCCTCGATATGCGGCGGGTGCAACAGGTAAACGCGCAGAACGCGATCGTGATTCGGGATACTCCGGACAAGCTTCTTCTGGCTTCGAAAATCATCCGCGACATCGATAAAGCGAAACCCGAGGTGCTGGTCCACGTGCAGGTACTGACCGCAAGTGTGGACCGGTTACGCGATCTAGGAATTCTCCCGGGACAGAGTGCTTCACTGACGTTCACTCCAGCTTGTTCGAATCAGCCGACCAGCAGCGGCTGCACGAGCTCAAGCACTTCAAGCACCTCTGGTACTCCGGCCACGCCACCGCAGATTGCGCTGAATAGTCTAAAAAATATCTCGACGGCGGATTACAGCCTGACGCTTCCGGGCGCTACAGCAAACGCCATTCTAACCGACAACAAAACGAGGATCATTCAGGATCCCGAGGTGCGCGTGAGCGACGGTGAGAAGGCCACTCTGAAGATTGGAGACCGAGTCCCCGTGGCGACGGGCAGCTTTCAGGCAGGCGTCGGAGTGGGGACCAGCTCGATCAATCCCCTCGTTAACACCCAGTTCCAATACATCGACGTCGGAGTGAACATTGACGTAACGCCGCGCGTCCATCCGGATGGCGATGTCAGCATGAAGCTTTCGATCGAAGTGTCGCAGATTACGGGCACCAGCAACATCGGCGGGATCAACCAACCGGTTATCAGCCAGCGTAAGATCGAGCACGACATTCGGCTGAAAAACGGCGAGGTGAGCGTGCTGGGCGGATTGATCGAGCGGACCCAGACAAAGAACGTCAATGGCATTCCAGGTGTCGCACAGCTTCCTCTCTTCCGCTACCTTTTTTCGGATAACAGCAACGAAGTCAAAGAAGATGAGGTGCTGATCGTACTGACGCCGCACGTGCTGCGCCTACCCTCGATTACGGCGGACAACCTGAGAACCCTGGCGGCTGGGACCGACACGGATGCCCGCGTCTACCGCGACGACCAAGAGGGTATCCCGACTCCGGCGATTCCTAATGCGCCCTCCACATCCGTCCCGCCGCAACCGGTTCCGCTAGCCGGCGCAACGCCTGCCGCGCAACTGCACTTCGATCCGTCAGCTGCCACCCTGAAGCCCGGCGATACGACGACTCTTGGCCTGGCGATCTCGAACGTCAGCGATCTTTATTCGATCCCACTTTTGATTCATTACGATCCAGCGGTGGTGCAAGTTGAGGAAGTGCGCAACGGCGGCTTTCTCTCCGGTGGCACGCAGGAAATCGCAATTGTGCAGCGGATCGATTCGCAGCGGGGCGAGGTGGTGGTCTCGGCAACACGGCAGCCGAATACGCCTGGCGTGAACGGCTCCGGCACGTTACTCGGTATCGTGGTGCGAGGCGTGGCACCCGGCAAAACCGCCTTGCAAATTCTTCAGGTCAATGCGCACAACTCGCAGCAGCGAACGATCCCAGTGGTCTCCGGAGAAGCTGCGATACAGGTACAATAGGCTGTATGGGCGGTCTATCACGCGGCAAAATCGGCACCGAGGTAAACCGAAGAGCAGATGCGTGCAAGCGCGCTCCAAGCAGCCAAGCTGGCGTAACCCTTCTCGAACTGATCGTGGCTTGTGCCATTCTGATGGTGCTGGCCACTGTGGCAATGCCGATGGCGCGTGTTACCGTCGTCCGGCACAAAGAAGAAACGCTTCGCTACGATCTGCGTGAAATGCGCGACGCGATCGATCACTATAAGGACGACGCGGACAAAAACCTAATCCAGGTGCAAGCGGGGACCGAAGGATATCCTCCCGACTTGCAAACCTTGGTGAGCGGGGTTCAATTGACCAGCGCCCAGGACAAGGACAAGAAGGTTCGATACCTTCGTGAAATCCCCAAGGACCCCATGACGGGCAACCAAGATTGGGGTTTGCGATCCACCCAAGACGATCCCGATTCGAAGTCGTGGGGGGGGCAGGATGTCTTCGATGTATATAGCCAGTCACCGGGCACGGCGCTCGACGGGACGAACTACTCGGATTGGTAAACGGCGCGCGTTGCCAGAGGATCTTGTGAAGACGGCCAAAAACAGCGCTAAACGAAGACGGCAGGCGCACGGGGGGTTCACGCTGCTTGAAGTATTGATGGTGGCGGCGATCATCGTGATCCTGGCGACAATCAGTGCCGCTCGCTACGACCAGGCGATGATTCGAGCACATGAAGCAGCCTTGACCCAAGACCTTTCTGAGATGAATAAGGCGATTCAAAATTACACGGCGGATAAAGAGGCCGCTCCCTCGTCGCTCGACGACCTTGTCCAAGCGCAATACCTCGGAAAAATTCCGAACGATCCGATTACCGGTACCTCGGACTGGACCACTGAGAATTGCGATTTGCTCGTGAACGCCGATCAAACCTCAACTGGCATTTGCAGCGTGCATTCCTCGTCCGACAAAGTCTCGCCCTTTACAAACACACCCTATAGCTCCTGGTAAACGCGCAGGCAGTATTGCGGCGTCGTTGATCCTACGCGGCTGCCTGTTCGACCGTTTAGCGCCCAGTCCGCGGCCGAACCCGCAACACCACCTTGCTCAAAGCCATGAGCTAGCAAAAAAAAACGGGAGGCAAAAGCCCAAAGGCCTCGCCTCCCGGGGTGGGTGGGGTTTGTTGCCGAACACCCAGCATGGAATTTTGGTGTTCCGCGCCTGGGTGAACCGGCAAACCGGCCTTGAGCCGGTGCCACGTATGCCCCACCTTTATCACGGGCCCGGAAGGGGTGTCAATCTTAATTGCGTGGCGGGAGAGGAGGGTCAAGCCAATCGTTGATTGCGGCACCAACGGCATCCAGATGGCCGGTGAAGAAATGGTCCGCACCTTCAACAATCACGAGGCGCTTGGGCTCCTGGATTGTTGCGAAAAGGGCCTCGACATTCGCTCGCGAGCCGAATTGGTCCTGGCCACCTTGGATGACCAGTTTGGGCTTGGCGCAGGAGCGCAGATAGCTGAAGTCGACGTTGAGGTTGTCTACCGGCAAGCCCAGCCCGATGAGCCTGGTTACTCGTGCGTCTTCACAACCGACTCGCAGCCCGACCCATGAGCCGAAACTGAATCCGGCGAGAACGATGGGTTTGCCGGGAAACCCTGCCGACAGGTAATCCAGGGCCGTGCGGACATCCGCCTGCTCGCCGATTCCGCGGTCATGCGCACCTTCGCTTAGTCCCGCGCCACGAAAGTTGAAGCGCAGCACCGCCGCGGCTCGCTGGTGCAGAGCTTTGGCAGCCTGGTAGACGACTTTATTGTGCATGGTACCGCCGTAAAGTGGATGGGGATGGCAAACGAGAGCGACGAAGTCCGGCTCGGAAGCGGTCCAGAGGGTTGCTTCGAGGCGGCCTGCGGGTCCTTCGAGAAAAATACTTCGATGGAAAACCTCGGGCATTCGCGAAGCCTAAGGTTGCGGCGTCCCTGTTATGGGTACGAACGCACTGCCGCATCGCCGTTCAGGAGGGAGCATGCATTCATCGTAGCGGCAGTGAACGAATTGGTCAAATAGCTTCGCCTTCCTTCGCTCTCAAAATGCGTTGCAGCAGCCTAGCGAGCAATGATAGCTTTAGCGCAGGTGCGGGGAAGCGGAGGGCTCATGGCAGACGATGTGGAAAGGCGCGCTGCCCGACGTTTCTCGATGATGTTGCCGTTGAAGGTGCGATTCTCGGCGGAAAACGGCGTCACCGAAAAATCGGGCGAAACGCGAGACGTCAGTTTTCGCGGCCTGTATTTCCTGATCGAAGCGAGCCTTGAAACCGGCAGCTCGATCGAATTCGTTCTAACCCTGCCGCAGCAGATTACGCTTGCGGGCGACGTGCACATTCGGTGCTACGCGCGCGTCCTGCGCGTGGACTCGCACAACGGCAGGCGGGGCGTCGCGGCACGAATCGAGCGGTACGAATTCCTTCCCGCGTCGGCGTAGAGTGAGGTAATTCGCATAGCCGCGTAGAAAATCTCGCTGAAAAATCCCTTCTCTTATCTCCTCCCCTGACGCAAGATTTACGCTCGGGGTTTTGCATGGCGCGACATACACTGCTCATCGATGCGGACGACACGCTTTGGGAAAACAATATTTTCTTCGAGAAGGCGATCGACGATTTTGTTTCCCAACTCGAGCATCTCGGTTACACGCGCGAATATATCCGGCACATCCTGAACGAAACCGAACGCAGGAATATCCGCCAGCACGGCTATGGGGTACGGAGCTTCCGCCGGTCGCTCGAAGACACGTATCTGAAGCTGGCGGGGAATTCAGCGCGGCGCGAAATGGTGAAAGAAATCGAGCGGATGGCGCTGGAACTCGAAAGCACGCCTCCCCATATAATGGACGGGGTCCCCGAAACGCTTGTTTATCTTTCGAAGCATCATCGGCTGATCCTGCTGACCAAAGGCGAGCCTGCCGAACAAGCTGCTAAAGTGGAGCGATCCGGCTTGCAGTCCTATTTTGAGGCGATTGAAATCGTACTGGAAAAAGATTCAGGCACGTACGGCCGGATCATCGATCAATTCAAGATCGTCAAATCGCATGGCTGGATGGTCGGGAACAGCCCGCGCAGCGACATCAATCCCGCGTTGCAATCAGGCCTGAACGCCGTGTTCATCCCTCATTCCGCCACCTGGGAATTGGAAAAATCGGAGCTCGAGAGCGGGACGGGGAAATTGCTGATCCTTTCTGCATTTCGCGACCTGCGCGGCCATTTTTAGCGGCCGCCACATCTGCAGTCCAATTTGTCCCATGCGCGCTGATCTTCGCTGCTTTCCGTCAGCCCTCTTACCCGATACGATCGAGTGGGGGAGGGTGCCAAATTGCTAGCCGACTACCGCCATGAATTTGCCGATTTCGAAGGCGTCACGTATCTGAACGCCTCTCTTCAGGGGCCGATGCCGCTTGTCGCAGCTCGCGCGGCGGAAGTTGCGCTCGAGTGGAAAAAGAGACCCGACCGGTTGCCGGATTCCGCGTACTTCGATCTTCCCGACCGCGTACGCGAGAAGGCGGCCACGTTGATCGGGGCCCGAGCCGATGAAATTGCCGTGACCACGGGCGCGAGCGCGGGTCTTGCTTCCGTTGCGGCCGGCATCGACTGGAAGCCGGGCGACGAAGTGGTGGTAGGACGGGGTGAGTTTCCGGCGCATTTCTCAACTTGGCTGCGCTATCAACAGGCCGGGAAACTCCGAGTTCGCGTCGTCGCTCCGAAGGGCCGCTTCATCACAGCCGACGATTATATCGCCGACATCGGGCCACATACGCGCGTCGTTTCAGCAAGCCTGGTGCGGTTCGATAATGGCGCAAGGCTGGACGCGCGTCGCGTCGCGCAATCCTGCGAGAAATTCGGCGCCGCGCTGCTTCTCGATATTTCCCAGTGCGCGGGAGCTATGAAACTGGATGTGCGTGAACTGGGCGCGGCCATGGCGGTCTGCAGCGGATATAAATGGCTTCTTGGTCCGTATGGCACCGGATTTTTCTGGGTTGCGACTGAATGGATTGAACGTTTGACGCTCGGCTCGGTCTACTTCATGGCGCTCGAAGGCGCGCGAAATTTCCATGCGCTGCCCGTCGAAAATCCGCAGCCCGTGCCGGGAGCGCGCCGCTGGGACTCCGCCGAGACCGCGAATTTCACCAATCTGGCCGCATTCGATTCCTCGCTGGACCTGCTCTTTCGCATCGGCACGGATGCGATCGCGGCTCACACCCACTCGCTTGTGGATGAGTTGATCGAGCGTCTACCCCGCACGAGCTGCAAGCTTGCTTCCCCGGAGGAGTGCGGTCGACGCGGACCGTACGTTTGCATTTCGGCTTCAAATCCCGGCGATACGCCGGCGCTTTACGAGAAGCTGCGAAACGCGCAGGTGCATGTCAGCTTGCGCGAAAACGCGCTGCGCGTCTCGCCATACATCTACAATACGCGCGAGCATATTTCGCGGCTGGTTGAAATCTTATCGGAGTAGCTGTCCTGCGTACGCTATCGGGAGCCGTAATCTCGCGGGTCCTGGTAAAGGAAAGGGATGTGCACCACGGCCTCAACATCCACCGGCTGGCCCGCCCGCGTCGCGGGGCGAAACTTCCATTCGCTTAGCGCCTGGATTGCATTTTGGTCCAGTTGCGGGTCGAGCCCCCGAACAACTTGAATGCTATCGACTGAACCATCCTTGCGAATAATCGCATAGAGAACTACTTCGCCTTGCACGTGGGCTTTGATCAGATCGGATGGATATTTCGGGTCGGCCTTCCGAACGGGGACTGGCGCCGCGAGGCGCTCCCGCGGCGCGACCGACGGTCGGTCGTCTTCGTCCAATTCCGCAAAGCTTAGAATCCAGCTTCCGCTCGCACTGGTGAGATTCGGGAGATTCACGTGCATCGTATACACCTCGCTGCCGGAAAGAATTTTTTCCGGCGGCAAGCTCGGATCGAGAGCGCTCACATTTGGCGGTCCCCGCCGGGAATTACTGAGGCGGCTGATAAGAATTCGGCGGATTCAGATTCAAAGTGTTCAAGCGGCTGCCTGATGGGGCGATGCCTCCCCGGCTGGATGGCGCGCCGCCTCCAGCTGATACTGATCGCTGCGGGGAGCGAACCTGAATTGGACCCAGCACCCGCGCCGCCAGTCGCCGAGGACGCGGCGCCGCCACCGGCGCCCGGTCCCGTCGAATGATTTGCCGCGTTGGCAACGGCTCCTGGCTTTTTGCCGTCTGGCGAAGTCGAAATTCGCGCGGCCAGATTTCCTTCGGGTACTTCAGCAACTGGAACGGGCGGACCTGGTGTTGCGGAGAGCGCGATGATCCGGCGGCTGCTGTTGCTATCCGCGGCGCCGATTTCGGGAGCGGCTGTAGCTTCCGCGCGCGTTTCGCGTTGCCGCGCAACCGGCGCCGACATGGCGCTTACCGGCATTTTGGGACGTGGGATCGCGCTGGCCTTCGAAACGACATTGAAAGGAACCAAGATTCTTGGCGGGGTTCGGAACTTCCGGCGCGGCATCATCCCGAATGGCGCGGCGACGAAGTTTCGGTGCCGAGTTTGCAACGGACAATTGGAATTTCGGTTTCTGTGGCTGATCGCTGGACCACTGCACGATGTTCGGCAGTTGCGGCACGACCTTCGGAGGGGCGCTCGGCGCGTCCGGCCGTATCAGCGTCTGCCTCGGATGCGTTACGCGCACGGGAATCGAAAGGATGGTCTGCCGCGCGCGAGTAGCGTCCGCGCCCGGACTTTCGGGAACGCTGGGGGCAATATTTCTCGGTTTCTCACGAGGGGCGGGAACGGCCGCCGGCAACGAAATTCGCGGCAGATCAGGTTGTTCGCCGGACCATGTTAATTCGATTTGCACGGGAGCGAGCGTGGGAGTGTGCTCGGGCAAGAAACCCCAAATGGGCAGGATCAAAAGCCAAATTACCGCAACATGCCACAAAGACGATGCCGTGAACGCTTTGCCCGGAACCCTCCCGCGAATCCAATCCACGTGAAAGCCGCGGTCTTTTGTGAGTTCGGCTTCTTTCGGCGCGCGCGGCCCGCTCACAAAACCACGTAGGCTGGTGATGAATCCCTCGCCCGGGGTTTCCCAGTCGATCCCGAGGTCGAGTCGAGGCAACCGCGAATGCGGCCCCAGCTCGATCAAAGAATCCACGGGCGGCTGTTGATCGGGTTGCAGAAGGGTGTGCATCGGTCCGAGCATTATACGTCGAGAGGCTTGGATGCGCGCCAGCTACGCTGCGGCTGCCAGGCGGTAAAAACTTAGGGCCGCATCACCCTGTTCGACCAAGCGAGTGCGCTCGAGGCGATCGAGCCGGTCGATGAGTTGCGCTTTCCTGCTATGTTCGACGATCACCATGCCCCGAGGCGCGATCAGGTGCGAGGCATCGAGGAACTCGAGTATGGCCATGTGTTCGTCGGCACTCTTCATAGGGCGGATCCAGAAAAATGAAATCGGCAAGCACGTGCCGCTTGGCGAGCTTTCCAGAGCTTTCACCGTTTCGGCCTCGATGAATTCGGCGCCCGCAAAAAATATTCCAGCGCAGCCAGATTCTCGCGCGCCACTTAGCCGCCTTCGCATCGGATTCGACAAAGATTACCTGGCGGGCTCCCCGGCTGATTGCTTCGATGCCGATCGCGCCGGTGCCCGCATAAAGATCCACTAAAAGTGAATCCGCTATCGAGGGGCCGAGGATGTTGAAAAGCGTTTCGCGCAAGCGATCGCTGGTGGGCCGCAGGGGCAGATTCCCTGGGCCTTTCAGTAAACGGCTGCGATATTGTCCGGCGATTACTCGCATATTTTCACCGTCGAAGAGCTGGCGAGATGCCTGCGCCGCTTAACCGACTCACGCATATCGCTTGCGCCACGCCGGGCTGACTTTTCCAGCCGGCACCACTTCGCCGGCCTGCGCGGGATTTTCGGCCAGCGTCAAACGCTTCGCGCCGCGCCAATTCCAGCAGCTCGCGATCTCTTAGCGGCTGCGCAAACGAAAATGCGGCGTCGCCATGCTGCCGCGTGCCGAAAAATTCGCCCGGTCCGCGTAATTTCAGGTCGCGCTCGGCGATTTCGAATCCATTCGACGTGGCCACCATCGTCTCGATTCGTCGCGCGCACCCGCCGGTGATCGTCTTGGGCGCCACCAGGATGCAGTGCGATTTTTCCGTACCCCGTCCGATTCGCCCGCGAAGCTGATGAAGTTGTGCGAGCCCGAAGCGGTCGGCGTGCTCGATCACCATCACGGTCGCGTTCGGCACGTCCACGCCGACCTCAATCACCGTGGTGGCCACCAGAATATCC
>CAVWEZ010000012.1:0-116268 GCA_963754105.1 uncultured Acidobacteriota bacterium
CCTCATTTTCCTCGTTAAGTCGGCCATTCAGTTTGCAGTCACCCGCGGCCGAACGAAGGTTGAGGAGAAGGACCTGATCGACGGGGCGAGGATACATTTCCAATTTGCCCAAAGCTCGCTGATAGTGGAGGCCGGCGCCAGGATCGGAAACATTGAGGAGCTGCTGTTGTACTTCGTTCAGTCATCCGAAATTATTACAGAGCGTGAGATTTCCAGGAAACTGGCAGGCGCTAAAATCGCCGAGAGCCAACTCGAGGTGGTAATTGCAGTGTTAGCGGAGCTAACGTTCCTTGCCTTCGAGGTTGCGCCGAATCGATTCGACTTCTTGTATGACGAGCAGGACGAGCGAAAACTGGTCGTGATGGCGCAGAAGACGGCCTCGGAAACAACGGACCGACGTTCGGCGTTTCCGGATACATCCGGCCTTTCACGCATTCCTTGAAATAAGTCCTCACAATGCGACGCCGAGTTTAGTTGATGGTTTTACCTCTGACCTGTTGCGTTTCCACCTTGGACGGATTCTCCCTGTGCGAACAGCTCGCGTGCCTCTACGCGGGGGAAAACCGATGGGAGACGTGCGCCGGGCCGAGATCGAAGAGACTGTCCTTCGACGAGATCCCGCAGCGAGCAGGGGGAGAGGAACTGTCGGCCGGAAGGCGCGGCGCTACGGAGGCGCACCGTTTGCGCGAGGGGAAGGGTCGGCGAGAAAACCGCCGAGCGGTAGGAGGCGCGGGCCGGTCTTTTTTGTCGGAGCCCATTCGTTCGCTCCTCCTGCGTCCTTTCGCCACATCGCTCAGGGTAAACAGGGCACATTCGCTGCGCTCAGTGCAAGCAAGCAGGATGGATGAACTGGAAACTCCGACCCCCTGAACATCAAAGACGGCGGCAGGAGACGGGATACGATAGCCGCGGTGAAGGTCAATCGAAAGAGAGGTCCTTCGACTGCGCGTCCCGGCGCTTCGCGCAAAAGCAAAAACGCGGGACGCTTCGCTCAGGATGACGGCCTAAGCCAAAGGCAAGAGCGAAAACCCTCACCCCGTGAAGGCGGGTGGGCTACATGAATCCAAGCCGCCAATCGGGAGATTGGCGTTCCCAGGAAAGGCGAGAATCTAAACAGTCCCTCACCCGCCTGAATCGCCCAAAAGACGCCGGCACGATGCCCCTCGACTTGGCTCGGGCCAAGCCGGCGCTACAGGAAGGCGTTGATTCGATCGGTTCGTAACAGTGAGCGGGTCTAGTGGCTGGCTGCGGCTGTGCTCGCGGCGGTTGAGAGCTGCTGCATCAAGGCGAGCTGGTCCCAATCGTCCCAACCTTCGATGACTTTGCCTTTTGCGATGCGCGCGATAGTGATGCCGGTGATGCGGACCTTCTTGTTGGTGGCGGGGACGCCGAGGTGGTCGCCGGTGTGAGTCATGACGGCGGACCAGCGGAGACGATTTGTCGTCCGCGCCGAAAGCGTCCTCGAGAGTGATCCTTATGTCCGGGAATGCGCCCCGAATGCGGTTGAAGAGCGCGACGAAGTCCGCAGGACCGTGAAGTACGACGCCGGGCTGGTCCTGGCCAGTGGCGATCGCATTTTCGTCCATCAGGTCGTAGATGGTTTGAACGCGTCCTTCGTTCCAGACTTCCTTGAACCAGCGGCGCATCAGGACAATGTTCTCTTCGACGGACATGCGGCACCTTCCTTGCTGCGGATGCCTGACTATACCGCAGATCAATTACATGCGTGTGAATATCGGTGAGCGAAGCCGGACCTGTAAATCAAGCGGCGAGAAATATGTCTTGGAAGTGAAATGGTGCTGAGCGCTACATCGAAGAGAGATTCCCCGTAAATGCATTCGGGACGCCAACCCCGCGCCGCGACTGCGCGTCCCGGCGCTTCGCGCAAAGACAAGGCGCGGGACGCTCCGCTCGGAATGACAGCGCTGCGGGAGAGGCAACAGCAAGATGCCGGGCTGAAGAACCCGGCGCTACGTTTAAGTCTAAGAACGCACGATTCGATGGCCTCCGTTTTCGAGGCGGATGGCGGACAAGTAGCCAAGTATGTTTGCCGGGCACAGCATGCTACCACCCCAGCACGCAAAAGCGCGCGCCGGGGGCCCCGGTGCTGTGCCCCAACGACTGCAACGGCAAAGGCGCCAATCGGGAGATTGGCGTTCCCAGGAAGGGCAAAACCGCCGGCAATACCCGTGCTTCCACCGTTGGAGACAACAGGAGCACCTGGCGGGTCATAACAGATGGAATATGTAGAGTAGAAGTCGGGTGAGGAACAGATTTGCGACGAGGACAGTCAGGGAGCCCTCAACGAATGCGGCAATCGTAGCGCGACCAACGCCTGCTGCCCCGCCTTTCACACGGAACCCTTGATAACAGCCGATTGTTGCGATGATGAATCCGAAAACAATAGGTTTGACAACGCTGATGAACACATCGCCAAAGGCGAGCGCTCGGATGGCGCGTGTCCAGAACACTTCGGCAGTAATGTGCAGTGTAATATTTGCGACCAGGAAACCACCGAAAAGCCCGGCACAATTCCCCACTGCGACAAGTAACGGCAGCACTAACACCGTGGCAAACACACGGGGCGTCATCAGCCGGCGAATTGGGTCCATGCCGAACACGCGGATCGCGTCCACCTGTTCAGTAATCACCATTGAACCCAACTCGGAAGCCATCGTCGTGGCGTTTCGTCCCGCGACCAGAAGCGCCACGAACACTGGACCAAGCTCGCGGAGGAGCCCCAGCGAAACGGCGTCAGCCGTTAAAGATGCTTCGCCGAAACGGCTAAACTGCGACGCTGCGTTCAGGACAATTGAACCGCCGACACAAATGAGCGCAACGACGATGATTTTTAATGAGCCCACGCCGATCACGTCCATCTGTTCGAGCAATTCGACAAAGCAACGTTTGTCGGCAAAGATGTTTTGGACCGAATCAAGGGCCAGCAGTGCGTAGTCCTGGATGATGAAAACCCACGCCTTCAATCGGTTGACTGAACTACCTGAAGTTGAGTCCACGGTTGTCTCCCGTCACAACTGTTGGCACCGCTGTGTCCGAAGCTTTAGGACCGCCGTCTGTGAAAGTACACCAAGATAGCATCCGCCCTCCGGCTAACTGGATGGCAACAAATGCAAAGGTAGAGTTAGGCGGGGGGCCAGGCGAAGTTGTCTTCGCCGAGGGGGACTTCCAGCATGCCTTCCGCGGGGAGGACGTCGACCGGCAGGCCGCCCCTCCAGAGGGCGACGCTTAGCAGCAACTCGCGGCGGCCGCGGAGGTCGAAGAGATCGCGCGCGAGGCCGACTTCGAGATTTTGCCGTAGGCGGCGGACATCGCTGGCCTCGGGGTGCAACAGACAAATGCCGTCGTGCTCGACGACCGAGCCTGGCGCAGCTTTCCGTCTGCGATGTCGCAGCGTGATGCGCGTTTCGCGCGAGTCCCAGAGGGTGAGGCGCAACTGAAAATCGGGAATCTGCGGCGATGGCTTCGGCGAATGGGATCGACGCGCAGCCAGAAATTCGATCGGGGCCGAAGCCGTAGTGGAAATCGCCCAGCACGAACTGTCGGCCGTGCATGGCGCCGCTGCGGCGGTCGGTGGCGTACAGGCCGGCGCCGAGCCATTCGAAGTAACTGCTTTCGCGGCCGTCGACTTGCACGTCGAGAAGGCCGTGGGCGGCTCGCGGCGGCCGCGCTCCGGGGCGCGTTTGATGGGTTGGCGAGCAGCGTCCGGCGCGGGTTCGCCGAGCGCGTTGTAAATTTCGGTGAGGTGCTTGCGGTAGAGGACGTCGAAATCCGGCGTCGTTTGCCGAGCCGTGCTCGGGGCCGTACCACCAGCACCAGTCGCTGCCTTCGGCGGCGAGCACGGACTTCATAGGCGCGCTGGCCGGCTTCGGCAATTGCGCCGGATCGCACGGGTCAGCGCGAGGACGCCGCGCGCGCGGGCTGGCGCGTTCGAAGGCGTCGCGGGCGTCGCGCAGCAGGTCCCAGGCGCGGACGTCTTCGGCGTCGCCGATCCAGACGTCGAAATTCGCGCTGATCCAGGAGGCCGGGAAAATTCCCTCGAGGCGCGGAGGGTCGGCGCGCGGCCTCGATGGCCTCGCTGACTGTGAGGGCCTGAATTTCGGGGTCGGCTTCGAATGCGCTCGTAGAAGCGGCGCAGAAATTCCCGGCCGTTGCCCGGGATAATATTCCCAGGCGTTTTCGCCGTCGAGAATCAGGCTGACCGTGGCGGTGCTCCCGGGGCTCGCGATCGCCGATCGCGCGGATGCGGCGGTGAAAATCCTCGGCCGCGGCTTCGGCGCCCATGCGGCTGTAGACGAAGCCGACCAGGTCCGAGAGATAATGATCGCGGAAAAATCCGGTCATCTTCCGCTTGCTCGTGTCTGAATCTCCAGGGCGTGTACAAGTCGGGCCGTTTTCGGGATAGCCGGCGGCGTCGCGCCAGAAGCCGATGTTGCGCGTGCGCCCGAGCACTCCTTCGTCGGTGGCAAACCAGCTGAAGCCGAGCTCCGCCGCGATTTCGAGAGCCTGGTCGGAAACCGAGCCTTCCGAGGGCCAGAGTCCCACCGGCGGCTTGCCGAAGAATCTTTCGTGGAATTGCGGGCGCGCACGAGTTGTTCGCGCGCATCCTCGGGATAGCGAAAGGGCGGATGCGGCAGCGGCGTATGCGGATTGGCGACGCGGGCGATATCCGTGTCGCACAGCAGCGGCAGAATCGGATGGTAATACGGCGTCGTGGAAATTTCGATCTGGCCGCGCGCGGCCGCCGGCGATATTCGGGCAGAACGGCGGCGAGCAGATCGTGCTGCTTGTCCAGCAGCAGCGACTTTATCTTCTTCGGTGAAGTTCTTTCCCTTCTCGGAAAGCTCGCGGACGACCGGATCGTTGGCGAGATATTCCTCGTCCATCCAGGCAAGCTGCGAAAGCACTGCAAATCGCGCCAGTCGCGGAGGCTCCAGTGCGCGACGCAGGCTTCCGCGCCGCCCGAGCGCAACTGCGACTGCAATTCCGCGAACCGCGGCCAGCGATTCACGAAATTTTCGTTCACCTGAAAGCGCGCGTCGAGGGCTTCGCGTTTCTGTTCCGGTTAGAGCGTCGGCCGGCGCGAAAGCGATCTCAAACCAGGGCTCGTTGAAATCGTCCGCTGGCGTATTCCTCGATTTGCTCCGCGAGCAGCGGCACGAAATTGAAGGTCGCGTGAACATCGGGAAACTCCTCCAGGATCTTCACCATGCCCCAGTAGTCCTTCAGGGCATGCAGGCGCGTCCACGGCAGCACGTATTGGCCGGTGGCAGGGTCGCGATACTGCGGCTGGTGCATGTGCCAGAGAATGACGAGGTTTACGCGGCTCAATCGGCGGTCTCCGAGTGCTAGAATGCGTTTCGCGCTCCTATGCGCCTGCTCGATCGATACATTGCTCGCGAAGTTGTTTCCCACGCCATCCTGGGCCTCGCTGTCTTTACGTTCGTTTTTTTCGTGCCGCAACTCGTGCGGCTGATGGATCTGGTCGTCCGTCATTCGGGCGGCATCTGGCAACGTGTGCTGCTGCTGTTTCTCTGCACGCTTCCGCCTGTGCTTACCTTTACGCTGCCGATGGCGGTGCTGGTCGGCGTGCTGATCGGCCTGGGACGCCTTTCCGCCGACAGCGAAATCGTGGCGCTGCACGCTTCCGGCGTCAGCCTGCGCCGCTTGCTGCTTCCGATCGGCTTCGTTGCCGCGCTCGGCGACCATCATCACGTTGCTGATCACATTCTGGCTCAGTCCGCTCGCGCTGCGCACGCTCAGCCGGCTTGGAAGTGCAGCTGATTTCTTCGCAGGCGCCCTTCGCGTGCAGCCGCGCGTCTTCGACGAACGCTTTCCGCACTTCGTATTATACGTGCAAGACGTGGAAGCGGCGGCCACGCGCTGGCGCGGAGTTTTTCTGGCTTCACAGGCGGGGCCGCGGCAGGGCTCGTTCCGCAGGCGGCGAAAGCACGCGCAATCAGTCCGCAATCACGATTGCCGAGGACGCGCAGATATCTCGGCCGCGCCGCGGGCAAGATTGAATGCCACCTGGGCAGCGGCAGCACGCACGAATACGACCCGCAGCATCCGGACCAATACAACGTCACCACCTTTGGCGAAACCGACATTCCCGTGGATATTTCCGGCGGCGCGCCTCCGCAGAAATACGGCACGCTTCCGATCGCGGAACAGCCTGCCAGCGCGCTGCTGTCCGACGACGGGCCGAACTGGCGGGCGTCGCGCGTCGAATTCCAGCGGCGCATCGCGTTTCCCGCGGCCTGCCTCGTGTTCGCGCTGCTGGGCGTGCCGATCGGCGTGCGGCCGCGCCGCGGCGGGCGCGCCGGCGGGTTGATTCTGACGCTGGTTCTGATCGGCGGTTATTACTTTCTGTTCGTCTCGGGCGACCACTATGGCCGCGCAGGGGCGCATTTCGCCATGGTTCGGCGTGTGGGCCGGCGAATATTGTCGGCCGCGTCCTCGGCGTGATTTTCTTGCTGGTCGCAGTCGAGAACATTCGGCGGCCGAACCAGTGCTCGATCGCCTGGCTTGAATCGCTCTGGGCGCGTGCGAAAAACACGGCAGGCGCGCCGGCACGCCGATACCACTGCCGGCGGGACGCACGGCCGCGCAGTTTCCAGAGCTCGCCGGGGCTCGACGCGCCAGCACGCTCGCGAGCGACCGCACCATGGCGTTTCCCATGCTCATCGACATCTACCTGCTGCAGCAGTTTTTCTACTACTTCTTCGTGCTGCTCGCGGCTTTCGTGATGATCTTCGACGCCTTCACGCTCTTCGATCTGCTCGGCGACATCGCGCGCAATCATGTTCGGCTTTCACGGTGCTCAACTATTTCCGTTATCTTGTTCCGTTGATGGTCTATCAGCTCGCGCCGCTGGCGACGCTGGTGGCCACGCTGGTGACCTCGCCTCTCGCGAAGAACAACGAAGTGATCGCGTTCAAGGCGAGCGGCATCAGCCTCTACCGCCTGTTCTTCCGCTGCTGCTCGCCGGGCTGCTGGTCTCCGGCGGGCATGTTCCTGCTCGACGATACGTTTCTTCCTTACGCCAACCAGCGGCAGGACGCGCTGCGAAACGAGATCAAAGGCCGGCCGGCGCAGACTTATTTCGAGCCCGCGCACCAGTGGATTTTCGGCGAGAACTCGAAAATTTATAACTACGAGCTCTTTGATCCCGACAGCCAGCTTTTCGGCGGCTTGAACGTTTTCGAACTCGATCCCGCCACATTTCAGATGCGCCGCCGCGTCTTCGCCACGCGCGCGACATGGGAGCCGACCGAAAACGTCTGGGTACTCACCGGAGGCTGGGTGCGCGATTTCAAGGCCGACGGCCAGCGTGGCGCGACTATCGAGCCTTCAAGGCCACTTCGCTGCCCGAGCTCACCGAGCCGCCCGGCTATTTCCGCCGGGAAGTGCGCCAGTACTACCAGATGAATTGGAGGCAGCTCGGCGAGTACATCGCAGCCTGCGCCAGGCGGGCTTCGACACGGCGCGGCTTTCCGTGCAATGGCAAAAGAAATTCGCGTTCCCGCTGATTGCGGCGATCATTATGTTCTCTGGCGCGCCGTTCGCGTTTCTGGTTGGGACGCGCGGGGCGGTTGGCGGACTTGGCGGTCGCCGTTGGAATCGGCGTGGTTTACTGGGCGACCGCCGCGCTGTTTGAAGCCATGGGCTCGGTCGGCCAGTTGCCGCCGTTGCTCGCTGGCTGGGCGCCCGACGCCATCTTCGGCTTCCTAGCGGTCTATTTCTTCCTCCGGATGCCCACCTGACGCCTGTGCCTGAAGATCGTTGTGCACCCGCGCGATCCGGCAAGTGAGCGATTGACAACCCCGTATTGAAACTTTATGGGGGTTGCGCGAACTCTCACTTAAAATATTCCCAGGGCTGTTCGTCTTTCCGGGGTGTGATTGACATGCTGTCCGCCTTTGGCACAGTACTGCTTCTTTATAGCCATCAGTCAGACATGGTGAAGCTTCAATTTTGGGCCGGCGTCGGTGCAATTGCCGGCGTTTTTCTCTTCTTGCGAGGCTTCAGCATGCTTCGCTACAAGCGTATGATCCTGAACACGCCCTCTTCGAAAATCCGAAGCGCCTCGATGGGATTGGTCGAAATCAGTGGCACCGCCAAGGGACCCCAGACCGTGCCTGCAGGGATCACGGGCCAGGCATGCTACTACTATCGCGCCATGGCTTGGCAATTGCGGCAGTCTGGACGGAATCGCGAGTGGAAAAAGGTGGCGGACGAAAGCCTCTACGTTCCATTTTTCATCGAGGACGCCACGGGCGAAGCTCTGGTGGATCCGCAGGGCGCTGAACTCGATATTCACCGCAATTTCAAAGACGAAATCGGCGGCTCCCTTTTCGGCTCCGGCAATATGATGCCCGAAAATGCCAACGCGTTCCTGCTGCGCTACGGCCTCAGCGGCTCTGAAAGAATTCGCCTCGAGGAATATTGCATCAAGCCCGGCGATCCGCTGTTTGTCCTCGGCACGCTCTGCCAAAACGAAGCGGCGGCACACTGGACGCCCTGCCCACATGTCGCTGCGCTCGGCTCGTCATTCAAATCTCGCTTAAACTTCTTCGGCCCCACCGGCAGCACCATGTTGCGGACGTTAGGTTGGGCGCCGGGGTTGAAAGTGACCGCTGGACGTAAGCGTGAACACCTCCGTCTCCGGCGCAACGCAATCGGCTTCGTCGAATGCCGCCAGTTGGTCGTCGGTTTCCCTGGAAGAAGAAGCCATGCACGCCGGCAGCGCCGCGGCCAACGCGCCGCAGGCGGCCTCTCGGCCACAAGCGTCGAAACCGGAACCGCGCCCCCGGAAGCTAGCCCCGAGGCGCAATCGGCGACGGGATTCAATACGCATTCTTCGGTCGCAATCGGCAAAGGGACGAATCGACGAATTTTTCATGATTTCCTGGCACAGCCAGCGCCAAGTAGTGCAGTCGCTGGCCTGGAAATCGGCGCTGTGCATCTGGGGCGGACCTGCGTTGACGCTGGCCTGTGCTTATTTATTGGTTCTGAGCCTGGGATGGACGTAACCTTACGAATCACCGAGGAGATATCATGAGCCTGATTCCCTGGTTGATCCTTTTGTTTGTAATCGGCGGCGCGGTGGCCTATGTCGTCACGCTGTACAATGGGCTGATCGCCGTAAAAAATAATGTCGACAAAGCCTGGGCCAATATCGACGTGCTTCTCAAGCAGCGCCACGACGAGCTTCCCGGCTTGATCGAAGTTTGCAAGGCCTACATGAAGTATGAGAGCGAAACGCTTCCAACGCGTCACCCAGGCCCGAACGCCTACGCCCAGGCCGCTACGGTGGATCAAAAAGTGCAGGCCAGCACGGATATGACGGCCGCGCTCGGCCGCCTGATCGCCACGGCGGAAAATTATCCCGACCTGAAAGCCAACGCCAATTTCACGCATCTTCAGGGCCGCATCACGGAACTGGAAAGCGAAATCGCCGATCGCCGCGAGTTCTACAACGATTCGGTGAACACGTTCAACATGCGCATCCAGGAAATGCCCGACGCCATTCTCGCCGGCTCCATGAATCTGCATCCGCGCCAGATGTTTCAGGTCGCCGAAGCGGACAAAGCGCCCGTCGCCATTTCTTTCAGCGATGTCTCCCACTAAAAACGCAGCGAAAACAAAGCCTATTTCCGATATTCTTGAGCGCCTCGCGCCGGCTCGAGGCCGCTCAGCCGTCTCTATTGCTCGCGAACGTAACGCCTGATTTCCGCCGGATCGGTCCACGCATATTGCCGCAGCGCCCATCCAATCGCCTTGCGCAGGAAAAATTCTTTCGAATCCAGCGAAGGCTCGATGCACGCATAGAGCAGATCGAGATCGGTATCCTGCTTGAATCCCAGCTGGCAGATGATGGATGTCCGCCGCTTCCACATATTCGGCGACGTGCTCCACGCCAGCATTTTCTTCCTCATCGGCGCCGGATAGTCGCGCAAGATGGTCCCCACGCGATGCGCCGCAACGTCGTCCACGTAGTCCCACCACGCGCCTGTCACAATAATTTCCTCGTAGATTGGCATCGCTATCGGCGTTTGAAACGCGGCCGCACGTTTGTCGCCGGTAAGCGCAATCGCCACGTAGCGCTCCTCGCGGAATTTCGCGCCACGCCAAAGTTCGAGCACTGTTCTCCGCCACAACTTCGCGGGATGGCAAATCAATCTCAGGGAACAATTCTCTTGCAGGTCGCGCGAAGCAACGGAGCGGACAAGCCGTGATACGGCATCGCCGATTTCATGTAGGCCTGCGCCCCGGCGCCCGGCGTGGGATCGGCCGACGCGGCGCAATTCGCGCCGCACGCGAAGAAGAAGCGGGAAGATTTGCCCGATCATCCGGACTTCCTTCAACTACGAGCGTTCCTTGCGCCTTCCGTTCTTTTTGCCTGTTTCTCTTCGATCACGGCCTGCGCTGCCGCCAGCCGCGCAATCGGCACGCGGAACGGCGACGCGCTCACGTAGTTCATCCCCACGCGGTGGCAGAACTTCACGCTCTCCGCATCGCCGCCGTGCTCGCCGCAAATTCCGATCTTCAGTTTCGGCCGTGTCTTGCGCCCGCGCTCGATGGCCCACTCGATCAGCATCCCGACGCCCTCGAATCGAGCGTCTGGAACGGGTCGTCCTTGAAGATCGCCGCCTTGCTCTCGTCCACATACTCCGGCAGGAACCGGCCGGCATCGTCGCGCGAGAGGCCCATGGTCGTCTGCGTCAGGTCGTTCGTCCCGAACGAGAAGAACTCGGCGACCTCGGCGATCTGGTCCGCAAGCAGCGCCGCCCGCGGCAGCTCGATCATCGTGCCAACCAGATATTCAAGTTTCACTTTAGCCTGCGAAATGATCTCGTCCGCCACTCGCCGCGTCGCTTCTTCGAGAATCTGCAGCTCCTTTTTGTCGAGAGTGAGCGGGATGCATGATCTCAGGTAACACTTTAATGCCGCGCTTCTGGCAATCGATCGCCGCTTCAATGATCGCTCGCACCTGCATCTCGAGAATTTCCGGATAGGTGATCGCAAGCCGGCATCCGCGATGGCCGAGCATCGGGTTCGCTTCGTGCAATTGCTCCACGCGGCGCGCCACCGCTTCCGGCGACATGCCGATTTTCTTCGCCAGCTCCTCCTGCTTGCCGCGCTCGTGCGGCACAAACTCATGCAGCGGCGGATCGATCAGGCGAATGGTCACCGGCAAGCCGTCCATCGCCTCGAAGATGCCGATGAAATCGCGCCGCTGGAACGGCAGCAGCTTGTCGAGGGCCTTGCGGCGCGCTTCCGGCGTATCCGCCAGGATCATTTCCTGAATCGCAAGCTGCCGCTCAGCGCTCTTCTCCGGATGTTCGAAATCCTTGAAGAACATGTGCTCGGTGCGGCACAGCCCGATGCCCTCCGCGCCCATTTCGCGCGCCACGCGCGCATCCTGCGGCGTATCCGCGTTCGTGCGCACGCCGAGTTTGCGCATCTTATCGGCCCATTTCATGCAGCGTTTCGTAGGCTTTCGGCGGCTCCGGGCCGCACGAGCTCGATCTGCGCCGGTGTAAACCGAGCCGTCGCCGCCGTCGAGCGTGATCCACTCGCCTTCGTTGACCGACTGTGCCCGCCGACGCGTCATCTTCTTCGCTGCGCGCATCGATGTCGAGCTTCTCCGCGCCCACGATGCAGCACTTCCCCCACCCGCGCGCGACCACCGCCGCGTGGCTGGTCTTGCCGCCGGTCGCCGTCAGAATTCCCTGCGCCACGTACATGCCGCCCACATCTTCCGGGCTGGTCTCGCGGCGCACCAGAATCACCTTCTCGCCGCGCGCCGCCCAGTCCTCGGCTTCCTCGCGCCGTGAACACAGCCTTGCCCACAGCCGCGCCCGGCACCGCATTGATTCCTCGCGCGATTTTCCGGCTCGCAAGTTCGTTGCGCGGCAGCTTCGGATCGAGCACCGGATAGAACAGCCGCTCGACATCTTCGGACTTGATGCGTTCAAGTGCTTCTTCAACTTTAATCAGCTTCTCGTTCGCCATATCGACGGCGATGCGGAACGCGGCCGCGGGCGAGCGCTTGCCCGTGCGCGTCTGCAGCATGTAGAGCTTGCCGCTCTCGACCGTGAATTCCATGTCCTGCATGTCGCGATAGTGCTTTTCGAGTTTCTCGCGGACCTTCTCAAGCTGCTTGTAAACCTTCGGCATGCGCTTCTTCAGTTCGCTCAGATGCAGCGGCGTGCGGATTCCGGCGACCACATCTTCGCCCTGCGCGTTCAGCAGGAAATCGCCAAAGAAAACCTTCTCGCCCGTCGAAGGATCGCGCGTGAAGCAAACGCCCGTGCCGGAATTCTCGCCCGGTATTGCCGAACACCATCTGCACCACGTTCACTGCCGTGCCCAGCAGTCCGGTGATTTTCTCGACGCGCCGGTAAGTGACGGCCTTCTCGCCCATCCATGACTCGAACACCGCGCCAATCGCGCCCCAGAGCTGCTCCATCGGGATCTTCCGGAAAATCCTTGCCGGTCTTTTCCTTGAAGTACGCCTTGTATTCGCCCACCAGCTCGCGCCAGCCCTCGGCCGTCACCTGCGTATCGTCCTTCACGTTGAGCTATTCCTTCATCGCGCGCAGGCGATCTTCGAGATCTTCCTTCGGCAGGCCGATCACGACGCTCGAATACATCTGCACGAATCGGCGATACGCATCCCAGGCAAAGCGCTCGTTGCCTGTCGCTTTCGCGAGCCCCTCCACGGACTTTTCGTTCAAGCCCGAGATTCAGAATCGTCTCCATCATTCCCGGCATCGATCGCGCCGAGCCGGACCGCACGCTGACCAGCAGCGGATCTTTCGCGTCGCCGAGCTTTTTCTTGGTGAGCTTTTCGAGCTGCGCGACATTTTTCGCAACTTCCGCGCGCAGTTCCTTCGGGATACTTGCGGCCGTGCTTGAAGTAGTAGTCGCAGGTCTCGGTGGTGATCGTGAATCCCGCCGGAACCGGCAGACCGATGCGCGTCATCTCCGCAAGGCCGGCGCCCTTGCCGCCGAGCAGTTCCCTCATGTCGCCCGTGCCGTCCGCTTTTCCCGCGCCGAAGAAATAAACGTATTTCATGTCTCTCCTCAACTTTAGTTTCTCATTTGAAAATCGCGACACTTTTGTCGGCGCTGCCGACAACTAAAGAAACACTTCAATTCGACTGCCGGCGATTCACGCAACACCTCAGGTAGACTTCACTTCGATTCTTCCGCATCCCAATTCCGAGAAATCCGCGATCGTCGAGAATTCCTTCAACAAGTTCCCGAGCAGCGCGATCCGATTTCTGCGAACCTCTTCATCCTCAGCCATCACTAGAACTTTATCGAAAAAGAAATCCACCGCCGGACGCAGCTCTGAAATCTTCTCCAGCGCCTTCCGATACTTCTTTTCTTTCTTTAAGCGCGTGGCCTCCTCGCCGATCGCTGCGCCGCCGATATGCAGTTGAAGTTCGCTGCTTCCTGAAGCAACTTCTGCTTCACCGCTCCCTGTCCTTGTCCTCCTTGCCGGCGGATTTCTCCAGAATATTCCGGATGCGCTTGAAGCTGGCCGCCAGCGGCGCGAAATTCTTCGTGTCTGCCGGATCGCCTTCACCGCCGCCACGCGCTCACGGCGTCCACCAGATCGTCCGCGCCCGCCGCAAACGCGGCGTTGATCTCATCGTAGGCAAATCCGCGCCGCTCGCGCAGAATGTAGCGCGCGCGCTCGAGCAGAAAATCGAGCACCTGTTTCTCCGCTTCGGGCGATCCTCGATCTTCGGCGCATGTTCCTTCAGCGACTTCGCCGCTGCCGAGATGGCCGCCGAAAGCGAAAGCGGCAGATTCTTCTCCAGAATGATCTTCACGATTCCCAGGGCCGCGCGCCGCAAAGCGAAAGGATCGCTTGAACCCGTCGGAATCGCCCCAACCGCAAAGCATGCCACCAGCGAGTCCAGCTTGTCCGCCAGCGCCACGGCGCAGCCGGTCAGGTTGCGCGGCAAGGGATCATCAAGGCCCAGCGGCTTATATTGATCGTACACCGCCCAGGCAATGTCCTCCGCCTCGCCCTGCGCGCGCGCGTAAAGCCTCCCACGATTCCCTGCAGTTCCGTAAACTCGCGGACCATTTCCGTCACCAGATCGCACTTCGCAAGTTCCGCGGCGCGGTCCGACCCAGCCACATCCGCCTGCGCCACACCGCCCGAAAACCACTGCTCGCAAAGCCATCGCGCCAGCGCCCGCATGCGCTCGACTTTGTCGCCATAGCTGCCCAGCCGCCGCTCGTAGGTGACGGCCGCGAGCTTCGGCAGATACTCGCCCAGCTTGATCTTCTGATCCGTCTCCCAGAAGAACTGAGCGTCGGCAAAGCGGGCGCGGAGCACGCGCTCGTGCCCCGCCCGCACCAGGCCCTTCGCATCGCTTCGCGAGATTGATGACCGCGAGAAAGTGCGGCGCGAGCTCGCCGTCGAACGATTCTCGACGGCAAAATATTTCTGATGGCCGCGCATCACCGTAATCAGGATTTCTTCAGGCAAAGCCAGAAATGCCGGATCGAAGTTGCCGAGGATCACTGTCGGATACTCATTCAAGTAGGTGACGAGGTCGAGCAATCCCGCATCCTCATGCAGCACGCAGACCTTGCGACGACTGGTCAGCGAATGCAGCTCGGCTTCAATTTTCTTGCGGCGCGCCTCCGGCCGGCACAGGACAAAGTTTTTCCTGAAGCTTTGATTCGTAATCCGCGGACCCCGTGACCGCGAATTCTCTTCTTGCCAAGAAAGCGATGCCCCTCGGTGTGGTTTCCGGCCTTACTCCGGCGAGTGAAAACGGGATTATCTTGCCGTCGAGCAGCGCGACGATCCAGCGAATGGGCCGGATGAAACGCGGGCTCTGCAGCCCCGTCCAATACATCGACCTCGGCCAGGAAATCTCGCGAATCACTTCTGGCAAAATGCCGGCAAGAATCTCGGTGGCGGCCTTCCCCAAAATTACCTGTTTCACCGCAACGTATTCGCCCTTCGGCGTATTGACGATCGCAAGTTTCGAAACCGGGACACCCTGCTTTTCCGCAAAGCTGAACGCCGCGCGCGTCGGCTGGCCCGCCACGTCGAATGCAACGGACTTCGGTGGACCGATGACTTCCCTGCTGACATCTTCCTGTTTTACTCGAATATTTCGGGCGATCGCCACGAGCCTTCGAGGCGCGCCAAATGTTTCAATCGATTCTTCAACTGTCGTCTCGCCGACGAGTGCGTGCGTCGAAAGATGCATTCGCAAGTATTGCTTTAAGCTCGCGCGCAGCTTTCGCAATCATGCCGGCCGGAATTTCTTCGCAGCCAATCTCGAAGAGGAAATCCCCGGAGGATTTCGAGGCACCTGAAGCTTTGGGCGCGACGCTGGATTTCGCTCTGGACTTCATGCCACAACTCCAGCGGAAGCTTCCACTGCCGCTCGCTGATCGAGCCACGCCCGCGCGACCTGCGTTGCCAGCTTTCGCACGCGCCCAATCATCCCTGCGCGCTCCGTGACTGAAATTGCGCCTCGCGCGTCGAGCACATTAAAGAGGTGCGAGCATTTCAGGCACAGATCGTAGGCTTGCAGGACTGGAAAGCGCTTTTCGATTGGCTTCGTCTTGCCCGCAGCATTCCATTTCGAGAGCAGCCGCGCGGCCTCCGCTTCGTTCAGATCGAATTGCTTTCGTGTGGACGCGGCGTCGGCGTAGTCGAAGCTGTAAGCCGAGAATTGCTGCTCCTCGGCCAGCCGCACTTGCCCATAGCTCATGGTGTCTGACCAGCGAACGTCAAACACATTGTCCACGCCCTGAAGATACGCCGCGATGCGATCGAGGCCGTAGGTGAGCTCCACTGAAATCGGATCGAGATCGATGCCACCGCACTGCTGAAAATAGGTGAACTGCGTGATCTCAAGCCCGTCCAGCAGCACCTGCCAGCCGATTCCCCAGGCGCCGAGTGTCGGTGACTCCCAATTGTCTTCCTCGAATCGAACGTCATGTTCTTTGAGATCGATTCCGACCGCGGCGAGGCTTTCCAGATAAAGATCCTGGATGTCGGCTGGCGAGGGCTTAAGTATTACTTGAAGCTGCGTGTGTTTATATAGCCGATTCGGGTTTTCGCCGTAGCGCCCGTCCGTGGGACGCCGGCTCGGCTGCGCATAGACCACTCGGTAAGGCTCCGGCCCGAGTACGCGCAGAAAAGTTTCCGGGTGCATCGTTCCCGCGCCCACTTCGATGTCGTAGGGTTGCTGCAGAATGCAATCGCGGCTCGTCCAATAATGTTCAAGCTTCAATAGAAGATCTTGGAACGTCAATCCCCTGCTTTTGGAGTCTATTTTTGTCATTTTAATGTTTCGAGTTAGAAGCTTTACGCGGGTGATTCTAGAAGTTCCCGCGACTTCAGTTTGCGATCAATCTGGTGCTCAATTACATCCAGCATCACGTCCGCCAGTTCCCTGGCTGCGCGCGGACTGAGCGCGTCCGATTTCTCGGTGAGGCGGTCCAGCCGCTCTTCCAACATTTTTCGGGCGGCGCCTAGAGCTGCCGGTGAAAGCATCCGCATCCCAGGTTTTCGACATTTCCCGCACGCAACCGCGGAAGCGCCCGGCCCAAAGTATCCCGCAGCATTTGGGTCAAATACGTCGCCGCAGCGCGCACATCGCGTCAGCGATGGAAGCCAACCGCCCAATTTCACCGTCCAGAGCGCGAAGTAGGCCAGGGGCAGGTCCGGCTTGCCGGTGCGCTTCACGGCCCGCGCCGCCAGCAGCAACAGGCGAAAATTTGCGTCCGACGGCTCGCGATCTGGCAGAACCGTTTCCGTTATTTCGCTGAACAGCGCCAGGGCCACGCTCGACGGATAATCGCTAAACGCGTCGAGAAAAGATTCGATCATTTCGCACTGGCTGATGCGAACGAGTTCGCGCGTTTCGCGTTCGAAAAACCAAACGCGAATATAAGAAAGCCTTTCAAGCGTGGCGCCGAAACGGCTTTTGGGCTTGCGCGCGCCTGCGGCCACGCCGCGCATTCTTCCCATGGTCCGCGAGAAAAAACTGACCAGCCGATCGGATTCGCCAAGGGTGTAGCGCTGCAGGATAATAGCCTCAGATTCATGAAGTGGCATCTGAAGTGTCGGCCTGCCGACCCCTGACGCGTGGACGCCGCGATTGCAAGCAATTCATTAGGTGCGCAACTCGCTATATTCGGAAGAAATTTTCTATCACAGCAGATCACGCTTCGCAATTAATAAACGCGCCCGAAGAACTTTCATCCGGCCATTTGAAAAGTTCGGAAGCTCGGCTAGAGTGATTGCGACATGAAGGCTCCAAGCGTCGACTCCGTGGACGTCGTCGGAGTGGGAATCAACGCCACCGATACGATCATTCGCTTGCCATACTTCCCTGCGCTGGATTCGAAGGTGGAAATTCGTTCGTCTGAAGTGAAGGCCGGCGGGCAGGTCGCCAGCGCCATCGTAGCGTGCCGCCGCTGGGGACTTTCGGCACGTTATGTGGGAAAAGTTGGAGACGATGCCGCTGGTAGATTTCAAATTGACGAGATGCAGCGGGAGGGGGTTGACGCGCACTGGATCGTCGCCGATCGATGCGCAAGCCAAACTTCGCACATCCTCGTCGACGAAGCATCCGGCGACCGCACCGTGCTGTGGAATCGAGATTCAAGTATCGCTTTACATGCAAAAGATTTGAGGCGCGAATCGATTTCGGGTGCGAGCGCGCTTCTCGTGGATGGCCACGACACCGGAGCTGCCACGCAGGCGGCGCGCTGGGCCAGCGAAGAGAACGTACCGGTCGTGGGAGACTTCGACAACCGTTATTCGGGAGTTGAAGCGTTACTTGAATATGTGGATCTTGCGATTACATCGAGCAATTTCCCGGAAGGATTGACGGGCGAGACGAATCTTCTGAAAGCGTTGCCGCAAATCTGCGGGCAGTTCAAGTGCCGGATGACGGGCGCGACTTTGGGAAAGATGGGCACCCCCCTCTGGGACGGCGAGCAGTTCCTGCTTTCCCCGGCATTTCGCGTTCGCGCCGTGGACACCACCGGCGCGGGCGATATTTTTCACGGCGCATTCGTCTTCGGGCTGGTGCGTGGCTGGCAACCGAAAGAAATACTTGAATTCAGTTGCGCGGCCGCGGCGCTGAATTGCACCGGACTCGGTGCGCGCGGGCGCATCGCAACTTTGGATGAAATCGAAAATTTCCGGCGAAGCGCACCTCGATCCGAACCTGCCTACACCGGCGAGTCATTGCGGAGCGCGGCACTCGCGGCAAGTAAATCAAGGTGCGGGCCTAAGCCATGATCCCGCTCAAGGACATGACACCGAGACGGTCGGTGCCATTCGTAACGCTGCTGCTGATCGCCGTAAATGTGCTTGTTTTCGTGCATCAAATCTCGCTGTCGCCGGCGGCCGCGGATGCATTTATTAAAACGTATGGACTGATTCCAGCGAAAATTTCGCTGGTCCTGGCCGGGCGCCACTACACCATGGAGCAGGCGCTCTTGCCGCTCTTCACTTGCATGTTTCTCCATGGCGGTATTCTTCACATTCTGGGCAACATGTGGTTTCTGTGGATTTTTGGGGGCAATGTGGAGGACCGGTTCGGACCTCTTGCCTATCTGGTCTTTTATCTGGTGTGCGGAATCGGATCGGGGATTTCACAGGTTCTCTTTTCCTGGGGCTCGCAAATTCCGTCGATCGGAGCAAGCGGCGCAATTTCGGGAGTGCTGGGCGCGTACATCGTATTCTTCCCACGGTCTCGGATACTGACACTCGTGCCGCTTTTCATCATTTTTTTCCTGTGGCGAATTCCAGCGATTATTTTTATCGGCCTGTGGTTCGCGATGCAATTTCTGAGCGGTGTGGTTTCGCTGGGTCAAGCAAGTTTGGGCGGAGTTGCCTGGTGGGCGCACGTGGGGGGATTCCTGCTGGGAATGCTAATTGCCGGCATTGCGAACCCGTCCAAGCGGGTGCCGGCGTCAAGTTGGACGAGTAGCGGTGCATAAAGCTCCAAGGAGAATGCTTCAGAAGATTTACGTGGCGGCCGTCGGCTTGCCGACACTTCGAGCGTAAGTTGAAAGCAAAAAAATCCAGAGGGGGTCCCAACATCAAGTTAAAGTGAAAGCTTAAGAGAGTTTCCGAGGGATCCGGCGCATCATTTTGCGTGCAAATCTTCGCAATTCGCCGTGATCCGCTTGGTACACACACGTGCGGATTATGCTAAGGTATTTGGTTCCGTTGTAGCATCGCTAGACAGCAAGAGGAGATGGCAACCGATGAAGAGTTCGTACAACGGGGTTCCCGTTCCAGCGCACGGCAAGGTCATTGAATACAGCGGCGGCAAATTTAACATTCCTGACCAGCCGATTATTCCGTTCATCGAGGGAGACGGCACGGGACGCGATATCTGGAAGGCTTCGCGAAAGGTCTTCGACGCGGCGGTTGAGAAAGTGTACGGCGGGAAGAAAAAGATCGCCTGGCTGGAGGTGTTCGCCGGGGAGAAATCGTTCAATCAGTTCAAGGACTGGCTGCCTCAGGATACGGTGGACGCTATCCGCGATTTTCGCGTGGCGATCAAGGGCCCGCTCACGACTCCGGTGGGAGGCGGAATCCGCTCGCTGAACGTGACCCTGCGGCAACTGCTCGATCTTTACGCATGCGTGCGTCCCGTTCGCTATATCGAAGGAGTGCCTTCGCCGGTGCGAAACCCGGAGCGGATGGACGTAGTGATTTACCGGGAAAATACCGAGGACGTTTACGCCGGAATCGAATGGAAATCCGGAACGCCCGAGGTGAAGAAGCTGATCGATTTTTTGAACAACGAGATGCTGAAGAACGACAAGAAAAAGGTGCGCGAGGATTCCGGCGTGGGCATCAAGCCGATTTCGCCGAGCGGCACCAAGCGGCTCGTACGACGCGCGATTCAGCACGCCATCGAACATGGGCGAACCGTGGTGACGCTGGTCCACAAGGGCAACATCATGAAGTTCACCGAGGGCGCTTTCCGCGACTGGGGCTACGAATTGGCCACCGAGGAGTTTCGCGATCAGATCGTCACCGAACGCGAGAGTTGGATTTTGGGAAATAAGGACCGCGACGCGAATCTCAGTATCGAGCAAAACGCGGGGATGATCGAGCCCGGACTCGATCAGGCGACCGACGACTTCAAGAAAAGGATTTGCGCGGAAGTGGAACAAACACTTGAAGCCATCGGCGCCACGCACGGCCGCGGCCAGTGGAAGAAAAAGATTCTGGTGAACGACCGGATCGCTGATTCCGTGTTTCAGCAGGTGCTCACTCGCGCGGATGAATACCAGGTGTTCGCCACGCCGAATCTGAACGGCGACTACATTTCCGATGCCTGCGCCGCGCAGATCGGCGGGCTGGGCATGGCGCCGGGCGCGAATATCGGCGATGGTTACGGATGTTTTGAAGCCACGCACGGCACGGCCCCGAAATACGCGGATAAGGACGTGATCAATCCCAGCTCGGTGATGCTTTCGGGCGCCATGATGTTCGATTTCATGGGCTGGAAAGAAGTGGCGCAGTTGATTGAGGATGGCATCGCGCGCACGATTCAGCAGAAGCGCGTCACTTACGATCTCGAGCGCCTGATGGCCGGGGCCACGAAGGTAGGCACCACAGAGTTCGCGCGTGCGATCATCGATAATATGCACGCCCCCGCCACAGTAGGACGATAAAAGCGGGAGTTGGTCACGCGCAGCAGGCCGAATTTATCCTCAATAATCAGGAGACGGGCGAATGCGGAAGAAAGTGACGGTTGTGGGCGGAGGGTTCGTCGGATCGACAACGGCCCAGCGGATTCACGATGCCGGGCTCGCCGACGTGGTTCTGACCGACATTCTCGAAGGAGTGCCAGCGGGTAAGGCGCTCGATATGGCGGAATCGGCGCCGATTCTTGGAGCGGACGTTCGTGCGACGGGTATTTCGACCGCGGGTGGCGACTACAAGGAAACGGCCAATAGCGACATCATCGTCATCACTGCCGGATTTCCCCGCAAGCCCGGAATGAGCCGGGACGATCTGTTGAAAGCGAACTATGACGTAATTAAAGCAGTAGTTGAAGCTGTGGTGAAACTTTCGCCCAACGCGATCCTGATCGTGGTGACGAATCCGCTTGACGCGATGGCGCACGCCGCGTTTAAGGTGAGCGGATTCCCGAAGAGCCGAGTGGTCGGCATGGCCGGGGTTCTCGACTCAGCGCGAATGAGCACCTTCGTGGCGGCGGAACTTGGTGTGTCCGTCGAGAACGTGCATTCGTTTGTGCTCGGCGGACACGGCGACGACATGGTTCCGCTGGCGAGGTATTCGACTGTCGCGGGAATCCCGCTCCCCGAACTCATATCTAAAGAAAGACTTGAAGCCATCGTTACGCGCACACGCAAGGGCGGCGCGGAAATCGTCAACTTGCTGAAGACGGGTTCGGCATACTACGCACCGTCGGCCGCCGTCGCTGAGATGGTGGAGGCAATCTTAAAAGATAAGAAGAAGATTCTCCCGTGCGCGGTGTATCTGGAGGGCGAGTACGGAATCAAAGGGCTGTTCGTTGGTGTGCCGGTAAAGCTCGGGGCAAAGGGCGTGGAGCAAATCATCGAGATTAAACTAACACCTGAAGAAAAAGCCGCGCTCGATAAGTCGTCAGCTTCGGTTCGGGAGTTGGTGAACGTCCTTGGATTGTAGGACGTGCGGGAAGCGAGCTGTTCAGACGGAGAATTTTTGTGCCAGCGGGAATCGGCGGCCAACGCTGAAGGCCTTCGAAGTCACTTTGAGCCCCGGCGGCGACTGCTTGCGCTTGAATTCGCTTTTGTCGACTTGAACCACGACGGCACGGACTACGTCCAGGGGCAGAAGACAATCCTCTGCGATTTTTTCGGGGCTCTGCAAATCCTCAACATATGCTTTCACGATGCGATCGAGGTCTTCGTAGGGGAGCAAGGTGTCCTGATCGGTCTGATTGGGGCGGAGCTCGGCGGTCGGCACTTTCCCCATGATCTCGGGCGGAATTCGTACACCGCTGCGATTCACAAACTTCGCCAGATCGTAGACCATTGTTTTCGGAACGTCGGAAATTACGGCAAGGCCGCCCGCCATGTCGCCGTAGAGCGTGCAGTAGCCCACCGCCAATTCGGATTTATTTCCGGTGCTGAGCACGAGCGAGCCGAATTTATTGGAGAGGGCCATCAGGAGATTGCCGCGAATGCGGGCCTGGAGATTTTCTTCGGTAGTATCTTCGCCCGAGCCGTCAAAAGTTTTCTGAAGGGTCTGGCGATAGCTTGCGAATGTGTCGAGGATCGGCATGGCGATCAACTGGATTCCCAAGTTCTGCGCCAGCCGCTCCGCATCATGCAGGCTGGCGGCCGCCGAGTACGGCCCTGGCATGGCCACGCCGGTGACGTTCGCAGGGCCTAGCGCGTCTGCGGCGATTGCCGCCACGAGGGCCGAATCGATGCCGCCACTTAGTCCGATGACCACCTTGCGGAAGCCGCATTTGCGAACGTAATCCCTGCGTTCCAATCACGAGGGCGCAGTAGGCCGCCTCAAGCTCATCTTCCATGGGCGCGCGAACGTCACCCGCGCCTGTGGCGCTGTCAAAAAAAACGAGATCGTCATCGAACGATTTTGCTAGCGCCGCAATACGCCCATCGGGCATAAAAGCCACGCTGGAGCCATCAAAAATGAGGCTGTCGTTGCCGCCCACCTGGTTAACGTACACGACAGGAACGCGCCGCTCGACGGCGATGGCGCGAAGCATATCGTGCCGCAGCCCGCGTATCCCCAGCCGATAGGGCGACGACGAAATGTTCAGGATCAGCGTGCTTCCCTTCCCCACAAGTTCGGACACGGGGTCGCGATCGTAGAGGCGCTCCGGCCAAAAGCTTTTGTCGTTCCAGCTATCCTCGCAAATGGTGATCCCCAGCGTCTCAGTATTGAATGGAAACGCGTACTGCGTGTGAGCCGGCTGGAAGTAGCGGGTCTCATCGAAGACATCGTAGGTGGGTAGAAGCATTTTGCGCTGTTCGAAGAGGATTTTTCCGCAGCCGACTAACGCGGCGGAATTGGCGACGGGTTTGCCGGTATCGTCCTGCGCCTTGCCGACGAATCCGACCAACGAGGGCAGCGATATGTCGCGCGCGAGCCGGGCCAGTTCAATTTGATTGCGCTCAGCGAAAGCGGGGCGTTCGATGAGGTCCTGTGGCGGATAACCACAGAGGCACAGCTCCGAAAAGATGGCCATCTCGGCGCCCCCGGACTTGGCGTCGCGCGCTAACTCAAGGATGCGCGCCCGATTCCCCTCGAAATCGCCGACTGTCGGATTGAACTGCGCCAAAGCGATTTTCATTTGAAGGCGATAGCATACGGGGCGCGCGCCCAGTTTTCAATCGCGCGCCATTGAGCGAAGCTGCAACGGTTTATCATATCGAGGCGCACGCGGCCGTGGAATCGAGTCCAAAAACAAAAACTCCCGGAGAAATGCGCTCCGGGAGTCATATGCATTTCGTTGAAGTCCAAGTCACACCGTGAAGGAACTGCCGCAACCGCACGTGCTCTTTACGTTCGGGTTGTTGAACTTGAATCCCGCGCCTTCGAGGGTTTCGATGTAGTCGATGGAGATACCGTCGAGATACATCTCGCTCATCTGGTCGACGAGAACCTTCAGGCCGTCAAACTCATAGACGTTGTCGCTGGCTTCGTTGACCTGGTTCTCGAAGGCCATTTGATAGCTGAAGCCCGAGCAGCCGCCGCCGACCACGGCCACCCGCAGGCCCGTTGGCTCGGGTGTCTGCTGCGAGAGAATCTCTTTTACTTTGTTTATCGCTACTGGCGTCAATTGAACCATTTTCAGCCTCCCGGAATTCGCGCGCTCTGCCTCAGCCGCGCGCCGATAAGTCCAAGGTCATTATACCAGATTTCGCTCGCGAGCGCAGGCCCAACTCGGCTCTTCCGAGAAGGCTCGTGACGAAAATGAGGCCAAGGCCTCAACTAGTGTATCGACCTGAGCCAAATGCCCTTACACTGAGCTACATAAAATGAAACATGCGATTACATTGATTCCCGGAGACGGGATCGGGCCAGAGGTTTCTGCCGCCGTCCAGACACATACTCGCCGCCGCCGGACTTCAAATCGAGTGGGAACAAGCTAGCGCCCCCGGCGATATCCACCAGCGTGGCGCCGGCCTCATGCAAGCCGGAGCTCGTCGAATCGATTCGCAAGAATGGCGTGGCGTTGAAGGGACCACTTGCGACTGGCATCGCCACGGGACCGCCCAGCGTCAATGTGGGCTTGCGGAAGGCGCTGGACCTCTACGCTAACGTGCGGCCAGTGAAAAATCTCGAGGGCGTGAAATCCAGATTCCAGGACGTTGATCTGGTAATCATTCGCGAAAACACCGAGGACCTGTACGCGGGGCTGGAGCATGAGGTGGTGCCGGGCGTCGTCGAGAGCCTGAAGATCATCACCGAAAAAGCGTCCACGCGGATGGCGCGATTCGCGTTCGAATATGCGCGGAAGCGGGGGCGCAAGAAAATTCATGGCATGCACAAAGCCAATATCATGAAGATGTCCGACGGCCTCTTCCTCACGTCCGTGCGCGAAGGTGGCTGCCGAATATTCCGACATCGAGTACAAGGAGATGATCATCGACAACGCGTGCATGCAAATCGTGCTCGAATCCGTATCAGTTTGACATGCTGCTGCTCACCAATCTCTACGGCGACATCATGAGCGACTTGGCGGCCGGGCTGGTGGGAGGCCTGGGCGTGGTGCCCAGCGGAAATATCGGGACGAGCGCGGCAATTTTCGAGGCGGTCCACGGCACCGCGCCGGATATCGCCGGCAAGGGAGTCGCCAATCCAACTGCGCTGCTGATGAGCGCAATCATGATGCTGGATTATCTCGACGAAGCGAAGGCTGCCCGGCGCATCGAGAACGCGCTGCATAAAATCTACGGTGAAGGGAAGTGGCTCACTCGCGATGTCGGCGGCACGGCGACCACGCTTCAATTCACGGAAGCCGTGATTGGCGCGCTGGATCAGTAGCGAGAGACCGTGGGTTGGTTCGAATTATTCGGCGTCGACAGGCACGAGTGACTGGACGGCGATGGTATTGTCCTTCGGATTCAGCACGCCGGTTACCTTCACCGCCTGGGCAGGATATTTTTCCGCGAGATTCTGCTTATCCAGTTTGTAGACTTTGTCTTTGGTCTGGAGCACGTACACTCCGCCAAGATTTTCCACGCACATACGCACGCAATCTGCGGGAGTGTTTCCCATGGTGTGCGTCTTGAGCATCTCGGCGTGAGAATGCGTGGTTGAATGAACGTTGAACGCACACTGAGAATCCGAAATCTCGCCCTTAAAGACTTCCTGTTTCTCGCCGGCGGCGAGGAACGCAACGCAGGCCGATACCATCGCAACGACCATTAGTGCGATCTTCAGGTGCGCATTGAGTTTGAGCATGATTTCTCCTTGTACTTTCAACAATATCAGCCTGCAGAATCAGCGTGACCAGATGCGAACTGAAGGATTCACAGAAAGCTTAAGAGTGGCTCCCCATACAGTCAACGAATGCGCCCGGGCGTGTGCCTACACTCTAAACTGTACGGCGGTCCCAACGGCAGCAGCGGCTCAAGGAATTAGCCGGCTCGCGAAAACCCTTACCGCAAAGGCTCAATCGAAGGCACGTCTTCCGATCTGATGGCTGGGTGTTACCTGCCCGTGCGTACAGTGCACACTTGGCACAGTGGGCGCTGGGCAATGCGTTCTTTGCCGGTGGCCATAGGTAAACTGACACCGGGGAGGTCCTATGCCCAGTCCCGCCAAATTTAACGTCGCGTATATATACCGGATACTTACCTGGTCGAGCCTTGCTGTGCTCGTTCTCGCATTGGCGCTCGTTTTCAAAAAGCCCCGTACGCCAAACATGCCCTCTGATCCCACCGCTGCCGCGCGCGTGGAGCAAAAGTTCGCCAAAGCGGATCAAGCCAAGGCCGCCGGCCAGGCCGTGGATGTCGATCTGGATCGGACGGAATTGAACTCCTATCTCCACCAAAACTTGCAACTCGAGGGAGCGCAGCCCGACGTGGTTCCTGCAGCCGGCCCGGCAACCTCCGCCCCCACGAAGGACGTGCAGCAGGCCGATCCTACAGCGGCAGTGGGCGGCGATGCAGCAACTCTGGAACAGGTTCAGTCATCCGTGAAGGACGTCAACGTGGATATAGATGGCGACCTCGTGAAAGCCTATGTGACTTTTGATTTTCATGGGAAGGATTTGGCGCTGGAGCTCGATGGACACGTGGGGACACAGGATGGCTATCTGAAATTCGATCCTGTGGCGGGAAAACTTGGATCTCTGCCCTTGCCTTTATCCACTCTGCAGGCCGCGGTAGACAAAATGATGGCTTCGCCTGAGAATCGCGAGAAGCTGCGGCTTCCGCCGGATATCAGCAATATTCAGGTTTCAAACGGCCAGGCCATCGTCTCCTACAAATAACTCACGCGGGCCATATCGGCGTGTAGGCAATGTACAGCAGCCAATAAACCACCACGCCAGTGATCGAGACATAGAGCCAGATCGGCAGTGTCCATCGCGCGATGGCGCGATGCCGGTCAAAGCGTTCGCGCAGGGCCCGAGCAAGGGTAATCAGAACGAGCGGGACAATCGCTGCGGCGAGGATCGTGTGCGACACCAAGATGGTGAAGTAAACCGGGCGTATCCAGCCCTGTCCGCTGAATCGAATCACGCCCGCATGCAGGTGGAAATAGAGATAAAACACCAGAAAAACAGCGGAGCATCCAAATGCCGCAAGCATGCATGCGCGGTGCCAGCGAATCTTGTGATTGCGAATACAGACGTAACCGCAAAGCAGGAAAACGGTGCAGGCCGCATTCAGCCCGGCATTCGCAGCCGGGAGCATGGCCAAAAAGGGACTTCTCATCGGTAGGGACCGCTGCCCGTCCGCATCAAGCCACATCCCCTTCGCGCGTTTTGCTGCGACGGGACGCCTCCGCTCATCGCGTAATCAACCGATCCACGATCAGCCAGGCCAGCAGCAGCGGAATGTGCGCCACCGTGGCGTGCATCAACCACTTCGCGCGCGCATTTGTGCGCGTGCGGTTCGCCCACAGCCCCACTTGCAGCAGAATCATTCCCAGAAGAAGCGCGCCAAAAAAGTAATATTTCCCCGCCATTCCCACTACCGCCGGGAGGGCGCTCACCCAGACCAGAACAGCAGAGGTCCAAATGATCTGCCGGAAAGTCGAGTCGCCTTTTCGATCTACGACCGGCAGCATGCGAATGCCCGCGCGGGCGTAATCTTCGCGGTACATCCAGCCGATCGCCATGAAGTGCGGAAATTGCCAGAAAAACAAAATCGCAAACAGCACCCAGCCGCCCAGCGAAAGCGAACCTCGCGCTGCCGCCCAGCCGATCAGCGGTGGTAACGCTCCCGGAATGGCTCCCACCGCGGTGGAAAGGGTCGTGCGCGTTTTTAGCGGCGTGTACAACCCTAGATAAAGCACGGACGTAGCCAGCGCCACTAGCGCAGCCAGTCCATTCACCAGAAATGCCAGCCATGCCGCGCCGGCCACGATCGTGCCCACTCCAAAAATCAGCACTTCCCGGGCTGCAACAGCCCCGAAGGCAGAGGCCGCGACGCCGTGCGCCGCATGACCGCGTCCATCTTTCGTTCGACATATTGGTTCAGCGCGGCCGTGCCGCATGCCACCAGGAGCGTGGCGCCCAGCGTCTGCAGCATCAGCACCCAATCAATCGGACCGGTCGAACCCAGGTAGAATCCGGCAATCGTAGTGATCACGACCAGGAAGGTAACGTCCGGCTTTGTCAGTACAACGTACGCCCAGGGCTTGTCGAACGCGGAGAGTGTATCGGTGCGAGTATCACTCATTGCTTCTCTAGACCCCCGCCCTCTCGGGCGACTTCTCGCCTCGCCTGCCGATCACTCGCGAATCGACCGCAACCGGAACGGCGGGGCGAATCAGACGGACCGAAGTGAGCGTCAAGATCACCGAAGCGGCCAACGTCGAGCGCGCCGCCCAAGACGTGCGCGACCGTGAGCGAAACATACGTAAATGTTGGCTGTACCGCGTCTCGTGCCGCCGCAACCGCCCACCATGCCGCGAATCCCAGCAAAATCTGAATGCCAAAAAATGAGTGCAATAGGATCGTAGCGCGCCTAAGAATCCCGGACCTGGCGAAAACGCCTTTTTGCTACTACCCCCGTCCACACGACCATCGCGGTGACCACTCCCGCGCCGACCAGGTGCGGATCGATTCCAAACGCGCCGTGGCGAAACGCCGCGCCAAGAACGAGCTGAACCAGAATGGCGGCTGTGGTCCACGCAGCCAAGGAGCGCAGGCGCGGCGAGCCAGAATCATCAAGTTCCGGAAGGTCTCTTTGCCACCAGCCACTTAGGTAAAACGTGAGCCCAACGACGGTGATGAAGAATACTTGCGCGAGTATGGCGTGCGCCGTCGCCGAAAGCGCCGGGTACCCGACAAGCACGCGAACGCCTCCCAAGCACGCCTGAGCAACAACCAGCGCGAGAGCCGTCCAACCGAGTCGCCTTGCCAGCGGCCGGCGCTCCGACCACGCAAGCCATACCGCCAGAATCAGGGTCAGGATGGAAACGATACCGGCCAGCACGCGGTGCGTATATTCGTAGCGGATTCCCCCGATCAGCGGCGGAACAATACGGCCATAGGCGAGCGGCCAATCGGGGACCGAATCCGCGGCGTCATTGCTCGTTACCAGCGCGCCTGCCATCAGCAGCAGCGCCGTGCAGCACGAAGTGAGAACCGCGAAGCGGTAAAGCGCGCGAGGCGTTTGAAGTGATCTGTCAGCCATTTCCAGGAAGCAACTTCTCGCCGAAAAACGATCAATTGGGACGAAAGCGAGTTCCCATTGTAAGTAGGCCGCGCACAAAACGCAAAGAGTTCCGCGACGGCTTCTTACTTCGCGCTAAAACGCGGAAGGCCGATTTGGAGGAGCTTGGTTTCCTCCCTCGCCGTGGCGATGGCTTGTTCGCTTTCGTGCAGATGGATTGTTGCGTGTCGCCGAAAATCCTGAGCGGCGACGGCGCCGGACCCAGCGGCCACAAAGTAGATCGAATGGCCGGCGAGACGCAGGTTCGCGCCCGGCGCAATGCGATAGAGCGCGAGTCTAGTGCGCAATTCCGAAAATTCTCCAAGATGTTTGCAATCCGCTCCAGGCTGGTCCGCCAGCGGGACCCAATCGAAGTTTGCCGGGTCCATGAAAATAGGATGGAGATAGCGCTCGCGCGGATAGACCAGCGGCCGCCCGTTTACCCGCTCCCAGACTGCTTCGTAAGCGTCCTTATTCATTTTTGCGCCATCGGGCTTGAGCGTGGTGTACACGCCCTTGGCAAATGTGCCGTATTGGGCGAGCTCGGCGGATGCTTGTTCGAATTGCTCGGCGGAGAATAGCCGCTGCCGCTTGCCCCTCCAAACTGAAGAACCAAAGTTTCGCTCGGCGACGGGCTCGACTGCGGCCCGTAGTAAGTGCCTTCCGGAAAATATGCGACGCAGCCGGGCTTCATGATGCCATCGGTCGAGAAATCGAAGTCGCCCTGAAGCTGAAACCGCACTTGATCGAAATTGTGGCGATGCCGCGGCGAATAGTAGGTAGGCGTGGAGGAAAGCTGCAGCGAGAAATTGCCGGGCGTGCCGGGTTCTCCGGTCAGGAGGCGGCGGGTCCGCAAAGTCCCCTCCCGTATATTCGGCCGCTCGACCATTGGAACGCTTTCCAGGCTGATTACCTGCACCATGGACTTCCCTGCCCTAAGTTTGCCGACGAGCGCGAATATACATTCAAGGGCCGCACGGCGCAAGGCGGCCAGGGCGCCGCTCGCTGTGTGATTTAGTGATCGCTGCCTGTTGAACGCTATAATCTTCCGTATCCGAAACTGGTCCTGTATCATCCATTCGATTTGCCCGCCGAGACGAGCGGAGCGAAAGAGGTCAAATGGCACATTCAAATAGCGGCATGCGGCTTGCCGTGCTGGGCGCGGGGAAAATGGGTGGCATCCTGATCGACGCGTTCGTGAAGCAGGGCCTCGTGCCAGCGAAGAATATTTCCGCCACGGTGCAGCATCCATCGCGCGAGCGAAAGAACGGCCCAGCGTGGGCGTTGGATTGAGCAGCGACAATCGCGCGGCCGTGAAGAACGCCGACGTGATCCTCTTGTGCGTGAAGCCGCAAACAGTGGCGCAAGTGGTCGACCAGATTCGCGATCGTCTGAGCGCCAAAGACTCTCCTGATTTCGATAGCCGCTTCGGTGCCCACGGACTACATCGAGCGGCGTCTCAAGGGCAAAGTGCCAGTGATTCGGGCGATGCCAAACACACCGTCAATGGTCGGCGAGGGGATCACCGCGATCGCCAAGGGAAAATTTGCGGACCCGAAGGATGTGGACACGGCGCAGAGGCTCTTTGGCGCGGTGGGCAAAACCGTGGTGACGGAGGAAAAAAATATGGACGCCATCACGGGCCTCTCCGCGAGCGGGCCGGCGTTCATTTACATTATTCTGGAATCGTTGGCCGAGGGTGGAGTGAAGGCCGGGCTTTCACGCGAACTCGCCACGCTGCTTGCGTCGCAGACGGCGTTGGGTGCAGCCAAGATGGTGATTGAGACGGGCCATCATCCGGCGCTCCTGAAGGATTCGGTTACCACTCCCGCGGGATGCACCATCGACGGGATACTTGAACTCGAAGAAGGCGGGCTTCGCGTGACGCTGATCAAGGCGGTAATGAAAGCGGCGGAACGCGCCAAGCAACTCCTGGTCACGGACGAGAACCTGTAGGACGAACGAGCGCGCCCCACTTGAAACGGCAGAACGCCGCCAGCGAGGCCTCCGAAATTGAGTCCGCCGGGCTGTGCGCGAAGTGTCGGTTTGCCCGGCGAATCGAATCAGCGCGCAGCTCAAAATTCGTCCTTTGCGAACTTTCGGCGACCGATCCCGCTTTCCCGAAGTACCCAAGGCTGCCGGTGATCGAATGCACAGGCTATTTACCGCCTCCGAAGTGAAGTTACCGTGGACGATTTTTCTTTACACCAACAACTACTTGCGCGATTTCGACCCCTCGTGTAAAGATTTCATCCATATCCTCGGAATGCGCCCATGCGGCCCGCATGACAGGTTCGGCGGCCGCGCCTTCTGCGGATTGGGGTGAGGGATCTGCAGTTCGATGACTAACTACGTATCAAAAGGACGTTCACCGCTTTCACAACAACTTCGACCGTGTCCCCCTTTTTAATACCGAGTTCTTTCAGCGACTCGATGGTCATCACCGAGGCCATGCGCGACGATGCGGGAATCGTGACTTTCACGATGGACATCAGCGATCCCTTCTTGATCTCCGCCACTTTTCCGACGACGCGATTGCGAGCTCCCACTTTCATTTTGTTGGCTCCTTAAGCCTTCGTTCCATATCGAATCAAGTGCAGCAAAGCAGCCACAGCTTACTACGAATCCTTTGACGCCGCGGACCGGGCCCACGGTTCGACTTGATAACGCGGTATATCCCAACTCATAATTGCCGCCCCTCAGGAGGAGCGATATGAAAGCAATTCGCGTTGCGCAGTATGGCGATCCCAGCGTCTTGAAGCTGGAGGATTTGGAGCGGCCCAACCAGGGCCGGGCGAAGCGCTAGTAAGAGTCCACGCGGCCGGAGTGAATTACGCCGACATTTATTTTCGCAATGGCAGCGCTCGGATTCCGATTCCCTTCCCGTTCACCCTGGGAATTGAGGGTGCCGGGAGTGGGAAGCCGTGCGGCGAAGGCGTGAGCGAAGTGAAAGCGGGAGACCGCGTCGCGTACCCAACTTCGAGCATCGGCTCGGACGCCGAATACCAGGTCGTGAAGATGGCCAATCTGGCGCCGCTCCCGAATGACGTAAGCTTCGAAGATGGAGCCGCCATAATTCTACAAGGACTGACGGCGCATTACCTGTTGCACGAATTTTATTCGATCAAGCGAGGCTCGACGGTATTGGTCCACGCCGCCGCCGGGGGCATGGGGTTGCTTCTGGTGCAGTGGCTGAAGCACATGGGCGCGATTGCGATCGGCACCGTTTCGACCGAGGAGAAAGCGAAAGTAGCGCGCGAGGCCGGAGCGGACCACGTGATCCTTTACACCAAGCAGGACTTCGCCGAGGAGGCGAAGAAACTGACCGGTGGCAAGGGCGTCAACTACATCATCGACGGCGTGGGTAAAACAACTTTCACGAAAAATTTCGATGCGCTCGCAAATCGCGGGTGGGCGACAGTCTTCGGCATGGCCAGCGGCCCAGCGGATCCAGTAGGTCCCAACTCACTGATGACCAAAGCACTCACGATTTCAGGAGGATCGGTTTTCAACTACATCGCCACGCGCGACGAATTGCTGGGACGCGCGCGGGATGTTTTTGCCGGGCTGCGCGAAGGCTGGCTGAAATTGCGCATTCACAGTGTGCGTCCGCTGGCGCAAGCAGCGGAGGCGCACCGCCTGCTCGAAGGGCGGGAGACCGTCGGAAAGTTAGTTTTGAAGACCTAACTGAGCGCAAACCGATTCGTAGCGCCAGGCCCGAAGGCCCAGCGCCACTTTTCGTCGCTCGGCCCCTCAGCGGCCGTGCTCCGTCTTGTCGTTGTGCTTCTCGTTGTGGATTTGGCGACTCGCGTTATTCTGGCGTTGGTTGACGTTCCTACGTTCCTGCGGCGTCAGCTTGCCGCCGTTGGCGCTGCGATCCGCCGCGATGTGACGATTGATATTCTGCTCGTGGTTTTCCGCTCTGGTTGCCTCACCGGCGGTCATCTGGCCGCTACGAACGCCATTCGCGATGCGTTGCTGTTGCTCGTCGCGGCGCGCACCAACTTCATTGTTACCGTAGTGGGCCGTGGCTGCGTTGTGCTTATCGTCGTAAATCGAGTGGCTCAGGTTGTTTTGTTGCCGATTCACTTGCTGGCGTTCCTGCGGCGTGAGCCTTCCACCATTCGCGATACGGTCGTTATGAACCTCGCCATTCAAGTGCGCCTCGCGACCTTCCAGATTCTTCGTTTCTCTCGCATTGAGTTGGCCTGAGGAAATGCCATTCGCAATGCGTCCCTGCTCGTTGAAGCGCCGGCCATTGACCGAGTCCATCGCCGCGGTCGTGGGACGGCCGTGATTGGCGGAGGCAAATTGATTCCGGTCTTGCGCGGCGGCGTGCTCGTGCGAGAACTGATTGGCTGTCGGTTCAAAGTGTTGCTCGTGGGCAAAGGACTCTTCCCGAGCCGTAGGCCTCGCCATCACGCCACCTTCGCCGTTGAAGCTGGTCCGATTTACAACTGTGGTGTTGCGAATCACCGTCCGGTTGACGTAAACATTTCTGACCACGGTCCTATCCACGTTGACGACCGCAGTGTTGTAAGCAAAGTGCCCGCCGAACCAATGTCCGCCGACGAAGCCAACGCCGCCATAGCCGAAGCCGTAGTTAATGCCTCCATAGAAGCCCACATGAGGACCCCAATATCCCGCGTGCCACACGTAGAGTCCGCCTGCAAAACCCCAGTAGGGGGGTGTCCACAGCACGCCGACACGCGGCGGAGCAACCCACACTCCTGGCACCCAATAGTAGCCAGCATCAGCATAAGCCCAATAGCCGGGCGTCCAGAGGTACCCTTCTTGCGGGCAAGGGGGCTGCGTGTAGACGGGCAGGGCCGGAGGCCCGATCCTCACGGAAACAGCAACCTGTGCCGAAGACGGCGCAGGCATCAGGAAACAAAAAGAAAGCAGCAGAAGACTGGTCCATTTCAGGAATGTTCGCATTAGTAGGCCTCCCAAGTTTGTCTCCCCATCAATAGCAACTAACACCGCCCGCGACCAAAAGTTTCGCGGTGGATGTTTCGTGAGGGCTACTAGGCGATGGTAGCAAGAGAGTTAGCCAATTAATCTCGACCTGGCGCACCGATAATTCGCGGGGGCGAAGGAGTGATCTTCCGAGCGCCGCGACTTATCTCGACGGCAGAGACGAAGATGCCTGGAATGCCTCAATGGTCGGGACCAAGTCAGTTGACGCGAGCGATTTCGTGACGAAACCCCAGGCTCCTGCCTTGGCGGCCATGCGCGCCAGATCGAGGGATTCGTGAAGGGTAAGAATCAGAATACCCACCTCGGGAACTCTTTCGCGAATTTGGGGAGTAGCACTGATGCCATCAAGATTCGGCATCGACACATCCATCAAAATCAGGTCCGGGTGGAGTTCCTCAGCTTTTTCAATAGCTTTAATACCGTCGCTGGCTTCTCCGCAAACGGTCCAATCGCGATGGTTCTCGACGATAGTTCGCAGCGCCGATCGAATGTGTGGTTCATCATCGGCGATCATAATTCGAAAGGGCACGGTTTCATTGCTCCTTGCTTTCATCCAGGGAGAGTGTGGAGCGAGCGGGGCTCGAAGAACATCCAGCGTTTGCCTTAGTACGTAACTCGATGAACACAGCTGTGGAGAACAGGCAGCGAAGCGAGACCAGCCGGAAATCCGTATGGAGCGTTACAGGTGAAGGCTAAAGATATCGTTCGAGAGCAAAGTGAGCAACTCGTCGTTTGTAAGGTTCATCGAAACGCGGACTTGGTCGCCGCTGGCGCGCACGCTCACATCATCCAGTATTTTAGCGAGAGGCTGATCCGCCTCGCCGGCCTGATAGCGGCGCATCAGCACGCCCGCCTCGCACAATTGCGATAGCAGAAGTGCGTCTTGGGGCGAGCTCGATTGAGCCTGAAGCTGCACTTTGATCCCTGCATCCGATGAACCGTCCACGTTGATTACCATCGTCGACATTTTGCCAATCAGTTGCGACGCCTGAGGAAAATCTGCGGCTCTTGGCACAAGTTGCCGGATCGTCTGATGAGCACCGGCGGCGTCAAGCACACCCCAGAGAATACCTCCGCCATTCGCTTGATTGATCTCTTGAATCATAGGCGCATTTTGGTTCAGGCTGGCCGTTTCGGCATGAACCACGCGTATCAGGCGCTCCGCCAAAACGCGAGGGCCAAAGACCACGGTGCTGGAATCAAGGAATGCGAACGTTATATCGGACGGGCCTAAATCGCTTCCGGACGCGTAAAGCTTGTACCCTTCGAAATCATCGACCGGGGTATTTCGGGATTCCAGAAACGACTCCGCCGTCTGCACGTCAAATTGGCCCGTCGCCACGGCGACGATATCTCCCGCGAAAGGCGCAGCATCGGATCCGCCTTCCTGAGAAGAAGCAATTGCCCAGGTTATTGAGCTTATCTCATTGCCCAAGCCGAGCTGGGGCGATGTAATAAACTGCTGGAACCGATAAAAGCGTACCGGCAGTACCTGCATCAAAAATGACCGAAACCATGGAAATTCTCTGGCCTGCTTCAAATCGACATAGGCGAACTCACTGGTGTTTTCAGGAAAGAGTGCGATTAAGCCCGGATCGAGGGATCCGGCGAATACTATTGGCGCAGTGACAAATAACAATACGCAGACCGCAGAGAATTGCCGCGTGGCATGCTTCATAAGGGTTCCTCGTGGCACGTTGCCGTCTGAAAGAAGCGAAGCGCGGGACGTACCGCCTCCGCGCCTCGCTTCCAAGACAGGCGCTATGTGCTTTTGATGTTTCCGTTCACGCCATTCGGATAAAATCCTCCCGAAGTCACGCCGGTTGACATCGTGTGGTAGACAATCATCAGAACCTGCGACGGCGTTCTGATAAGCGACAGCGCATTCGAGTCCGTGGCGAAATAGGCGCTTGTGGTTTGTGTGCCGCCGGAATCAATCGCTGGGTCGTAGGGAGGAATATCCATGCTGTCGGTGGAAAATGGTGCAACATTTTTCAGGATACAGCTCAAGCGGATATTCCCCGCATGTAACGCCTCTGTTGCAAGAATCTGCGCCGCAGCTTGCAAGTATGTTGGGTTCGGGATCAGGAGGGTGGCGGCTCCCCCGTACGCGCTGACCCCGGTATCCTCGAAGGCCCGAGCCACCGTGAGAAATTCCGCCTGACTGGCAAAACCGACCCCCAGTGCCGCTAAATTGATAGCGGGCTCGGACACCGGGCTGGGTATTGCCGACCGCAGAAATTTCACATGTTCCAGCTCATCCTGCGCGATCTCCATGGCCGTATCCTGCACATAGGGATCGGTAAACGTCACCTTATTCCCGCCCATGGCCATACTGGTACCCCCGGTAACGCTGGAACTGAGTGGCGCTCCAGTCGTCGCCATCGCATAGAACTCGGCTTCGAGATATTCCAGGTTCAAGGCAAAATTAAGCACATCGTCGGGCGAAGGCCCAGCCGCCTTGGACACACCGCCATTCCAGCAGCCCTCCATCACGGAGCCTACGGCTATACCTGCGCTGGCTAAGCCCACGTTCTTGATGAAATTCCGGCGAGCCAAAGCCCGCTTGTAGCGCACTAGGTTCAGATCCTGCTGAGCCTTCACTGGGTCAATCGTTTCTTCGCAAATAGGCGGAGCGTTTTGTTTCACGAGGCACCTCGGATTAGGATTGGCGGTAACATACACACGTGGTACGCAGGCTGAATGTGCGCAGATGTAACGTGAACTACCGAGAATCGCCGGTGGTTGCCTGTAGTTTCGCCGTCAGCGAAATTATCGCGCCGAATTTGAGGCTGGCGATACTCTGGCGATCGCTTGAACGCGTAGGTTAACGGTGTCGCTGACTCGCAGAAGGAAGGTGCTTGGATTTTTCAGTCCCCACTGGATGTAGGGGACCGTGAACTGAGTGGATACATTCACGCTGCCCGAGCGTGGCTCGACCGTCATCGAGAGTGTGGCGGGGTGATCGTGGCCGCAGAGACGGAATATCCCCGAGACTTCCGCGAGAGAAGTTCCCTGCCCTGCGATTTCGCCTCTTTCCCGCGTCGGCGTGAAAACGATTTCTGGAAATTTCCGGCTTTGCAGGATTTCCGCGTGCATTTTCGTGTCCCGCGAGGCGTTGCCGGTGTTGGCGCTTGTCGCGTCGACAACCACACTGCCGCTGGCATTGCCGGATTTGGGATCGAAGACAATGTGGCCGCTCTTCAGCTTGAAAGCGCCGTGAACGGTATGCATTGTGGCACCGAGGGTGAATTCGATGGTAGTGCCAGCGGGATCGAGGTCAACGGCCATCTCCTGCGCATGCACTCGCGGTGAGCAAAGGAGAAAGAGGCCAGCGATAATTCTCGCCAAAGCGAGCGGCGCGTGTAAAAGCCGTGCTCGCGCTACCAGCGCAGCAAAACGAGCTCCGAGCAGAACCCCGGACCCATCGCTGCCAGAATGCTCAACGTGCCCGGATCCGGGCGGCGGTGCTTGTACACATCTTCCAGAACGAGCAGAACGGACATGGAAGAAAGGTTGCCCACCTTGCGCAGACACTCCCAGGAAGCCTCCAAGTCCTTGGCGGTGATGCCCAGGGCAGTTGCGGTCGCTTCGAGGACCTTGGGCCCGCCCGTGTGCATCACCCAGCTCTTGATATCGCTCCGACAAAGATCTTGTTCGGCGAGGAAAGTGTCCACGTCCTCGCCCAAATGCCGCACCACCGTATCGGGCACTTCCGGCGACAATACGATGTGGAAACCCTTCTCGGAGATGTCCCAGCCCATCACGCGCTCGGTGTTGGGGTAGAACACGGACTTCGTGGCGACGATTTCCGGCCCGTTCGATTCGACCTCTGATCCCACGACGACCGTCGCCGCCGCGCCATCTCCAAAGAGCAAGGCCGAGATCATGTGGGCCATGGAAACATCGTCGCGTTGAAGCGTCAGCGAGCAGAGTTCGATGGATAAGAGCGCCGCTGCCTGGTCGGGATATCCGCGGACGTAATCGGCCGCACGTGAAATGCCCGCCGCGCCGGCCACGCAGCCAAGTCCGAAGATCGGTATGCGCTTGAGATTCGGCGATAGTCCCAGCCTATTGATCAGTCGCGCATCGAGCGACGGGGCGGCGATGCCGGTCACTGAAGTGACAAAAAGCGCGTTCAGATCGCGTGGCTGAATTCCCGCGGACACCAGCGCGCGGCACAACGCCTGTTCGCCGATATCGAGGGCAACTTCGATCCACGCATCGTTCGCTTGCCCCCAGGTTTCCATATTTAGATAGAAGTCCATCGGCTTGGCCGTGTAACGGCCGTCCACTTTCATGCTTTCATCGAGGCGATCCAGAATCCCGGGATTTGCGAGCCGATCGCGCCAGTAATTCTTCAGCCCTGCAACGAGAACTTCCTGCCGATAGTAGTGCTGCGGAAAGGCGCTTGCCACGCTCGCGATCCTCATGAACCAGACTCCTCCCTGTAGCCCTTGCCGGGCCAAACTTGCGTGACTTTAATCCGCTCTTCATCCCGATTGAAAATTGATCGTTGTCCGAATTAAGTATGAGCGCCGTGCCGCGAATTGGATTGGGCGTTTGCGAGTCAGCGAAGTGTTTCAAGCGACGTCAGTCCACCTTCTATCGGGTGACGACCCCATTGACAGATTATCTTCTCTGACATCAACGAAAAAGTCGAGAAGGAGTCGCAAGAAAGAACACGGCAGCTGAAACGGCGACCATGAGTAGAACCCTAGACCTCTCGGAAAGCAAGAAAATCTTTAGGCCGCATTTGGTAAGGGGAGGAACCCGGGTCCGAGGGTAGGACCCGGGTCGGGGGGATTGAGGGGCTGGACCGGAAGCTTGTAAAGGCGGCCGAAGTGTTTCAGTAGCAAAAATTCAGCCTAGGCGGCGCGAAGAATTGCCCCGCCCTAGTAATTCAGTTTCCTAAGGAACAGCATCGTCCGGAAAACTACTTGGAGCCCTAAAACGACGATGGTGTCTCGAACAAGCGTAAGCGCTTCGCCCTTGGAAACTTCCTGAAAATCCGCAGTATTTCCCGCGGCAATTGCTCCGATTTGACTCGCGCGCGGGTTGACGTTGGCAATGGCGGACATTGCTTCCCCTAGTTAAGAACGTAAACCGGATTGTCGTGCTCGATCGCGACGACCATGGACTTGAAGATATCGACGTCCCAGCTATCGGCTATGCGCAGCCGCACCACATCGTTCGTTTCTGAGAGCAATCGGCCGCGCAACGGCACGCGCAGGTTGCCCGTCACCACTCGAAGAACCACCGGTTGCCCCATCCAGACTGCGTAGCCACCTTCCATCACCAGGCCTCCTGAAAATCACTGCTTCTAACACCTGCATCTTCGGATAGGCAGCCGACCCGGAAAATGGTACAGCCAGCCAGATCTTATAGGCGGACGGTACTAGTGCTTTTGGGCGCACCGCAAACGCGACGCACCCCCCTTTTATGCTACTGTAAATGCTGCGTTTAAGGGCTTCTCAGGAAGAGGAGGCTCGAGCGGGTGGCCGAATCTGTAAGGCACGTTCTGGCGTGGTTGTACGACGTCCGCGGTCTTATCGAATGGGGCGGCACGGTCGGTGTGTGCACCATCGTCTTTGTCGAGACGGGCATGTTCGTGGGGTTTTTCCTGCCGGGGGACTCCTTGCTGGTGACGGCGGGCGTCTTCGCGGGAGCGGGGCACCTCGAGCTCGTATCCCTGCTGGTCCTGGTGCCGCTGTGCGCCATAGCGGGGGATCAGTTGGGCTACTTCGTGGGCTGGAAGGCCGGTGCCAGCTTGTATCGGCGCGAGGACTCTAGGTTTTTCAAGAAAAAGCACCTTGAGCGCGCGCACGATTTCTACCAGAAGTATGGGGGCAAGACGATCATCCTCGCACGCTTCGTTCCGATTATCCGAACCTTTTGCCCGCCCGTCGCAGGAGCGGCGAAAATGAATTATGGCCGCTATTTCGCGTACGACATTGTTGGCGGCTTGCTCTGGGTCTGGGGCATGGTGCTGGTGGGATATACGCTAGGCCGGACGGTTTCAAATATCGACAAGAAGATCCACTACATTATTGCGGCAGTGGTCGTTCTATCTCTGCTGCCTCCAGCGTACCACGCGTGGAAGAGCCGCCGGCAAAGCGCGCATTAGAAAGCAGGGTCACCGGTAGTTACAAGCCACGCGAATATCGCGATTGCGCAAACTTTTGCACCGAAATGCAAAATGGGGAGCCTGGCAGCTCCCCATTTTGTTCACTCGTCGGCCCGCGCCGATGCCGAAGGCGCCGAGCGCGGGTCGCTCGACAGGAGTGACCTGAAACGCAATTCAGCTCTGCTTGTCCGGCGGAGTCATCACAACCTCCTAGTACCTATATACCGGGCCCTACAAGGCCAGTCATACGCCCGTGTTGAAATCGGCGCAAGTGGAAAATTGTCGAAACCGAGGTGGAGCAAAGGCAGCAGCCAACCGCTTCGAGAAATCTTCGCTATCGCTATTCTTTGATCGCGCTGCCCGGTTTAACGCGGCGATGCGGCGTTTTCGCGAATCAGCTTTTCCACGCGTTCCACATCCGCTGGCACGTCCACGCTGATCGCATCGTAGGTCGTTTCCACCACGCGCATCGCGATGCCATTTTCCAGCCAGCGGAGTTGTTCGAGTTGTTCCACCCGCTCAAGATCGCCCGGTGGAAGCGTGGGAAAATCGAGAAGTGCGTCGCGCCTGTAAGCGTATAGCCCAAGATGCTTCCAGTGCCGCGCGGTAACCGCTTCTCCGCGATCGCGCACCCAGGGAATCGGGGCGCGGGAGAAATAGAGCGCGTCGCCATCGAAATTCCGGACCACTTTGACGATGTTGGGATCCATGATGTCGTTCTGCTTAGCGATCGCGGAGCAGGCCGTCGCTGTCTGAATCGATTCATCCTCGAGCATGGCAGCGATGATCGCGTCCACCGTTCCCGGATCGATCAGAGGTTCGTCGCCCTGCACGTTCACGTAAATTTCAGCAGGCCTGTGCGCGGCAACTTCCCCAACCCGGTCTGTGCCATTGCGATGATCGCGGCGCGTGAGAATTGCGTCTCCGCCGAAGGATTCCACAGCCGACTTGATGCTGTCTTCGTCCGTCGCCACAATCACTTGGGAAACCAGTTGTGCTTGGCGAACTCGCTCCACCACGTGTTGGATCATCGGCTTGCCCGCGATGGACGCCAGGGCCTTGCCGGGGAATCGCGTGGACGCCTGCCGCGCCGGAATTACAGCCAGTACCTTCACAGATTCGGATTTCGCCATGATGAAATTCTCCGCGCCTTCGATAATACCACGCGAGATCGAGTGCTCCCCTCAAACGACCTGCAGCGGCAATCGCTTCAAACTTTGCGCCGTCATTCCGAGCGGAGTGTGCCGGTTTTTCTCTTCCCGTTCGTCGCGTATCTGCGACGAACGGCCGGGACGCGCAAGGAAGGCTCCCGGGTCGACAGTTGGTCGAGCCCGGGAGATCAGACGAATCTCTCTTCGATGTAACCACAAGCCGCGGCCTCTTATCAGATCGGGGTTAGACTGGTGCGGCTCTTACGGAGGTTCGTGTGCTCGATCCGCACGCCGAGTATTCAGAATGTCTCGCAGCTCGCCTTGCTGCAGCCTCCAAAGAAGAACGCATTCACCGCCGCATCGGAAACTTCAAGCTCTTGACGATCGCTATCGGGCTCGCCGTCGTGTGGTTGGCCTGGGAACGCGCGCGTTTTTCCTCCTACTGGATATTCGCGCCGGCGGCAATCTACGCGCTGCTCACGATTTTGCACGAACGAACACTGCGCGCTCGCGCTCGTGCTGAAGCAGCGGCCGCCTTTTATCGTCGCGGCATCGCCCGAATCGAAGATCGCTGGGCCGGAACCGGCGAATCGGGCGACCGCTTCCGTGACCCGAACCACGTCTACGCCGACGATCTTGATGTCTTCGGCCGCGGCTGCCTTTTCGAGCTGCTTTCCACTGCGCGTTTGCCCATGGGCGAGAACCGCCTCGCGGAATGGCTGCGCCAACCCTCGTCGGCCGCTGACATCCGGGAGCGTCACGGTTCCGTCACCGAACTGCGCGAGAAAACTCGCATGCGCGAAGACATTGCCGTGGTCGGCGACAACCTGCGGGTGCGACTGAATCCCGAATCGCTGATCGGCTGGGCGGAGTCGGGTCCGGTTCTTTGGCCGCATCCTGTTCGGCCTGCGGCCGTGGTTTTATCCCTGTTCATTATCGGCGGACTTCTGTACTGGGTGAACACTGGCAACTATTTGCCGCTGCTGATTGGTGCGGTACTCGCATCCATCGTGAATGCGATTTTCCGGCGCCGCATCAAAACAATCCTTGGAGACTTTTCCGCGAACGCGGATGCCATCCTCTTGTTCGCCCAAATTCTCGCCAGGATCGAAGCAGAACCGTTTAACGATCCTCACTTGCAAAAGCTCTCCGCTGAACTCACGCGCGAGCGTGGTCCGGCCTCAGGCGCCATTCGCAAGCTGGCCAGGCTCGTCTTCTGGATTGACTCGCGCGATAGCATGATCGCCGCGATTCTCGACTGGTTGGTGCTTTACTCCTTGCAGCTCGCCGCTGCCGTCGAGGCATGGCGCAGGAAATACGGCCGCAGGATGCGCGCGTGCGTCGAACTCACCGCGGAAATGGAGGCTCTGCTTTCGCTTGCGGCGTACTCGCACGAGCACCCCGGTGATCCTTTTCCGGAAATAGTAGAAGCGCCTGGCCGCGAGGCGATATTCGAGGGCGAGGAGCTCGGGCATCCACTGATACCCGCCGCGCGATGTGTCCGCAATAGCGTCGCGCTTGGCTCCGCCACGCGCGTGTTGCTCGTCAGTGGCTCGAACATGTCGGGTAAAAGCACGCTCCTGCGAACCGTCGGCATCAACGCCGTACTCGCCTTCGCCGGTGCCCCGATCCGAGGGAAAGCGCTACGCCTCACTCCGCTGTCTCTCGGAACTCGCATTCGAACCGCTGATTCCCTGCAGGAGGGCCTTTCGAATTTTTACGCTGAAATTTTGCGCATTCGCAAAGTCTTTGAATTAACAAGCGGCGGAAAGCCCCTATTATTTTTGTTCGATGAGCTGCTCGAAGGAACGAATTCGCACGAGCGCCGCCTCGGCGCGGAATGCCTGGTCCGCGCCTTCATCGACGAGCACGCGATTGGAATGGTCACCACGCACGATCTCGCGCTCACGGACATGGCGGCATCCATAGGGAGCGCCGTGCGCAATGCCCACTTTCAGGATTACATCGAAAATGGAGAAATGCGCTTCGACTTCGAGCTGCGCGAAGGCGTCGTCACCAAGAGCAACGCCCTCGAACTCATGCGCCTCGTAGGCCTGAAGGTCTAAGCGCGCCCGGCCAGGCAGCTTGCCAGGGAGCCGCAGTTGGGTGGTTGGCCGGTTGGCCAACCCCAGGGTTTGGCCAACCGGCCAGCCGGGATCACCAATTTTCACATTCCGACTTAGAAGACAGCGAATGGAAGGCGTGCTAGTAACCAAGGATGGAAATCAGAACGTCTGCGGCCAACCACCACTCTCAAGTGCGACCCGTTTGCGGGCACTTATTTCGTGTCGATTTGGGCGCGCTGCAGACGGTCGGAATAGTCGATGTAGAGCGTCTTCCAATCGGAGTAAAAGTCGAGTGCGGCCAGCCCGGCTTCGCGGTGGCCGTTGCCCGTATTCTTCGTCCCGCCAAACGGCAAATGCGTTTCCGCGCCGATGGTAGGCGCATTCACGTAGACGATCCCGGTTTCGAGGTCGCGCAGCGCCCGGAAGGACTCGTTCACGTTCCGCGTGTAAATGGCGGCGGACAATCCATATTTCACGCCATTGGCGATTTCGAGAGCATCTTCGAAAGTGTCGAATGGAATCACGCAAACAACCGGCCCGAAGATTTCTTCCTGGCACACACGCATCATCGGATCGCAATCGACGAACACGGTCGGCTCATGGAACCAGCCGCGCGCATGCGAGCCGGTTTCCAGGCGATGTCCTCCCGTCGCGAGCTTCGCTCCCTCTGCTTGGCCAATTTCGACATAGCTCATCACCGTTTTGAGCTGCTGCTCGTTGATGCACGGTCCCATCTGACTTGTGGCGTCAAGGCCGTCGCCTACTTTCAGCGCTTTCACGCGCTCCACGAATTTCTCCACGAATTTGTGGTACACGCCTTTTTGCACAGCGACGCGGCTTGCGGCCGTGCAACGCTGGCCGCTGGTTCCGAAGCCGCCCCACACCGCGCCCTCAATCGCCAAGTCGAGGTTCGCGTCGTCCATCACGATGATGATGTTCTTGCCGCCCATTTCCAGATGGCACTTCTTAAACGTCGGCGCGCAGGCCTCGCTCACGATGCGTCCCGTTTCCGTCGATCCCGTAAAACTGACAAGACCGACGCCGGGATGCGCCAGAAGCGGCGCTCCAGCCGACGGGCCGTCGCCGAAAACAACGTTCAGCACGCCGGCCGGCAGGCCGGCTTCCTCAAGCGCCTTCGCGAGATGGTAGGACGAGAGCGGAGTATCTTCGGCGGGCTTCAACACCACTGTATTCCCGCAAACGAGCGCGGGCATCGCTTTCCACGAAGGAATCGCCATCGGAAAATTCCACGGAGTGATCAGTCCCGCCACACCGACGGGAACGCGCTCGGCCATTGCGAATTTACTGGGGAGCTCGGAAGGTGTGACGTGGCCGAATTGGCGGCGCCCTTCGCCTGCCATCAGATACGTCATATCAATGGCCTCTTGCACATCGCCGCGCGTTTCGTCGAGAACCTTGCCCATCTCGCGCGTCATGTCCCGCGCGTAATCTTCCTTGCGCTCGACAAGAATCTCTGCGGCGCGGAATAGAATTTCTGCGCGTCTGGGAGCGGGCGTGAGCCGCCAATGGCGATACGCATTCGCCGCAGCCTCGATGGCCGCAGCGACATCTTCTGCCGCCGAGGCGGGGAACATGCCGACCAGTTCGCCGGTATTCGCGGGATTGCGGTCCTCGAAGGCTTTGCCGCTCCGAGCCTCGATCCATTCGCCATTGATGTAATTCTTGAAAACAGTGGGGGCAACCGCGGTGGCCATTGTCGTTCCTCCAGTGCTGCCGCTGGGCGCCGGCAGTGCACGAGGTTTCGGCGGATTGTGACGCAAAGCTGCGGCACACGCAGAACTTTAGCCTAGCAACCGCGAGGTTTCGGCGTCAAATGCGCATCGGCTCTGCGCTACCTCTAATGATTCGATGTAGCCGCCGGAGGATTCTGACTGGACGAAGAAGGTGAAGAGGCTGCAGAGGCAACAGGTCCGCCTCTCGACGTCGTCGAGGTTTGCGGCATCGGCACCGCGGAAGGCACGGTCGATGAAGGAGCCGCATTCGGCGAACCGGGTACAATCGGCTTCGGCGCGGAAACGCCGGCAATATCCGATCCTAGGCCGAGCCTTTGCAAAGTTGGCGCGTCCAGCTTACCGTTCGCGTCCATGCCGTTGGCGGATTGAAACTTCTGAACCGCTGCGACCGTGCTGGAATCCCACTTGCCGTTCGGTTCGCCCTGATAATAGCCATCGCGGGAGAGAGCCGTCTGGATTTCGGTGATGCGATCAGCGGTGGGCGCCTTCTGCCCGCTGACCCTCTTCACATGATGCCTCTTCGCCTTATGGCGCTTCTTGTGATGAACAGGTGTTACGGAAGCCGTGGCAGTCGAACCCGTCCCGCGCGGTTGGGCCACGGCGGAAGCGGGCAATGCACAGCATCCAAACGTCAAAGATGCAATGACGACGATAAGCCGCTTCATATGATTGCCCTCCCGACCTACAGCTGGCCCAGAACTCGGATGCCCGGCACAGTTTGCGGGTAGCTTCGATTATCCAGCTTTAGCGCGGCGGATTAAAGGCGCGCCTCCCGAGAGCGGACCTATCAGGCAACGGCCCGAAATCGCGGAAACCGAACCAAGGCACGCCGAATAGTGCGGACGAGATTTTGAAAGCGGCTCGCGCGCCGCACGTCCGATTACCGGCGTTCTAGAAACTCGATTGCTCTGCGAACGATTTCGTAGCGAGCTTCCCAGACGGTGAACGAACGGCCATTGATATTGATTATGACCATTGGTCCCATCCGACGATCACCAAAACGGAGGCCCAGACGCGCCAATCGCTCTAGCACACGCAGCTCCGGAAGCCCCAAGCCGGCAGGTATTTCGGGGAACGCTGCCAGCAACCGTCGTCTCAGCGTCTCAGGATCACCCCACAGCTCGGCCCTTAGAGGTAAGGCTCGGGCTAACGCGCCACTTTCTCGTTGGAAATCCGAAGACGTCCAAGGACGCATTGGATGCTGCGCGAAAAACTCATCCTCGTCCATTCACGAATCTCCGACGGCACAGCCGGGACTGAGCCAGATATTTCTATTGAGACGCCGGGACAGTGCCTGCGAGGAATAGCGTTAGGACGCGGTCGGACTGATGACGCGCAACCTTGAAGAGCACGTCCTGACCCGGCTTTAGCTTCGACATTTGCGCGCGATAATCGGCGAACGAATTTACCGGCACGTGATTGACCTCGATAATCACGTCGCCACGGGCGAAGCCGACATCCTCGGCAAAACTGGCTGGTTCAACTTCAGTGATTACGGCGCCGCTGAGCTTAGCCATTCCGAGCTTATGGGCCAAGTCCGGAGTAAGCTCCTCGGCGTGCAAGCCGAATTGGCCAGGCTCCTCGCTTTGATCAGGCTGAGATTCGTCGTTTTCGGCATTCTGCGGGAAAAGCTTCGAGCGATCCGCCACGGTAACGGTGACTTCTTTCGTCTGCTTGTTCCGCACATAGTGGAGCTGCACGGACTGCCCAATGGGAGTCTGCGCGATGGGATTCACAAGATCGGTACCGCTATGAACGGGCTTGCCGTTTACGTCGGTTATCACATCGCCCGCCTGTATGCCCACTTTATCCGCGGGGCTGCCCGGCTCGACTGCTTCAACCACGATGCCATACGGCGCGCCTAGCTCCTTCATCAAGACTGGATTGTTGCTGTTTTCATCCTGGAAGCTGACGCCAATGGACCCGCGAGTAACTTTTCCGGAAGTGACTAACTGGTTGTAGACGGTGATCGCGGTGTTCGACGGCAGCGCGAACCCGACGCCTTCGAATCCGCGGCTTCCCGTATAAATTGCGGTGTTGATGCCGATCACTTCGCCCGCCAGGCTAACGAGCGCCCCGCCCGAGTTACCCGGATTGATTGCGGCGTCGGTCTGAATAAAGCGCTGGAACTGGTGGCCCACGTTCGAGCGGTCTTTCGCGCTTACGATTCCCGCGGTGACGGTCGAGTTCAGCCCGAACGGACTGCCGAACGCCAAGACCCAGTCGCCCACCTCCACTCCGTCTGAATTGCCCAACTTCGCCACGGGCAAATCGTGATTCGCATCGATTTTGATGACTGCGAGATCGGTCTCTTTATCAGTACCAATCACGCGAGCATTGTAATGAGCGGGGTCGCCATCGAGCGCGACCTGGATTTTGGTGGCACCGTCGATCACGTGATCGTTGGTAAGAATGAAACCTCGTTTGTCTACTAAAACACCCGAACCCAGGCTTCGTTCTGCGTCCGGGGCATTGTCGGGCGAGTTGAAAAAGCGGTCAAAGAAATCCTGAAAGGGGTCGTTTTGACCGCGGGGCTCATGTCCGCCTTTTGGCTTCTCAATTACCTGGGTGGTGGAAATATTGACGACCGCCGGGCCGAGACTCTTGGATATTTTGGCGAATGCCCCGGACAAGCTCACCGGATCGGGTATGGCCAGCAGCGAGGCGCCGTTGGAAGCTTGCGCGCGAGTAGCCATTGCGTGTCCGGAAAAACTAGTGCCGATAACAATCCCGACGCAGAGGGTGAATGCCACGAGCAGGAACGCGAAAATTTTTCGTCGCCTAACCCAACTCCAAAGTTCCCGAAATTGGATCCCCATCCCCCTGCTCCTTGTCAGACACGAAAAAGTCTTTGCGATTATAACACTCATTCCGCCGCGGCATCGCCGGGTTCGAGCGCAAATGCCAAAATTGATAACGAAGCCAGCACGGCGGTTTCCGTGCGAAGGATGTTTTTCCCGAGCGAAGCTTCCGAGAATCCAGACGCCGTGGCAGTCCTAATCTCCTCGTCGGTCCACCCGCCTTCCGGCCCGATGGCGAGAGAAGCAGAAACTTGGTCCCTTTCCCCCCGGGGCGAACCCCCAGCCGGGCTCACGACCCCCATGTTGGAGCCGAGGGCCCAACCTCCGGAACGGACGGCAAGTATATGGGGCAACGATGCAGCCTCCGGGCGTTCCGAAAGGAGGATCTTCAAGCCTTTCGGGTATTTCCGAAATGCCTGCTCGGGAGTTCCAATTCCGTCTAACACTGGCGGGCGAAGCCGGCGAGCCTGCTGGGCAGACTCGAGCAGAATCTTTTGCCACCGTTCACGACGCCTGGCCGCAGCAGCGATGAGAGGTTTGTCCGTGCGCGCCGCGGCCAGTGGAACTATTTCGTTCGCGCCTAGCTCGGTCGCCTTCTCGAGACACCATTCGAAGCGGTCAAACTTCACCAGCGAAATTAAAAGGTTGATGCGGAGCGCTGGCTCAGAAGTCTGAACCGGTTCGATCAGGGCAAATTCAATTCGGCTCTGACCGCGTTTGGCGAGCGCCACTCGCTCGATCTTTGCCAGCCAGACGCGCTGCCCGTCGCTGAGTTCGTAAAGCTGACCCGGCTCGGCGCGAAGGACGCGACCCAAATGGTCGGCGGCTTCCCCGCGCAGGACCGCGGCGGTATCCGAAAAATCCTCCACGAAAAAGCGGCGGCGCATGCGCGGATTCTAGCAAGAAAGCCACGATTGAGCGCGAATGCTAAACGTCCGCATGCAGCACAGCGAAGCGGTAACTTCTGCTCACTCGTCTGCGTAGCAATCCAAAAGGGGGATACGACGTGGGGGTAAAGATTTGGAAGGTAACCAAGCTCACCTTGGTGGGCTTGTTGGTGCTTCTCGGATTACTGATCGGTAGCGGTCTTATCTACCGTGCGTGGTACCAGCGCCAAGCCGCGAAGATGCTGGCGATCACCGCTCCGAACGGGATCGACGAAGCGATGTTCGTGCCTATCGGCGGCACCTTGCAGTGGATTACCGTTCGCGGCAGGGACCATAATAATCCAGTTATCCTCATGGTCCATGGTGGGCAGGTGTGACCCATAGCGGATTCACCGTGTCATTCGTGCCCTGGGAGAAAGATTTCACGATTGTCCAATGGGATCAACCCGGCGCTGGCCGGACATTCGAGCAGCAAGGGGATAGATTCCCTCCCGACCTGACAATCGAGAGCATGGCAAGGGACGGCGTCTCGGTCGCTGAGTTCCTCCAGACTCATCTGCACAAGGACAGGATAATTGTCCTCGGCTGGTCGTGGGGATCTATTCTGGGAATTCACATGGCCCGGGCACGACCGGACTTTTTTGCCGCCTACGTCGGAACAGGTCAGATCGTAAACATGCAGGCGGGGGAGGCAATCGTCTATTCCCATGTGCTCGCTTCGGCGCGACGAATGGGAAACCGCCGCGCCATTCAAGAGCTTGAATCCATTGGACCGCCTCCTTACAAGACACAGACTGCACTCGGTACTCAGCGCAAGTGGGCTTCTATACTCGCGGGCGACAAGACCCCGATCGTCAAGATCGCTGAATTCACGTTGCTGGCGCCTCGGACTTCGCTTCGCGATGCGTGGAGCTCCTTGTCCGGAATTGTCGCAAGCCAGAATCACTTCCTCGGGCCGACTATGGAGGGTGAGATGATGAAGGTCGACCTCGCCGCGTCCGAACGGGATTTCGCCATTCCGATTTTTGTCTTTCAGGGCGCCGATGACGACTTTACGCCGGTGCAATTGGCTGAGGAATATGTGGACGGCATAACGGCGCCGCAAAAACAGTTCGCCCCAATCGAGGACGCAGGACATGACGCCATAATTACCAAGAGCAGCGAGTTCCTGCGGCTGTTAGTTCAACGGGTCCGCCCGCTTGCAATCCAGCCTGAGCCGGCGAATCGAACGGCGCAGCCACGATAGAGGAGCCTCGAAGTGGGAGCGCAGCATTAATGAATGCCGCCAACCGATTAGCCGAAAATGTCTTTCACTTTATCGAAGAAGCTGGAGGTGTGCTGGGCAGGCTTATTTTCCACTTTTATGGATTGACCGAGTTGCTCGAGCAGGCGGTGCTGGTCTTTCGTCAACTTAGAGGGGATTACCACTCGAATGCTCACGTAGAGATCACCGCGCCCTCCGTGAGGATTCGGCAAACCCTTTCCCCTTTGGCGGAAGACCTGGCCCGATTGCGTCCCCTCAGGCACTTCGAAATCGTCCTCACCATGCAGAGTTGGAATTTTAATCTTCGCGCCGAGAGTGGCTTGCGGAAAACTTACGGGAATCTCGCAGTGCAGGTCTGATCCCCGGCGCTCGAAAAACGCGTGATCCTTTACTTCGAGAAAAATGTAGAGATCACCTGTCGGGCCGCCATTCGCGCCGGGTTCACCCTGGCCGGTCATGCGCAGGCGTGTTCCCGAATCGACGCCGGCCGGAACGGCGACTTCAATGGCGCGTTCGCGTTCAATGCGGCCCTGTCCCCGGCATTCGGGACAGGCGTCACGAATCGTTTTCCCGGCGCCGCGGCAAGCGGGGCAAGTGCGCGTGATCGAAAAGAATCCCTGCTGATAGGCGACCTGGCCATGGCCGCCGCAGGTGCGACACGTAACCGTTCCGGTGCCGGCTTTGCCGCCGGTGCCGCGGCAGGCCTCGCAATTTTCATGACGCGAAATCCGAATCTTGGTGTTTACGCCGACAGCGGCCTCGTCGAAGGTAAGGGACATGTCGTACCGCAGGTCGGCGCCCCGCTGTGCGCGAGAACCTCGGCCTCGGCGTCCGCCGCCGGCTGCCTGGTCGAAGCCGAAAAGGTCGCCTAGGATATCGTGAAATTCTTCGAAGATGGTGGAATTGAAGCCGCTGGACTCGAAGCCGCCGTGTCCACCCAATCCGGCATGGCCAAAACGGTCGTAGACCGGCCGCTTTTGCGGGTCGGAGAGTACGCTATACGCTTCCGAGGCCATGCGAAAATTCTCCTCGGCTTCTTCTTTTTTCTCCGGATTGCGATCGGGGTGCCACTGCAACGCCGCTTTTCGGTAGGCGGATTTGATCTGATCTGAAGACGCGTCGCGGGTGACGCCGAGCACCTCGTAGTAGTCTAATTGGCTTCCATTAGCCATCCCTACGCTTACACTCTTTTCCGCAGGGAAAAGACTCCCCGCTTCCCTGCATATGCGCCCGCGACTTGAAACGCCGCGCCGTCTGAAGCTCCACGCGGCACCTAGGACGCCGATTCGCGCTTTACAACTTGCGCGGACCGCTCCTCTGGCGCGGTGGCCACGCGAACCATCGCCGGCCGCAAAACCTTCCCGTGAAACAAGTAGCCGGCCTGCAGTTCGTCAATGATCGCGCCCTCGGCATATTCGGAGGTCTCCACCTGCTCGATGGCATGATGAAAATGCGGATCAAATTGCTTGCCCGCGGTTTCCATGCGCACCAAGCCTTGTTTCGCGAGCACATCGTTCAGCTGGCGCTCGATCAGCTCGAATCCCTTGCGGTATTCGGCGCTGGCCGAACCTGGATCCGTGGCTAGCGCGTGACCAAAAGCATCGAGCACTGGAAGAATACGTTCGGCGAAGACTTCGACACCCCGATGATGATCTTGATGGCGCTCTCTTTCAATTCGCTTGCGGTAATTCTCGAAGTCCGCTTGCCGGCGAACGAGGGTATCCGTCAATTCCTGTTTCTCAGCGAGCAGCTTCTGTAGTTGTGCGGCCAAGGCCTCGCTTCCGGACGCCCCGGATTGCTCAGGGGTGGAATCGGCGGCACCGCTTCCAGCGGACCGGGCCTCCTTCGGGCTGGAGTTTTCGTCTTGGCGATCTTTATGCGGCATGATGAAAATTCAATCCCCTTCTTGGCTCTCCGAAAAAAACTGCGCCATAAACGCGACGGCGGTAATCACGCGTTCGTAATGCATCCGCATCGGCGCCAGGATTCCGAGCGTTCCTTGCACCTGATCATTGGATGAATAGGACGCGGACACGAGCGCAAGCTGTTTGCCGGCGCTGGGCATTTTGTCCAGTCCGAGTTCGACGTGCACCGGTTCGGGTGCTTCGATGCAGCCGCTCAGGAGCGCGATCAGGCGGTCCTTTTCCTCGATGGCTTCCAGCAGGTCGCGCAATTGCTGCTGGTCCGTAAACTGGACTGCCGCGGCGAACTGCGCGGCGCCGTCGGTATAAATTTTGCGCTCGGTGCTGTTGCCGAGCACGGTCGGATCGCAGAGCATCAGCGCATCGCCCGCAAGGCGGCCGTACTGCTGGCGGTCGCGCTCGATCTGCGCACGAAGGTCGGCGCGCATCGCCTCTAGCGTCCAGCCAATATAGTGCCGGTTGATATGATCGGCTACGCGGTCAAGATCCTCCTGGCTGAAATTGACGCTCCGGCCGAATCAGCTTGTCCCGCGTGGCGCCCCCTGTGGTTACCAGCACCACGAGGACGCGATGATCCGGAACAACGAGGAAACGCACGTGTTCAACCATGCTGCGGGCCAGGGGCGGCGAAATGAAGATGCCGAGGCCGCGCGAAACCGCCGAGAGGACCTGGCTGGCGCGCTCCATCACCGCTTCAGGAGTTTCGGCAGCTTCCAGTTCGCGGCGTATCCACTGGCGGTCCTCGGGACTTGCCGTAGCCTGCGCTGCCACCTGTTCGACAAAAAAGCGATACGCGGCAGCCGTGGGCACGCGACCGGCCGACGTGTGGGGTTGGTGGAGATAGCCGCCCTCCTCCAGTTCCGCCATTACATTCCGGATTGTGGCGGGGCTCAGAGACTCTATATGGCGCTGGGCGGCGCTGCGCGAGGACACGGGTTCGCCCGTTTCGATATACGTGCGGACGATGTCGGTCAAAATTTGCCGGTGTCGCTTTTGCTGTAGCACGATAGGGCTCATGGGCCAGCCAAATCCCTTGGCGCGGCGTAACGCGCCTACCACCTGCTCTTATGCCTATTTTACCCCAATAAAATTTTAGTCGTCGCGAAGACTTGCGTCAACTTTGCCGGCCAGCTCGTTGCGAGGAAGCACCGACGGAAAGGACAGCCACGCGCCTTAAAATAAATATCGGGCACAACCCACGAGGGCCGTGCCCGATGCATTGAAGAGAATCCAGTAGGGAGGGTTAGTCGAGCAACGCGCCGGCCTCGGGCATTTGCAGCTTGGCCTTGGCTAGGGCGCGGACGATGTTTGTCTCGACATTCTGTTCGGTTGTGTTGCGCACAGTAGCCAGTTCGCTCACCAGGAGAAATTTCGCGCGTTCCAGCATCTTCTTTTCCCGGAAGGAAAGCGGCTTTGTGCGGCTGAGGGCGACCAGACCTTTGAGAACGGCTGCAACTTCCATCAAAGAGCCTGTGCGCATCTTATCCGAATTTTCCTTGAAGCGGTGCTTCCAATCATGATGCGAAGCCGATCGGCCTTTTTCAAGGTATGACAGAACAGCACCGGCCTGAGTTGAGCGGATCACAGGTCGCAATCCCACGTTTTCCACATTTCCTTGCGGGACCATCACCTTCAAACCGCTCGAAAGGATGCGCAACATGTAAAAGCGTTCTGACCTGCCGTTCACATAACCGAAACTGATCTGTTCGATCAGTCCCACACCATGATTCGGGTAGACAACCTTCTCGCCTAGCTTAAAGTCCATAAGTAGAAGTTCCCTCCCCCAAGCTACTACTAGAAGTTTAGGCGTGCGTAACTAGGGCGTCAAGTTATTCCGGCAAATTTCTACAGGATTTAGTGGGTGGGAAGTCGAGGTTTTCGACGCAGTTTGGCAGCGCAATTGCCCTATAATCGTCGCGTGCTGATCCTCGCCTTAGACACTTCTTCGCCCTCCGGGAGCATAGCCGTACTGGAAGACAACAAAGTGATCGGGACGGTTTCCACTTGGACGAGCGAAGTTTATTCGTCGCGGATGTTTCGCCACCTCGATTTCTTGCTTGGTGACCTCTCGTTGAATCCAAGGGAGTTCGAGCTTTTTGCCGTGGCGGCGGGTCCTGGATCGTTCACGGGATTGCGCGTCGGTCTCACAGCGGTGAAGGGCTGGGCGGAGGTCTACGGCAAGCCGATTGCCGCGGTCAGTGGACTCGAAGCCATCGCGGCTCAATCACGCTCTACAGATTCGCTGTTAATCGCTGCTACCGATGCTCGCCGCGGCCAAATCTATTGTGGACGCTACCGGCGGACCCAGGCTCAGGATGGTGAAGGTCTCGTTCTGGATGGCGAAGAACGTGTGATGGACCCGGAAGAATTTGTCGGCGCTCTTGCGGGAATCGCGGGCGATTGTCCGTTCACCGTCGTAACTCCGGTGCCCGAGCTTCTATCCAAAATACTCTCTGATCATAAGGCGCTGCCGACCACGCGGGAGCCCAGAATCGACGAGGTGTCGCCGATTCTAGCGCCCCATATCGGACGCCTTGGCTACGTTCGGGCGCAACGCGGCGATCTTGATGATGCGCTCACTCTCGCGGCCAGCTACATCAGGCGCACGGACGCCGAGCTAAAATGGAAAGCGCCGAGTGGAATTTGAACCTGCGGCCAATGGGAGAGAGCGATGTCGATGCCGTGGTCAAAATCCAAGTGGCATCGGCGGAAATAGCACAATGGACAGCGGGCGATTATGAGAGGCTCTCCGCTAGTGGAATGACGGCATGGGTTGCAGAATTGGAAGGAGCGATCGCCGGCTTTTTGGTCGCGCGACGGATCGCCTGCGATCTTGAAATACTAAACCTTGCAGTTCGGCCAGATGCACGCCGCTGCGGCATTGGCCATGCGCTTATCCAATTCGCAGTCGGGTGGGGCAAGCAGTTCGACGCGAAGAGCACGTTTCTTGAAGTTCGCGCCTCGAATCGAGCCGCCCTGCAATTTTACAAACGGCACGGATTTGAAGAAACAGGACGCCGGCCTCTGTACTATTCCAATCCCGTGGAAGATGCGCTGGTGCTCAGCGCCCCCATCCCTTAAACCCGGCGCGACACCCGATGCGTTCCTTTGCTGCTAGAATGACCCCGTGAAAACGTACGACGTTGCGATCGTCGGCGGCGGAATCATCGGCGTAACGATTGCGTTAGAACTGGCCCGCGAGAAGGTGACAGTTGTGGTGTTGGATCGCCAGCAGCCGGGCCGCGAGGCGTCCTGGGCCGCCGCCGGAATGCTATCCCCGGCGCCTGATTCTTCTCGCGACCTGCCGCTCGTCCCATTGTTACAGCGAAGCCTGCAGCTTTATCCAGAGTTTGTGGCTACCATCGAGGACGAATCGGGCAAACCGACCGGCTACGCCCGCGGCGGAGCGCTGGAGATTTTTTGCGGGGCAAGCGGCCAGGCCGACCGGGATGCTACGGTGGCCGAACATCGCCGCTTAGGGCTCTCAGCCGAACCAATGGCGTTGGAAACGGCGAGGGAGTGGGAAACGTCGATCGGACCCTCGGCGGCCGCAGCATCGTGGTTGCCGGACGAAGGCACAGTTGAGCCTCGTTTGCTGATGGACGCCGTACTAAGTGCGACTCGGCTTCATGGAGTTGAAATCCGCTCGGATTGCGAAGTGACCGGGCTTCTGCGACAGGGCGGGCGTTGCCTGGGATTGGTCGCGCGCGGCGAGCATATTGTGGCCGGCGCTGTGGTTATCGCCGCCGGTTGTTATTCGGCTCGAATCCTGGAAGCGAGCACGCTCGCATCTAGCGCGCCCACTCGCCCAGTGCGCGGGCAGATGCTCGGCCTGCGGTCGGACAGCGTAATGCTCCGCCGTGTGGCCCGTTCGCATCGAGCATATCTTGTGCCTCGCGGGGATGGCCGGATCGTGGCAGGCAGCACGCTCGAAGAAGTGGGTTTCAAGAAGCAAGTCACTCCAGCGGGCATCAGCCACGTGTTAGAAGGAGCGCTCGAGCTGTGTCCCGCCCTTGCCGAGGCCGAAGTGCTGGAAACGTGGTCTGGTTTGCGCCCGGGTACGCCCGACGACCTTCCGATAATCGGACCTACTGAAATCGAAGGGCTGCTGATCGCCACTGGACACTACCGCAACGGAATTCTTCTAGCCCCGGTTACGGCAAGACTCATACGAAACTGCCTCACACGCCAGCACCCCGACTTTGATTCGCAGCCGTTCTCCCCGCTGCGATTCGCTGAGCGAGCTCGGGCCGCGACATAGATTCGGGCGCGGAATTTTCAGATTCGGTCAGAATGGGATTCGGCTTCGCTGGGGCTCGCGATTCGGTGGGCCGGCGAGTGCGGATGCCTGACCCGGCCCGGTGAATTGGACCTTATCCGCTTCCAAATAGATCGGGCGTTCGATCACCGCTTCCAGATTCGACCCGCGGGGTAATTCGGCGTCCGGGCCTCGCGTCAGCAAGACCGCCCCAAGACCGGCAACCGCTCCGATGCCGGCGCCGATTCCAACTCCCTTGCCAATGTTTCCGGCGGCGGCTCCAACCCCTGCGCCAATGCCAGTGCCAGCCTCGGTGGACCGGATGACTGTGCCCACATCCGATGTCTTATCGCTGTCTCCGACAATTTGTCCTTCCTTATTGACGGTTTCTCCGCCGCCAGTGCCTGCTCCGTTGGGCATAGCGTTCAAATTCACCATGTAGCCATTCGGGAGAATCATCTCGGTGAGCTTCATCATCAATTCTCCGCGACCCTTGATCCTTCCAGGCCGCTTGGATTCGGTGATTTCGCCACTCACGTAGGAGCCAGCAGGAATTACAACATGGCCATCCACCATCACGGGGAAAATCGTTTCGAAGTAGACGGGATCGCCCGGTTTGGTAGTGCGCGTCGAAATTGCGTTGTGCAACACCAGCGGAATATGAGTGCCGGATGCCACCTCTATTTGCGCTTTCTTGGCGATGGCCTCCGGCGAAGCCTTGCTCGCAGCAGCGGAAGCCGACGAGGCTGCCGATTGCTGAGAGGGCTCGGACGCCGAGGCGGGCGACGAAGTTGCTTGCCCAGTAGCCCCCGGCGATACAGTCCCTGGTTGCTGGGCGGTCGCGGCGCCGGCGAATATCAGAGTGCAGAAGATTGCACTCGTTCGAGACCAGCAGGTCTGACGACTTCTCATGATTTCTCCTCCAGCGGCCGCTTCCCCAATGATGCCTCGCAGAATTGCGAGGATGCCTGAAGGTCATAAAGCCGCGGTCGCCGCGTCTCCGTGGCTCGTGGGAATTTCCATCGTGCGCTATATCAAGAAGACAGTCTGCCCGCTCAGATCAAATCGTTTGTGGCACCGAATGTTGCGACATGCAACCATATTGTCAATGCGCACCATATACGATCGCGCTTTGGCGAATTGCTTTCTGTCTTCCTCGTTGGCCCCACCGGGAGGCTGGGCTTTCTTCGTCCGAACCATCCAGCGCACCGGAAATGTGCCCTCTTGCCTGCAGTGCGGACACACCATCGGTATCTGCTTTGTTTCTTCCTTCTCGTCGTAGAAACGCTTCTCGTCCATTTGCCCCCGCACTATGAATTCTGCCGATTCGATCGCGCTTGCTCAAGCCCCTATGCATTCCATCCAAGGTCACAAATTTAAGTCCGGCATCCTTCCACCTCGGAAGCCAAGATTCCAACGCAGCGACCGTGTGGCTGCGATCTCCGTTCACCACTCGATGATCGCCGTCATGCAGAAGGACAATATCGCCTCCGCGCACGCGGCGCAACCGCTGGGCTACCCGCTCGGTGGGCTGCGGCTTCCAATCCCGCGCCCACCGCGACCACATCACCACACCTCGATCGCCGCGCTTTCGTACGATCCCGCCAAGCATCGGGCTCCGAAAGCCAAATGGGGGACGCATCCACCGCGGCTTTTCGCCCGTTGCCGCCTCGATTGCATCGTCGCAACGATTCAACTCCTCTGCAATTCTTGCCGGCGAAAGAAACGTTAGCGCCGCGTGACTATTCGTGTGATTCCCGGTAGTGTGTCCGCGCGCCGCAATCTCTCTGGCAAGCGCCGGCTCCGCGCGCACCCATTCCCCGATTAGAAAAAATGTGGCTTGCACTTCGTGACGGTCCAGCAGGTCCAGCACCCGCGGAGTGGCTGTGGGATTCGGGCCATCGTCAAAGGTGAGCGCGATAGTGGAATCGCTTCCAGTCCTCCGAATTGTGGCGCCGAATAATTCCGAAGAGGGAGCAACTGCGGCCCAAGCAAATATTCCGCCCGCCGCGCAAACTCCGCCGCAGGCCGCTAACGCAGGAATCTCGTGCATCGCTTACGAATTTTCGCACTGCCGCACACAAAACGCTACAGAATGGGATTCGCTCTCGCCGTTTGGTACCATTCGCGCGACACCGAGCCGCGAATGCACCTTCCTTCGACACCCAAAGCAAGATTCCCTACCTGGCTCCGCTGGGCCGCGCTGTTGTGGCTCGTCATCTGGATTCCGGTGTATTGGCGGACATGGGGCGCGTCGAATTTTCTGCACTTATGCGATATCGCCGTGATTTTGACCTGCATAGGCCTATGGTTTAACAGCGCCCTCTTGATTTCGAGCCAGGCGGTTGCATCGCTTCTCGCGGATGCGGCATGGGCGATCGTAGCGGGATCAAACTTATTTCTCACGCGTCCGCTGGTCTCAGGAACCGAGACTTTTTTCGATCCCCATTACGCGTTATGGATACGACTCCTTTCGCTTTATCACGTGGTGATGCCGCCGCTGCTGCTCTGGGCGGTCTATCGCCTGGGCTACGACCGGCGCGGATGGGCGCTTCAATCGGCGATCGCGCTCCCGGCATTCGTTGCCTCGCGGTTCACTTCCCCGGCTGACAACATCAACTTCGCGTTCATCGACCCATTTTTTCATAAGCAGATTGGGCCCGCGGCCGTTCACGTTATCTTGAGCTGGTTATTCATGGTGGTCGTCGCTTATCTTCCCGTGCATGTGCTGCTGAAACGTGCCTTCCCCCCGCCCATCAACGGCGAATCTGTTGCCGGACCTTCCCGATAGGATCAAGCGCCTGGCGAATTGGGAAAACATATGTGATTCGCGGTCGTAATTAAAGATATACAAGTACTGCGATCGTCAGAGGAAATCGGGGACGCGCAGCACTTGCGCTGCAATCTCAGCCGAACTGTGATCAGAGTATTAGTCGGCCGATTCGGGCGCAGCCGGAACACTCTCTTGCACGATGGGAGTCGTTGGCACCGCAGCTGTGCGTTGCGACGGCTTTGCAGGCAGGCGGATGTGAAACGATGTTCCCACGCCCGCTTCGCTTTCCACCGAAATGCGCCCGCCATGATTGCTGACCACCGCCTGCACGATCGCCAGGCCCAGCCCGCTGCCGTGCTGCTTCGTAGTGTAATAGGGAGTGAACAAACGCTCGCATTCCTGCGGCGTCAATCCAGTTCCGGTGTCGGAAACTTCCAGTTCCACAGTGTCGTTTGCGCTGGTTGTACGCAGCATCAGAACGCCGCCGCCCGGCATTGCGTCCATCGCATTCAGTATCAAGTTATCGAGCGCGCGACGCAGGAGCCCCGCGTCCGCCTGAATCGAAGGCAGGTTCTCTTCCAAGTGCAGCTCGGGCGTGATCGGCGGCCTGCCAACCGCCCCAAATTCCCCCTCGTATCCTTTGACGATTCCACGCACAAGCTCGTTCAGATCCACCGCCGCTAGTTCCGCCTGTGGCAGCGACGCAAATTCGCGGAACTTCCCGACGATTGTTTCGAGCTTTGCGATTTCCGAGAGCAGTTCGGCCACCTGAGCGCTAGACGCTTCGTTCGACCGGTCGGCACTCTGTTCTTGGCTACGTTGAATGCTTTCCGCGGCGGTTTGAAGCGCCAGCAGCGGACTCTTTAGCTCGTCAGCGAGTCGCCGCGCGAGCTCCTGCCATGAGGCGGTGCGCTCCATCTGCACCAGAAGATCGCGCTGTTCGGCCAACCGTGCAGTCATGCGGTTGAAAGCCAGCGCAAGCTGACCGATTTCGTAGGTCCCGCTAACATTCGCGTGTGTATTTAACTTCCCTTCCGATACGTCGCGCGCGCAGCCCTCCAGCTTCTTTATCGGACTCGTCACCGCTGCCGCGCCCCACCAGCTCAGGACTAGCCCGAACAGCAGGCCTGCCGCCCCAACCGCCACGGTCAGCAAAAGAAGCCGCCGCTCGACCCAGGCAGCTTCGCGCTGCGAGCTTCCCATCAGCAGCACGCCGAGGACTTCGCCCTGTCGTCCCAGCAGCGGCATGGCCTGAAAAGTTTCGGCGCTCGCGGCGTCAGGCGTCCAGGCGATGCGAAACGTCTGCCTGCCCGGGTGCTGCCGCTGCTGCTCGATCGCAACCGCAAGCCGCTCGCCCTGGAGTATGGGCCCCGATTCGCCAATCAAATCTGCCGCCTCGAAGTTCGCATCGAGGTTCAGATACAGCAGCGCGCGCATGCCCGCGGGCAATACCAGGCCCGACAGGAGAGCTTTTCCTACAAGCGCTCCGCCAAAAATGTAAAGATCCTTGTCTCCCACTCGTACCGTCGAAACGGACATCAGGCCCAGTGCCGGACCGTCCTGCGTATCCACTCTCGCAAGGAACGCGCCCCGAGCCGCCCAATCTTGCGGCTCCACCAACCAGTCCATTTTCGTGCCGAAGTGCGAGGGCCACTCGTTGGAGGAAATAATCGACCCGTCGTTCGAGACCAAATCAAGAAAATCGAGTTGGTGAGCCTGCGAAACGCCACGCGCATCATTCACGTAGACCGAAACGTCCGCTTGCGGACGGCTCAGCTCGATCGCCATGCGCACGGTGGCCTCCGCGTCTGCGATGGCCTGCACTTGGTGAACCACATCTTGCCCGCGCCGTTCGAACTCACGCTGGAATTGCCCGAGCAGCGCTTCGCTATGGCGCCGGTTTGACTCGTCCAGCGTCCGGCGGGTCAGAATGATTACACCTGCAGCCACCGCCCCCACCGAAAGCAAGAACGCCAGCATGAAAAGCACGAACAGCTTGCTGCGAAATGTCACCGCAAATTCCCTTCAGCCATAGCTTCACGCAAGGCTTGCCTTCCTCCCATCTATTTTTTCGCCTGACGATTCGCCCGCATCATATCCCAACGCAACCTTCAGCGAACCGGAGATTTGCGTCCTCGGAGCTTTGTTGCGAACATCGCGACGCGATTTGCGGCACGCCAAGATTCCGAATCCGCCGCAGCGAATACGATAAAATGCACCGGGCGTTCAACGAACGGCCTGGCGGCATGGATGAATCGATACCTGCGACTAGCGGCTCCTCTTCTGATACTCGCCTGCGGATTATCCACCGGAGGCCAGCGTGCCACGCACACCCACCACTCGCAGCGAAAGTCCGCCGCTTCCGCTCCTCCCGCTTCCGTGGAAAACACTCAACACGTCGACGCAATCCGCCAGAACAATTTGGGGATGGCGTTGATGGACCGTCATCAGTTTGCAGAGGCGCTTGGGAAATTCCAGACGGCGTGCGTGATGAATCCGGCCTCCGATAGCGGCTGCCTGAACATGGGCATCGCTTTTCTGAACATGCGGCAGTTCGAAGACGCCCAGCGCGTGCTTGCCAAATCTGCCGAACGTGATCCGAAAAGTCCGCGCGCCTGGTTCGATTTGGGTTTACTCGAAATCGCGACCGGGAACCCACAAGGTGCCGCTCCAGATTTCGAAAAGGTCGCGGCGGTTGATCCGAACGATTCCGATACTCAGTATTTCATCGGATCCTTAGCATCCCAAAGACAACAGTACGACGTAGCCGCCACCGCCTTCCAACGGGCCATTGCCGTCGATCCCTTCCACGCCTCCGCGCAAGAGGGATTGGCTGATGCCGAGCAGCACTTGGGCGACGCAGATGGCGCGACAGCGCACCGGCAGCGCTTTAACCAAATCGTTTCGGAACGCCTCGGCAAGCCGATTCGCCTCACATACGGCGAAGAAGGAAAATATTCTCTGGCTCAGGAGATGAGTGAGCCCGAGCCGGTGCCGCCCGCCATCGCCGTCCATTTCGTCAACGTAACTTCCATTGCCGGACTGCCATTCCAGACGGCAACCAGTCCTGAGATCAGGCGCCGAGCCACGCAAGGCAGGCGCCCAGCCGTCCCGGCAAACGATACCGAGGAAGCGTCGGAGACACTCGCGCATTTCCTCGGCAGTGGGGCATGCGTGTTTGATTATGACGGCGATGGTCGCCCGGATATTTTCCTGCCCGACTCGGATGGCAAGGGCCATCCGGCGCTCTATCGCAACACCGGCAAAGGAAAATTCGAGGATGTCACGAAAGCGGCCGGGCTCGATTTTCAGGGTGAAGGAATGGCCTGCGCCGTGGGCGACTACGACAATGACGGCCATCCCGACCTGGCCGTCACCTCCGGCGACGGAATCATGCTCTTTCACAACGAAGGAAATGGCGCGTTCAAAGATGTCACCGAAGAGGGAGGGCTCCGGCAGGGTGAATCCGCGAACGCGCTCGCCCTCGGTGTGACCTTCGTTGACTACGATGGCGACGGCGATCTCGATCTTTACGTCACGCGATTCAACAATTTCCCTCTCGCTCATCCCGCCCAGCCATTTTCGTTTGCTGTAGATGCCGCGCCGCCGGGAAACGTTCTCTGGCGCAACCAAGGCAACGGCCATTTTGTCGATGCAACAAAGGACCTAGGACTGCGAGGCAGCGCCGCATCGGTTGGCGCGCTCGGAATTAATCTGCATAACCCCGCTACGATGAACTTCGTATTAACTGCCTGGCAGAAATTTCCATCCGTGCTCGTAAGCGGGCTGGACGGCAAATTTCACGATACAAACCCTTGGGCCATCAGCATGCCGGGGCCCACCGCCGGCGTTGTGGCCCTCGACTTCGACGGCGACGGCCGGATGGACTTGGCTTTCACCCATTGGGCGCCGCCAGGCCTGACCATTTGGCATAACGTTGGCGGCCGATCGTTCGAACGCCTTCCGCTTGTGGACCCCGACTGGATGCGCGGATGGGGAATCGCGCCGCTCGATTATGACAATGACGGCTGGGTTGACTTGGTTGCCGTCGGCGAAACTTTCGCCGGTGAAGGACGGATCGTTCTCCTGCGCAATGAAGGCGCGGCAGGCTTCCGCGACGTCACGCATGAAACTGGGTTGGACAAAGTCGTCCTCCACAATCCACGCAGCGTGATCGCCTTTGACTACGATGGCGACGGCGCTCCCGATTTGCTGATCACGCAGAACAATTTGCCGCCCGTCCTGCTGAAGAACGTAGGCGGCAACAAGAACAACTGGCTGAAGATTGCCGCTGTCGGCGATACGGACAACTCCATGGGAATTGGCGCCACCATCGAAATTTTTTCCGGCGCCAGGCGCCAGACTTGGCAGATTGCCGGAGCAACGGGATACCTTAGCCAGGGACCACCGGAGGTCCTTGCCGGACTCGGCATGAATAGCTTGGCCGACGTCGTCAAACTGCATTGGCCTTCCGGGCTGCTACAGGACGAAATTCAAATCCCCGCCGACGTTCGTAGCCCCATCACGGAAACTGATCGGGCCGAAAATCCGCGCTAAATTTATTCGGAAGGGGTTGCATGCGCCGCAGGCGGCGACGACTGCGCGCGCAGGTGGTCGAGAAATGCTTGTTGCAACCGGGTCGCGGACTTCCCTTTGAGCGTGACGGCGCCGATGGTGCGGGCCGCGCGCTCGTCGGCCAGCGGCACAAACCGGCAGCCCGGCCGCTTCTCCAGAGCCATTTCCGGAATGATGGAAACTCCGAATCCCGCGCTTACCATGCTCAGAATGCTGCTGAACTGGCCGCTCTCGAAAATAATCTGCGGATTCAAGTGCGCGCGTTTGCACGCAGCGATCGCCGTTTCGCGAAAGCAGTGGCCGTCGCGCAGAAGCAGAAAGGGCTCGTCGCGAAGGTCCTCGATTGACATCTTGCTGCGGCGGCCCAACGGATGCCGTTCGGGAAGCACGGCGTACAGGCGCTCCTTGCGGAGAGATACGATTTCAAATTCGTGGCTGCGCACAGGCAGAGGTAGCGCGACGATAGCCACGTCCATGCCGCCGGCGCGAAGCCTCTCGACCAGCAGCGGAGTAATCTCCTCGACCACCGTGACGCGGGCCTCGGGATGCTTGCGGGAAAAAGCCGCCAGGCACGGCGGAAGAAAATATGGAGCGATGGTCGGGATCACGCCCACGCAAATGGCGCCACTAACCGAAGCTTTGCGTTCCTGGACATCCCCGCGCGCCGATTCGATTTCGCGCAGCACGCCGCGGGCGCGTGGCAGAAAAGCGCGGCCAAGCTCGGTGAGCCGTACCGTGCGTCCCAAGCGATCGAAGAGCCGCGCGCCAAGTTCATCCTCCAGCTTTCGAATTCCTTGCGAGAGCGACGGCTGAGAAACGTGAATACGCTGCGCAGCGCGGCTGAATCCCCCCGCGTCTGCCACGGCGCAAAAGTAGCGCAGCTGCCCAAGTTCCATAGCAAACCCCTATCGATACACCCAGAACTATACATTGAGAGCATATCAGGGGTCGTGTTAGCGCCACCCCTTTAGGGTGGCATCTAGATTGGGTGCACACGAATGGGGCCATAGTAGAGAAAATCGGGCGATTGGCGCCTTTGCTTTCGGATTCGTAGGGGCACAGCATGCTGTGCCCGGCGCAGATGCTTGGCTACTTGTCCTGCATCCGCCTCGGTGCTGCCATGTGGAGTGCGGGAGCTTGCCTGCCCTGAGCCTCGAAGGGCTCCCACCGTTTGCCGCGCGGGCTTGCTCGGGCGTGCTCCTCGCGCGAGCAAAACAGGGCTCCATTTGCACCTTCACCGTGGACGATTTTTCCAGATTATATACTTGATGCCACCACCTAGGGTATACTCTGCGAAGAATCGTTTAGTCGAATCTTCAGGAGTACGCCCTACATCATGTCCACTGATCGGCGCATCGGCCTAGCAGGAGTCATTGTGGGGTTTTTCAGCATTGCGGCGTTCTATATCTGGCCGAACCAAAAATGGATCGGCTGGTCTGCTTTAGGTTTGGCTATAGCGTTTTGTATAGTGTGGCTCGTGCTGGAGGTTATACATTGGGCCAATCGTCGCAAATCAAAGACGACGGGTGTCAGGCCAGCGCAGCCGACTCCAGAACTGGTTCGGCCAAAGGGTGACGGTCCAGAACTTCAGGCTCAGTTTGATTATAGCTATCAACAGGCAACGCTGTTCGTCACGAACAATGGAACAGTTGCCGAAGTTTGGGCCTCGCTGCGGATTGATGGTCCCGTGCAGGGCAAAAAGCAGGGCATGTTCGCCCGGTGGGTCAACACCGATGCCGAGAAAGTGAAGATTGCAAAAGGGGAGACTCGCAACCTGGTTTTGGCAGTTCGGAGATTATCCAATGCGAATGCTTACATGTCGCAGTGGGAAACATATTGTGCGGGGGATTCGCTTCACAGCGTCATGCCAGCAATCTACACTAATCTAATTGGAAATGAATCCGCGACCCCCGATCTTCATCTCTACGTTAAAGTGTTTTCGGACCCGGACTGCATCGAACTGCCGCGAGAACGGCACATAGTTCTTCATCCGAACCGGGCCGAAGAATTAAGCAACTAATGCTTTGTATTCTACGTTCGGCGAAGAGATGAGCCTGAGAATCGTATCGCGGAAAAGGTAGGGGTTCTTACGGTTGTTGAATCGGAAGCACATTTCATCGAGGTAGGCCGGAAGATGCTTGACGCTGACTCTATGCCACGTTCCCATAATCCCGCGTTTCAGCAACGAAAAGGCGCTTTCCACGGTGTTCGTGTGAACGTCGCCCATGACATAGACGTGGCTCTTGTGCTTGATGGTTTTGTGTCGAGTCATTCCAGTTCGGCGCATTGCGTCGGGATAGGCAGGCGCATTCATCGGTGATAATCACATCCACCTTTTCACTTACGTTTTCGCGGATGAACTGGGCAAGTGTTTCGGACTTGGCGTCCTTGGCGTGGAAGAACCGAAGTTCGCCGTTACGTTTCCGAATGCCGATCACCGTTTCCTTGTTTTCCATTCCACGGTGCTTTCCGCGTCCGCGCTGCTTTCCGCCGACGTAGGTTTCATCTATCTCTACGACGCCATCCAGTTTGGCCTTGCCCGTTTCGAGCATTGCGGCTCGAATGCGATGGCAGAGATACCACGCCGTTTTGTAGGTCTTGATTCCCAAAGACCGCTGAATCTGACAGGCGGACATCCCCTTCTTAGCTTCACAGAGCAACACGGTAGCGAGAAACCACGTCACAAGCGGAAGGTGCGTATCGTGGAAGATCGTATCCACGGTTACGCTGAATTGGTATTCGCATGAGGCACACAAGAATTGATCGCGCTTCACGATGCGGTAGATTTTCTCACCCTTGCAGTGTGGGCAGCGAAGGCCATCGGGCCAGCGCAGCGATTCGAGGTACGCGCGACACTTCGATTCATCGCCGAAATCTTGCATCATTTCAACGAGGTTCATATTCATGTCTGACATAGCTCACCCCAAACGAAAAAAGAAGCACCCGAAGGACATGACCACGGACGAAGCCATGCAGCACCTGTTTACACGTAAGGGCCACAAGTTGATTAAGAAGCACGTTTCGGATGTTGAGAAGAAATCAAGCACGAAGAAAGAGTAGCAGAATGGCTAGGTGGTGTCAAGTATATAATCGTGCGATTTTTCTTTACACCAACAAGTACTTGCGCGATTTCGACCCCTCGTGTAAACATTTTCCTCAGATCCTCGGACTACGCCTTACCGCCCCATCGCAGCGGGTTTTTCCTGAATTACGATTTGCCTCGACGCTTTGCTGGGAAGGAGCGCGCCGCCGCAATTACTGAAGCTTCGCGTACTCGGCCTTGGCTTCTTTGAGGATGGGGACGTCCGGGTCGGCGTCTTTCCACAACGCAAGAAAATCCTGGTAAGCGGCTGCCGCCTTCGCCTTGTCGCCGGCGAGCGCGTAGGCGCGCCCAAGGCCGAGGTGCGCCAGTGCGGCGATTGGCTCGTTTACAGCAACCCCGGGGTGATCGAGAATCTTCTGAAATTCGGCTACGGCGGAAGCACCCTGCTTCGCGGCTACATACGCCTGCCCGCGAAAATAAACCGGACCTAGGCTCATACTCGCTCGGTTCCCTCCGAGTTCGTACGGCGCAGTTGGCGCAAGGGCTTGAATCGCCTTTTGAGGGTTGCCCGCGGTGAGAGCGGAAGCCGCGCCGATCATCGGCACGTATTGGGTTTGCACCAACGTGTCTTCCGGAAAACGCTTTGCCAAGTCGCCCGTAAGTCGCACGGCTTGGCGGGAATCGCCAGCCAGGGCTAGCGCGATTGCGGAGAGCCATGACGCGTCTCGGCCATTGGATAGCTGCAGCGCCGCGTTCGCTCCCTGTTTCGCGAAACTCGTGTTGCCCACCAGCGCCTCCTGCACTGCAGCTTCCGCTTCCGCGGCAGCGGCCGTCTCCTTCGCGTCAACACCCAGGGCGTCTGCGGCGCTCCGCGAAAGTTCGCGTGCCTTCGCGAATTGCCCGTTGTACCGGGCGGTATCTGCTTGGAGAACAAACGCCACTCCGTTGTAAAACGGCTTGCCCATTAGTCCAGCCAGTTCTCGGTTGGCGGCGGCCATGTCGTGTTGCACGAAATCAACCCCGTACAAAGTAATGTGAATTGCCGGGGAGTCAAGGTTACGGTCCCGGGCATCTTGTTCAGCGGCCCTCGCCTCGTCCAAACGGTTGAGGTTCAAATATGCGTCCGCCAGCACCGCGCGACCATTTGTAGAGTCTAGCTTCACGGCTTCCTGGGCGCATCGCAATGCCTGGTCATGATCTCCAAGCTCGAAGTAAGCAACGGCCAGATTTTCGTGCGGGATGAAATCTCGCGGGTAGGTCTGCTCCCACAATTCATAGGTCTTGCGCGCGGCCTCCAGGTCAGAACTCACGAAATTCTGGTAGTGTGATGCGATGTAGAGCTTCTCCCATTCGCTTACCCGGTCGCGAAGCTCGTAGGCTTTTCGGGTACTTTCGGCTGCCAGGGCAACTTGACCCGAGTTGCTGTATGTTGTCCCCATCCGCGCGTAAGCCATGGCAAAGTTAGGATCGAGACTGACGGCGCGCTTGAACAGCTCGACCGCCCCTGTGACATCCTCTTCGTTTGTTCGCTGAAGGCCCAACGTGTAAGCCTGCAATGCCTCCAGCGAGCCGGTCGTCACGCTCTCGGGTGGCGCATCGTATTTCTGCACGGACCCAAGCGACTCCCCCAATCTCTGGCGCATTTTTGTGGCGGCACCACTAAGTGCTTTGAGCACTTGCTCCTTGCCATCCGCCGTCGCCTGATCTTCCGCCAGCAAATCGCCGCTATGGCAATTCACCGCCTTCAGATCGAGGACGTACTGGCTGCCCAGGCTCGAAATCGACCCTTCGATGGTCGCCGCGCTGGCGGTGCGCTGGCAGAGGTCGCGGGCCAGTTCATGGGTCAGCCGCGCGTCCTTCGGCTGGGCCATTAATGCAAGCGTCTGCGCAATCCGCTCGTCGGAAAGCAGGCTCAAAAATGGCGACTGTTCCAGTTGCGCGGAAAGCCCCTGCCGCAATGTGCCGTCGAAAACGGGATCGCCGGTCGTGTTGGTGAAGTCCGCAAGTACCACGGTGTCTTTGTCAGTGAGTTTCGCTGCATGTGTGTGAAAGAAAAAGAAGCCGCCCGCAGCGGCAGCAAAAAGTATAAGAGCTCCAATAGTAATGGCGGCAGCGCCGAACTTCCGCCGTCTCGGATCGCCCGCAGCTTCCGTTGAGCTTGCCGACGCCGCAGACGTCCCCACATCGCCTGACCCGGCACCGCGTGGCGCGGACACGCTCGCCCACGAACTCTCTGCCGAAGCAGGGCGTGATTCTTCCGGGCCTTTCTTTTCCTGAATCGGCGCGACGCTCGCCTCTTCGCCGTGTACCACCGCCGCGCGGCCCGAATCCGTGTCGCGTTTCAGCCGCATCAGTTCGGATTTCATCTCGGAGGCATGCTGGTAGCGCAGATCGCGATCCTTCTCCAGCGCTCGATTGATGATGTCTTCAAACTTGGGCGGCAAATCGGGATTCAGCCTGACAGGAGGAACAGGCGAGCGGTTCAGAATGGCCTCGAAAATCACTCCCGAAGTCTCGCCCCGATACGGCAGCGCGCCAGTCACCATTTCATAGAGCACTACCCCAAAGGAAAAAAGGTCGGTACGCGAATCCAGTTCTTTCCCCCGCACCTGTTCCGGTGACATATAGGCCACCGTACCAAGCGCTGTGCCGGGGCTGGTCAGATTGTCGTCCGTGATCGCAGTCGTTGCAGTCGACGACGCGCCCACCGGCAGCGCCGCGCGTTCGCCGTATTTCACCTTGGCCAAGCCGAAATCGAGAATCTTCGCGTGCCCGCGCTTGGTGACGAAGATGTTCGCCGGTTTGATATCGCGATGCACAATGCCTTCGGCATGAGCCGCGTCCAGTGCTTCTGCGATTTCAGCCCCTAGAGAAAGTACCGTTTCTAGTTCCAGCGGCTGGCCCGCTATCTGGTGCTTCAGCGTGGCTCCGTCCAGAAATTCCATCACGATGTAGGCGTCTTCGTTCTGTTCGCCGATGTCGTAAATCGTGCAGATATTCGGGTGGTTCAATGCGGATGCGGCCTGCGCCTCCCGAAGAAAGCGCGCCAGCGCCTGCGAATCGCGGGCGACCTCTTTTGGCAGGAACTTCAAAGCGACGAAACGGTGAAGCCGCGTGTCTTCAGCCTTATAGACGACGCCCATCCCGCCGCCGCCAAGCTTCTCTATAATTCGGTAGTGGGAGATCGTCTCGCCGATCATGTGGATCGCACGGTGCCTTCCGTAATGTAAGGGGAGACGCGAAGCGAAGTCAAAGCCTTCATGTGGCTGGCAGAGCCGCAGGCATCGCGAGCTGCGTAACCCTCGCACCGTGCTCAGCTGGGCCCCGCGCCTAATCGACACTAGAGCCGAGTAGGATGTGACGTAACTCCCAGAAAATGAAGGCCGGGCGCACACTCTACCCGTCACATTCTACGCGATCCCCAATTGAGCATCAGCTCAGGAAGCGCGCGGCGATGCGCAAAGAAAATCGTCTGTGCTAGTTGCGCCGACGCACGGCTATCGCTTGGCCGCAGCCGCCGACGCGGCAACGGGTTGGTACCCAGTCGTGGACGCCTTCTTGACCGCCTCCACGGCTTCTTCCGCGGTGAGTAGCGGCGTGGTCTTGACGGCTCTGCAGCTGCCGCCCGCCGCCGCAGCGATGGCAATTGCCGCAGCGTCCACGCTGGTGGGCAGCTCTGCAATCAGGATCGTATCGAAGTCGCCGAAAGCCGCCCAGCCTCCGACCAGTTTTCCGCCCAAGCGTTCAATTGCCGGGCGAACGGCTTCGGTACGGCTCTGCGGATTTTTGACCATCGCTTGCCAGGCTTCGGAAGTGTAAGCAGCTTGTATTAAGTAGTGGGGCATGCGCCCTCCTTTGCAAAGGAAATTTGCGGTCACTCTGACAGACGACCGCACCGAAGTCAAACGCAGTAAACGCACTCGTTCATCCCGTGGGGTCCCGCTGAAAGCATCCGATCGTGCCCAGCGAACTTGCTTGCGGCGCAGTAAGCATGATAGTTTCGGCACGTGGCAGCTGTTGACTCTTCAGCCGACCACGTCCTCCTTGAATTCCACCAGCTCAAATCTGGATACGCTCGCTAGGAGCCCGCGTCGAGCCGAAGATGCGCGCGAGCCGTATTTTTGGCGCGTCGAGGGCAGCCTCCTCAATTTGACGGCCGTCCGGCCTGTAGCCTTCTTCACTTGGAACGCGCAGACGTTCACCGAGCGCTGGGCGCGGCGCGGCCTGATGGGCATGATGGCCGTCACGCGGCCGCTGCTCTACACCGCCGATCGCGTGTTTGCCACCCGGGTGATGCACGCGGTATTGCGCGGCGAAAGCCGCGACCGGCTCGATCTGCTTGGCGAGGAATTCTTCCACTATTTCTTGAAGCCGCGCCTGAAACCCCGCGGCGTGGAAAAGCTGCGTGAAGTTATTGAATCTGGAGCGGATGTAGTCCTCGTCAGCCAAGGACTGGATCACATTATGCGCCCGCTGGCGAACCACCTGGGCGTTCGCCGCATTCTTTCCAACAGGCTGGACTTTCGAGAAGGCATCTCTACGGGGCGCTTGCTCGATCCCGTCATTCGCCCACGCGGTCCCTTCGCCAAGCTGCGATCCGACGATCTGCCGGATGGCAGAGTGGCGCGAGAGAAGTTGCTGTGGGACCTGGGTTTCGGGAAAAAGCCCGACACGCTGGACGCGACCATACGTCCTGCGGAGCGGACCCCGCCGCGCATTAGCCTGCCCGTGATCCAGTTCAACTCCCGCGAAAAAAATGCTACTTTTTCCGTGCGCCGTGCTTTGCGCGGAAAACACATCCTGTTGATCGGCGGCACCGGATTTATCGGAAAGGTGTGGCTGGCAAATTTGCTCACGGAGTTGCCGGAGATTGGCCGTGTTTACCTGCTGATTCGCGGGCACCGCACGGCGACGGCGCTTGAACGCTTCGAGCGCATCGTTTCCGAGTCCCCAGTCTTCGAGAAGCTGGCGACGCGCCACGGAGACGGGTTCGCCGATTTCCTTCGCGAGCGCGTGGAAGTGCTGGGCGGAGACGCGAGCGAGCCTGGCCTCGGCCTTCCCATCGAGGGGCGCCAGCGCCTCGTGCGCTCGCTCGACCTGATCGTGAACAGCAGCGGACTGACGGACTTCAATCCCGATCTGCGCGACGCCCTAAAAATGAATGTCCGCGCCATCTCCTATCTGCTGGATTTCCTGCGCAGCTGCGATCGCGCGGGACTCCTGCACCTTTCCACCTGCTACGCAGTGGGACAGCGGGATGGCCGAATCGTGGAGAAGTTGCCGAAGGATTACACTCCGATCGGTTTAAAGGATTTCGACGCCGAAAAGGAATGGCACGCGCTCGAAGAGTTGGTCAGCGAGGTCGAGAAGCGCGCGGATTCCGCGCAGGTTACCGAGGAGCTTCGCCGCCAAGCTCAGGATAAGCAGAAGGCGGCCAAGGATCTGCACGGTGCGGCGCTTGAGAATCAGATTCGCAAGAACCGTGTTCGCTGGCTTCGCCAAGCGCTGGTGGATGCAGGCGTGAAGCGGGCCATTGAGCTCGGCTGGCCGAACACCTATACGTTCACGAAAAGCCTGTCGGAATCGTTGATGCGGAATTTTTTGGACGCTTCACCGCAAGCGGCGATCGCCGTGGTGCGTCCCTCCATCGTGGAATCGTCGGTTGAAAAGCCCTTTCTGGGATGGAACGAAGGAGTGAACACCTCGGCTTCGCTTTCCTACCTCCTGGGTACCTTTTTCCGCCAATTGCCCACCAATGCGAGCAAATGCCTCGACCTGATTCCCGTTGATTTAGTTTGCCGCGGGATGATGCTGATTTCGGCCGCGGTCGTTGAGAGGCGGCACGAAGGGCTCTACCAACTGGCCACCTCGGTTTCCAACCCGTGCGATATGCGGCGATCGATCGAATTGACGGGGCTGGGGCATCGGAAGTTTTATCGTTCGCAGAACGGCTTTCAGCACCGGATCCGGTCGAAATTCGATGCCATTCCCGTGTCCAAAGCGCGCTACGAAAAGCTCTCCGCGCCGGCGCAGAAAATCATAGTGCAAGCCATCAACCGGAGCGTGGAGCCGATACCGTTCGTGCGTCCGCCGCTGGCGAGGCAGGAGCGCGAACTCGAAAAAGTGATCAAGCTGGTTGCGCTCTTCGAGCCATTCATTCTGCACAACGACCATGTATTCGAGGCCATCAACGTGGAAGCGTTGAGCGCAGCCCTGCCCGCGGACGAACGCGTCGCCTTCGGCTACGATGCGCGCTCCATCGACTGGTGGGACTACTGGATCAATGTCCACATTCCGGCGCTGCGCAAGTGGTGCTATCCTCTGATCGAAGGGCGTCAGCCGGAAAACGGCCCGCGACGCAATGTTGTCCTGGCCACCCGCGCCGAGACGAGGATCGCGGACTGACGGAACGGCTCCCGGCAGCGCCCCCTGACACCAAAAAAACGTGCCCATTTTTCTGACTGGCTCGACCGGCTACATCGGCGCCCATATTGCGGCCAATCTCCTTACCGGCCATGGAGATGCGCTGAACGTGTTGGTTCGTGCCCGCGATGGGCAAGAAGCGCGCGGACGCCTTTGGCACGCCCTGCAGCTTCACATGGACTTGCCGCAGTTTGAAGAACTGCTCGACTCGCGCGTTCGTATTTTTTTGGGTGATCTCACCGCCGAGCATTTTGGACTCGCCGGCGACGACTATCTCAAACTCGTCCGCTCAACGGATTCGGTGATTCATTGCGCCGCATCCCTGAATCGCAAATCCGAAAAAAGTTGCCTGAACGTCAACTTGCGCGGCACTCTCGAAGTGATCCAGCTAGCCGCGCGCGCCCGCGACGATCACGGGCTGCGCCGCTTCAGCCACGTCAGCACGGTCGCGGTCGCCGGTCACCGCGCGAATGAAATCGTGCAAGAGGACGAGGCCATCGACTGGAACCGCTCGGATTACGATCCCTACGCGCGAACCAAGAAATTCTGCGAGCACATGCTCCGCCAATTGTTGGCGGACGTGCCACGCACCATTTTTCGCCCCAGCATCGTTCTGGGCGATAGCCGCCGCCCGGAAACAAACCAGTTCGACATGGTTCGCGCATTCGTATTTCTGGCCGGGCTGCCGGCGCTTCCCTTCCGCGCAACCGACAAGGTGGATATTGTTCCCGTGGATTACGTTGCCGGCGCAATTTCAACGCTTCACCAGCGGGATAATCCGATGCACGAGATTTACCATCTCTCGTCCGGCACGGATTCAGAAACATTTCAGGAGCTGACCGACGCACTCGCGAAAGCCCAGGGCAAGCGCGGCCCAGTTTACGTCCCCAGCCTAGAAGGTCCTTCCTCGAAAGTCGTAAGCGCGCTTGGCCGGCCGCGCCGGAAAAATCGGTGGCCTCGCAACGCTGATGAAAGTCTTTTTGCCATACCTCGTATGGAACACCGTATTCGATAACCGCCGCGTCGTCGCTGAAATCGGCGAGCGCCCTGCTCCTTTTTCGCGATATTGCTACGATTTGCTGCGTTTTAGCCGTGAGAACAAATTCCAATATCCCTATCGCGACTTACCCGCCCCAGCCGGCCACGATCGCGGTCTTGCGGCCGCGCAATCGCCAACCGCCGCACGAGGCTCCTTGCCATGATGGATCTGATTCTCGAAGGCTGGGTGAGCGGCCTCATCGAATTCAATAAGCTTGGATGGATCCTCGGTGGGAGCGAGCCCTGGAAGCCGGGCGAGAAGCTGCGCCTACTCTGCGCTGGTTACAACGGAATGCGCAACACCGGTTCCGATCTGCGCGTCGAAGAAATCTTGCGGCAGATTCGGCAAATACTGGGGCCGGAAAACATCCAGCTCAGCGTGATGACGCAGAACTTCGACCTCACGCGCGGATATTTCGGCGACGCGCAGCAGGTTCACCTCCCCGACGTCTTCCCTCTTTTCTTACATGACGAAGTCGGCAAGAGCCACGGCGTCGTTGCCTGCGAAGGCTCGATGTTCAAAAGCAAATTCGCCAATGCGCTTACCGCCATGATGATCGGCTCGCTGGGAATCGCCTCCGTCCAAAACAAGCTGAGCGTAGCGTACGGCGCGGAAGCTGGCCAAATGGACGCCGCTTTGCAAAAAATGTGCCGGCGCTATTGCGGCGATTCCCTGGTGATTACGCGCAATGTGGAATCGCAGGAGCTGCTCGGCAAGCTCGGCGTCGCCACGGAACTCGGCACGGACACGGCATGGACGTTTGAGCCGCTCGGCCCGGAATTTGGGCGCAAGGCGTTGCGCGCCCAGGGTTGGGACGGCACCACGCCGATCCTGGCGGTCTGCCCAATCAATCCATTTTTCTGGCCCGTAAGCGCCTCTCTGGCGAAGTGGCTCGCGCACTCCATCGGAGGCGCTTACGCGAAAAGTTACTACCGCACCATCTATTTCCACAAATCCGGTCGCGACGTGGACGCTGCCTACGAAAAATATCTGAGCGAGATGGCGGAAGGCGTTCGCCGCTACCGCGAGCGCCGCAAAGTATTTCCTGTCCTCGTGGCAATGGAGATGCTGGACAAAGATGCCTGCGTGCGCATCGCGGCAAAACTCGGCGGCGCGCCCATCATTGGTTCCGACCAATTCAACATGTACGAAATGGTGAGCATCCTGCGCCAATGTGACCGCATGCTGTCGTCCCGTTTTCACGCCATCGTCAGCTCCATGCCTGCGGGCGTACTCTCGGCGGGCGTCACTATGGACGAGCGCATCCGCAATCTAATGCGCGAGCGCGGCCACGAACACCTGCTCATGAAAGTGGATGAACCCGATCTTGCCGATAGAATTGTGGCAGCGCTCTGTGCGCTCGATGCGGAGGCCGACGCAATCCGCTGCGCCATGAAGCGCACGGTAGCCCGCAATCTTCAGTTGATGGCGCGCATGGGCATGTATTTCGAGGCGCAGGTTGCGCGGCAGTATCCCGAATTTCCGATTCGTCGCGGCGTTTTGGGGTGGGAAGACTACCTTCCGGCGCTGGGACCCGCCCTCTGCCGGCTCCTCGAAACGCATAGCGGAGTGATGGTCGCATGACGTTTCTCGAAAATATCTTTGCGCGCCTCGAGCGATCCGCAGGCGCCGTTGTCCTCGCAGAGGTTCGCGATGGAGAGATCGTCTCCGCCACCGGAAGCGAACTCCTCACTCTCGTCGGGCAAGCCCGCGCCTTCTTGCGCGCGCGCGCCCTGAAGCCTGGCGATCGCTGCGCGCTTTGGGCGCCCAATAGTATCCGCTGGGTGGCGCTCGATCTGGCGATCATGGCGGAAGGAATCATTGCTGTCCCGCTCGATCCGCGGCAAGTTCCCGCGGAAATCAGCGCTGCAATCACGGACTGCACTCCATCGCTCGCTTGCTGCGCCGACTCGACAACGGCCGCGCAGATTCAAGTGTCCAGCGGCGATGCGCCGGCCGTGACGCTTTTCAACGATATTTTCGCAACGCAAAACGCCGTCGCCGAGCCGCCTGTTCATCATGCCGACCACGACGCGGTTACCATCGTCTATACCTCGGGAACGTCCGGTGAATCGAAGGGTGTTGTCCTAAATGCGGGCAATATTTCGTTTGTGATCGGATGCACAAACGCTCGTTTGGATCAATTAATGGGCGCGAGGAAAGAACCGGATCGAGTTTTTCAATATGCGCCTTTCTGCTTCGCCGCGGCGCGAATCTTGCTCTTCACTTCTCTCTCGCGTAACAGCGTTCTGACGCTTTCGACTGACCTCAGCAAAATATCCGAAGAGTTGAACCTGGCCGCGCCGAATTACTTCGTGAATGTGCCGCTATTTCTCGAGCGCGTGCGGCGAAAAATCGAAGAATCGATTGTAAAGCGAGGCGGATTCGCGGCAGCTCTTTTCCAGCGCGCGCAGCAAGCGTATCTGCGGCGCTACCGCAAGCAGATCAACTTTGCCGACGGCCTTTGGTGGGCCGCCGCAAACGTCGTTCTGTTTCCCGCCATTCGAAAGAACCTCGGGCCCAACCTGACGGCGCTAATTTGCGGCTCGGCACCCCTGTCCGTGGAGACGCAGCTCTTCTTCATGATGCTGGGCATTCCTGTGCTGCAAGTTTACGGCCTGACGGAGACCTCCGCGATCTGCACAATGGACGATCCGTTGCACTTCGAGCCGGGACGCGTCGGCCCCGCGATTCCCGGCGTCGAAATGGCCGTGTCACATAACGAAGAGATCCTCGTTCGCGGACCAAATGTTTTCCCGGGTTATTGGCAGCGGCCCGCGGAAACGGCAAAAGCCTTGGCCGGCGGATGGTTCCACACAGGAGATCAAGGTGAAGTCGACGCACAGGGCAACTGGCGCATCACCGGACGCCTGAAGAATCTCATCGTCCTCGATTCCGGCCACAATGTAGCGCCCGAACCTCTGGAGGATGCAATCGCTGCCCGCGTGCCGGAAGCACAGCACGTGGTTCTCGTTGGCAATCGGCGCAGTTCCCTCGCAGCGCTGGTCGCCGCATCGGGAACCAACGGCAACAGCGTGAAAACCGAGCGGGTCCAATCGGCGTTGGATACGATCAATGCCAATCTCCCACATTACAAACAGATTCGCGCCTTTCACCTGATCGCCGAACCATTCAGCATGGAAAACGGTTTGCTCACCACCAACGGAAAACTCAAGCGCGACGCAATCGCCGCGCGATTCGCCTCCGAAATTGACAATCTTTACCGGAAGAAACCGGCATGAAGGCGTTCCGCGGCAAAGCACTCTCATGGCACCTCGCGGACGGCGTGATTGAGCTCGTGCTGGACCGCGAGCCCTGCAATGAAATCGGTTCGGCGACGCTCACCGAGCTCGAGCAGTTCGTCGGCGAGTTCGAACTCCTTTGGAAAACGGCCCACGCGCTGATTATTTCCAGCAGCCGCAAGGAAGGCTTTTGCGCCGGGGCCGATCTTCGCGAGCTTTACGAACGCTCACAGAAGTTGGCGCCGGCTGCGCGCGCCGCCGGCGTCCGCGACTTCCTCGAAAGAATCCATCGCGTGATGAATGCAATCGACGCCGCTCCGCTCACAACAATCGCCGCCGTCCACGGCGTCACTTTTGGAGGCGGCTTCGAGCTAGCTCTTGCCTGCGATCTGATTATCGCCGACAAAATGACTCGCTTTTGCTTCCCCGAGCTGCGTCTCGGCCTCATTCCCGGTTTCGGTGGAATTCCGCGTCTCAAACGCGATCTGGGAAACGCGGTCGTGCGCGATCTGCTGCTCACGGGCCGCAGCATCAACGCCGAGAAGGCTCAATCGGTCGGCTTGGTGAGCCAAGTCACCGGAGAGGGTGGTGCATTGCGAGTTGCGCGGGCCACCGCCTCGCAGCTCGGCAAATTTGACCGCGAAACCGCCACCGCGGCGAAAAGTTTCATCAAACCGCTGCTGCACGAGGAACTGCGGCGCGAAATCGAACTTTTCTGCGAGCTATTCACCCGCCCCGCGGTTGAGGCCGGCTTGCGAAAGTTTGTGGAAAGCACCGACGCCCTGCCCTATTTGCCGTAGGCAGAGAACAAAATAGAATCACCGACGGAACCGCTTGGGCGATATGGCAAGATGTCACGTATGACCACCCTCGAAAACACCACCGACGAAATCCTGAAACTCGCCTCCGCGCACTTTGGCGTTCCGCGCGAGCAGCTTGGTCCCGACGACGATTTTTTCCGCAAGCTCGGCATCAATAGCCTGCAGGCGCTGGACCTGCTCACCCGCATCGAGCAGCACTTTCACATCGAGCTCCCGGATTACGAGCTTCAGGGCGTCACCGATTTCCGGACGCTCGCGGAACGTATACAATCCCGCCTTTGATGCTGGACCTCCGCCAATACAACTGTCTCGCCGAAGCCCTGCGAGCAGGCGCGGGTCGCTGGCCCGATGAGATCTGTCTGATCGAAGCGGATCGGGACCGCGAAAACGCACGCTTCACCTATCGCCAGTTTAGCGAGGCCGCCATGCGTTTCGCGCGCGCCTTGCAAGACGCCGGATTCCGCGAAGGTGCCCGCACGGCAATCCTGATGAGCAATCAGTCGAAATGGCTGATTTCCGCGTACGCGGTTTTTTTCGCAGGCGGCGTGCTCGTTCCGCTCGATTACAAACTCACCGCCTCCGAGCAATTGCAGCTTCTCGCCCACTCGAAAGCTGAAGTTCTCATCACCGAATATCATTTGTGGCGCGCCCTCGCAAAGGATGAGAAATTCCAGAGCCTCGCTGCCGGCACCGTAATTGTCAGCGAAGCGCTCCCGAGCGCCGATCTCGGCGCTGCAAAACGCTGGGAAGAATTTTACGATTCGCTCGAGCCAACGTTCGTGCAGCGGCAGCGCAACGATCCCGCCTGCATCGTTTATTCCTCCGGCACGGGAGGCCGCCCGAAAGGCTGCGTCCTCACACACGAGAATTATCTCGAGCAATGCATGGCGGTAACCCCGATCTTTCCTTTTTGGCCGGGCGCGTGCTATCTCAGCATCATTCCCACAAATCATGCCATCGATTTCATGGGCGGCTTCATCATGCCTTTCACCGGAGGCGGCACGGTGGTGCATCTGCGCACGCTGCGCCCCGAGTTTATTCGCGAAGCATTCACGCGCTACAAAATCACTTATATGGCCGTCGTGCCGCTCATATTGAATAATCTTCAGCGCGGCCTCCGCGAAAGATTCGCATCTCTGCCTCCGTTAAAGCGCCGCGCACTGAACGCGCTGATCGCCATCAACAAAACACTTACGCGCCGCCGTCCGCGCCTCGCACTCAGCCGCACGCTGCTGAAAGATATTCACCAGGCTTTTGGCGGCGGCCTGCGCGCTCTGCTCGTCGGCGGAGCGTTCACCGAACCCGCCACCATCGAGTTTTTTCACGATCTCGGCATTCCCATCTACAACGGCTACGGCTGCACGGAAGCGTGCACCGCGATCACCTTGAACGACCTGCAGCCGTTTCGCTCCGATACGGTGGGCCGCCCCGTGCGCGGAATGGAGATTCGCATTCTCAATCCCGACGCGGAAAAGATCGGCGAAGTCGCCGTCCGCAGCAAAACGGTGATGTCTCACTATCTCGACGATCCTGAAATGACCGCCGAAACAATTGTGGACGGCTGGCTCATCACCGGCGATCTCGGCCGCATCGACGCAAACGGCGACCTACAACTCTTCGGCCGCAAGAAAAACATGATCGTCACCGAGGAGGGAAAGAATATCTATCCCGAGGATATTGAGTCCGTCTTCGAGCGCGCGCCAGCAAAAGAACTCTGCGTCTTCGCTGCAAACTATCTTTGGCCCGCGCGCACGATGACTGGCGAGCAGCTTGTCCTCGTCGTGCATTCGGGAACCGCGGCACCGATGCCGCAAGAAATTTTCGCCGAGCTCGCCGAGTGCAATCGCCGCCTCCTGCCTTACAAGCGCGCCGGCGGATACCTGGTCTGGAACGCGGATTTTCCTCGCACCGCATCCATGAAAGTGAAGCGCGCCGAGCTCGCCGAGCAAATTCGCAACGCCGTTGGCCGCGAAGCGGTGGTGCCGCTGTGACCGCAGCCCCGCTTGCGACTTTGGAGCATATCCCGCCAGCAGTGAACGCGCGCTTCTTCGCCATCGTCAATCCCACCGCGGGCGGCGGACGTTGCGGCGCCCTCGCGCCCGCTGCCCTCGAACGCGTGCGCCACCTCGGCATCGACCTGGAAGTAGCGCAAACGCGCTCCAGCGGCGAAGCCACCGCGCTCGCTCGCGCCGCCTACGCGCGCGGCTTCCGGAATTTTCTGGCGGTCGGCGGCGACGGCACGTCCTACGAAATTGTGAACGGCCTCTTCCCCGAAGCGCTCTCCGCCCCTCCGCCCGCTCTCGGTTTTTTGCCGCTCGGCACCGGCAATTCCTTCCTGCGCGACTTCACCACGCGCGGCATCGACCACACCATCGCCGCGCTGAAAGCCGGCCGCCGCCGTCGATGCGACGTAATCCGTCTGCACCATTCAGACGGCGACATCTATTTCATCAACATGCTGAATCTCGGCTTCGCTGCCGACGCCGGGGAAGTCGCCAACAGAAAATTCAAACGCTGGGGCGAAGCAGGCTACATACTCGGCGTGCTCGCTCGGCTCATCCGCCTCCAGCACCGCGCATTTCCTCATCGTCTGGAATCGAGCAGCGAATGGGACCACCGCAAATGCCTTTTCCTGGCCTTCGGCAATAGCAAGTATACCGGCGGAAAAATGATGATCGCGCCGCAAGCAGATCCCTCCGACGGCCAAATCGAATACGTCCGCTGGTCGCCCATCGGCCGCCTGCGTTTGCTTTGGACTTTCCCGCGCCTGTTCACCGGCACTCACATCCGCCACCCGCTCGCCTCGCGCGCCGCAACCGCGCGCATCGAACTGGACCTCCCCGGCCCGGTCAACACGATTGTCGATGGCGAAGTCCTCCAGCTCAAATGTCGCTTCGTGGAAATTTTGCCCGCTGCGCTGGAAGTGATCGTATGAAAAACGCGCGGCTCGCAGTTCGCTCGGCTCTGCTATGGGCCGTCAGTGGACTTCATTTCGCGATCGGCGGCACATTCCTGCTGGTTTTCGGCCTTTGTGTTGACCGCCGCAAATTCGACTGGGTGAATCGCGCTTTCTTCCGCAACATTCTCCGGCTCGCCGGCGCGAGATTCGAAGTCAGAAAGTCGCCAGGTTTCGATCCGAAGCGAACCTGCATTTTTATCTGCAACCACGTGAATATTTTCGATCCCTTTGTAATTTATTCGGCGATCCCACAGTTCGTGCGTGGCTTTGAGCTCGAATCGCATTTCCGCGTCCCGATTTACGGCTGGATGATGGGCTGGTTTGGAAACATTGCGGTGCCGGACTCGCCCACCCGCGAAAGCCTCGAAATTATGACGCGCCGCTCCAAGGCCGCGCTCGATTCAGGAGTCAGCCTGATCGCCTTTGCCGAAGGATCGCGCACGCGCGATGGCCACGTTCACGAGTTCAAGAAGGGCATCTTCAACATCGCGCAAAAATACGGCATTCCGCTTGTGCCCATGAGCATTGTGGGATCGTACGAGTTTTTTCAGACTGGAAACTGGATGCTTTATCCTGGAAAGATCACCGTGTATCTGCACGACACCATCGAAACCGCGCAGCTCGGCCGCGCAAATGTGGACGCCTTGCGCCAGCGCGTGCAAGACATCGTCGCGGCACCCGTCGAAGAATCTCTCGCCGCTATCTCGCAATCGGCAATCGAAACTAGAACGGCTCCGGAACAGTAGCACCCGGAATCGCGCGCCCGGCGCGCAACTCTCGCCACGTGTACGCCACCCGATGGATTACCGTAATCGTCGAGAGCGTGGCGATCACCCACAGCACGGGCGCCATCCGCCGCAATCCCCCGCCGATAATCAGCAGCACCAGCCGCTCCGGCCGCTCCATAAATCCCACTTTACACGAACGTATCAGCGACTCGGCGCGCGCTCGCGAGTAGCTCACCATGAACGAGCTGGCCATCGCCACGGCGGCAAGCGCCATATAAAAGTTGCGTCCGATCAGCGTGTAATGCACCACGAGGCCCATGTACAGCGCCAGATCGGAATATCGGTCCAGCGTCGAATCCAAATATCCGCCGAACGCAGTCACCTGCCCGGCGCGACGAGCCACCTGCCCGTCCGCCATATCGAGGAAGCCCGCTAGAAACAACACAGCCGCGGCCTGGTGAAACAGCCCCATCGCAAATAGCGCCGCCGCTGCCGCATTCACCGCCAATCCCAAAAACGTGAACGCGTTTGGTGTAAGCCCGGTCGCCGTCAGCCCGGTCACCACATGCTGCAATAGCCACCCGGCCCCGTAGCCGATCCACGCCGTAATCGGCCGCCGAATCGCTTTCGTTCCTCGCTCCATCACGCAGAAATGATACACCGAGCCGCACGCCCGGCATATTGAAGACCAGATTGTGATCCCCAAAGCTTCGTCTTCCTCATGCGGGAACCGTCCGATCTAAGGAACTACTCGACCCGAAGGGTCCCGCCAATCGACGCAACTGATCGTTTCACGGGACAACGGTGCCCGGGGTGGGGATCGAACCCACACGACGCGTAAGCGTCAGGGGATTTTAAGTCCCTTTTTTCGAGTCCTGCCCACTCCTGTCGAGTGGCAAATGGCTTTGTTTTCAGCGAACCGACTCCTGCCGAGGGGCGTCGAGTCCTGAATTCATAGACACTCTGGAAGACACTCCGGAGGTTGTAGCGAAAAAATCCGAGACGAGGAGGCTCGAAAAAATGGCTGCACAAACTGTTCGGGCGGGAAAACTCACTCGAAGAGAGATGACGGCCGCGATCTTGCGCCGGCTCGAGGCCTATGCGCGCGACGCGCACGCCCAGAAGCTCCGCGCGGCCTAAAGGGTTCCCGGATCAAACGGGGCGCGCTCGATTCTCGACGTCGAAAGCGCCCCTAACCAAAATCAACCTAATTGGGAGGCTGAGAAATGGCTGCTCGAAAACTACGCTTGTTCGCCCTCGACCTGCAACAGAATCCACGTCCGCAATCTGAAAAACGAAAACCGAGAGTCCCGCCCAAACGCGCGAAGCGTCCTCGCCCGGAGAAGTTCACCCTGGCGGAGGCCTTCTCTCCATTCACCATTGTCGGCGGAGAAGAACGCCACGATGCGGATCTAGAGCGCGGGCTCCGCTCGGTCGCTTTTCTCCTGCATTCGCTTTCCGATATCGGTAATGAAGACGTCGATGGTTTTGCGGCTCACGGCTTGGGCTACGTCCTTGAACACTACACCGATCGCGTAGCGCGGCGCCGAAATAGCCAGGTCGGCGATGAGTAGCGGCGCTGCAATCGTTCGATCGTACGCGGAGGCAAACCGGGAGTCGATCGCGGCTTTCGGGCGATATCTCGTCGCGCGAGGACTCTCGTCCAACACTGTTCGCAACTATAACGAAACGATGCAAAGGCTCCTGGAGTTTTTAGGCTCGGCCAGCGTCGTCGAAGCGGAGCGACCTGCGCTCCGCGATTTCCTCGGCGGTTTCGTCTCGCGTGGAGTCAGTGCCATTACGATTCGCCGGCACACCGAAGGTCTTCGCGCTTTTTACAAGTTCGTGCGGCTCGCGGGACAAACCCAGCATGATCCGACGTTTCTTCTCCCGCATCGAAAACTTCCGTCGCGTTTGCCAATCGTGCTCTCGCCGGAGGAATGCGAGCGACTGATCGGTGCGGCGAGAGATCCATTCGAGCGCGCCGTGGCGGAAGTTTTGTATTCGACCGGCGTTCGCGTGTCGGAATTGGTCAATCTCCGGCTCGATGACATCCAGTGGGCGCCGGACGAATCGCAACCGAATTCAATCCGCATTCACCGCGGCAAGGGCGGCAAAGATCGTGTTGCGTTGTTCGGCAGCAAAGCGGCCGAAGCGATGCGCGCCTACCAGAACTTCCGCCCATCGAAGGCCGGTTTCTTGTTCGAGGCGCCGGCGCGAGTGGGCGAAATCATCTTCCGGGGCGGCTCATGGATAGGCAGAGTTTACGTTGATAGAGTGCAGCGCGAGTTTCGGATTTTCCCGAACAGCAGAAAGCTTGGGCGTCCCGCTGCCGGATCCAGCGCAGAACCGGACAGGCGCACTCGCAGGGAGGCAACGCGAGAGTTTTATCGGCTCACTTCCAAGGTCCCCGGTTTCGAGCCCGTCCCCGCGCGCCCGTACACGGCCAGGGCGATAAGGAACGTCTTAAAACGGCTCGCGTTTCGCGCCCGCCTTGGCCGAGTTCATCCGCACGCGCTGCGGCGCGCCTTCGCTTCTCATCTTCTGCAACGTGGCTGCGATTTGCGCGTCGTGCAGGAGTCTGCTCGGCCACGCGCAAATCGCAGCCACCGCGATATACACCCATTTGACGGTGGAAAACCTCAAGGCCGTCCACAAGGCTCATCCCCACGGGTAGGAGCGCCGATGACGAGAAAAAGAAAATTTCCCGCCTCTCTTCGCCAATGCAAGAAAACCGGAAGCTCGCCCGGACGAGGCCGGGATCTCCCGAAGAAAGAGCGAATCCGTCGAGATCGTTCCGCTCAGCCGGCAGGAGATCAATGCCCGGGCGCAGCTCGAGTTGCGCAGCGTGATCGCGCAGATGGTGGACGAAGGTGTGAAAAAGGCCATGTCCGGCAATGGAGCCGAACTCCAGCCATTTTTCGGATCGAAAGAGGTCTCCTACGAAATCAAGCGCCGGCAGACCGTTCACGAGCAGAACAAATTTTCGTATTACTTCGAGGACTGGGGCTGCATGATCTGCGGATCTGCCCACGCGCGCTACCTCGCTTGCGGAATGTGCGCCACGTGCTACGCCCGCGTGAAACAGAGGCTCGTGGACGGCGTGTGCAAACGCCAGCCACAGGTGCGATTTGATCCGTCTTTCATAGATCCGCTGATACTCGCGCGAGAAGCCCTGGCGGCGCCCCTCGGCGCAAAGCCTCCCGCCAGGGCCAAAACGAAAAGGAACAGGTAAGGCAGCTTGGGAAATGAAGAGATAGAAAAACGGCAAGGTCTCTTCGCTGCGATCGAGGCGGCGACCGCGTCCTATCGATACGACAAGAGACCGGTGATCATTTTCGACGAAGACGGGGAGATTCTTCACGGACACGAAATCCATCGCTGGAGCACCGAGAACAAAATGGGCGTCGAGGCGCTGCAGATATCAGGCGTCAATCGCGCAGCGTTTGAATCGTCGAATGCGGCGGAGCCGCTCGAGGCTGCGCGGCAGGAGTTCCTGACGGGCCGCCGGGACGTGATTCAGTAGGAAAGGGAGAGATCAATTCGCGGCATGATTCCCGCGGTCCGATTGACCGAAAGTGCGGTTCACCGGAAGAATGAGCCGACGCCGCAAAGACCCGCGAGCCGTGCCAATCGAAGTCTGTCCGGCGCCGGAGAAACCCACTGGCTCTACGTTTGTGCGATTACCACAAACGGGCAGGCATCGCCGTGCCGGCAGTCCGTTTTGTCCGAGGGAACGCTTTCTGCTCCGCCTGCTTCGACGGCCTACCAATTTTCTCTCAGCGACAATGTGAAATCCGGAAAGTTCCCCGGCCGGCGCAGCGCGCAGCTCGAGTAGCTTATGAGCTACAAGCGCGGCCGATCGAGGATCCGCCGGCGTCTCGCCGCCTTTGCCGCCCGACGCCGAAGACCGATCGAGCATGCCGCCGAGCTGAACGCATCCACGCGATAAATCCTACTGCGGCCAAATTTGCTCGGCCGCGACCGGTTCCCACGCCGGCGCCAAAGATTCGGGTCGTCACCTCGGGCAGATCTGAAGAAACCAAGTCTCCTCCCACTCCGCCTTCACGCGGCGGTCGGCCGCGACAGGGTGCCCGACTCTCGCCGCGCGAGCTCGAGGTCCTTAGACTTCTAACAGAGAGCCTCGGCACAAAAGAGATTGCGACGGCGCTCGGGATCTCCGTTCGGACTGTGAAGCTCCATATCGGGAACGCTCTCGCGAAATCGGGTAAGGGTGATCGCTGGTCGCTGATGACCTGGTTCGTCCGAGACGGCGCGACGTCGGCGTCGGCGGCACCGGCCAGAGAAGAAATAGAGACTCCGCTCGCTTGTGAGAAACAGTGTCGCTCGAATTGAGGCTGAAGCTCGCCGCCGTTACGAGTGCGATTCGCGATCGCGTCGCACAGATGGCGCGCGAGCTCGAGGGATGCGGCTCTCCTCCGACGAAATGACGGACCTGTACCGACGTACAGTCCGCGATTTCGGAAGCGCAGTCGCGCGTCCCTATTGACGGAAAAGGCCGGTGTGGCCGTAAATTAGCGTGCACTCTCAACATGCTCTGCGAACCGCACCTCAGAAGAGGTCTGTCGATTCAGGCGGACATCACCGTCGCGGGCGAAGCAATGTGCAATTCCTGCTTCGCTGGCCACGCAGTTTCGCTCGACGAGCTCACGGGCGAAATTAGCGACAGCGTCACTCGGGAAGCGCAGCGGAGCTACTACGATCGGAAGCGCGACAGGATCCTGGCAACACATCGCAAGTGGCGGGAGGCGAACCGCGGCAAATCGCTCCCGTGCGTGGCGAGCTGACCCTGGCCTCGAAACAGATTTGTGTGATCCCGGACCGACTGGACGCTTGCCGATTATCTTGCGCAACCGTGTGAAACGGGAAGACATCGCCATCTGTCTCGAGCGGAGCTAGCCGGTTTCCTCGAGGAGAAGCGGGTGGTTGTACTTCGTGGAGCGCTGGAGGGTGAAGGGCGGCGCGAACAGGCGAAAAGCGACAGGGAGAAAATGGTGGTGTGGATCCTGCCGGCGACGAAAGGTGCGCAAACGAACTCGCCGATGCTGGCCGGTTCTCTGAACCGCGGGCTAAGTTTCCACGTTGGCGAAGAGCTTGCAAAAAGAATTCGCCAACGTCACGGATGGGCGGTTGCGATGTTTGCCGAGATCCGACGGCGGTCGATCGATGAACGGTGCTGGGGAGAATCGGAAAAGGCGCGGAGCCGCCTCTGCGCTCCGCGCCGGCGGCCCCTAGCCTCTTGCTCGGTAGCCTACCATTCGCAGATCATAGCCGGGTTTTGGCCGGTCCCACAAAACAAAGCCGCTTTCGAGTTCCTCCGACTGGCACCGCCGTTTTCCGCAGCGCCAGAATTGTCGCGGGTTTCGCAGCCTGCCTTCCCAGGGACCGGTTGAAGGCCAATATAGCATCCCCGGGGCGACCTGGTCCGAGCTGCGGGCGCCCGCACAATACCGCAGGGCCGCACATTTCTACGTTTTGAGCGGCGGAAATTGGTCGCGGATGGCTAGGAATGAGCTTGGCCGGCGCGGAATGCGTTCGCTGGCGGGCTCGCCAGTCGCAGCGCTGGCCTTTCTGGGCGTCTCCGCCGTCGCCGATCCGCCTCGCGGTCCTGGATTCGGCTCTGCCCCGGCCCAAGAAGCTCCTGGGGGCCTCTATTTCGCGGCCCGTATCACGTCCTCAATTCGCGGGAGCTTCGTCCAACGTCGCGGCCGCGCGGAGAGCTCTGTCCCACTTCCTGGCCGCGCGGAGAATTATCACGGCCTGGGCCATCTCGTGCGCGCCGCGAACGAAAGCCTTCGCCGCTTCTACGGTCGCAAAATCACCGCTGCCGCTGGCGTTCGCTAGCTCCAGGAGCTCGTCGACCGCGACAGTCCCGCCCGCGCGGGCGATCGCCGCAGCGAGAATTTCGGACACGCCGCGCATGAGATGCCTCATTGCCTCTGGCGCCCCTGGCCGATGGTTTTCGGGGAGCTGCATCGTCCGCGCGATCCGCTCGATGTTCCCGTCCTCTTCGACAGTCAACATGCCGGCCTGAAATTTTCTACCGGCGAGCTCGATCTCGACCATGTCTCTCACAGGTGCCCCCTCCTCCGAGCGAGGACGACTGCCGAGGCAATTTCCTCGGGCGTCATTCTGTTATTCGTCTGGTTCACGGTTACGTGCGTGTCCCCGTAGCGGCGGCTGTTATCGTTGTGGGTCACGCTCGAGCCTCCGGCGCCACCTGGTCCGTGCGCGCTCATCTGCCCGATGATGTTTTTGAATCCCATCGAGAGCGGCGCCGGCAGGACCATTTCATTCCGGTGCGCCTGCAGGATCGTATCTTCAGATAAGAACGCCCCGCCCGCTGCCGATCCGAGCGCGAGATTTGATAGCGTGGTCGCGATCGCTTCGGCCATCACTGCCGGAGCGAGGGCAATGTTAAACGGAAATGGCACAGCCGCCATTACCGAGGCAAACCCAGCGGCGCCGGCGGCGCCGGCGTTGCTGGTGATGAGCATGGTGTTGGTAGCGATGGTCTTCGCCAGCTGCGTTGTGTTCGCGCCAAAGCCCAGGGCGTTCATCAGCTCCTGCATCACGATCGTGGCTAGCATCTGCGCGGCAATCTCTTCGAGCGTCTTCAGCACGGAGAGACCGAACTCCGTGAAGGCCTTGCCGGCCGAAGTCGTCCCGCTCGAGAGCTCCATGAAGAGGTTTTTGAAATCGCCGGTCAGAGAAGTTTTTACCTCAGCGCCGGCCTGATTCCACTGCCGCTGTAATTGCTGCCAGAGCGTTCCCTGCTGCTTGATTTCGTCGTTGATCTTCTGGATTTCCTGGATTTCCTGCTGGGCCTCCTGGATCCGCTGCTTGTCGCCAGTGGCGATCGCCGCTCGCAGCTCGAGCTCGGCCTTTTGGCGGAGCAGCGGAATTTCCGTGGCCAGCAGCCGCGCCAGCTCCCGCTCGGCCTCGCGCTCGCTGATTTTCCCGTCCTTCACGCGGATCTCGATATCGGCGCGCTGAATCTCGAGGTTTCGCAGTTCCTGTTGGGTGGATTTCTCCGCGGCGGAAATTCGTCGGCCGCCGTCTTAAGCTGGCTGTACTGCGCGATCTGGCGGTCGATCTGCGCCAGGGCCTCGGCATTGTCCTTCAGTTTTTCCCGCACGGGCGCCATTTCCTGTATCTTGAGCGCGATCGCTTCCCTCGTCCCGGCCGATTCCTTTCCCTGCAGCTCGTCGATCTCCTTCTGAAATTCCAATATTTTTTGTTTGGCGTCGGTTTCCGCCTTGAACTGCTCGGCGTTGAGCGCGGTGATTTTCGTGCTCGATTCGATCTCTCTCGCCGAAATTTGCGTTTTGAGTTCGTCCACACGCGCGAGCTGATTAAGATGCTCCGCCGTCAGGCGGTCCGCTTCGGAATCTAGCTGGGCTTTGGCCTGCGAGGTCGGAGCCGCGGCGGCTTCGATTTTCTTTTGGCCGGCCTGCTGATACGCCAGCTCGGCCGCGGCGGCCACCTGGTCGCGCTCCTGCTCCAGCACGGCGATTTCTTTCGCCGTTTCTTCCTCGAGCTCCGTGCGCCGAAGGTCGAAATAAGCCTTCAGGCCCAGCGTTCCCTTTTCGTATTCTTCCTTGTCCACTTCCTCGCGGCCGGCCGCGCCCGCTTTCCAAACGGTGAGCAGATCCTGCTGCTGCTTCAGCGAAAGCGCGAGCTCAGCCTTCGCCGCCGCGGAATCTGGCAATTTCTCGTGGGAGCTTTTCTTGGCCGCCTCGAGCGCGATGATGGCTTTAAGCTGAGAGATCTCATCGGCGTATTGCTTCGCAAGCGCCGTGTGACCCGCTTTCTCGGCCGCCGTGTGACCCGCTTTCTCGGCCGCTTTCTCGGCCGCCGCGTGATCCTCTTCCGCCTTTTTTAATTGAAGCTGCAGCTCCCCGCCGGCGCGGAGAATATCCAATTGCTCCTTGAGTTTCAGATTTTCTTCGGTGGCCTTTCCAGCGGCGAGGGCGTCCGCCGCGCCGGCGGCATTGCTGTCATCCGCGCCGGAGGCTGGTTTTTCGGGAAGAAGGCGATCGACGACCCCCTGGACTTTCTTTCCGGAGAACGGCGTGAGTGCACCCACCGTCTCGGCTAGCAGCGGCTCCAATCCCCTTACCGACGTCACTGATTCGGCTATAAAGCCCCCTAGCTCGGTTCTTACGCCGCGGATCGAGCGCATCAGCTCGTCCCAGTGCCCTTTTGCCTTGTGCAGATCGTCGAGCTCGGAATCGGGGATTACGTTTCCGCTTTCATCGATCGAGGCGAGCATCTCCTTATAGGAAACGCCCTCGGCGCTGCGCCTCCTCGAACATCTCGGCGATCACCTTGCCGCGCGTGCCCAGCACCTCCATCTCGAGGACGGTGCGCGTCGATTGGTCCGGAATCTTGCTCAGGACCTCATAGAAATCGATCAGGACGTCGTTAATATGCCGCGCCTTGCCTGGCGCAGCCTCCAATTGCACGTTGAGATCTAGCAGCGTTCTGGTCATGAGCTGCGAGCCGCTGCTGGCCCTGCCGCCCGTGGTGATGTATTCGCCGAGCTGCCCCTCAAGCCGCGAGAAAGCCATTTCCACGCTCTCCGCGTCCAGCCCCATTTCTTTGGCTAATTCGCTATATTCCTGAACCTCCTTCCGGCTGAGACCGGTGGCGGCAGCGGTGTTATCGATGGATTGCGCGAGCTCCATCATGTGGTGCGTGACGCCGACGGCGATCGCGCCGAGCGCCGCTACCGCAGCCGCGGTGCCTCCGATCGCCAGCGCCGCACCGCCGAATTTTTCCTCGAGTTCCCCGGCGCTTTCTTCGAGCATTTTGCCGATGGGTTCGTAGGCGCGCAGCGCAAGTAGGCTTCCGAAATTTCCCAGGCCTGGAATATTCGCGATGCGCAGCCTGAGTGCTTCTATTGCCTGGCTGGCGACTTTCTCCCGTCGCCGCAGCTTGCGCTTTCGCCAGCTCCTTGCTTGCTAGGGCGGCTTTCTGTTTTGCGGCGGCCAAGAGGTTGAGGGCCGCGACGTCGCCTTCGTTCGATTTGCGCGCCAGATAGGTGGCCGCGCTGACTTCCTTCAGCGCGCTGTTGTAAGCCAGCGTGGCTCTGGCCATCTTCTGCCAGCTCTGGTCGACCTCGGCCGCGGCGGCGCGGGTGTCGTCGCTGATTCTGGCCACGGCGCGCGCGGCTGCCGGCGAAGCCTCCTGGAACGCCACGAGCATTTTGTCCAAAGATTGCTGGATGGTTTCGGCGCCGGCGTTCATGCCGGCCTGCAGCTCAGCGACGTCTACCGTCGCGCCGATGGTGAAGGAATTGTCAGCCATGATTTTCTCACTCCAGAGGCATGCGCCCGCTTCAGCGTTCTCGTGATTATCGCGCCTGTCTGGCCGACAGTTCGGATTTTTCAGGGGCTTTCGTGTTCGCGTTGCCAACAAAATTTCGGTTCGACCGGAGTTACTTGGTGGGAGGCCGCTGTTTGCGTTTCGGCGTGGTTTTTCGCTCTTTCCTTTTCGCTTTCGGCGCCGGAGTACGATCGCCTTCGTTTGCCGCCCCGGCATCCCTGTAAGTGAACCCGGTGAACGACGTGTATGGTGGGCCTGACGGTTCTGCCATTTTCCTCTCCCTTTCTAGGCTCACGAAGCCCGATATAAATTTACTCGTAGAGCATCCCCAGAGAACCGTTGGCCGGGAAATTCACCAGCAAACCGACGGTGAAGATCGAGCCTTGCTGCGTGAACAGATAAGAGTGGTTGGCGCCATAGACGGCGACGGTTGCGGGCGTGCCATTCGATTCAGTCACATCCGGCGCCGTCGCAGAGACAAATCCTAGCATTTGATTTCCGGGATATCCGACCAATGGGATCACCGGGTTGGCGGCCACCTTCCCGCTTGCGCTGTAGTATTCCGTCGCCACCGCTCCGTTGGAAGTATTTATGGCGACGCCTTCTGCTGGTGGGCACCGAAGCGCCGGAGAGCGCCGACTGCTGAATCGTCCCCGAATCGCCTTTAGCGCTGATGCAAAGGAAGGTGAAATAATCGGTGGTCGCGCTCCCGCTGATGTCCCTGCTTCTTTCAATTCCGAAGACCGTACAGACCGAGGCCGAGGTTTGCCACAGCATCGCCCGGAAGTTTCCCGCATCCCCGCTGAAGTAACAGTTGAAGGTCCCCGACCCTTGGTTCGCATAGGATCCGTTGTCCGTGACAATGTACGGTCCGATCGCCGGCCCGGTGATGTTCCCGCTCCCGTCCGATCCCGATCCCACGGTGATCCGAACTTGAACCTGCGTCGAGCTGAAACCGCATTCGACCTTTACGTAGTATCGGAGTGGTGGTCGCTGCCGCGTCGGCGGCCTTGAAAATCTGGTACACGTAGGCGCTCGACGGCACCGCCGCGGGCGGATTCGCGGACTGGCCCGTGTCCGCCGTTTGCGCCCATCCGAACGTCCCGAACGCACTCCAAATCGCCGCGACCCAAGCCTGAAAATTCGCCAGGCTCGAGTTGTCGCAAACTACCGAAGAAGTCGCCGTTGCCATAGTTCTCCCGTCACCGCTAAATTCATCGCGGGGCCCCTACTTCTTTCGAGCGACGCTGGGCTGGTGACTCGCCGGCGAAAGGCTCTTCAGTTCTTCCACCGTGAGCGAATCCTTATCGACGAGCTCCACACGCTCGAGCCTGAGCATGTCCAGCGCGGCCGATCGCTCCAACTCGCGGATCTGGCCGACATAGCACCCGATTTTCATCCGCACCCGCAAAGTCTTCAGCTCGCCGTTTGGCATCGTCAGATTCCGTCAAGAGCTTCCAATTCTCGGCGAAGCAGCGACAGCGGAACGCCAGCCGACGGGCGCGTCATCTGGGAGGCCGATGCGCGCTTCGGTTCTTCGCGCCCCGATGCGAACCGTGCAATCGTCTGGTCGAGCGTGGCAATTTTATCGACCATTCCCATTCCGAGAGCCATGCTGGCGAGAACCGAGCGGCCGCGGCCGAAGCGATTGCGCACCCGCTCAATGGATTCGTTGCGCCCGCGCGCCACGTCGCTGATGAACTTCCCGTGAATGGCGTTGACCGTTCTCTGCATGTGGGCGCGAGCGCTATCCGAAAGGGGCTCGGCGGAATTCCCGTCTGTCTTAAATTTGCCGGCGCTAATCAGCGTGATCCGAACGCCCGCCTTGCCAAAAGCGCCCGACAGATTCTCGTGCTGAGCGACAACACCTATGGATCCGACCTGGCCGCTCTGCGTCACCACCAATTCTTCGGCCGCGGAGGCAAGCCAATACGCGCCGGCGAGAGCGCAGCCGTTTGCAACGGCGATGGTTTTTTTCTTCGCTCGCGATCGGAAGATCTCGTCCGCGAGTTCCTGAATCCCAGTAGCTTCGCCGCCCGGTGAGTCGACGTCAAAAACGATTCCGAGCGTATTCCGATCGCTGAGCGCCTGGCGGAACTGCTGAGTTAGCGTCTCGATCGAGGTTCCTCCGAAAATTTGCTGCCTTAGCGATTCTCGGTGGGTGATAATGCCCCGAATGGGAATGACGGAGACGCGTCCGAACCTATCCTGAAATCGAGCGGGACGGTTTTGAACCGCTGTCGGATGCGACGCCCAAACTAAGCTTCGCTCTCCAAGTCCGGCGAGCGTTTCTGGAAGGAGGGCCCACGCTGATCCTGTGAGTAGCTCGGCTTCGGGTGTCATTGGGCGATAGCCTTTTCGGCCTGAGGCGCCATTCGCGTCTGCAGCTCAGCATCCGAGATCCCGAGAGAGAGAAGCCAGCGATAGACGCTGGAACTGGAATCTACCTCGAGCGGAAAAGACGCTGGACGTAGCATCGGAATCAGCGCCCTCGTCCTGCGACCTCAGCTCTTCGATAAAAACGCGTTCCTCGCGGATCGCCGCGGCCAGGTCGAGAACGGCGTCCGGCTATTTTGCGGGCTATCCTTTCGCGAGTGTCGCGCACGCCGTCGTAGACTTCGGCAAGAGCGAGATTCCTTTGTCTAAGCACCTCGCGGTCCTGAAGCTGGATGGCACGTTTGAAAAGTTCGACGCTCCTGCTTGCATCGTTAACTTCGTTCATCTCCGCTAGATTGTCCGGCTCGGTGAATGGCACTCGCGGCGCCTCGGCGCGGAGGCGCTTCATGAGAGCCTCCGGAATTTCTCCGTCCGCCGCGACTTGCTGCGTGATTTTGTCGAGCTCCATTTCGCTCATCGCCGGCATAATGGTCACGCACCTGTTTAGATATTGCTTCAACTTTTCGATTCTGTTGATTCGCATCGTTACTTTGCCCAGGCGAAGAGCCGCGGCCTCGAGCGCCGGCTTCAATCGCGCGAGCCTTGCCTCGGCTTCACGATACGGAGCGCGATCTTTGATCGCCCTCATGTCCTTCGAGGTTTTCGCCATTTTTTTCCAAGCCTCCTAAGCCCTCTTCGGGGACTGAAAACGCGAAAATTTTATTTCGCGGGTGTGTGCTCGTTGGTGCTGCGCGGTCCGCATCGGAGGGCCGCCAAAGATTGCGACCCCCCTTCCCCCTTCGGCGGCGAAGCCGCGTGGATTCGATGATGCACCCCTGGCTCGTGCGGCGCGGCATCCGATCCGCGCGGCGAGTCTCAAGAGTTCATACGTTCCGCGCAATTGAGAATGCCTGGCAGGTTTTGCCGCCAGACAAGTTGACTGGAGCGAGCGTCTGAACGACGCGTCTCGTCCAATCACAAATCCCTTTATTTTTTTATTTCTCCTTTCAAAAGAGCGCAGCTTGAAGCGGCTGCGGATTTGTTCGAGCCTCGTGTCTTGCGTTCGCCTGGCGGAAGGCCTTCGCGTTCGCACACACGACGCGATGTGGCACCAACTGGAAATTCGCAAGCGCGGAGATCGGCATCCACTTCCGCGCCGGCGTAATGAACCACAAAAAGCGCTCGCCGCAAGAGCATTGCGTTGCCGTGCCGGTGTATCCGTAGCCGGCGTCCTCCAGTTGCTCAAACGTCGCCGGCCAAGTGATTTTTTCGAGCGGTTCATCACTTTGTAGCGCAGCGGGCGGCGCGTGAACTTCCGGAATTGCGCGCAGCCCGTATTCCCAGACGCCGCCGCCGCGCCGGCGCTTCTCTTTTTTGCATCGAAGACGGCCGGCCGAAGGTTTTTCCAGATTTCGGAGTTGAGCGCCGAGAGAAGACTCGGGGAAGAGTGTGGGCGCGTAAAGGCGCTCGAGATCTTCGCTCGCTTCGCGCAATGTGAAAAATCCCTGCGCCAGGCCCCAGGCGCGAATCCGTTCAATCTGAGCCGAAAGCCGCGGCCGATCGCGCGGTCCGGCGAATTGCCCTCCAAAGAGTCGCGCTGAGGCTGGCGCGCTCATACGGCCATACTCCGAGCCACGCGCTTAATATCGTCGGCGAGCGCCTCGCGATTTGTCCTCTCGAGATCGGACTCCGGAGTTTGATCGGATCCCGGAATAGGTCCAGCGCCCCGGCGGATCTCTGCCGCGATCGCGTGACCGCGCTCCTCGTAGTTCTGTGCCCATCGGATTGCGGCGTCGATTGAGTCAACTTTGTAGTCGAGGTGGTTAGCGGCGGCGTCTTGCTTCAGCCGTTCGGCCAGACCGCCGAGCTCGATTGCCGGCTCTGCCGAAATGATCGAACGGGCTCGCTCTCGCAGGAATTTGCTCGTCTCGGCTTCCCAGTCCCATGATTTCTGGGCCTCTTTGACGTAGGCCTTTACGTTTGTAACGTTGCCGCGGGCACGGGAGATAATCGTCTGTTTCTGGAAGTTCAGTCGGACCAGGTCGACGGGGGGAGAAAAGTCGTCGTGATGATTTGTCTCCCTCTTCTCTCTTCTTGATCTAGTCTGACTCTGATCTATCCGGAGTGACTCCGGAGTGACTCCGGAGTTGCTCCGGAGTTGACTCCGGAGTTCGCCTTTGCCGACTCTTTTTCGGGCCCATTCGTCCAGCGCGTCGAGCATCGAGGGAACGAATATCACGCCGTCGCGGAATCTGCCGGCGTCGATCAGCCCGCTTTTAGAAAACGCCTCCAGCGTACGTCGCGCCTCGCGCACCCGGATGCCCCACAGTTCGGCGAGCAATGGGATGCCCACCGATCTCATGTCGAGCGACAGCGAGTCTACTAACGTCCCGCGGCCTGGTTTCTCGAGCTGCGCGATGAACTCGAAGAGCTTGTGTGCCCGCGCGTAGCCTGCCTCCCCAAGAACGCGCTCGACATTGCGGATCTCTGGCATCAGGCGTGCGTCCGCGAAGTGCTTAAACCAGCGCATGAATCACGTCCTTTGCGACTGCGAGCGGCGGTGGATGGTTTTTCACTGATCGAGGGTGAGCTGCAGCTCCGGCGGTTCCGCCTGGCGCTGTTCGCGACGGGACGGCCAGATGCGCGGAATTTCCTTCGCCGCCAGGCGTTGAATCTCGCTGACGTGAATCAGAACGCGGCGTCCTTTATGGATCGCCCTCAGCCTCCCGCTCGCGATTAAAACGTCGAGCGAAGAGACAGAAATCGAGAGCATTTCGGCCGCTTCGGCGCGGGAGTAGACGATTTTGGGTGCGGGTTCCATCGCTGAGGGCCAAAGAGTGGCTGAAAGAGACGGTGCGATTCAATGGGAGAAAAGGTTCCGTACGCATCATTTGTGCGTACGGAAGGTTCCGTACGCATTGACAAGCCCGTTCAAATATGGCACAACCTTGTGCCCATGAGATATCTCTCGACCGAGGGAGTGGCGCGTGAAGTAGGGATTGGCCGGCGGACGCTCGAGCGATGGCTAACGCGGGGCGAGCTCAAACCTCCCAGTACTTTCCGGGTAGGTCAGGGGACGTTTCGTCATTGGACCGCCGCCGACGTGCAAAGAGTCCGCAAATACAAACAGCAGAACTATCGGAAGGGACGGGGCCGCAAAAAGACCGGGATGGGAGGCCGAAAATGACGCAGTTGGCGGCGGCCGCCACGGATCGTTCGGAATGGGAGAAGAGGAGCGCAGCATCCCGGAAGGGATGGGCGAATCCGAGAGCGCGGAAGAAGGCGAGCGCCTCCGGGAAGAAGGCGTGGGCCAATGCCAGCCCGGAACGGCGCGCGCAGAGGATCGCGGCGACGACGGCTGCGCTGCGTCGTCCCGAAGTAGCGAAGAAACTGGTGGAGGCGCAAAAAGTTCTTTCGGCCGATCCCGATGTCAGGGCCCACAGGAGCGCCGCCAGGAAAAAGGCGTTCCGGACTCCTGCCGGCGTAAGAGAGCGGAAGCGCTTAGGCGAGAGGAGCAAGGAAGCATGGGCCGATCCGGAAAAGGCGGCGCGACTCCGCGAGGCGATGAGGGAATCATCGTCCCATCCTGGAGTGCATGAACGTAGAAGCGCAGCGATGAAAGAGGTGTCGTCGCGCCCCGAAGTGCGGAAGGCCAGGAAGGAAGCTCAGACGAACTGGTGGGCCAATGCCAGCCCGGAAGAACGCTCACAGAGGATCGCGGCGATGCACCAGGCTTCTGCTCGTCCGGACGTCCAGAAACGCAGGATGGCGACGCTCAGGCGGACGCTGGCGCGTCCGGAAGTGTCGGAGCGCCGGAGTGAGTTGAACAGGAAGATGTGGGCCAATCCACGAATGCGAAAGCGGCTGGAGGCGGGAAGATTGAAAGCGGCGCGGCGATTAGTAGGCGGAGGCCGGAAGGCCACGAAGACGGCCGTCTGGCGCCAGGGGTCCCAGCTCCACAAACGAAATCCGAGCATGTCGTGGCCAGAGATCGCGAGAAGAATCGATCTGGCGGACTATCGCGAGAGCGGCCCCCGTAAAGCGGGAGAGAAGATGCGGGTCGGAGTGACGCGCTACGAGGAGGGCACGCGATGAAGACCCGCACAAATACGGGAGTCCAAGAGTGGCCGCCTGGATCCGGAAAATTTCGGATCGACTATTACGATCGCGACGGGCGCCGGCATCGAGAAATGATCGGCAGCGAGAAGCTTGCGATCAACGTATATCGCCAACGGAGGACGGAGATCTGGGAAGGTCGGTTCATTCCCAAGTCCCGCGAGCCGAAGATCACCTTCAAAGAACTCGCGGAAACGCGGATGGCGGCGAAAAAAGTCCGCCTGGCGCCGAGCTCCTACTGTAGCGACCAACACCGATTGAAACCGCTCACCAAAGAATTCGGATCGATGCCGGCCGCCGACGTGACCGTCGATCGGATCAACACCTTTCTAGCCACGCTTACGGAGGAGCGATCGGGATCCACGGTGAATAGGTACCGATCCTTGCTCAGCAACATATTCGCCGTCGGCGTCCGGAGCGGAGTGGTCCCATTCAATCCCGTCTCGCGCGTCGATAAATTCCGCGAGAGCGATTCGCGCATTCGATTTCTCGACGCAGAAGAGGAAAAATCTCTCCGCGAAGCCGTACGCGCGCAGTCGGCCGAGCACGAGGCGGAGCTCGAGCTCGCCCTCCACACCGGGATCCGCCGGGGCGAGCAATTCGGGCTGACGTGGGATCGCGTCGATCTCGAGCGCGGGATCCTGACGGTAAACGGGAAGACCGGCCGGCGTTTTGTTCCCATCAATGCCGCGGCGCGCGCGGCGATAGAGAAGCTCTGGCGCGCGTCGAACGGATCGAAGTTCGTCTCTCCGGACAAGCGAGCCGCGGGCCAGGAGGACTGGCGCCGTTGGCTCGCCCAGGCCTGCGTCACGGCCAAAGTGGACAACTTCCGTTGGCACGATCTCCGCCACACGTTTGCGTCGCGCCTGGTGATGGCCGGAGTGGATCTTCGCAGCGTCCAGGAGCTGCTCGGCCACAAGTCGATCGTCACAACGCAGCGGTACGCTCACCTCTCGCCCGATCACCAAAAGGCGAACGTTCAAAAGCTGGTGGAGGAAGTGAAGTGTGCGGGCTGCGCGCGCCGCGGCCGCGAGGAAAAAGCTGTGCATATTTCCGGAAATGCGGGCCTATGCGAGGGCTGCTTCCGAGAAACCTTAGACACTTTTGTGGACACTCGCGCGAGAGCCGGGAAAAAATCCCTCGCGCGAGTTCCAAAATTCAGGAGCCGAAGTGCTGCAGCTAGTGGCGCTTAAAGAGTTGGTGCCCGGGGCGGGAGTCGAACCCGCATAGCCTTGCGGCCAAGGGATTTTAAGTCCCCCGCGTATGCCATTCCGCCACCCGGGCCTGGCTCGCGCCAAGCCTATCTCACTGACTGACCGGCTGCAACACGGGCGCTTCTACCGCGATCGCCGGAACTGCCTGGTGTCACTAGTGGTGTCAGTTGGTCCCCCTGTAGGAGGGTGCAATCGCTCGACGGCAGCCAGTTCTTAGGGGCGTCGTCTCTGGAGTGTCTGAGAGGGTGAAGCTGTTGCGGACCTCGTAGCACAAGGTTGAATGGCGTAAGCGTCTGCATAGTTGGCAGTCGTTGCACCTTACGTGATATATAAGCTGCCAAATGCCCGGCCTATTTTGGGCGGTCGTTACTTCAATCGACAGGAGAACCTAAAATGAAAAGGTTCAAGAAACATTTGATCTGGGTAGCGGTGTTCGTAGGCCTTGCGATCGCGGGCACGATGATCAAACCGCATTCTGCTTCCGCCAGCTCCAATTCGAGTCCAGTCCAAATCGTACCGAACAATCCCTTTGGAGAAACCAACAGTGGAGGGTTCGGGTTCCCTACTACAATTTCAGTCCCGGCCAATAAGTATCTCAACATCGAAACGTTGAGCATTCAACTGGACGTGACTCCATCTGGCAGCCAGATTGAGGCCTCCGTAAACTACACGAGTGGAGGCAACAGCGTCACGCTGTTCGTCCCACTGACGTTCGCCTATACCCAGACATCTAATGGTTACTCTACTTATGTTGCGACGCAGGCGGTCCGGTTGTATGCGGACCCAGGCACGTCTGTCACCTTGAACACCTATACCCCCACTGGCTCGGCGGGCACGACGTTCCTGACTTTGTCGGGCTACTTGACTACAAACTGAGAGTGATCCCGACGCTGTCTTAGAGGCCAGGGGCGACCACATCCCCTGGCCTTGAACTCGGACGGCTTTCAATCACTACTTTCCCCGGGACCAGCGATAGACAATCCCAGCCCCCACCAATAGATTGTTTTGGTGATCGTTGGTGGCGTTCGCAAACGTGGTGAGGTAGTAATCGAGCTGAATTACTCGCACCGCAAAATGGGTGTTTACCGGCACATCGATGCCTCCACCGATGCGAGTCGCAAACTTATACGACCCATCGGCGACGCCCGCCTCTCCGCCTCCAGCGTGCGCTGCTCCCAGCAGAATTTGGGCGAACGGTTCGGGTTTATGTTTTCCTTCCAGCCAGGACTGCGCAATTTGGTAACGCGCTCCTGCCAAGAACGAGGTGAGAGTTAGAGAATCACCTGCCGGTGGCGCACCGCCGCCATGCTCCGCACTGATATCCACAACCGCCGACCAACGGTCATGAAAGTTCAACGAGCCCGAAAGCCCTCCGCCATTCATGCCAAAGCAGCCGCATTCTCCAGGACCTGCATTGCTGCGGACCCAATGGTAAGTAGCCGCGGCGTCTCCACTATAGAAGCCCTGCGCCCCTGCGCTTGACGCGCCCGCTAACAACAGAACACTCGAAAGCAGAAACCGTCGCATACCAAATTCTCCTCGTCGAGCACCTGAAATCAATTCGAAGGCGCCGAAACAGTGGCTGACACGTTGCTGATCACGGTCTCTTCGTAGGACCCACCCGTCGAAGCGGTGATATACAGATAAGCCGTCGCGGGAGGCGTAATGTTTCCGGAGAAAACTTGGACACCATCCATGGTCACGGTCATCTGTCCCTGCACGAGTGAGAGGACGTAGGCATGCGTGATCGGCATGCTGCTTGAAACAACGGCGGGAATGCCGGTGTTTACGCTGAACCAGGGGTTCTCAAATAGCGCGGTTTCGCCTCGCCCTACGGCGACGTAGGGAACGGGCGGGTCGCCCGCATTGAGGTAAGTGTCCAACGCAAACACAATGCCAGGAATGCCTTCGGCGCCTAGGCCCATACCCAGTGCCCCCGAACTCGTGGGCGTCGCGCCAAGCGACGGATCGCCCAGAACCACGCTGAAGCCGTCCGCTGGAAGAGCGCTGGGGTTGCTCAGCGTCACTGTAAAGCTAAGCTGTATGTTCCCGGTCGAAATGAGCGTGGGCCAAACAAGCTCGCCATCCTGGTCGTAGTCAGCGGCAGTGAGTTGGTAACTGCATCCGCCATCAGCCACGGCAGTGCCCCGAGCGGACCAATTGGTGTCACAAAGATTGGGAACGCCCGCAACTGGACCCACGAAAAGTCCCGCCGAACTGCTCGTGACGGGCGAAGTGCTTCCGTTGCTCACCACCACGTAGAAAACCGACCCGTCGTCCGAGCTGGCGGCTGAATCCACCGTGTAGGTCGAGTTCGTCGCTCCGGGAATCGCCGTGAATGTCGGGCTGCCGGGCGCCGCTTCGTACCACTGATAGGTCAACGGAAGTGAAGAAACCGCTGTCACCTGATACGTCGCCGGTGAACCGACGTCCACATATTGAGTAACCGGCTGTCCCGTGATCTGAAGCAGAATCCCATTGCCGACGGCGAGTGGGGCAGCTTCGGAGACCGCTTGGCCATAGTTGTTGGTGACGATCACGTAGTAGGAATCCTGGTCGTTGGCCGTCGTCGTAGCCGAAGACGGGACTGTGTAGCTGGCGGATGTGGCCCCCGCGATGGCGCTCCCCACCTTTTGTCCTGCGGGAATCCTATACCACTGATAGGTTAGTGTTGGAGTGCCGGACGCCACCACGCTGAACGAGGTCGTGCCCCCGGCTGCCACAGTTTCTCCCATGGGTTGAGTCACGATGGTCGGTGGGACGTTGCCGGCCGTAACCGTGAGCGTAGCGTCAGCGCTGGTAAGTGGACCGCAGGCGTCTGTGACCGTTGCGTAATACTGATCGCCATTATACGAAACGTCCACCGCCGGGGTGACGTAGCTGGTCGATGTCGCGCCGGAAAGCGCCACTCCCGTAGTGCCACCAGATGGAATTTGGTACCACTGATAGGAAAGCGTCCCTATGCCTTGGGCGACAACCGAGAAAGCACCTGTCTGCGTGGGGTGAAGGGAAAGGCTTGCGGGATTCGATGTAATGGATGACCCCACCGCTACTGCGGCGACGCTCGACGTCACGCTTCCTACCCCATTAGTCACGGTGACTGAGTAATTGCCGGCATTCGCGGAAGCTGCCCCGGAAAGTGAGTAGCTCGAATTTGTGGCTCCGGGAATGGGTGTCCCATTTAGATTCCATTGATAACTCGAAGCGTAAGAGGCTGTCACGGTCAGCAATATGGCGCTGCCGGTGCAAACCCCCTGTCCAACCGGCTGAGTCAGGATTACGGGGCCGCTGATCGTCACGCTAGTCGAAACGAAAACGGAGGGCTCGTCCACGCTGGTGGCCGTGATGGTGTAGGTCCCGGCAAGATTTGGAGAAGTCCACACGTTTCCGCTGAAGGTGCCTACACTCGCGGTCCACGTCAGGCCATTCGTGGCGCCGCCCGTGGCCACCGCGGTAAAACCGGTCTGGCCCGGAGCAACCGTCTGGTTTGCCGGCGAAATGGGAGAAATAACGACGCTCGTCGGCGTCACCACGCAGGTCGTGGAAACAACGTTACCTTTCGAATCGGTGACCGTCAGCGTGTACGTTTTGGCTGATGTCAAGGGCGGCGTCGCGTAGGACACTCCACTTACCGCCGAGGTGGTGATATCGGAACTTCCTACGCCGGTCGAACCGATCACCGCCGTGCCGTCCGAAAAAGTGGGCACAAGCATCACGGACGAGTTATAGGGTGGTGTCGACGAACTCGGAACGAGACTCTTGGCCAGCGGAGACTGAACGGTGAGCGTCGCCGGCGCGCTTGTTACAGATCCGAGAGAGTCGGAGACAGTGACTGTGAATATGGCGCCATTATCGCCTGCGGCAGCCGGCGGAGTGGTGTAGCTGCTGGAAGTAGCGCCGGGAATCGCAACTCCGTTCTCGTACCACTGGTAGGTCACCGCGCCGGTCCCCGTGGCTGTTACGCTGAATGTTGCGGTTTGGCCGAGCGTTACGGTGACGCTGATCGGCTGAGTGATTGTCGGAGCCTCTGGCTTGTACCCCTGAAAACCGCCTTGGCAACCCGGCATAGTTAGCAGAACAAGAGCTATGGCGAGAAAACCTAACGCTCGCGGAAAGAGCGGAATTTCCCACGAAGACTCAAAAAGGGCAGTGCCTTGTCCGCCGCGGTGCCGAGCGGAGCGAGCTAGAAATCCAGCAACCGGCACAGAGTAGTGTAGAGAGACGAGTGGGGCGTTGGAACGAATGAGCAGTTTACGCCGAACGCATGGCCGCACACATCGCAAGGCGAGAGACCCCTGTCTGACTATTACCCAGCTCACTGGGAGTCGCTATAACAATGGCGACCTGTTGTTACTTAATAACCGATAGTACTTTCGTATCAACTTGGGCTACTTTAGAGCGCCTCGTTTGGGTATTGGCTAATTAGCGTTAGTTGCGCAGGCAGGCGTCAGAGTCGAGAAAGTGTCTCACTCTAAGGGATTTAAGCTCTGATTTCTCGGATAAGTTACCGGTGAAAGAGAAGGGCCGTACAGCCGAGTTTAAGCGCCGGCGGCTGCTGCTTTGTCTCCAAGACAGGCGCCGCCAAGAAGAGACTGTTGCCGTTCCTGGAAGCAGTAAAGTACCAGCTCCACGCGCGTCGAAACGCCCAATTTATCGAAGATGCGAAATAAGTAATTTCGCACGATCTCATGCTTGCCCGAGGATACTCGCCGGTGCAGGTCGCACTGATCTGCTACATAGTCGCTATTGTGCTCGCCGGATTATCGTGGAAAGAACGGGGAATGTCGCCTGTCGAAGCCTCCGCGGTCTTGGTGTTAAGTTTCGCGGCGCTGGCCGTGATTGAAGTTAGACTGGGATCGCTGCGCCTGGAGCAGAATGCGCGCCCGCCGGTTGGCTCCGCGAGTGGCGCATCAGACAAACGCGTGCCGGCTCCGTAATTATCGTTAGCTTCCTATGATGATCGTGCGTCCGCCGTGGCGGTTGCGTTGTTCCGCCGTAACCGGCTTCTCGGTTCCACCTAACTGCACCAGCAGTCTCCGCAGCTTGGCGCGTTCCGTGAGATCCATATCCACCACTTCGAACGCGCGCGCCTCTGTGTTCGCGTCCCGGACAATCGTCTGCGCCTTCACTGGCCGCTGGCTTGCGCTCAGCCGCACCTCGACAATGCTTCCCGGATGCAGGCCATAGGCGCATACCGCCACTCCGCCGCCGAGCCCGAGCTCCGGCACATTGATGCTCAGGCTCTCTTTTGGATTGGTGGCGGTTCCCGAGATGGGCTGTCCGAGCCGTACGCGCGGATAGCGCCGTTGCCTCACGGCTGATGAATTCGGATCGTTGTCCAGGATCTCGATGGACAATTCGGCTACGCTCAAGCCGCTCTTCGGTATGAAGCTTCGTGCCCACTCTTCGTCGATCCTTCCAAGGGATTGTGCTGCGGCCACTCGCAACTCCGATGCGTAGGCCCATCGCCAGGACTTCCGCCCTTCCACCACTCGCCGCAGAACCACCTCCGCTCCAGCCGTGCGCAGCCGGCCGAGAGCCTCGATCGCCTTCAAACGCAGAAATTCTGTTGCTCCACTCGGCAGGTCCCCTTCCGCAAGGCGCAGCAACCGCATGTCGGCCGATTTTTCACCGCTCATTCCAATCTCATCGATCGCCAGAGGGCGCACCCTCGCGTCGAGCGTATCGAACAACTCCAAGAGCAACTGCCCTCTTAGGGACGCCCCGCTCGATGCGATCTGCCTCACCACGCGATCGTGGGCGGTCATTTTCCATTGCCGCATCCGCTCCGGCAATGCACGTTCCAGTGCTTCCACGTCCATCCTACACAACAGGCCGATCACGTCTATCGCCTGCACCTGATTCCCGTGGAGAAGCTGCGCCCGCAAATGATCGAGCCCGCTGGGGCCGAGGGCTTCGATCATGGAAACAAGCAGTTCGCAATCTTCCCGGAATCCAGCGCGGCCAAAACGCACCGCCATCTGCTCTGCTGCCGCTTCCGGAACTCGCCGCAGGAACTCCTGCAATCCTGCCGGCGACCTTCCCGCCTTCACCGCCTCGTCGATGAATTCCGGCAGCCGGTCTTCCATCGATATTCGCGGACGCAAACTCTTTCCCGTTCCTGGCCGCTCCGCCTCTATGTATTCCAGCACTTCTATCGACCGCTGCATCGCCGGATACGCCCGGCTCTTTCCGGCCTCCTGCGACAATCGCACGAATGCCGCGCCGACCAGGCTTTGCAGTTCTGAATCGCGCTCCTCGGCGAGCTGCACGCCAGTCTCGCGGATTACTTTCACGAAAATGGTTTCGCCTGCGCTCGCGTATAGGGGTGCCAATTCCGCCAGCCCGGTCGCCGCTTGCCTTCGCGCCTCGGCGTCGGCGCTCTTCACGCACTCCGCGTAATTGATCAGGATTTTGTCCGCTGCCTCTTTTTCGTCGCGCGATCTTAGTGCTTCCACTTCCTCCCGAATCCTTCCCGGAGGGACGCACCAGGCATTTGCCGACTCGAGTATTTCTCTCCTCTTCGCCGTCGGCATTTTCGACCAGAATTCCTGCGCAAGCGCCTCGGCGTGCGGCGGTAGCTGCATTCCGGCATCCGACATTTTCTCTTCATAGATACCGAGGATTTTCCGCAGCCCATCCAGCTCGCTGCTCATCTCGCTCAGCAGCTGCTTCACCGAATTTACCTTCACATCTCCGCGCTCGTAACTCTCCAGAGCGAAGCGAACAGCGATATGCTCGGCCAGCTTCAACAATGTCGGTTTGTCCGAAGACTCCGACGGGGCTTGCGCCGCCAGCGCCGAGAGTGCTTGGCTCACCGTAAATCGCGCCCGCCGAGGCAGCGTCGATAGGCGCGACTGGAACGAACCCATGTCCAGATTTTCTTGCGGCCCGCCATTCGTGCGCGCGATCTGGGCCAGCACTTGTAGAATTCCCTGCAATTCATCTTCGTGCAGGGTCATCAGTCCGGTTTCCACCGCGGTGGAACCGGGCGTACGCGCTGACCGGCCGCCTCGGAGGCCTGAGGACGCATTGCTCCACCGGCTCATCAAGCCTTCCCTGCCGTTCGGCGTGTTGCCGGACTGCTGCTCTACGCCTTCGATTCTTCCGTTCCCGCCCGGCCAAGCGACTGCTCCTCCGCCAGCTATGCCGGCCGAACCTCCCACTGCTGCGATTGGTCCCGCGACCGCCGGTCCTGCTTCCGCGCCCGGAGCGTCCTTTTTCAGCCAAAAGCCACCAGCGTTCGGATCAAGGGGCGTGCCTCCGCCCGTTCCGCCGACGATATTCCACGTGCTCGACCCGGGCGATCCTCCGGCGCCGTGCACTGCTGTGGCCGGACCGTCCACAGCGGGATAGCCGCTCGCTCTGCCGGCTTTGCTTTCGTCGCTTGTCCCACGTTTTTGCAAATCATCCTTGGAATCGCCGGAATAGAATCCTTCCTTCGCTGCGCTGCCACTGTCGCGCGAGCCCATGGCAAGTTCAACGAACCCCCTCGGCCCGCCACGGCGCGGCTCACCTTCGCCGCCGCCTCCGCTCTTGATCCCTTCGGCCGCAACGATCAGTTGCAGCAATTTCTCGGGGTCGTTCAGAAGCTGATCTGTTTGCTCCGAGTTCATGCCGAGCGTGCGCGCGGCAAGCTGCGCCGCCATGGTCGATTTCGCCACCGCCGAGTCGGCTGGGACGAAGCACACCTCGTTCACGTGTATGTGCGGATCGCCTTCGAGCGCGGCCTTCAGCTGCTCCGACAGTTGGCTCGGCATTGCGCCCGTTCCCGTAGGAAAACCGCGCACGAAGCGCGCTAAGCTCTTATGTGTGAGCTTCGGGGAAAAATGGACACTCGCAATTCCAGCCGCCGATAGCATCCTCGCAAAGCTTTTTTCAGCCGCCGAAGATTCGAGTGGCGTGCCGTCCAGCAAAAGCTTGTCGCCAGACACCGCCAGCAGCAATCCAGCCTCGTCGTCTCCCATGGCCACGCGCAGTTCTGACCAGGCGATCTCGAATTGCTTTGCCGTGCGGGGATGCCCGAAGTCATACATCCGCGCGAACTTAAGCAGGATGTTGAGGCTGCGTACGAACGCCCGGGCTGCGGTCGATCGAATATTGTTGTCCATTTCCGTATAAACGGGCTTGTCCCGTCGTATATGGAAATATGGGGTTTGGGAGCGGCACAGGCAATGGTACGCGTGTCCTGCTAAGTACTACCGGATGGTCCTATGGTCGGTATCGTAGGACTAGACTTCCGGGCGAGGGACGCCCTGCCGATCAGCCAACAGTCGCCGTTCTTTAAGGCTATTGTGGACGGTGAAAAAGGCCAACGTATACGGCCTTCTCAAGAATGTGTCCCTGTATCGCTTTCATTATGTCTGCGCGAGTCTCAAACGGGTCAGTGCCCGGCTGGACGTCGATCTTCGTGTCCAAGGCAAAAAGTTCAAAGGCGTAATGGTGCCGCGGGAAACTGGCTGGCGCGCCCGGACCTCGATAGCTGGGCCCGCTTGCGCTGACTTGATAGGCTCCGTTCTGCAACTGAGCGCCGCTCGGGACACCTTCCGGCAGCCCCGTCGCCGTGCCCGGAATATTCCAGACAATCCAATGAAGCTGGTCGTCGGTCGTGTGGTTGCGACTGAAGTCCATATCATGCATGTGCAAAAGGAAGGTGACTGTGCCTGGGGGCGTGTTGATCCACGTGATTTCTGGCGAAGTCTGGCTACCGGCCGCGGTGTATTTCAACGGAATGTCGGAGCCGTCGGCAAAGCCCGTTATCGTCATGGTCAAGTGCTTCTGGGTCGGCATGCCGTGTCCCGTCTGAGTTTGAGCCGCGACCATCACCGGTACGAACATGATCATGAAAACCGAAAGCAATCGACGAAATCGCATCTGCTTTGCCCCTCCGTTACTCGTTGTGATTTTCGCACCCTGGCCGACGATAATCGGCGACGCAATTGTAGGCTTCGAACAAAAGCATGGCAACTGTGTTACAGGTCTTACAAAGACGCTAGGGCCTGGGGAGGGGTATGATCTCGTCAGATATATGCCTCAAGCTCTGCTGGTGGGAGACACGCGATGAAGGCAGTGGTGCTGCATGAGTATGGCGGTCCCGAGAAGCTGAAATTCGAAGACAACGTTCCCGAGCCGCAGATTAGCGGAGGTACAGTGCTGATCGCGGCAGCCGCTGCGAGCGTCAATCCGATCGACTGGAAACTGCGTTCAGGGATGCGCCAGAAGGATTCTCCGTTGTCGTTTCCGGCAATTCTGGGCCGCGACGTGAGTGGCGTGGTACGAGCGGTCGGCGCAAATGTGAAGCACTTCAAGGCCGGCGACCGCGTTCTTGCATTGTCCAATGAGACCTATGCCGAATTGGTGGCGGTGGACGATTCGGACGTGACCCATCTGCCGGATGGCGTGGACCTGGCGGACGCGGCCGCAATCCCGCTGATTTCCCTGACGGGAGACCAACTTGTGCGCCTTGCGACAAACGTTAAAAAGGGACAGGTTGTTCTGATAACGGGAGCGCTGGGCAGTGTTGGGCGCGCGGCAGTGCATACGGCGAAGAAGATAGGCGCGCAGGTGATTGCGGGTGTTCGCGGGAAAGAGAGGGATGGCGCCCGCTCGCTCGGTGTCTCTGACGTACTCGCGATTGATGACGATAAAGCAATTGAGAAATTCGGCCTAGTGGACGCAATTGCGGACACCGTTGGCGGGGACGTTGCTGCGAAGCTGATCGCGAAGGTACGGCAGAGTGGCTCCTTTGGTTACGCCTCTGTGTTGCCGGAAAGCGCGGCATCCCAAAATCCGACCGTGAAAATTGCGCGCGTGCGCGCGCAGCCTGATCCATCCAAGGTGCGTGAGTTTGCCGATGACGTGCGCGATGGTAAGTTCGTCCTGCCTATTGGTCGCCGGATGCCGTTGCGTGATGCGGCAGAAGCACATGTGCTAGGCGAGAAAGGCGGGATTGGGAAGATCGTCCTGCTGGCGCCGGACTCACAACACTGATTTCGTCACGGCGACCTCAATGGACGCATTACGGGCAGCCGGGAACTAATTTCACTTGGACGTATAGTCGGCTAACCGGACGTCTACTCGGCTAGTACCGCACATGTCCGATTACCCCGTTTATCGCCCAGTTGGTCGCAGAAAACTCGTTGGCCGATCTTGACACAGCATGACAGGGCTTATTACCTTACGAGCCTGCAATGAACGTCACGATTCGAGGACGGAAGTTTTCGCTGCAATCGCAGATTCTCATGGAATCGAGCCGAGCATTTCCATTGGCCGTCGTCTCGTTGGTTCTGATGTTTGGAAGCGCACGCCTTGCCATCTGTCAACGTGCGGCGTCGAAGACTCCTATTGCGGCGACGCCCAATGTGGCCGTTGGGGCGCAATACGACTCAACCCACGTCTACGTGGCCGCGCAAGATTTTGACCACTTCGTTGGCAGTGTTGTAGCGACCTTTGGGGGCACCACTTCCAAACAAGTCGTCACTACGGTGACACCAACTCCCAGCAGCACGCTTTCGCAGGTCATATTGACGCCGGTGGGTACGTTCTCAGTTTTCGGTTACAAAACGCCCGTCCCTTACCCGTTTGGTACAGAGCGAACTGGCTACCTCGTGACGAATATGCATGTGGCGCTCGGTGCTGCTCTCGCGGCGGGAGCCGACGTCCTGGTGACTCCCTTCAACGACCCGATCGGACGAGATACCGTCATCCAATTTCCGGGCGGTGTGAACGCCCAGCTGTATGTTCATAACACCCCGCCTTCCTACAAGGCTCTCGAAACCGTTCCGGAAAATCGGGTCTACGCGCCCCTGGATGGCGCGGACACCTTCATTCGAAGCTTTCTTGCCTTCTCGCATGGCAGGGTTGTCTCCAATGATGAGCACGCGCCCGGCATTGAAATCGGACGACCCAAGGAGACCTATCGGCGAGTTCGCATCGAATCAGCATTTGGAAAAATGACCGTTCTGGTGACGGATGGTCATCTCCCGTATCCGTACGGTCGGGAGATCACGGGATATCAAGTTGACAACCTCTCTGAGACGCTCAGAAAAACGAAAGGTGCAGGGGCACAAATCCTGGTTGCTCCCTACGAGGCCAACCAGCGGCAGGCCGCCATGGTGCAATTTCCAGGAGGGTACATCGCCGAGATCCATTCGGAGGTCAGAAAGTAAACGCATGAGCCACGTTCGAAAGCTGATTCATGCCGCCACGGCTGTTCCGTTTTTTCCGTGGTCGGGTACGATATCAGGTTTTCGCTTGCTTTCCCTATTTTGTCCGGTAAGCCCTGTTTATCACCCCATATTCACAACTCCAATTGCGGTGGCAGCTATCGTCCATGGCCAAACGACTATCGTGCGCGCGTGTCGAGGCGCCGGTTTCTCAGCGTTGGGGAAGCCCCCGGCCTGTGCCGGGGGCTCTTGCTCATACTACAAATTCCCGCTTACCGGCTGACCTCGACGCTGGTTCCTCCGGCGCCAGGGCCGCTAATGCGGGCGCCTTCACCGTTGGAGACAACCTTGACCCACAGCGCGTCCTTGCCCTTGTAGTACGAGGTAGCGCTGGCCTTGCGCAGCGCATCGAGGCTCTCCTGCGGCGTACCCGAGGCTGCCGTGGCGAATCCCGGCAGCTCGAAGATCACCCACGAGCCGCTATCCAGTTCGCTCAGGCGCAGTGCCACGGACGGCCTTTCGGTGGTCACCTTGATCTCCGTGCCGGCGCGTATGTTGGTTTCACCGGTTAGGGTGAACTCCTTGCCATTGCGGCTGACAATGACTGGCGGCTGGGGAGGTCCGCTGGGCCGGCCAAACGGTGCGCCGGGACCGCCACGACCTGCCGCTGGGCCAGGATAGGCGCCTGGGCCAGGACCGGTGGCTGCGCTGGGACCGGTGGCTGCGGTTCTGGCAGGACCTGCGCCAGGGGCGCCGCCGAAACCGGGGATACCGGGGGCACCGCCGCTGCCGTCGGGGCCGACAACAGCCAAGCGTCCGACATCGCCCTTGCACACGGCGGCATTCCAGGCCGGCCGGATCTCACAGGTGTCGTCGATGGCGATTCCGTCATCTTCGTCATTGATGAGAATGTAGGAGTCCGGGACACCGCTGACCGAGCCGTCCACGTCGTGGAACACCGCGGTCTTGTAGCTCCCATTGCCGTAATCATCGTTGCTCCACTTATGCTCCATCGGCGGGAAATACACCGGCTTGGCGTTGATGAATTTCGCGCGCTCTACGGTGTTGTTGGAGCTCATTCCGAAGCTGGTATAGAGAAGGTAAGAGATCGCTCCCGTCTTGCGGGTGGCGTTGTCCTGGAAATTCACGAAGGTGTCATTGTCCAGTTCATGACGGTAATCGTAGAACTCGTAGCCGCGGATCGGGAAGTCCGGGAGTTCGGGCTCCGGCAAACTGCGGCCGTAAGCCATTTCCGCCGGCGTCCTGGGGTTGCCGATGTTCTCGGTTTCGCCCACGAACAGCGAGTCGACCACCCGTGACGTAAAGGCGGAACGGCCGAAGTTGCCCGACGCATGCGTGTAGCCGATGGCGTTGTCGGCCAGCTTCAAGTTCTTGTACAGGTCCATCTCACCGCGGGTCCACATGCCGGTATTCCGATTCTTGTACGAGGTGAAATCCTCGATGACCGTCTCCACGATGGGGCTGTTCGCGTCAGCCGGATTGGCCAGGGCGATATGGCCGCCGGTCCGGAAATGGCCATCGGGCTGAGGGCCGCGGTCGAACATGAACCCATCGAAGTTCGAATGGGCGGTGTTGCCCTTGAACTCCCGCACCCGCATTCGACGTGGCCAGGTTGTCTTGCTGACATCCGAGCCTTCGAACGCGCCCGTCGGATGCTGCGGCAATGCGAACCAGAAACCGGTCGCCTCGGACCCCGCGGCCACGTTGTCCCGGTAAATATTGTCCGGATTGGTGATCCAGAAAGTCGACGCTGTGTTGTCGGAAGGGATCAGGATATCCTTGGTGCTCTGACCGTCCAGATTGAAGTTCTTGCCGTCCTCCGATCCGAACGGACCGAGATTTGTCGGAACACAGGGTTTGCCGTCCGGATGACACTTGGTCATCATTCCCAGGTTGTGGATGAACTGGTTGCCCGTTTCGACGCCGTCTTCCAGGAAGTAGCAGTGACCGACGGTGTTGTAGGTCACGTTGTTTTCCACTCGCACGTCGTTGGTGCCATGCACCGTCACGCAGCGGCTGTAGGTGTCGTGAATCGCTGAATTTTCGATGTACTGCCCTTTGCCTTCGCCGACCAGATGCCAGTGGATCGGATACCGGGCCAGATGCATGTTCTGACCCATGCGATTCAATTCGACGCCGGAGACATACATTTTAGACCCGGCCATCGCCATGATATGCCCCCCGAAGTAGGAGCGTTCTGCGTCCTCCGAAGCCTGGATAAGAATATTTCGCGTCAGCAAGCCGACTTCACCACGCTCATCGACGCCGAACGTGATTTTGCCGAAATGCATGTACTTCAGGGGCTGATCAAGCGTGATCACGTTCCCTGCAATGGCGGCGATGGTTCGCTTCTCCGCCTGCGTGGAATCGAAGTCGGTCGGCGCAAGGACGATCACGTCCCCTTTTCGCCAGCCACTGGCATTCAATACTTCGATCCTGGCGCTACCGGCCTTGGCTGTTCGCAGCGAGTTTGGTCCAGGAATTCGTCCGGTCACCATGCAGGTTCAGGGTTCCGCCCGCGATCATGATCCCGCGGTCGTTACCCGGGACATTGTTGGTGAGGGTGATGGTCGCCTTGCGCGTGTGGGGCTTGGCTTCGGTGCCGATTTCCAGTTCCCCGTGCACGACGATCGACTCGGTGGTCAGCTCGATGTCGGCTTTGTCCGAGAAGCTGAGTTTGCCTTTGATTTGCAAGCCGCCCAGCGACGGCGGACTGACGTCGAGCAGCACATCCTTGCCTTTTTCAATGGTGACCGTGTCCCCGGCGCGGGGCACCTTCCGGTCTGGCCAGGTGGCGGGATTGGACCAGAGCTCCTGCTTGACCGCCTGCGATCCTTGTTCCTGAGCCGCCGCAACGACGTCGAATGCGCTGACGAGGAAGAATGCTGGAACGAGCAACGCAAAAAGGAACGAGCGATATTGTCTTCTCATGTCATCAATCCCTCGTATTCAAAGGTGACTCCGCATCTTCGCGGCGCGCCGATCTTCGCGCGATTACGCTACCCCCGGGGCTAATGCGGCTGCATTATAGCTCGTCTGTCGACTACTGAGCGAAGCTTTGGGTCGATATACCCTGTTGGCGTCTTAACAATCGTAAGTGGATTATTTCTTGTGGCGCGATTAGTAAGGAAGTTCGGTTTACATATCGATGATCGTGCGCGGAGCAAGGTGTAGGTAGAATCGATGATCGTGCGCGGAGCAAGGTGTAGGTTGAATCTGATTTCTCCGTAAAGATCCGCAGTCGACGTAGCACTTTAACAGTAACGCCTGGTAAGTCGGCTAACCGTCAATTTGAAGTAGTGCTTCACCTCTGCGGTAACCCGTTACTCAGGAGTTGACATCCCTCGCAGAACAACATCAGTAGACTCATTTTCCGGAACTATAATCGGTTAGCTAAGCGAGGGCTTTCTCGCCCTACAGGTGAGACCCATAATGAGATTTCGCAACTTTCTCTTCTTGCTGGCGCTTCTCTTGCCATTATCGGTGGCTCTGAATGCTCAGGAACCCGCAAGAGTCCTGCCCAGGGTGATCGATCATGCGCCGCCCATTTATCCCGCGATCGCAGGTGCGGCGCACGTGGAAGGCCCGGTTCGCCTGAAGATTACGACTAACGGCCACGCCGTGAGCAGCGTAGAGGTGGTGGATGGACCGTCGCTGCTGGTGAAAGCTGCCGCCGAGAACGCACAAACATGGAAATTTGTGGACCACATTCCTGGAACGTTCGAGGTGACTTTCAACTTCAGGTCGCTCCAAAACAGGACAACATTTTTGGCAGAGCCCGGTGTGGTCGATATTGCTGTACTTCCTCCAGACTACGGCGGCAATGTCAGCAAGCGTCTCGACTATACGCTTCCGGCAACTTGGGACGTGGAGCTGAAAACCGCCGCGGACGACATAAAAGCACCATTAACACTGTGGACGTATGGCCCATGGCTGCGGGGCTACACCCTCGGGCGCCGAAACCAGCAACGAGAGCTCGGAGATCCGCGCGTGGACGGCGATATCTTGGGCTTCGATGTTTCGCTCGATGACTCCTTTGGTCAGCGGCTTGCGTTTTCGCTGGTCGGTAAGAAATCGGGAAACAGAATCCAAGGCATATTCCTCGATCCTTGGGGGAAATCGGGAACCTGGACGGCTACGCCTGCCGAGGCTGTGGCTCCAAACTGCTCAGCACCGTCTGCGGCTGCGGAGGAAAACATCATTCCAGTGCCGGATATCACCCAACACAGACAGCCGCGCTATCCCCCGCTTCCCTGGGAAGCTCAGATCCAAGGGCAGGTCCGAATGCGCGTTACTACGGACTCTTATTGTGTCTCGAAGATCACGGCGGACAGCAGCGAGCCCCTTCTGGCTCAAGCCGCGGAAGCCAATGTGCGGACTTGGTGGTTCGCTTCTCACAAGGCGGGTACTTTCAATTTGACATTTAACTATCGATTTCTTCAATCGGTTGTCTCGTTCCTTGAGAAGCCGGGCGTTGTGGAGATATCGGCCCCTCCATCGACTCTCGGATCAGGCCCGGAGTCCGGACTGGGGAACTATGACGGTTATAGCCCGGAAGTTTGGAAAGCACAATTGACCAGCCCTCATGGGCACCTGGAGGCCACTTTCCGGTTTACGTACGGCTGTTGCGAAGAAGGCCATGCGACGGATGCAAAGGGCAAGAGTGAGAAGATCACTCAAGGGTTCAGATCCAATCATGATGTCGGCTTCAGCACAATCATCGCGATGGCCAACGGCCGACCGGCAAGACTTTCCTTCATCGGAATACTGCTGAGCGACGACAGAATCCAAGGCGTCTTTCTTGATGAATCAGGCACTCCCGGAACTTGGTCGGCTCAGCTCGTCTCACACGGCTTCGTAAACACATACGAGTGATTGGCCGCCAGATCCTCACTGATCGTAGAATCGTGCATTGACCGCGGCGTAGACTCCGAACTTCCGACACGCACTTTAATCAGGCCTTAAGCGGCTTATGGGTCTGTCCGGTTCACGGATTGGTCGACGGCCGTACCCTTTTCTAAATCACCACCAGCCCGAATCGTCTGGAGCACCTTTTCTTCGGTGATTCCGGCTTCCTGTAGCATCTTGGTGCCTTCGCACGACTCCTGTAAAGCAGCCGCGAGCAAGTCCAGCGGGACGACAGCCTGATACACGCCTATGGGGCGATCTGGAGTACCAAAGTTTATCTGGACCTCGCTCTGATGAAATTCGCTCGGTAATTTGTTTGCCATGATGAGTACGCGGTCGTATGCAGGCGAGGTCTGCATTTCGGCAGTAGGGGGAAGGCTCTTAGACCTGGGGAGAATTCCATTCATTTTGACCAATATGTCGATAGCGACTTTCGGAGGAAGGAATGGCTCATGTGCGCTTACCAATGGAACTCCTCCGGGCGGCGTTTCCTGAAAAAGCCCTACCGCAACTGGCTCCTGGTCTTCGATAGTCAAGGCAACGATCAAATCGTTCACATCGATACTATCCGCGCCCCGCTGCTGGGCTTCGAGTAGCGCCGCAGAACCACGTGTCCTGCTCGTTCTGAAAGGTTCCCGAACGGATGGTCAGATGCTTGATGTGCGGAAATCGAAAGAGCGAGAAGCAATATGGCCGCGAGTGCGGGCATGAGTTTCATGAGTTGCCTCCTCCGCAGCGTCATCAAATACGAATCGGCATTCGGTCGAAGCGTAGCGCTGGACGAAACGCCATACTTGGGCCGCCAACTATTCCTTCCGGCAGGGCCGCCGGCCTATTTTCGGCGCGGGCGCGATTCCGGGGGCACGAGGCCATTCACGCGGTAATAGACAACGAGCTGGCCGTAGTGTTCGCCGGAGTGCTCGCAGTCGTTGAGCCATGAGACCAATTCGCTGGACGGCCGGCCCGGTCAGGGTCGCTAATGATGCGGCTCAATTGATTCGCGTGTTCTTTTATCAGTGCGGTGCCGTCGGCGAAGGATTTCTCCAGCACAGCCACAACGTCAGCTTTGGTTCTGTAGACGCTGCGTGACGGATCATTATCGGCCGGGCCCATTTTCTTCCCGGAGAGCGCGTTGACGTACGCGTAATTTGTGCCGGCGACATGGAGCAACTGCGCCGCAAACGTGCGCGATTGCAGCGCGGGCTTCAACTCGTACTTACTTTCGGGAAAGTCTTCGGCCATGGTAATCAGCTTGCGGCCAATGTAATTCCAGGAGGCCAATACCTCGTCGCCGGGTTTTGGCGTTGCGGTTTGGGCGTGAAGTGGCGCCGCCGCTGTGAGAATCAGCAGCGTGGCAATTCCGGCCGCGAGC
>CAVWEZ010000013.1:0-81757 GCA_963754105.1 uncultured Acidobacteriota bacterium
CACCTCTGCGGTAACAGCGCTTACTAGGCCCTGATCGTTCCTGACGTGGCAACCCGCAGCCACTTCTCGAGATCGCGCACGTCATTGAGAATTGCCCTCGCGCCGAATTTCTTTAGCAGTGCAACCCGTTCCCGCCGAACTGCGGCCTCGCTCGCCAGGACCCCGATGAACGGGATGTGAGCCGATTGCGCGGCTATGGCGTCGTCTACGTTGTCGCCCAGGTAAATCGCCTTGTTTGGATCGCGGCCCGCTAAAATCCGCAGCAAGCCCTCCGGATCCGGTTTGGGTCGTTCGACATCCTCCACTGTCACGATGGTCCGGAAAAACTCGCGCACCTTTCGTCGATCGAACGTGTAGTCGGTCTCGCTTCGCACGCGTCCCGTGAAGATCGCGAGTTCCGATTCAGCCGCCAAGCGTCGCAGGCTCGAGCGCGGCAGCAGCCATTTTTCACGGCTCACATACCCGTCGCCCCCGCTGCCCCAGTAAAGCTCCAGGAACTTTTTCTTCACTTCCACGTATTCAAATTTTCCTCCAAGCGATTGCACCCACGCCGTCGAAAGTTTCCAGTCGTCGTTGAATCCCGATTGGCTCTTCCAGCGCAGCAACTCCAGGCGCGTCACTCGCTTGCCGGTGAAATGCCGCACCGTTTCCAGCACCGTTCGATGAAAGGATCCGCGCACGTCCACCAGCACGCCGTCCACGTCGAACACGATGATTTCTGGATGCGCGGTCAAAAGTTTGGCGGGTTTGAACACGAGAATGGAGAATCGCCGAACACTACTGAGAGTTGCGCTCCTCCGTTTCGCTGGAATGGGGTTCGGGACTCTCGGCGCTCGATTCCTTGCCTGCTGAACTATCCGCGGATTCTTCCGGGGAGACGACATCGTCGGACGACCAAGCTTCGCCCGGCGTCGCAGCCGGCGTTGCCACCTCCTCGGCGGTTGCTGCGGAGACAGGCTGTGCGGGTGCATTCGCTGATTCGGCGGGTTGCGGCGATGTAAGCGCTGCAAGCCTTTTCGCCAGCGCGCCCGCGAGGAGTTCTACAATTAACTTGGCGCCACGTGCATCTGAATCCTTCGCCGGGTTGTATCCCGTCACCTCGATCGCCGCAAGATGCGGTTGCGCGGCGAACACTTCGAGCGCGCCGCGAACTTCTTCGAGATTCAATCCGTCCGCTCCGCTATAGTTCGTCGCTTCAAAACCGGCAATCACATCCACGTCAAAGTGCAGGACAAATTCGTTCGTCTTACCGTGGACGCGTTCAACCGCCGTTTCCGCCGCCGCTTCTGGTCCCATCCGTCGAACGTCTTCGGCGAGGTAGCGCCGCAACAGCGCGTTTCGCAAAAATTCCTCTTCGGCAGGATCAAGACGTGCTACGCCAAAAAGAGCCAGGTCGGAATCGCGGACCAGCGGCGGCTCGGGCCAGAAGCGCACCAGTTCGGCCGCGCCTCGCCCGGTGAGATGCGAAACCACCATTCCGTCAACGCAACCGGTAAGCGTCGTCGCCGGCGTATTCACATCGGCATCGCGGTCCACATAGATCATGCCCACGTGCCGAAAGTACCGGCGGACGCCGGCAACCGTGGCCAGCGCAACGGAGCAATCGCCGCTAAGAATAAGTGGCAGCGCAGCGGACTTGACAGCTTGTTCCACGCGCGGTTTTAACGCTTCGAGACCGGCCAAAACCCGGGGAACATTTCTTGCGCGGGGACTTTCGTTATCCGGCTGGTAAAGCTGGGGAGCGTCGTCGCCCAGGTCTGAAACCTGATAGCCGATTTCGCCAAGCCGCTCGACGAGGCCTGCTGCCCGCAACGCTGCGGGCGCGCCTTCGTTCCCCACCGACATTGCAGCCGCACTTGTGGGGGCGCCCAGAACTGCAATCTTAGTCGCCTGGCGGACGATTTTGGCCGCCACTCATATGCTCCTGGCCTTCGGGTTGATGTTGCCCGCGACGAAAAACTGTTGATCCCTAATTCGTGGTCCTGCCGAGCCGGGCAGCTAGTTCTGCTGGCAGTGTAAATCGCACGTCCTCTCGAATCAGATCCAGATCCCGATGGTTCGTGAACCCGAACCCGGAAAGGCGCTGGCTCACTTGCTCCACCAAAACCTCGGGCGCGGAAGCTCCCGCCGTAAGGCCGATGGTCTTCACACCATCCAGAGCAGCCGCATCGATATCGTTCGCGTCTTCGATAAGCCGCGCCGCCACTCCCGCACGCTGCGCCACTTCGACCAACCGATTCGAATTCGAGCTGTTCGCCGAGCCGACCACGAGAATCAATTCCACCTCGCGCGTGAGCGCTTCCACCGCTTCTTGGCGGTTCTGAGTTGCGTAGCAAATATCGTCCGAGGCCGGGCCAACAATCGACGGAAAGCGCTGGCGCAGTCTCGCAACAATTTCCTGGGTGTCGTAAAGCGAGAGCGTGGTCTGCGTCAGAAACGCCAGCCTGGATGGATCCGGAACTTGCAATTGATCCACTTCCTCAACGCTTCCGACAATCAACGTTTGATCCGGCGCTTCGCCTGAAGTTCCTACAATCTCCTGATGATCGCGATGCCCAATCAAAATTAACGTGCGCCCTTCGCGCGCGAATTTCAGAGCCTCCAAATGAACCTTTCGTTACCAGAGGACACGTCGCATCGATGATTTTTAACTCGCGCTCTTTGGCTTCGCTCCGCACACGCGGTGGCACCCCGTGCGCGCTGAAAACCAACACCGCCCCAACTGGAACTTCCTCGATTGACTCCACAAATATCGCGCCGCGCCGCCGCAACTGGTCCACCACGTAGCGGTTATGGACAATTTCATGGTGAACGTAAACGGGCCGCCCGTACGCCTCCAATGCCAATTCCACAATATCCACCGCGCGCACCACGCCCGCGCAGAAACCGCGAGGGCGGACCCGCACCAGCGTTTTCACGCCGCTTGCCGTTCCCTCGATGTTAGTCAGCGTCAATAGGGTTCTCCGGTACGCCCCGTAATATTACCTGATATTACCTGAAGCCTGGCTTCCCTGCCAGTTTGTTCCGCCCCAGCCTGTGTCATTTTTTAGGCTCCAGAATACCTCTAGTCTGAAGCTGAAAAGCCCCTAGTTTGCAGCTCCAAAAGCTTTCAATTAGAAACATTAGAGGGGCGCAAAATCGGCAAAAACGGCCCACCAAGCCCGCCCCACGGGGGTGTTTTCGGGACTCGGCGCGCCCCTCTCGCAGTTTGGGTGTGTTTTTCTGGGCGGAGGCACTAGGATGTAGCCGACATGGCCAACTCAGCCCAAGTGGTCGTCATAGGAGGCGGCATTTCCGGCCTAGCCTGCGCCTTGCGGCTACAACAACTGGGCACCCAGGTGACGTTGCTCGAAGCGAACAACCGCCCCGGCGGGCTGATTGGAACCGTGGAACGCAACGGCCTCCTCTTCGAATCGGGGCCGCAAAGTTTTCAGGGTACCGAAGCGCTGCTGGGCCTCATCCGCGATCTGGGCATCGAAAGCGAACTGTGCAAGGCCGATCCGCGAGCGCCGCGATTTGTTTTGCGGCACGGGCGGCTGCGGAAAATTCCGATGGCGCCGCAAGGAATCCTCACCAGTTCCCTGCTCGGCATGGGCTCGCGATGGCGAATCGTATCCGAAGGGTTGAGCCGGACGACGCCGCCGGCGGAAGAAGAATCTGTTGCACAGTTTGTGCGACGAAAATTCGGGCACGAAATTCTGGAGTATCTGGTTTCGCCATTCGTTTCAGGAGTCTATGCGGGCGATCCTGAAAAGCTGAGCCTGCGCGCCGCGTTTCCAACGCTTGAAGAGTGGGAGCGGCAATACGGGAGCGTTTTGCGGGGCGCCATGAAATCGCGTCCGGCAAAGGGCGCGAGGCAAGGTCCGCCGCCTTTGTGTTCGTTTCTGCGCGGTATGGGAGTGCTGACCGAGGCGATGTTCGCAAAACTTGGCGCAAACGCGAAGAGCGGTGCGCACGTGGATACTGTGACCAAGGCCGACCAGGGTTTTAAAATCCAGGTGACACAGAGCGGCCGCAGCGAACAGATGAACGCGCGAGCAGTCGTGCTCGCGACGCCGACCTACGTGGCATCGCACATTACGGCGCCGCTTTCGGCGAAGATGGCGCAAACACTTTCAGGCATTGCGTACGCGCCAGTGGTTGTGGTCGCGGCCGGATATCACAGTCATCAAAGCGCGGCGGAGCTAAATGGCTTCGGCGTCCTCATTCCGCGCAGTGAAAAATATCGGACTCTCGGCGTCGTCTGGAATTCGTCGCTATTTCCGAATCGCGCGCCGCAGGGCCAGATGGCCATAACGAGCATCCTCGGAGGCGCCACGGATTCGACCATCATCGAGAAATCCGACCAGGAGATCACCGCAATCGCCGAGCAGGAACACTCGAGAATTCTGAAGATCCAAGGCCCGCCTATTATTTCCGCGATCTGGAAACATCCGCGAGCTTTGCCTCAGTACAATCTGGGACACGCGCATGCCGTCGGGGCAATCCGCGAGGCCGAGCGCGCCCTGCCGGGACTGTATTTTGCGGGCAACTACCTCGAGGGGCCGTCGATCGGCAAATGCGTCGAGCAGGGCTTTCACACCGCAGACGCCGTGCACGCGCATTTGCAGCAAGCCTGAATGTTCGCGCGGTTGCAATTGGCGTCGGTGGATGAGCCCTTGGCGAGCACAAGAGCGACCGCTATAATGCGGAGAGAATGCCCCAGCCGCAAAAGACGCGCCGCGAAATTCTGGAGGACTTTGTTGCCCAGAAACCCACAGATGCATTCGCGCGGTACGGGCTGGCGCTTGAATGCGTAAAATTGGGAGATAGTTCCGCAGCCGCCGCTCACTTCGAGAAGCTCCTCGAGACGAATCCCGATTACATCGCAGGTTACTATCAATTCGGACAACTCCTGGGACGACTGGGCCGGCTGGACGAGGCCCGCAAACTTTTATCGGATGGGATCGTGGTTGCGCAGACGGCGGGCGATGTGCACGCGCGCGACGAGATGCAAGCGGCCTTGACGCTGCTGCGCTAACTGCGGCCACAGATGGGATCGCCCTCGAAATGGAACGACCAGCCCGAATACCATTGTTTCCTCTGGACGTGGTTCTTCTTCCGCGCATGCAATTTCCGCTGCACATTTTCGAGCCACGCTACAAGCTGATGATTTCCCGATGCATCGAGGAAAAGGTCGAATTCGGGATGATCCTGGCGGCGAACAACGATGTGGCCACCATGGGTTGCACCGCTGAAATCCTCCGCAAGACCAAGGATTATGCCGACGGGCGGATGGACATCGCCACGGAAGGCCGTGCCGTTTTCCGTCTGGCCGACCTGTTGCACGAAAAGGAATACTACGAGGGGATCGTCGAGTACGTGAAAGACGAGTTAGGCGTCTTGGACACTAAGACGGATGGACAGCTCGCCGTCGCTTTCGAGCAAAGCCAAGTTCTTCTTTTTGGAAGGCCGTGGACAGACCCGTCTCCAAACGAGCCTGCCACGCTTGCTTACCGAATGGCGGCCATGGTTCCCATGGAGATCGAAAAGCGGCAGTCGCTGCTGCAAACGAGCAGCGAGCAGGACCGTCGCGAGATAGTGCTCGAATGGCTGCAAGCGTTCGTTCCCAAACTGGCGGAACAGCAGAGCGCGCGCCGCAGGGCCGGCGGAAACGGGCACCCCGTTAATTAGGCTCCCTCGGCTCGATTCCATTGCGCAAATTCGCGCCGGCGAGCTAGGCTTCAGGAGTTCGAAGCATTCTACGGTTGGTACCCGTCCGCCATCCATTTAGCAAACAGTTCAATGCGAGCTTGAGGCCAAGGGCCTTCTCCTCTTGGCGGTGGGGGCGGCATTACCGCGCCACCGATTCCCCGAATGCGGTCGTAGATGGCCGCCGCGTGCGCCTTCACGTCATCATAGCTGGCAAGATTGAACGCCTTACTCATGGCGTGAATGTCTCTATCCGTAAAAAGCGGGCGGATGTCCGCTTCAAAGCTCGTCGATTTCGTCATTGTGGCGCCCCGGCTTTAGTCATACGCATGTCGTCCTCACTCCTCGTGAATCTAAGACCTCGCGTCTCTTGATGTCAAGCTACCCCGATCTTTCTTACGGCTGCGATGGTTGACGAGATTGTTGATTTATAAGGGCGTTGGCAACGTCCTGCGACTTACCCCAATCCAAGTTAGGAGGGTGCGCTCGCTTCCTTTATAATGGAGCCACGCGATGAATTTTCCGTCGCACCTGAAATGCCGACCGGTGATCGAATGAGCCCACAGCCGAAAAATCTTGGCGAGTTGAAACGGAGTTCCTGGAGCGAGGACAAAATCGCGGGACGAACCATCCGCCAGGAGCTTCGCGAAAATCTGCTTCAAAAAATGGAAAAGGACGAGCCGCTTTTCCCGGGTCTGTACGGCTACGACGACACGGTGATACCACAGATCACCAACGCCCTGCTTTCGCGCCATCATTTTATTTTGCTGGGGCTGCGCGGACAGGCGAAGTCGCGAATCCTGCGCGGGCTGGCGGGATTCCTCGACCCGCAGATACCGGTGATCGCCGGGTGCGAGATCAACGACAATCCGTACCGTCCGTTGTGCCGCTCGTGCCGCGAAAGAATTGCCGCAGAGGGTGACGGCACGCCGATCGCCTGGCTTTCGCGCGAGTTGCGCTACGTGGAGAAGCTGGCCACGCCAGACGTGACGATCGCGGACATGATCGGGGACGTGGATCCGATCAAGGCAGCGCGTGCCGGACGAAATCTTTCCGACGAGCTGACTATTCATTACGGCTTGCTGCCCCGCGCGAACCGCGGAATCTTCGCCATCAATGAATTGCCGGACCTGGCGGGAAAAATTCAGGTGGGCCTCTTCAATATAATGCAAGAGGGCGACGTGCAGATTAAAGGCTATCCGGTGCGGCTGCTGCTGGACGTGCTGCTGGTCTTCACTGCGAATCCGGAAGATTACACGGCGCGCGGAAAAATCATCACGCCGCTGAAGGATCGTATCGGCTCCGAAATCCGGACGCACTACCCGGCGACTCTGGCCGAGGGAATGTCCATCACAGAACAGGAATCGTGGATAGCGCGCGACAGCAAGCGGCGGGCGGAGGTGCCGACGTACGTGCGGGAGGTCGTGGAGGAAGTGGCGTTTCAGGCTCGCGAGGACAAGCGAATCGACCGGCGATCGGGTGTGAGCCAGCGCCTGCCGATCAGCGCACTTGAAAATGTGTTGAGCAACGCGGAACAGCGAGCGGTGAACAGCCGCGACTCCGCGGTCGTGGCGCGGGTGGCGGATGTGTACGCCGCGATCCCGGCCATGACGGGAAAATTTGAGCTGGAGTATGAAGGCGAAATGCGCGGCGCCGAAAACATAGCCCGGGAGTTAATTCGCGCGGCGGTGGGCAAGACGTTCACCAAATATTTCGCGAATGTGAATTTTCAGACCGTGGTGCAGTGGTTTGAAGCGGGCGGCGAATTGAAGATTCCCGCAAACGCTTCGAGCGGCGATTTGCTGGGCCAGTTGAAGAAAATAGCAGGGCTTTTCGAGCATCTGGAGACACTGGGCGTCCGTTCGAAGGACGATGCGGCGATTCAAGCCAGCGCGGCGGAGTTCATTCTCGAGGGGCTGTGGTCCCAAAAGCGCATCAACCGCAGTGAAGAGCGCGGCTTTTTCGCCGAGGCGCGAAAAACGTCGGAGCCACGCGATCCCAAAGAGCCCATCGGGCGGATGCCGCGGCGGCAGTTCAACTGATTTCGAATTGCGTCCGCTGAGGAAAAATGAAATACACGAAATATTCGCGCTATGAACCTGGAGCGGCGGACGACATCGATCTGCAGGATCTGATGGACCGACTTTCAGATTTTTTCCTTCAGAGCGGATTCCAATCGCAATACGGCTTTCACGAACTGGACATGGAGCGGGCTCGCCAGCAGCACATGGACGAGCTGCGTGAAGCAATTCTGCGCGCTCTCGAGGAAGGCGATCTTATCCCTCCGGAATTGCTCGAAAAGCTCCGCCAGAACCCCGACCTTTCGCAGAACGAAGATCTGCGCAACATGATCGACCAGATTATCGAGCGCATGGAGGAAGAGGGCTTCATCACGCAACAGCAGTCCGCGCGCGTGACGCCTCCGCCGTCGGAAACACCGGGAGGACAGATCGGCAAAGACCAGCCGCAAGTGGAAGCACGGTTTGAAATCACCGACAAGGCGCTCGATTTCCTCGGATTCAAGACGCTGAAGGACTCTGTTGGCGTCGCTGGGAAAAAGCAGCTTTGGGCGGCACGATACGCGCGACCTGGCCACGGGAATCGAATCGGGCGGCTCGTCGAAGGCCTACGAATTCGGGGACACGCTGAATATGGACATCAGCGGCACACTCTTCAACGCCGTGCGGCGCAATGGCGCGGGCATTCCCATCGAGCTCGACTATCCCGATTTGATGGTGCACCAGTGCGAGTATCAAAGCTCGTGCGCGACGGTGCTGATGCTGGATTGCAGCCATAGCATGATTCTTTACGGCGAAGACCGATTTACGCCGGCGAAGCGCGTGGCGCTGGCGCTTTCGCATTTGATCCGCACGCAATATCCGGGCGATTCCCTGCACTGCGTGCTGTTCCACGACAGCGCCGAAGAAATTCCGCTGGGAAAACTGGCGCGCGTGCAAGTGGGTCCGTATTACACGAATACGCGCGAAGGCCTGCGGATGGCCCAGAGAATTCTGGCGCGCCAGAAGAAAGACATGCGCCAAATCGTGATGATCACCGACGGCAAGCCCTCCGCGCTGACGCTGGACGATGGGCGGATTTACAAAAATGCTTTTGGGCTGGATCCGCTGGTGGTCACACAGACGATGGAAGAAGTGGCGAAGTGCAAACGCGCGGGAATTTTGATCAACACGTTCATGCTGGCGAGCGACTACAGTTTGGTGCATTTCGTGCAGAAGATCACCGAGCTTTGCCGCGGCAAAGCGTACTTCACCACTCCTTACACCCTCGGGCAGTACCTCTTGATGGATTACGTGGGGCGCAAGACGCGGAATATCCACTAACGCTGGGCGGGTAACCAAGTTGGCTGACATCGGCGTAAGGCTGTACATCCGAAAGAAAAATGCGCCGGAGAACCTGAAGTTCTCCGGCGCATTTTTCTTTGTTGAGACTATTTATTGATCGGCTTCAACCTTCTTGAGTGGCGGTTTCGGAACCTGCCAAATCAGCTTCGAGTCGTCGGCGTTGTGCGGGAAGAACTGCGCCGACTTCTTGCCGGAAGGCAGAAGGATGACATCCGCACGACGGTTGTAAGCCAGCCAGTCGGCTCGGGTTTGGCGCAGCCGCATCTTCGGCGGCGCGTTGGGATTGGTGCTTTCGAGCGTTTTCACAGTGGCCTGATCGAGCGGCTGCTCCTTGCCGTAGGCGGCGGTCTCAACCTTATCGGCCGAGATTCCCTGTTCGACTAGGTACTGCTTGATGCGCTCGACGCGGCGCTCGCTGAGATCCTGGTTGAACGGCTTCGATCCACGGGCGTCGGCGTGCGCTTCCACCGAGAGCTTCGCATCGGGATCGTATTCGAGATACTTCTTGAATCCGTCTGCGAGAGTGGCAAGCGTAAGCTGCTGGCTGCGGACCAGGCCGACTTGCGGATGCCGCTTGTCGGGGTAGTCCGTGGGATAGAAAACGCTTTGGAGCGTGACTGTAGGAATCGGCTCGACGCTGCCGACGATGTGAATGGAGGCGGTCTGAGTGGCGCTGCCGCCGCAAACGTTAGTCGCATTCAGAGCGTAGGACTTATTTTCGTCGATGGTGCGCGCGGGCTGGCCCTCGGCCACCTGGGAGGTATCGGCCGGTTCGGGTTTCACCGTCTGGCTGCCGCTGGCATCGACTTTATTGTTGTCGAGCGTGACGTTATCGGCATTGGAAGTCTGCCAGGTGAGCGTGGAGGAATCTTGCGTGATTACTTTTTCGCCGATCTTGCGATAGTGCGTTTCCGCAGGATTGGCGGTGAGACTGGCATCGACCTTGGTGTTTACGTTGACGGTGCCGGTGCCCGTGACGGTTCCACCGGGGCCGGTGGCGCTGAAGTCGTAGTTGGTGGTGGCGTGCGGCGAGACAGTTTGACTGCCGCTCGTCGCCACCTTGCCGATGCCACTGATATTGGCGTCAACGGTTTCACCAGTCTGCCAGTTCAGGGTTGCGGTCTGTCCGCAATTGATATTGCCATTCGCGACGCTGAAGTTGCCGGTGGTTGGCGCAACGGCCACCTGGGCGCTGGCGATCCCGGCCTTGAATCGCGGGACATCCTTGAGCTTTTCGCCGCGCTTCCAGTCGCTGGTCTTTTGCATGCCGTTCTTCAGATCAACAGTCACTTTTTTGTTGGCGACTATGTCCACGTCGCCCGACCAAACCGTTTTGCCCTGGTGCGTTACCGTCAGGTGATGCTTTCCGGGCGGGAGCAGGAGATTTTGATGCCAGATCCAGTCAAAATTGAACTCGTCCACGTGGCCGACGAAATAGTCCGGCGTGGTGCCATTGGATAGCACAGCGGCGCGCTCGTCGCCCTTCAGTTCAACATCGCCAAACGGTCCGGCGACATTGCCACCTTGTGGATCTAGCTTCACATCCAGCGGGGTGGACTTTCCGGCATCGATGTTAACGTCCTGGGTCGAGATCTTATATCCGTAATTGACGACCACGACCGTGTGCTTGCCGGCAGGGAGATTTATTGAGTGGCTTCCCTCGCGGATTGCGTTGCCATCCACGAAGACATAGGCCTGTTTTGGGGAGACCTTGATCTTCAGCTTCCCATCCTGCGCGAAGCCGACAGTCGCCGTTAAAGCTAGGGCCATCACGAGGGTAAGGACGTAAAGCAGTCGTCGCATCTGCATTCTCCTAATAATTTGTAGGCGGATTAAATGACAGTTCTCTCGCGCCCAGACGAGAGAACACAGGCTAGGAACCTCAAAAATACGTTGTAAGCCTTCTAGTGTCAATCACATTCAGCGGCCACGAAGAGTTTCTCGCGGGGCCCGGCCAAGGACGAAAAATGCTCCCGACACCGGGGGTGCTGAAGAAACGGCGAAGGCCGCGACGCCGGCGGTACGCGCATAGGGAACGTATCGTCCGAACTCGGCGCCGACTTGAGTGTGGCATGCTCTGCTTTATAATGTGGCGCATGTTCAAGGACTCGCTCATCGAGCACTTCCGCAATCCGCATAACACCGGTGACATGCCGGATGCCACAGCGACGGTCGAAGTGACAAACCCGGTGTGCGGTGACGTGATGAGGCTGGCGGTTCGCGTGGAAGGCGGACGTATTACGGCGGCGCGATTTAAGACGCAGGGATGCGTGGCGGCGATCGCATCGAGCTCCGTGCTGACGGACATGTTGGGCGGCAAAACGCCCGCGGAAGCTCGCGAAATTACTCCTGAGCAAATATCCGGCGCGCTTGGGGAGCTTCCTCCCGCCACGTTTCATGCCGCGCAGCTTTGCGTTGACGCGGTGGCCGCACTTTTCGCCAAGGCGCCACGATAAGCCGAGCATGCATTTTTAGACTTCAGGTTCGCGATTTTCCAACGCACGCCGCAAAGTTTCCGGGTCGTTGATATTCAAGACGACGCCTTCTTCCTCGGTGGGAACTTCCTGCAGTTCCGCCGCATGCGCCCACACAACCTCCCGGGCGCCGATTGCAGGCGATGCCGCGAGAAGCTCAGGGTAAAGACTCGCGGCGAAAATTACCGGGTGTCCGCGGCGTCCGTGGTAGACGGGAAGCACGATGAGTTGGCCGGTCGAGTCAAACGCATCGATCAATTGCGCGATCAATTTCGGTGAAAAGAGCGGATGATCCACTGGGCAAAGAATGATGCCGGCTGTTTCATCAGTGGCAATCGTGCGAATCGCGGCCTGGATGGAAGATAGCTGGCCCTGCCTCCAGTCGGGATTTACAACGACTGATGCCCCTTCGCCGGGAAGTTTGGTGCGAATTTGATCCAGATGCGCGCCCAACACAATGCGCTTGGCAGCGACGCGCGGATGGCGGGTGATTTCAAGCAAATGCTCGATAAAAGTTTTCCCGCGATAAGGGAGCAGCGCTTTCGGCGTGCCCATGCGGCGAGACTCACCGGCGGCGAGGATGATCGCGACGAGCGGCCTCTGACGCACCGCAGCGGCAAGCGTCATAGAGTTAGCGTTGCTGGGGAGTTGCGGCGTGGGAAAGTTTGACGGACTTGTGCGGTAAGTTTTTTGCGTTGCGGCGCACAGCGACGAGCTCCGCCGCGATGCTGACGGCAATTTCCTCCGGTGCGAGGGCGCCAATATCAAGCCCAACGGGCGCGTGGACGCGGTCAAATTCCTCCGGTGAGTAACCTTCTTTTTCCAGCGCCTGGTAGACGGAAATTACTTTTCGCTTGCTGCCGATCATTCCGATGTAGCGAGCCTCGGTTCGCACGGCCCATGCAAGGACGCGCATATCGTCCTTGTGCCCGCGCGTGACAATCAAAAGATAGCTTGAGGCGCTGGGCTTGATCTTTTCGAACGCATCTTCGTAGGTGCTGTAAATCTCGCTCGCCATCGGGAAGCGTTCCGCGTTCGCGAACGTTTCGCGATCGTCCGCGATCGCTATGGCAAATCCCGCGGCACTGGCGGCCCGTGCGACCGCGGACGAAACATGGCCGCCGCCAAAAATATAGAGCGTGGGCTGCGGCAAAATCGGCTCGACGAAAATTTCCAAGGTTCCGCCGCAGATGAGACCCGAGTCATAGGCCGCTTCGTGATTCAGGTTGAACGTCATTTTACGAGGCTGCTCAACGCGGATCACATCTTTCGCTGCGGCCCAGACTTCCGCTTCCACGCAGCCGCCGCCGATGGTACCGGCCATGGTGCCGTCCTCGCGCACGAGCATACGCGAGCTTTCGTAGCTCGGGATCGAGCCGTTGGTGTGGACAATAGTCGCCAACGCGCCGCGCTGGCCAGCCTTTCGCATCCGCACGATTTCTTCGAATAGGTCCATGCTGTTCAGTTGAGCGTACTGTGACCGCTGGGCGCTGTCAATCGGCCACTGGCGCCTAGACACGGCTCAATGGCGATGTTATTTTATGCCGCGTTTCGACCAACCCGGAGAAGTCCATGAGGGCGATAGTTCTTTCGGAGCACGGCGGTCCCGAAGTGCTGCGCTATACCGACGCGGCGGAGCCGGCGATCGGAGCGCACGACGTTCTGGTTCGCGTGCGTGCTTGCGCGCTGAATCATCTTGATCTTTGGGTACGGCGCGGACTTCCGGGCAGGTCGATCACTTTCCCTCATATTCCTGGCAGCGACATCTCCGGCGAAGTGGCGAAAGTCGGTCAAAGCGTTTCGAACGTGCGTGTGGGGGAGAGAGTCCTGCTCGCGCCGGGACTTTCCTGCGGCGAGTGTCCGCAATGCATCGCGGGGCGTGACAATTTCTGCAAACAGTACACGCTCTTCGGCTCCGGCGTTCACGGGGGGTACGCGGAGTTCGTGAAATCGCCAGCTGCGAATGTGATCCCGATTCCCGGAAACCTCAGCTTTGAGGAAGCCGCCGCGATTCCGCTGGTTTTTCTCACAGCGTGGCACATGCTGTTTTATCGCGCCCACCTTCAGCCCGCCGAAGAGGTGCTGGTGATTGCCGCGGGCAGCGGCGTCGGCAGCGCCGCAATTCAGATTGCCAAGGCAACGGGAGCTCGCGTGATCGCAACAGCTGGCTCGCAGCCCAAGCTCACGAAGGCTAAAACGCTCGGCGCCGACGAGGTTCTGCTGCATGAGGGTGAGTTTGCACGCGAGGTGAAACGGCTAACAAATGGCCGCGGCGTGGATGTGGTTTTCGAGCATGTAGGCGCGGCTACTTGGGACCAGAGCGTATACAGCCTGGCGGTGGGCGGACGCCTGGTCACCTGCGGCGCGACCAGCGGATTTGAAAGTAAGATCAACGTGGGTTATCTCTTCGCCCGGCAGCTTTCGATTCTGGGCTCGTTCATGGGACACAAGGGGGAGTTGTTCTCGGTTCTCGAACTTTTCAAGAGGGGCTTGCTGAAGCCGGTAATCGACTCCGTTATGCCTCTTGAGCGGGCCGCCGAAGCCCACAGGCGGCTCGAAAACCGGGAGCAATTTGGAAAGGTGGTTCTGTCCGTTTAGCGCGCCGTGCTTTCTTGAGCTGCAGGTCAGACGATCGCTTTCGGCGATCTCCACTAGTTCGAATCAGCCGGGTTTGTGCTAAATTATAAGGACGAGCTTTGAGGAGTTGGGCACTCGGGTTTGGGGTGTCCCGCGGGTTTTTCGAAGCTCGCGTCCGACCTGCCCCAGTTTCGGATCGAGATTCAGGGCATTCCCTTGGGCCAGCGGTGGATGGATCAGTCGAAGCTTGGACGAGCGCGAAGGAGAAGAGTGGCATGAAGAATCTGTTCGTGGGAAACATGAGCTTCCAAACCACTGAAGGCGATCTGCGAGCGATCTTCGAGCCGTTCGGCCAAGTGGCGAGGGTACACATTGCGATGGATCGGGAAACGGGCAGGTCACGCGGTTTCGGTTTCGTCGAGATGCCCAATGATGAAGAGGCTGCCAAGGCCATTGCGGGACTTGACGGGAAAGCTGTCGGCGGACGCAATTTGAAGGTTAACGAGGCTCGCCCGAAAAGCGAGTCGAGCGGCCCTCGGGGTCCGCGAAGCGGTGGAGGTGGCGATCGCGGTGACAGAGGCGAGCGCGGAAATCGCGGCAGATTCTCCAATGAGGATTACCGCGAGGCCGCGCGCCAGCCGCGCGAGCCTCGCTGGTAGGGTCGAGAACAATTCATTTGCAGTTGCGGTGCTAGCGCCGTCCGGCGAACGCCCTTTTAAGGAGACATCAATGCCAACTACTTTCCAGAAACGCCAAAAGGAAATGAAGAGGATGGAGAAAGCGCGCATGAAAGCCGAACGCCGCGCTCAGAAAAAACTTGAACCTCGGAACAATGAAGAGGATGAATTGAAGGTTTTGACCGGACCCGCTCCGTTGGAAGACGATCCGCTGGCCGATCCATCGGATTGGGGGCCTTCAGGCGCTTAGAACCGGCACTCCCCTTCCGAAACTACACCCACTCCAAGTATCGCTGGGATTTCAAAATGGCTTCGGCGCAGGGCAAGACGTCCTGCACCTTCCTTCGCACGAACCGGAAAATCGAGCGGGCCAGCGCTACTTTTGGAAGTGCGGCATCACTTCGTCCCTGAATAGCTCGAGCGAGCGGACGCTTTCCTCGTGGGTAAGGTCGCCGTAAGCGAACCGGGCAACAAAGTAGTTGGCCTGGCTTTGGTCCAATTGCTCCTCGATCTTCGCGCGGACCGTGGCGGGAGTGCCCGCAATCAGTGACGCTTCGCTGGCGCGCAATACCTCTTCCAGGCTCATGGCGGTGACATTGTATTTCCGCCACAGGTAGACGAGGCTCTCGTAAAATCCCTTTGATCCGAACTTTCCGCGCTCCTCAGCCTGCCGGTCGGTTTCGCCCACAAAGAGGTTGCGCGCGATGCCCGTCTTGGGCATCTTCATGCCTTTGCCACCGTGCGCGGCGTTCCAGGAATCCTTGAACGCAGAGATAACCGCGCGCGCCTCGGGTGCTCCCAGCAGGTTCACCACATTCATATTCTGGCGAGCTGCCCGCGCCGCGCTTTCCGGAGCGTTTGTGGCGTACCACAGCGGGGGGTGAGGCTTTTGCAGCGGCTTCATCTCAATGGGGACGTTGGTGAAGTCGAAGTATTTGCCGTGGTAATCGACCGCGTCCTGGGTCAGGGCGGCCATCAATACTTGCATGGCTTCGGCGTAAATGGCGGGGGCGTCCTGCTCCTTGACATTGAAAAAGCCCAGCTCGACGCCGGAAACCCCGCGGCCGGTCCCTATATCGAACCGCCCGTTCGTTAGGTGGTCGAGCATGCAGATTTCGGCTGCCAGGCGGAGGGGATTGTAAAGCGTGGCGATCAAGACCAGAGGGGCGAATCGGATGTTTTTCGTGATCCGGGACGCCGCAGCCAGAAACACCATCGGGGATGGGGCCAACCCGAGGGGGGTGAAATGGTGCTCGGTGACATGGAATGTGCTGAAACCGGCCTGGTCGTAGAGCTCCATCAGCTTCATGCGGCTGTCGTAGGTCTCATGAATCGGTTTCTTCTGCCTGTCAACATGGTCGATGACGCCAAAATCCATTTTCATTCGTCGGCCTTCCCAAAAATGTGACGATTACGGCCTCGGTCGAGCGATTTGAGGCGCAGAAACTGTACCGCTGTGCCCGCCGGATGGCAAATTGCGAGTTTTCGGGGCGGAACTAGCACTCTTTGCTTGACAAAATTTCGGTATGCCTTTACTAGTCAGAATGACTATTTAATTAGTAGCAATGCAAGAGTATTCGTCCAATCCGGAGCCTGGTAGTAGCCGCACCACCAGGCGAACACGGGATACCTGGCGCGCCTGGGCAAGTTCCAGGCTCGTATTCAACCGCTGTTCCTGGGCGTCATGTGCGGGGAATATTCTCCGGGCCGATTGGTTTTGTGGGAACAGGGAGGCGAGGCCGGGCCTGATTTGAGCGTGGGCGGTTTTCCGTTTTGCCCGTGGCCCGGTAGATTGCCGGTCACGGGCTTTTTTTTTGTCCCGCAGAGGGTTTTCAAGGAGCCGTTATGCTGCACGCAACGGAAGTTCTAGGCGCTCAAACGTACGATTCGGCAGGCAATTTTGTGGGCCGGGTGAAGGAACTCTTCATCGTCCCCGCCGAGCAGCCAAATCGGGTATCCCGTCTGCTAATTGGACGCGGCAAGTACCGCCCACTGGTTGCCAGATACGACCAAATAGGGACGGTCGAGCCCGGTCGGGTGAACCTGACCGCGGATGAGTCCGCGCTGGAGCTCTACCATCCCAACGAGGCCTGGCTGGCCCTTCGAAAAGACCTGCTGGATCAGCAAATCATCGATACAAACGGCCGAAAAGTGGTTCGCGTGAACGATGTGGACATGGCCGACCAGCGCGCCAACGGCAACACGGAATTGCGGCTCACGCAGGTGGCCGTCGGCCTGCAAGGAGCCCTCCGGCGCATGCTCCAGGGTCTTGTGCCTCCCATGGGGATTCGTCGAATTGAGAAAAACGTGCACGGGCGAGCCATTCCGTGGGAATTTGTCAACCTGATCGAGCCCGATCCCCTGCGGCGCGTGAAGCTGCGGCTCTCAAGCGACAAACTCGCCGAACTTCATCCTGCGGACATCGCCGACATCGTGGAGGAGGTCTCTCCGGCAGAGCGGCAGTCCATCTTAAATTCGCTCGACGAGGAAACCGCGGCGGGAACTATCGCGGAACTGGACAAGCGCCTTCAGACGCAGGTGGTCGAGAAGCTCGACCCCGAAAAAGCCGCCGATATCATCGAGGAAATGAACCCGGACGAAGCTGCCGACTTGATCCAGAACCTCGAGCCGGAAACATCCAAGGAAGTTCTCGAGGAAATGGATCATCGCGAGGCGCGCGAAGTGACGGAGCTGATGCGCTTCGATCAGAATACAGCCGGCGGAATGATGAACACGGAAATCGTGGTGGTCGGCGAGGACGCCACTCGCGGCGAGGTGGTCGACTACATCCGCTTCCATGAAGTAGCGCCCGACCAACTGGATAACATCGTGTTGATCAACCGCGATGCGGCGCTTGCGGGCACGGTCCCCGTAGCGCGCCTGATCCTCGCCGGCAGCGATCAGCGCATGGCCGAGCTGGCCTTCGAGCCGCTGCTCTCGGTGAGGCCGAATGCAAAGGACAAGGAAGTGTTTGAGCTTTTCGATAAGTACAATCTGCGCAGCCTGGCCGTCGTGGACGACTGCAATTGTCCCGTGGGCGCGATCACCGTGGACGACGTGGTGAGCCGCCTGCGGGCAAAGATTTAGCTGAAGGCGAAACGCCCGGTATAAGCCGCGGCCCGAGATTCCGCGAACGGAAAGCCATGAACACCTGGGTCACATTGACGGATACGTTTTCGCGCCTGGCGGGCCGGGGCAGGAATCTGAGCCGTCGCTCGCGTGGGGCACGGAGGCGCCTGGCGGTTTTCATGGCGGTGGTTGGCCCGGGGCTTATCACCTCCAACGTAGACAATGACGCGGGCGGGATCGCGGTTTACACCACCGCCGGCGCTCATTTTGGCTACGCGCTGCTCTGGTCGCTGATTCCCATGACTATTGCTCTCTACGTGAGTGAAGAAATGTGCGCCCGCATGGGCGTGGTGACGGGCAAAGGACTCTCCGATTTAATCCGCGAGGAGTTTGGATTCCGCTCCACCTTCTTCGTGATGCTGGCTGCATTTGCGGTGGATCTCAGCAACACGGTGGCGGAGTTTGCCGGGGTCGCGGCTTCCATGCAGATTTTCGGCATCAGCAAATATGTGGCTGTACCGATTGCGGCGATTGCCGTGTGGATTCTTGTGGTGCGCGGCAGCTATCGCCAGGTGGAAAAAATCTTTCTGGCAGCCTGCACGTTGTATCTCGCCTACGTGGTATCCGCGGTGCTCGCCAAGCCGAACTGGATCGTTGCGGCCAAAGCTACTGTGATTCCGTCTGTGCATTTGAACGCGTCGTACCTTTTGATGCTGGTCGGCCTAGTGGGCACGACGATCGCGCCGTGGCAATTTTTCTACTTGCAAGCCGGATTCGTGGAAAAGCGCGTCGGCCCGCGCCAGTATAAACACGCCCGCACGGACGTGCTGGTGGGCAGCATCTCATGCATGGCGATTGTTTTTTTCATCATCGTTTGTTGCGCCGCCACTCTGAACGCACATGGCATGATCAACATCACCGATGCCGGGCAGGCTGCCCAAGCCCTCGTTCCCTTGGCCGGAAAGTGGGCCGGCTATCTTTTTGCGTTTGGACTTCTGAACGCGTCGCTCTTCGCCGCGTCGATCTTGCCGCTCTCAACGGCGCACGTGATCTGCGAAGGCCTCGGCTTCGAGGCCGGCCTCGACCGGAAACTCAAGGAAGCTCCTACATTTTATTCGCTCTACACGCTGTTGATCGTAGCGGGCGCCGGCATCATCTTGTTTCCCGGAGCACCGCTTCTGAAGATCCTGGTGCTATCGCAGGTGGCGAATGGAGTGTGGCTTCCCGTGGTGTTGATCTTCATGCTGCTGCTGATTAACCGCCGCGACCTGATGGGCGAGCACACCAATTCCCTGGCATTCAACGTGATTGCGTGGGCGTCGAGCGCAGTGATGATTATCCTGACGCTGATCCTCGTATACGCCTCGATTTTCCAGCCATCGGCTGCCGGCCTTTCGGGGTGACCTTCCCGCTCGCGTCTACCGCGTGAACCCAGGGAAATCGGTGATAGAATCTCGCAGCTTTTGCTGATGGGGTGACACACATGCGCAAACTTTCCCTGATCCTGCTTCTGCTCCTGCCAGGACTTGCAGCAGCTCAGCAGCAGCCGGACTTTTCTAAAGTTGAAATCAAAGTCGAGAAAGTTTCCGGCAACATCTATATGCTCCAGGGAGCCGGCGGAAATATTGCCGCGTCGCTGGGTGATGATGGAATTTTGATTGTTGACACCGAATATTCGCCGTTAGCCGACAAGGTTCGCGCGGCGCTCAAGAATATCGGCATTACCGACAAGCCTGTGCGCTTTGTGATCGACACGCACTATCACAGCGACCACACGGACGGAAATGCAGCGTACGCCACAGGCGGCGCAACGATCATCGCCAATGAAAACCTCCGCAAGCGCCTCGAAAACGGCAGCGCCATCGGCAACGGGCTCGGCGGATCGATAAGCATGAAGCAACCGCCGCAGCCAAAAGCCGCCCTGCCGGTCATCACTTACGACGACCACATCGATCTTTATTTGAATGGCGAGGAGATTCGCGTATTCCACTTCCCTGCCGCGCACACAGACGGAGATTCCGTCGTTTTCTTCGCTACGAGTCACGTCGTCCACATGGGCGACGAATTTGTTCGCTACGGCTTTCCCTTCATCGATATCAACGGAGGAGGAAGCGTGCAGGGCATGATCGCCGCGTGCGAGAAGGCGCTCGCGTTATTTCCGGCGGATTCCAAGGTAATTCCCGGCCACGGCGCGCTGGCAACCATGGACGACTTGCGCGCGTACGCGCAGATGCTCAAGGACACCACCGCCGCGGTGCAGAAGGCGCTCGACGATCACAAGACACTCGCGCAGATGAAGGAGGAAAAGATTCTTGCGCCGTGGCAGAAATACTCGGGCAACTTCGTCAATACCGACGCGTTTATCCAGACGATTTACAATTCGCTAACGGCCCGAAGCACCGCAGCTGCTTCGCGGAACTAGGCGGCCGACGAGGAGATGGAACCGGATTCTAGGCGGCGCAGAATCGCGCGCAACGCCGCGGCCAGTTCTTCGGCGCTGACGTGGCTTTTGCGAAATTGCAGGCGCAGATGAAACGCTCCGTCTTCCGGCTCGTAGTCGAAAACGAAGGGCTGCGGGCGCGGCGCGGATTCGGTTTCTTCCTTGCGGGCGCGGCGGGCCTGGTCGCGAGTCAATCCGCCCTGTGCGATGCGGTGCACCATCTCGTGCATCTTCTTTTCGGTCGGCTGGCGGGCGACTTGGAGTAGCAACGATTTGGTCACGATCCCCGTCTCCACGCACTCCCGGCGAACCTCTTCGGGAATCAAGCGAAGAGACATTGTTTCCGTAACAGAAGAACGGGCGCGCCCGATTTTCTTGGCAATGTCGTCATGGGTGTAATCAAATTGGTCGGCCAGACGCTGCAAGCCGTCGGCTTCCTCGAATGCGGTCAAATCCTTCCGCTGCAGATTTTCGATCAGCGCTAGTTCCAGGGTTTCGGCGTCGTCGGCAATTTTCTCGATGCAAGGTAGCTCGTGGAGCCCTGCCGCTTGCGAAGCGTGGTAGCGGCGCTCACCCGATATGATGTAGTACGCATCTTCCCGCGGAATGTAGCGGACCAGCAGCGGCTCCAGCACGCCCTTTTCGCGAATCGAATCGGCCAGTTCGCGGATATCTCCGATGTGCTTGCGCGGCTGATCGGGATTCGGACGAATTTTATCGGTGGGAATCATGCGGCCGACAGACGCGCCGCTGAAACTGGTCAGCGTCTCCACATAGTGCGCGTCATGCCGCATCTTGAGAGTGACGGGCAACCCGATCCTCTTCGACACGTTGTATTACCTCCTGGGCAAGTTTTCTGTAGTCCTCCGCGCCCGAAGATTTTGGCGCGTAGGTGAACACGGTTTCCTTGTAGGCTGGGCTTTCTTCGAGGCGGACGTTTTTGCTGATGCGCGTCTTGAAGAGGGCGCTGCCGAACGTGGCGCGAATCTGTTCGTAGGTGTCGCGTGAAATCGTAGTGCGCTTGTCGTAGAGGGTGATCACCACTCCAAGCACTTTCAGATCGGGATTGGGACGCGAGCGAATGCGGCCATAAGTTTCTAGCAAATCGTCTGTGCCCTCGATGGCGAAATAAGCCGCCTGGATGGGCACGAGCAAATGTGTGGACGCTACCAGCGCGTTGACGGTGAGGATGCCCAGAGCGGGTGGCGTATCAAACACGATGTAATCGTAGCCTTTCACCACCGGCGCCAACGCGTCTTTAAGCTTGAACGGCGCGTCAAATTGCCCGGCGAGCTGTTGCTCCAGCCTCGCCAGCGCCAAGCGCGCGGGAGCCACAAACAAATTGGGGTCCTTCGTGGGACGGATAATTTTGGCCATCTCCGCGGGATGCTCGGCGAAGACGTCATACATTGTGGACGTCATCTCGTCGGGCGCAAAAAACGCGATCGAGGCATTCGATTGCGGATCGAGATCGACGAGAAGTGTTTTCTTCTTTTTCAGTGCGAGCGCGGCGGCTAAATTGATGGCAGTAGTTGTCTTGCCGACGCCGCCCTTTTGGTTGGCAACAGCCAGGACGCAGGTCAAGCGCGTGCCCCTCGCTCCCGAGCGGCAACTCCAGGCCCATATGTAGAACCCATAAAGTGTGCCGCTACCATGAGTAGCGCCAAATGTACATAGTGTCCACCGCGTAAAGCAAGTGAAATTTGTATCTTCAATCCAAAGCGCGCCGTCCGCTACCGCAAAACCGCTCCTCTCCTGTGCCGCCCCACGCTTTCATTTCTTCAGCGCCGCCTGCCAGTTCTGCACGACGGTGAAGGGCGTCGCTGTGGACTCCCCCACCGGGATCAGAAAACGCTTGCCATCTGGCGTAACGTTCCATCGAGATCCCTGGGCCGGCCCGCCCTCCGGTGGTACCACGAAGAGGACCTGTGGTATTCCCGCCCTGACCGTCGGGTTGGTCGCGATTTCAACAGCCATCAATCTTCCGCCGGTTCCGCGGTAATACAACTCTTTCCCATCTCCGCGCCACCGGGGATCGGTTCCACCGTCTGTCGAAATCAGCCACTTGCCCCCGGTATCGGAGGGTGCCGCGACAGAGTCCGGTGAGAATGCTCGAATATAGATTTCATTGCGGCCGGATTCGTTTGACGTGTACGCGACCCAATGTCCGTCGGGGGAGAAATGGCCGTCTCGCTCGTCAAATTCGGTCCGTAGAAACGCGACCGGCTTCTTATCACCCCCGAACGGGAGCACCCAGAGGTCGCCCTTCGTTTTCGGGTCTGTGGCGGTGTACAGCAAGAACCGCCCGTCGCGGGACCAACTCGTCGGTAACTTGTTCTCGCTGGATTTCACCAGAGGCTCCTCGTCCTTCGCGCCGCTCGTCAGCTTCTGATAGAGGTAGCCGTTGGTATACGAACTGAAGACGACTCGGCTCCCGTCCGGCGACCATACGGGGCTCGTTACAGCCGGATCAAACGTGAATCGCGTGCTCGTCTTTCGAGAGACATCGAGCATCCAAATGCCGCTACGCGACGTACCGAACTGGGAAAAAGCAACTCGCGCTCCATCGGGAGACAGTGCAGCCGACAGAAAATCGCTTGGTTCTCCCGCCGTGCCAACAGCCTTCCCCTGGCGGTCGAACCAGGTGAGTTGCAAGTGTTGCTCCTGGCTTCCGTTTCTGTAAACCAACACCCCATTGTTCGAACTCGAGAAAAAGCCCAAGCTGCCGAACGTTCCCACGTGCTCGGCCACAATGAGCGCCTCGCCGGATAGTTCCAGCCGGCGGGGGTCGAACGGCTGCGCCATGAGCGTTCCATCGCGGACGAAAAGCAACTCTGAACCGTCGGAAGACGGCGTGTAATCTGAATCGACGCTCGGCGACAGCCGCTCCAAATCCTGCTCCTCCGGCTTCGCGTCAATCGAGCCCACGTAAACGCCGCCCTTTCCCGGCGTGGCGTAAATGCGTAGGTAGAGGAAATGGCGCCCATCGGGGAGGAAGACGGGCAAGACCTGAGTGGTTTCACCTTGCGACGAATCCATAGTAGTGAGTCGCGATGGGGAACCGCCGTCCGAGGAGACCCGCATCAGGACTCCAGGGACTTCCGCGAAGATGATCACGCCATCGCGGTTCCAGGAACCTCCGACTGCAGCGCCGTGCACCTCACACAATGTTTGCGGCGGGCCACCCGAGATGTCGATCTTCTTGAGTTTCCCTCCGGCGTCAAAGGCAATGTATTTGCTATCGGGCGACCAGAAAAACGGAGGGAATTGGGGCGCCTCCGACCCCGGGAGGGGGCGCGCTTCGAGCGAATCAAGGGGGCGTACCCACAGGCGTTGAACGCCGTCGGGGCCAATTGCGGCGAAAGCCAACTGGCGGCCGTCAGGCGACAGCGCGAACGTTCCAGTGGTCGTCATCGTCGTCTTTTCCGGCAGGGGGATCTGAAAACGGACGGGCACCGCTGGCGCGGGGGGCGTCCCCGCATGCCACGGCTCCGAAGCAAGAATGGCAAGCGCAACTGCCGTCGCACCGAATAGCGCCCATGGCAGTGCGCGGCGCCATAGCGGAGCCGCTTGCGGCGTGCCCACAAGTGTCGGGTCGGGCGCGCCGGAGAGAACTTCATCGAGCGAAATGCGCGCGTCGCCGATCGCCTGCAATCGCTGCTTCGGGTCTTTCTGCAGGCAGCGCTGCAACAGCACGCGAACCCGGGTCGGTGTCCCCGCAGGTAGCAGTGACCAATCTGGCTCCGCGCGGAGCACCGCTGCCAGCGTGTCCGTCACCGTCCACCGCCGAAGACCATCTTCCCCGTCAGCATCTCGTACAGCACGCACCCGAACGCCCAGATGTCCGCCCGCCGATCCACCGCCTTCCCTCGCGCCTGCTCCGGCGACATGTACGCCGCCGTTCCCAGCAGCATCCCCGCCTGCGTCGCCATCTGGCTGAGCGTCGGTGAAGTGATGGCGTCACCAGAGGCCGTCTCCGCCTGCATCGTTTTGGCCAAGCCAAAATCGAGTATCTTCACCGCATCGTCGCTCGTCACCTTCACGTTCGAAGGTTTCAAATCGCGGTGAACAATCCCGCGCTCGTGCGCGTATTCCATTCCTTCCGCGATTTGCTTGGCAATCGGTAGTGCCTCTTCAATCGGAATCGGACCGGAGCGGATGCGATCGGCCAGCGTAGGACCTTCGACGAGTTCCATCACCAATGCATGCGTGGCGTCCGAATCTTCCAGGCCGTAAATCGCGGCAATGTTGGAATGATTCAGCGACGCGAGCGACTTTCGCTTCCCGCTGAAATCGCGCCATGCGCTCGGCATCGCGCGCGAAGGCATCTGGCAGGACTTTCAGGGCGACATCGCGGCCAAGCTTGGAATCGTGCGCGCGATATACCTCACCCATTCCGCCCGCGCCGATAGGCGCGAGGATTTCGTACGGCCCGAGTTTTGTCCCAGTAACGAGGCTCATTCCGCTTCTCTGCAGCTACCGCACGTTTTCGATCATGCCGAGGTTCTCTTCCAGGACTTGCTCAGTCTGAAACGCCACGTGGCGGCCGTCGGGCGAAACGGCAAACTGGTTGCCCAGATACGTGCGGTTATAATTCAGGTTGAAGAGAATTGGAATCGTGGTGGATGCGCGTGCTAAGTCGCGTCCATCCCAGCCAACCTTCCACAAAGAGCCGTTCAAATCCGGTTTGCCCTCGAGGAAGTAAATCTCGCCTCCGGCGCGCAAGCGATGGCTGCAGCCCATCCGCGAAAAACCTGCCGCGCGGGATTTTTGAAGTCTTCCACCCAGACCCCGGCGTTCGGATCGTTCTCTTGGCGTGCCTGCACTGGGTAAACCACTGAATGCCCATCCGGCGAACCGCACATCGTCAGGCGCCGCGCTACCGCATTGTTGGAAAGCGTACCCAGCTTCACAGTCTTGCCAGTTTGCGGATCGAGTGCGTCCAAGCTCGCGATTCGGTCTTACAAGGAGAAGGCGTCCTCCGACTCCCGCCCCCCGAAAATCCAATTGTTTCTCCGTCAGCAGAGTTTGAGGCGCTCCTCCTCCCGATGCGGGAATGCGGCGATACTCCCAATTTTCGGTTACTTCGGCGTCAGCGGCGTCAAACGATACCCCTTCCGAAAGGTACGCGATGTAACTTCCGTCCGGGCTCCATTCGGGGAAAATATTGGTCCGTGAATCTTGAACTAAGGGCGCCGCATTCAAGCCATTGGCATCGGAAACCCAAATGCTCTCATTGCCAATGCCTTTCATGTTTGTAAAGAAGGCCAGGCGCTTCCCATCAGGCGAGTATTCGGGGCCAAACTGATTCCGCGCTGGGTCCGTGGTAAGCGACTTGAGTATCCGCCTGCCCCGGCTTCGCCTGCAAAATCCAACTCTGCGATTCCGACCTTCTGGCGAAGAGTGGCAAAGACAATGCGCTTTCCATCGGCGGAAACGTCGAGTTCGGCATCGTCTCCTTCTCCGGCGGTGACTTGCTGTAACCCGCTCCCGTCCGCGCCGATTTTCCAAATATTGAGCGTGCCGCCGCGACTCGATGCGAAGTAGATGGATTTGCCGTCGGGCGACCATGCGGGCGAAAGCGCAAGAGCTTGAACGGCGATCAAACGGGTTTTCCCCGAATCGAGGTCAACAATCGCTAGTTCACCATAAGGTCCGCCATTGCCGGCCCGGGCGGCAAAAACAATTTCGCGGCCATCCGGCGAAAATTGCGGCTCCGTACCGGTCAACCGTTCCGCCGGAAACGGCCGGCAAGTTGCGCGGGTTCTCGCCAGATGGGCCGGAAACTGCGTACCGTTTCAGTCGTCAAATTTTCATAAGCGAGAAAGCGGCCATCGGACGACCAGGAGGGATCCGTTGCATTGGCGATGACCTTTCGAGGCGTGCCACCAAGCGCCGGGACTTCCCAAACATCCCAGAGGCCCGACTCGTTCAGTTGCGCGTAGGCGATGGTGGCGCCGTCTGGTGACCATGCCGGATGGGACTTGAGGTTTGGATCCTTGGTGATTTGCACCAGGCTGCCGCCGCTGATCAGCGCGACATAAATGTCGTAATGTCCGCTGTGGTTTGAGACGAAAGCCACCGAACGGCCGTCAGGTGAAAATGATGGTTGCGCCTGCACGCCGGGAAAATCAGTGACGGCGCTAAAGTGCATGGCAGTTTGCGGCGCCGGCGCGGGAGCCGCGAATTTCCAGATCATGACGACTGTGGCGAGAATGGCAGCCGTCGCACCGAATAGCGCCCAGGGCAGCGCCCGCCTCCAGAATGGCGCGGAAACTGGTGCAGTAACAGGCGACGATGGGTCCGGCGCCCCCGAGAGAACTTCATCAATCGAGATGCGGGCGTCGCCGATGTCGCGCAAGCGCTGCTTTGGGTCTTTCTGAAAGCAGCGCTGCAGTAGAACACGCACCTGTGTTGGCGTGGCCGCGGGAAGCTGCGACCAATCGGGATCTTTCATGACGATAGCTGCCAGCGTGTCCGTCACCGTCTCGCCGGTGAACGCAAGCTTGCCCGTTAGCATCTCGTATAGCACACAGCCGAACGCCCAGATATCCGCGCGACGATCTACGGGCTTGCCCTTGCCTGTTCCGGCGACATGTATGCGGCCGTGCCAAGGATGACGCCCGCCCGCGTCGCCATTCGGGTGATCGTTGGCGAATTCGCGATGTCAATTTCGCTGGCCTCGCCTTGCACAGCTTTAGCCAGCCCAAAATCTAGAATTTTCACTGCATCATCGCGTGAGACCTTGATGTTTGCCGGTTTCAAATCGCGATGGACCACGCCCCGCTCGTGCGCATATTCCAGCCCCTCGCAGACTTGCTTCGCAATGCGCAGCGCCTCATCAATCGGAATTGGCCCCTGCTTCACTCGTTCCGCCAGCGTCGGCCCTTCGACCAGTTCCATCACCAGCGCGTGCGTGCTGCCGGAATCCTCGAAACCGTAAATCGCAGCAATATTCGGATGATTGAACGAGGCCAGCACTTTTGCTTCGCGCTGGAACCGCGCCATCCGCTCCGCATCGCGAGCAAACTCTTCCGGCAGGACTTTCAGCGCCACATCGCGCCCGAGCTTGGAATCGCGCGCACGGTACACCTCTCCCATCCCACCCGCGCCAATCGCACTGGTGATTTCGTAGGCACCAACTTTGGCTCCTGGAGTCATTTTGCCGCGGTGCTCTCCTTGAATAGCGCGGGCCAGTTGCTGACGAGCGTCAGCGGCTCCGAAGCGTGCCGCTCCGGCAATGCAAAGACCAGAAAGCTTTGGCCGTCGGTCGCGACTCCGTACGGGTCCAAACCGTTTTCAAACACAGGTAGTGTGAAAAGCTCGCGAGGTGTGGATGTCGCGATGGAATTCCCATTTTTATTGACGTTCACTGCCATCAGCTTCAGGTCGGGCGAGACGTAGAACAATTCGCGCCCATTCGGATTCCACTCCGGGTAACGGCCTCCATTCGTAGAAATCCGAACCTTGTTTTGGGGTTCGGGAAAGGTGTCAATGTAAACTTCCGTCTGACCGGACTCATCGGACTGATATGCCACCAAGCGCGGATTCGCCTCGGGCGAGAATCGTCCATACTGCTCATTGAATTGCGTGCGCAAGTACACGCGTGGCTTTCCCTCCGGCTTTCCGTCAGGCGTCACAGGCAGAACCCATAGATCGAACCCTGTGTTCGGGGCAGCCTCAAAAAAAAGAAGAGATCTGCCGTCGCGCGACCAGTCGGTGGGATCTTGAAGGTTCGGCGATTCCGTCAGACGCTCCTCATCAACGGTTCCTGTCACATCTTTCCTGAACAAATTCAGCCCCTGGCGGAAGATGATCGTCCGGCCATCAGGGGACCAAACCGGCCAAATGCTGTTGCCGGGCCTGGCAGTGAATCGGCTGGCTACACCGCGTTCGGCCTCCAAAAGCCATAGGTCCGTCCCTCCGGTTTTGTCGCGCGATACTGCGATGCGGCGTCCTTCTGGAGACAGGCTAAAGGTTTCGTCTTGACCAGGGTCACCCGCTGTTCCTAACCGCTTCCCTGACCGCTCAAACCAGGTGAGTTGGCCGATTGTGTTAGCGCCGCTATAAAGCAGCAGACCGTTGGCGGAAACCCCAGCCACCATCTGGCCGATCGTCTCGTTCATGCCCACTTGATCGGAGATGGTACGAAATTCTCCAATCATCTTGAGTGTGCGGGGATCGAACTCCTGAGCTCCTAGCTGTCCTTCTCGCTGCCAGATCAGATAATCCCTGCCGTCATTGCCCGGGGCATAGAGCGCGCCCGTGTCCGTGGTCACCAAGTGCACCCTCTCACTCGACCTCGCCAGCGAGGCCGCATAGATGCCGGTGACTTCTGGCTGAACGCTACGCACCCAGAAAAGTAGCTTTCCGTCGGGCAGCACCTGAGGCCAGCGATAATCCTGCTCTCCGTGCGCCGAATCTACCGTAGTCAATGGCAAGGGTGTACCACCCGAAGCCGGCACGCGGAATAGGCCGGTGCTCACTGCTCCAAAAATGATCTGCCCGTCGCTGGTCCATGCGCCGCCACGGGCATCGTTGATATCGCAGATCGTAAAGGGAATGCCGCCCGCGAGATCAACTCTCTCTAATCGATTACTCGCAAAAAATCCGATGGACTTGCTGTCCGGCGACCAGAATGGGTAGAACGCCCCGCCCGTTCCCCGTATCATGCGGGCGTCCGCACTATCGAGCGGTCGCACCCAAAGGGCCGTCTCTCCGTTCACGGTCGCGACGAACGCTGCAGTCTTGCCATCGGGCGAAACCGATACGCCTCCCAGGTTATCGCCAAAGAAAAATGAGCCCCCTTCAGGCGGGTTGATCGAGACACGTATCACGCTGGCATTGGCGGAGAGCGGAAGACCCTCTGTTACCGGTTTCAGGTACCATGCAGCGAGCCCTACGGTCACCGCGATGGCCACGCATGCGATGCTCCAGAGAACATTCTGCCGCCGGCTTGTTCGCGTTAATCCAAGCTCGCCCGGTGTGGGTGATCCGAGTGGTGCGCCGGAAATCGCTTCGTCAATGGAAATCCGTGCGTCGCCAATGTCGCGTAGTCGCTGCTTCGGGTCCTTCTGCAAGCATCGCTGCAGCAATACGCGCACTCGGGTCGGCGTCGCTGCGGGAAGTTCCGTCCAGTCCGGCTCGGCGCGAACTACCGCCGCCAAGGTATCCGTCACCGTCTCCCCGCGAAACGCCATCTTCCCAGTCAGCATTTCGTACAGCACACAGCCGAAGGCCCAGATGTCCGCTCGCCGGTCCACCGCCTTCCCTTTGGCCTGCTCCGGCGACATGTAGGCCGCAGTGCCGAGAATAAAACCGGCTTGCGTCGCCATGTGCGTGAGAGTGGGCGACGTCGAAATGTCCGTTTCGACAGCCTCGCCTGCCACCGCCTTCGCCAGCCCGAAATCGAGAATCTTCACCGCGTCGTCGCGCGTGATTTTTATGTTCGCCGGCTTCAGATCGCGGTGCACGATCCCGCGCTCGTGCGCGTATTCCAGCGCTTCGCAGATCTGCCGCGCGATGGGCAATGCTTCGTCCACGGGAATCGCACCGCTCTTGATCCGGTCCGCCAGCGTAGGCCCTTCCACCAACTCCATCACCAGCGCGTGAGTGCTGCTGGAATCTTCCAGGCCGTAGATCGGAGCAATGTTGGGATGGCTCAGCGAAGCGAGGACTTTTGCCTCACGCTGGAATCGCGCCATGCGTTCGGCGTCGCGCGCGAACGCCTCGGGCAACACCTTCAGCGCCACGTCGCGCCCAAGCTTGGAATCGTGCGCGCGATAAACCTCGCCCATTCCGCCCGCGCCAATCGCCGAGAGGATTTCGTATGCACCGAGTTTTGTTCCAGTCGCGAGGCTCATTTTGATCTGTCCGCTGCTAGTGGACGTTCTCAATCATGCCGATGTTCTCTTGCAGCACCTGCTCCGTCTGGAACGCCAGGTAGCGTCCGTCCGGAGATGCGTCAAACTCCATTCCAGTGGTCGTAGGATCGTAGTTAAGATCGGAGAGGATCGGGATGATCGATGATGTGCGCGTAAGGTTCTGGCCGTTCCAGTCCACCTTCCATAAGACTGAGGTCAAGTCGGACTTGCCTTGCAGCAAATAAAGCTCGCCTCCCGGGCCGTGAGCGAACCACATAACCCAGCCTCGGAAAACCTGGCGCGGGGCTTCCTTGAAATCGCTCACCCATAGCCCTGCGTCTGGGTCATCTTCTTTCTTCGGCCTTACCATGTAGGCAATCCGATTCTCATCCGGCGACCACAGCAAATGGAGGTCCGACGCGCTTACAGGCAAGATACCAATCGTTTGCGTTTTCCCATCTCGCGGATCGAATGCCTCAAGCTGGCCTTTGCCGCTCTGAAACAGCACCCGCCCGTCACGCCCCACATTCACCCCATTCTGTGGCATGTTGAACAGCGTCTGTGGCGCACCGCCTGATACGGGGACGCGGCGACACTCGTCGCTGTACGGAAAAGTAGTACTTTCGGAGTCGTACAGGATGGACCCGCCGTCCGGGGACCAAGCGGGAAATATGTTTACTCGCGCATCCTGGACCAGCGGCACGGCGTTTGAGCCATCGAAGCCGCACACCCAGATCTCTTCGTGTTCCACCCCTTTCAGGTTGCTGAAATATGCCAAATGTGTACCGTCGGGCGAATAGGCGGGCCCAAACTGATTTCGGGCGGGATCGGTTGTAAGCATCTTCAGGCTGTCCGGCCCCAGCTTGGCCTGAAGGTCCAGTCGGGCGATCCCGATCTTTTGGCGTAGAGTCCCGAACACGATTCGCTTCCCGTCGGCGGAGACATCTAGGTCGGCGTCATCGCCCTCGCCGGCAGTGATCTGTTCCGGCTTGCCTCCCGTAGCAGCGATTTTCCAGATGTTGATCGTTCCGCCGCGGCTTGACGCAAAGTAAATGTAGCGCCCGTCGGCTGACCACGCAGGCGAAAGCGCCAGCGCGTCGTCGAAGGTCAATTGACTCGTTTTCCCTGAATCGAGATCGGCCACTGCCAATTCCCCGTAAGGCCCGCCTGAGTTCGGACGGGCGGAAAAAGCGATTCTCCGGCCATCGGGAGAAAAAGCGCGGTTGCGTACCCAAGTCCAAGCCGCCGGGCAGAACCTGCGTGACCTTGCGGGCGTTCTCGCCGGAAACACCCGAAATCCAAACCGCGCCGTCGGCCATATTCAGATAAGCGAGCGAATGGCCATCCGGGGACCACGCGGGATCGGCGGCGTTCAGGATCACTCGCCTTGCTGTTCCGCCGAGCGCTGGAACTTCCCAAACGTCCCAGATTCCTGATTGGTTGAGCTGCGCGTACGCAAGCGTCGTGCCATCGGGCGACCAGCTCGGCGCCGATTCGAATATTCGGATCGCGAGTGATTCGGACCAGATTGCCGCCGCGCAGCAGGCCCACGTAAACATTGAAGTGTCCGTCGCTATTGGACACGAAAGCCACGGAACGCCCATCCGGAGAAATCGCGGGCTGTGCCTGCACCCCGGCGAAGTTCGTAACCGCGCTGAAATGCATGTCGGATTTAGGAGCAGGTGCAGCGAATTTCCAAACGCTCAGACCGGCTATTAACGCGCCCGCAACCAAGCCCGCCAGCGCCCACGGCAATGCGCGGCGCCAGAAAGGCACTGACGCTAGCGCGGCCGCGGCGGAAGGTGAAGTTTCCGGCGCGCCGGACAGAACTTCCTCGATCGAGATCCGCGCGTCGCCAATATCGCGCAGCCGCTGCTTCGGGTCCTTCTGCAAGCAGCGCTGCAATAACACTCGCACTCGCGCCGGAGTTGCTGAGGGAAGTGGCGACCAATCTGGATCTTTCATGACGACCGCCGCGAGCGTGTCGGTCACGGTCTCGCCGCTGAACGCCATTTTCCCCGTCAGCATTTCGTAGAGCACGCAGCCGAAGGCCCAGATGTCCGCTCGCCGGTCCGCCGCCTTCCCTTTTGCCTGCTCGGGCGACATGTATGCCGCAGTGCCGAGAATAAAACCGGCCTGCGTCGCCATGTGCGTGAGAGTGGGCGACGTCGAAATGTCCGTTTCGACAGCTTCGCCTGCCACCGCCTTCGCGAGCCCGAAATCGAGCACCTTCACCGCGTCGTCATTCGTCACCTTCACATTGGCCGGCTTCAAATCGCGATGCACGATGGCGTGCTCGTGCGCGTATTCCAGCGCTTCGCAGATCTGCTTCGCAATCCGCAGCGCCTCGTCAACCGGGATCGGCCCTTGCTTGATCCGGTCCGCCAGCGTTGGCCCTTCGACGAACTCCATCACCAGCGCGTGCGTGCCGCCGGAATCCTCGAAACCGTAAATCGCAGCAATATTCGGATGATTGAACGAGGCGAGCACTTTGGCCTCGCGTTGAAATCGCGCCAAACGCTCAGCATCTCGCGCAAACGCTTCCGGCAGGACTTTCAGCGCCACGTCGCGCCCGAGCTTGGAATCGTGCGCGCGATAAACCTCGCCCATGCCACCGGCACCGATGGCACCCGTGATCTCGTAGGGACCCAACCTTGTGCCATCGCTCAACATGTCATCCCGCCCGCTTGCCCCGACAAAGGAAGGGCACCAATCGCGGCGAGAATTTCATAGGGGTCTAGGTACTTGCCGGGCTGAATAGTCATGACTCCCCGTCAGTCGAGTGCGGCACAGTATAACGTGAAGGATATTTACGGATTGTTATTTTTAAGAGCGGGCTACTGCGCTTGCGGAAAGTTCTTTGCGGCTTCCTGCGCCGTGGCGTAAATCTCGATAACCTTGTTCACCTGCGTCAGCCTCAACACGCCGTCGACCATGCCGCTCACGCCAGCCAGCCGCAGCGTCCCGCCGCATTTCTTCAGGCTCGAATAGGACTTGACGATTTGCCCCACGGCCGCGCTATCCACGTGCTCGACACCCGAGAGATCGAAGATGAAGCGCTTCTGGTCGCGCGCGATGTGCGCCTCCACTTCACTCTCAACTTGGCGGCAATCCGGGCCCATCAAAAATCGGCCCGTCATTTCGAGCACCACGATTCCAGGCTCAATCTGTTTCTTTGCGAATTTCATGCTGGCGGTCTCCCCGCGCTACAAATCCTCGTACGGGAATTGACGGATCATGCGTATACAATCGGACAGCGCTTCCAGCACTGAATGGCCCCATCCGGTCGGCACAATCGCGGCCGTTTTTTGGTTCACTTGCTTATCCGCTTCCGCGAAAAAACGCGAGTGCTGCGACGGCGGCTGCTCCGCATACTCCCGAACCGTGATACGAAATTCAATTTCGCGGCCGCTCTGCTTCTTCTTCATGGAATAGAAGGAGAGCTGAGCCAGTTCGTCGGAAGGATCTGCTTGCGCGTACGTCCACTCCGGCACGGTGCCCCTCCTTACAAAAATAAGCTGCGGGATTATAACCCACGGAGACCGCTCTCGAACCGTGACGTGCGGCAAAAGTCCACAGGTCGTCCGAGGGCCTATTGCGGGTTGGGGCCTTCGGTCACTTGAACCAAGTCATCGGGGCGAACCCACTTGGTAAACGCGCCTTGCACCTGCTCCGCGTTCAATTCAACGTAATGGTGCGCGGCGACGCTTGGTTCGTCGAGCGGCAAGCCAATCGTTGCTCGGGATATCAACCCGCCCGCAATGCGCTGGACGCTCTCTTCCCCCAGCGGAATTTGCCGCAGCAGCATTGCCTTGGCCTGGCGTAAATCTTCCGCGCTCACCGGCGCCGTCTGCATCGCTTTCAAATCCCGCACCACCACGGCGCGTGCTTTCGACACGTTCTGCGGATCGCAAGCGTATTCCACTCGGTAGACGGACCGTGTCTTGCCCACGCCGAATGATGACGATACGTAGTAGACCAGCCCGGCGTTCTCACGCAAATCTTGGTACAGCCGGGTCGCGTAAAAGCCGCCTCCAAGAACATGGTTTCCCAGTTCAAGCGCGTAGTAGTCGGGATTAAACCGGTTCAGCCCCAGCGTTTCCGCCAGAGTTGCATTCACCTGCACGCGGCTCTTGTCCGGCACAGCCGTAACCTGCTGCGAATTTGCGGGTACCGTTGGCAGATCGGTCTCCGGAGGTGGCCCGGACGCTTTCCACTCTCCGAAATATTTCTCCACTGCGGCCTTGGCCTGCTCTCGCGTTACGTTCCCGATCACCACGATGGTCGTTAGATCGGGACGGAATACATGCTGATAGTAATCCGTCACGTTTTCGAGCACGAGCGCCTTCACCGTGGCCGGTGTGGCCTCGCGCAACTCCGGGTCGTCTTTCGGATACAGGGCTGAGTCCAACGCCCGCGACGTCAAATAATCGGGACTCTGTAACTGCCCCGCCACCGCGCCCTCCGTCTCCCGCTGCACCACTTTGAACGCGCTCTCCGGAAGCGCGGGATGGAGTTCGTTGTCGGCCAGCAACTCCATGCCCCGTTCGAAATGGTCGGTCAGAACGTTCAGGGAAAAATCCGCGCCGGCCGATTCGTCCGCTCCGATATCATCAAGCGCCTTCTGAAATGCAATCCGGTCCAAAGTGCGCGTTCCGTAAGGAAAAAGCTCGTCGAGAACGCTGCTGGCGCCCTCTTGCCCATGCGGCGTCTCCAGGTCAGCGTTGTTCTTGATGTGACCTAAGACCGTGACGGAATTGCTGATGGACTCCGGTTGCACGATCAGCTTGATTCCGTTCGGCAGCGTGTCCACGGTCGGATGAATGGTCAGATCCGGAATCGTCAGACGCGTTACCGCGTCCTGCGCCCATGCCGGCAGTTCGACAGGCCCTTTCGGTGTGGCTGCGAGAGATTCCTGACCGCCGAAGGCTTTCGACGACACCGGTTTTCCGGAGGGCTGCGGCGTCAACACCGCTTCGATCGCGTTGCTCGGCGTCAAATATTTCCGGGCCACGCGGTTTACGTCTTCCACCGTCACTTTTTCAATGGCGCGGATATCGTCTTCTGGAGATTGCCGGCCTTCCACCGCCAATGCATTGGACCATTCCATCGCCAACCCGGAAATCGAATTCTTTTGAAACTCTTCCTCGGCCAGTTCGTGGCGTTTCGAGGCATCGACGAGATCGGCGGGCACGCCATTCTTCACTGCGTCAGCCATGATCTTCTGAATTTCCGTGACGAGGGCTTGACCGTCGCCGCCCTGCGGATACGCCGCCAAGCCGTACGCCACACTCGCTTGGGGCATGCTGCTCAGTTCGAAGCCGGTCCCCAGCGCCTTCCCTTGCGGTACCAACGCGTACAAATCTGCGCGGTGGCTGCTCAGCACATCCCCCAAAATATCGGCAGCCGCGAAATCCGGGCTGTCGTAACCCGGCATTCTGAAGGAGACAACCGACAGGCCGTACGGCAAATCAGTATCGAGATTCAGCGTCTGCGTGGATACGCTTGCAAGCTTCACCTGCGGCCGCTGCGGAATATTCTTCCGGGGAATGTCGCCAAAAAGCTGCTTGATCTCCGTGAGCGTTTGCTGCGGATTTACGTCGCCTACGATCACCATGATCGCGTTGTTGGGGGCGTACCAGGTATCGTAAAACTCGTGCAGCATCGCGCCGGTGGTTTTGTCGAACGAAGGGCGAGACCCGAGCGCATCGTGCTCGTAGGGCGTGTCGTGAAACATCGCCGTTAGCAGTTTCGTGTAGAACACGTACTCGGGATTGGAGAGGTCCTGCGCCACTTCCTGCTCGATCGCGCCGCGTTCCTTGTCCCACAATTCATCCGTGTCGAGCGAACCTCGCATCCGCAAGGCTTCGATGTGGAGGGCCACGTCCACGTCTTCGGCAGGAACGGTGAAGAAATATTGCGTCACCGTCTGTTGCGTGTCGGCGTTGAAATTGCCGCCCATTGCCGCGGCAATATTCGCCAGCTGGCCGGCCGAAAGCCCCGGAGCGCCGCGGAACATCATATGTTCCTGAGCGTGCGCGGTGCCCGGAAATCCGGGCGGCGTTTCATTCGAGCCCACCAGATAATTCACTACGGTAGTTGCTACCGGCGCGAGTTTGTCCGCAACAATGACCACGCGCAGGCCGTTTTTCAGCGTCGCACGCGTGACTTCTTCGGCTGGCTTCGCACTATTTGCTGCCTGGTTCGAGGACGAAATCGAGGGCTGGTCTCCGGCCGCCTCCGACCCGGCGTAATTTCCAGCCAAACCGAAAAGAACAATTGCTGCTGCCGCCAAAAAAGAGTATCGCGCCCATCCACGCATTCCGCGCCTCCGCACGACTAAGTACTATAGGCTCAGATGCAGGCCGGAGCCAACAGGTGAAAGCCTCAGTGGACCAGAAATATTTCTCAATGGAGGATTTTCAATCAGTTGGGTTCGAATCCAAAGCTTCGCGGATGGACTTCGCCCCGGCCGTCGCAAGGCGCGACAGCCCGGGCCGGAGTCGAGTGGCGATCGAGCTAACCAGCGAGCATGACGACGATAAGAATTATCAGCAGCAGACCCAATCCGCCGCTCGGATAATATCCCCAGTGCGCGCTGTACGGCCAAGTGGGAAGCGCACCCAAGACGAGCAGGATCAAGAGGATCAGCAGGATTAGCCTCATACGGCTCCTCGCCCGGCAGCTTGAGCTTCGCGCTGCCTTAGCAACCAACCGAACGTTAGATTCGGCTGTGGCGTCTGAGGTCACATAGTTCGAGCGAAAGGATTTGGAGTAACCAAGCCGCAGCTGCAATGCAAAATCACACCGCCGGTATCGGCTTGCCCTCCACCACGCTGACCATAGTGGTCGTGGGCGTGACCGACGTAAGCTCAAAACGGGCCTGTTTGAGCAGCGATCGAAATTCCGTTTCCGTCCGTTCGACGCCTCCGGGGAACGTCATCATCGTCATGTCGAAGTCCTTCGAGGGGGATGGCTCATTCCCAGCCGGAACGACGCATTCCACGAGCAGCAGCCTTCCATCCTCGGGGATGACTTTCCGGCAAAGACCCAGTATCTGGACGGATTGCTCATCGGTCCAATCGTGAATGATGTGCCGGAACAAATACGCGTCAGCCCCAGCCGGAATAGTTTCGAAGAAACTACCTTCGATCACTCGACACCTGTCGGCGACACCGCATTTCTTCAAACTTTCCTTCGCGCGGCTCACCACATGCCCTAGGTCGAAAAGAATTCCCCGCATTTTGGGATAGCGCTGCAGCACCGCGCCAATCAACGATCCATTCCCGCCGCCAATGTCCGCCAAAACGCGAACCGCGCCAAAATCGTAAGCCTCGATCATCGCGGCAGTTTCGTAGCCGTGCATGCACGTCATTCCCGCGTCGAGCAGTGGCCCGAGTTCCGGATGCGCCGCGATATGGTCGAACAAAGGCCGACCAAATACTGCGTTAAACCCTGGTTTGCCCGTTCGGACTGCATGATCCAGGCCGTCCCAGGCGCGAAATTCGTGATGAAACAATTGCGCCGCCGCGCGAAATGACCCTTCAGCATCGCCGCGCAATGCAATGGAAAGCGGCGTGTGATCGAACTCGCCGCTTTTCGTCTCCCGAAACAATCCGTGACTGGCGAGGAATCTTAGCAGGCGATAGAGGGATCTTTGGTGAGCACCTGTGACCTGGGCCAAATACTTCGCCGATTGCGGCGCCCCTGCCTGGATGTGATCCGCAACGCCAAGGTCCGCCACCGTACACATCGCTCGGGTAAGCGCCACGCCGTGCAATATCTGATTTAGTTGGTCGGTTTCTTTCTGTCCCATTTAGAATCTCCGCCTCGTAATCTGGACCGCCTCTTCTCGGAGACGCCGCCTCAATCGAATTGACTTGCAAGACGGCTGTGACACGCTGCAAAAACAACCACTGCGGCAAGCAAATTTACCATAGTTGATTGGTAGGCGCGGTCGGGATCGAATTCGCGACTCCACAGCCACATCTCGGACTATCCGGCTATTCGACTTGCGAGGCCCTAGGGCGCCGTCTCCGTCTCCAGCTCTTTGCCATATTTCTGGAGCAGGATTTGCAATCCGACGTAGGCCATGAACTCCGGCTGGCCGCTCGAGTTTCCACTGAAGCTTCGTCCGGCCATGAACATAAAGAGAAGTCCTTTGTGGAATTCGTATTTGCCCCCCGCGTCGAATGTGGTGTCTTTCGGCAGCGCCCCCATCGCGTAATCGTTGTAAAGCTCACCCATCAGTTGCAGTTTCGGCGTGATCTGGCGTCCGGCGGCGAAGCCAATGATCCGCTCGTCGGGGAAACGCCAGGTAAAGTAGTAGCCGGCTTCGAAATCGAGATCGATGGGCCCGACGGATTTGGTAATCTCGACCGGCAGAAGCAGCCGAGTGGCGCCGCTAGCGATTTCTGATCTTATCGAGCTTCCCAGGCCCGGGAATTCGAGCTGCGGGAAGATAGAAACGCTCCATCCACGTTTGTTTTCGAGAAAGCGCCATTTAAGTCCGGCGGAGGCGTTACTCCATCCCGTTTGGTACGGTTGGCCCGATTCGTTCTGAAGCACGTAGGGAATCTCGTAGGTCAGTTGGACACGATCGCCCAACCCGAAGTTCACATCGATTTGTGGGACTTCAAAAGAGTTTTCGTGCTGATGCAGAACCGGCATCGCGCCCAGATTAACTTCCCAGTTACCATTTCCGGGCGTGTCCGTATCGTTTGTTAACATCGGCGGTGCGCCCTGCGCGTGCGCCAGCGCCGGGGCGGCAAGGAAACACAGAACTGCCAGGTACGACCCGGAGCAGCGCCGCCGTGACGCGCCTTTCCTCGTCGAGCGCCAGGAGAGCGTCATTTTGTGTGTCGAGGACCGATTTGATTTCCTCACCGCAAATTCCTGGGCTCCCACGGAGCGACTGATAGGACGATAGATCGCGTGTGTCGAATGCCCCAAATCGGACCAACAATCAACAACCAATTTGAATGTACGACTTGCATGAAACGGTTCTTGGGTCTGGGACCTCAGGCGGACTGAACAGTCTGGCGTCGTGATGTTAGAGCAATGAGGACGATCATCGCGGCGGCGATCGCAAGCGAGGAGACAATCCGGCCAAGTGCCAACCCGCCTTCCGCGTGGGGTTTAGTCAGGGTGTCGCCAAGTGTTGCCCCGAGGGGACGGGTCAAGACGTAAGCGGCCCAGAAGAGCAGGTTATCTGGGAGGCTCGTGAAAAAGTGGGCTGCGGCTACCAGCACGATCAGTCCCGCGAACACGAGCGCTCCGCCCTCGAAACCAAGCCCCGTTGTCGTAGCGACGAAATCGCCTAGCGCTGTGCCCAGCGTATTTGACACTAGTATCGTGACCCAATAGAAGGCTTCGTTGTTCCAGGTGGCGACGTGGTCGTACTCGATATGGCCCGTAGTGAGCCGCCAGGCCACCAGCACTACGATCACCGCGCAGAAAAGGATGATAGACGATTTAACGTAGCCGAGCCCAACCGTCCGGTCCAAGTAATCGGAGGTGGTCGTGCCTACGGTCGTGGTGGCAACTACCACGGCCCAGTAGAGCGCAGGATGAAAGCGCTTGGATGTAATCTGGGCGGCGAGAGTTACGCAGAAAAAAGCCAGAAAGATCAGGCTGCTGACGGCGTATCCGAGATTCAAAGTCATCGATAGTGCGTCTCCGCCTGTCTCGCCGACCGTTGTCGCAAGAATCTTGACAATCCAAAAAGCCAGCGTGACCTGCGGTACCTTGCTTAAGACATCAAATTTGACGTCGGTCGCGATGTCACGTTGCAACGCCGCACCTCCCAAATCTTAATTGGAACCCGTCCATGGGTTCCCGCAGAGTTCATTGCATGGCCAAGGCGAGCGTATGCATGAATTCTGCGGCGCGGGCTCCATCGACGACGCGATGATCGCAGGAGAGTGTCAGCGTAATCGTAGGCCGCACTTCTGGTTTTCCGTCAATGGCAAGCACGCGATCCGCAATTTCGCCGACGGCGAGAATCGCAGCCTGTGGCGGAACGATGATCGCTGTAAATGCGTTGACGTGGTACATGCCGAGATTGCTGATCGTGAAGGTCGTGCCGCTGATGTCATTCGGGCGAAGGCGGCCAGCGCGGGCGCGGTCGGCAAGATCGCGCCGCTGAACTGCGATCTCAGCTAAATCGATTTTATTCGCGTTGCGAACGACGCCGGTAACGACCCCGTCCTCAACGGCCATGGCGACGCCGATGTTTATTTCCTGGTTGAATCGAATCGCCTGCCCGTTCCAACTGGCATTCAAGCGGGGATGCTTTTCGAGCGCGCCCGCCACAGCAGAAATCAACAAGTCCGTGTGAGAGAGGCGCACCCCATGAGATTTCTCGATCGATTGCAATAGTTGCGCCCTTCTCTGATTCAAGGCGCTCGCCTCGACCTCACGGGTAAGGAAAAAGTGCGGCACGGTCGTCCAACTCTGAGTGGTCCTCTCCGCCATCAGGCGTCCGATCGAACTCAGCGCTTGCGCGGCAGGCAAAGCGCCAGCGGTAGCCGGAGCTGTCGCGCCGCTTGACGCGCTTGCGATCGCTCCAGAGGATTCGGCGGCGAGAATATCTGCCACGAGGATTTCGCCATCGGCGCCTGAGCCGCGCACACCCTCGATGTCCACGCCGCGTTCCTGAGCAATCCGGCGCGCTTTTGGGGAAATTCTGATCCGCTTTGTGGCGGCGCGATTTTCCGAAGTTTGAGGCGCTTGGGAAGTTGTTGGCGACGGAAGGGGCGCGCTGCCGAGGGCCGCGGGGCTGGAGGGTTCGTCCGCCGGAACGGACTCGCCAGCTCCGAGAATCCACGCGATCGTGCGGCCGACTGGAATTACATCGCCAGGTTGCGCTTTCACTCCGGCAAGAACGCCGTCGGCCAGCGCTTCCACTTCGACGACGGCCTTATCCGTTTCGATCTCGAGAAGAATTTCACCCTTGGTTACGGTTTCGCCTTCCTTCTTCCGCCAAGAGACAAGTGTCCCCGTATCCTGCGCCATTTCTAGTGCGGGCATTACCACGCTGATAGGCATGTTGGATTCGATGGAGTAACTGGCTAGTCGCCGCGAGCTTCCGATTTAGCACCGGCCTCAACCATTTCGCGGACGTGCACGCTCGGCGCCGCTTCCGTTTCGCGCGTGGTCGAGAGCGGTCCATTGACTGTGTAATAGCGCTGACCGGCGACCAGCAATTCTTCGGCTGGGAATCGCGTGATCACTTCATGGCCCGTTTCCGTAACCACGATCTCTTCTTCGATTCGCGCCGCGCTCCAACCGTCCGAAGAAGGCCAGAAGGTTTCGAGCGCGAAGACCATCCCCGGCTTCAGTTCATAATGCTGATCGAGCGAAACCAGACGGCTAATCACGGGCTTTTCCCAGATCGCCAAACCAATGCCATGACCGAACTGGAGCCCAAAGCAGGCTTCTTCGTTGGGAAATCCGAATTCCTGGGCCTTCGGCCAGACCGAGGCTACCTGCGCGGTGGTGCGTCCCGGACGGATCAGTTCGATGGAGGCGTCCACGTATTCGCGGCATTGCTTGTAGGCATCCACCATGGCGTGCGAGGCGGACCCCACGCAAAAAGTTCTGTAGTAGCAGGTGCGATACCCCATGTAGGAATGCAGAATGTCGTAGTAGACCGGATCGCCGGGGCGCAGCACGCGATCGGAGAAGACATGGGGATGCGGATTGCAGCGCTCGCCGGAAATCGCGTTAACTGCCTCGACATATTCCGAGCCCAGGTCGTAGAGAACTTTGCTCACCAAGCCCACCGCTTCGTTTTCGCGCATGCCGGGCTTCATTGCGCGGTAAAGCTCGTCGTATGCCGCATCGACCATCATTGCCGAATGATTGAGGAGCGCGATTTCATCCTTCGTTTTGATGACGCGGGCATCCGATAACATTTGCTGGCCGTCGACGATGCGAATGCCCTGCTTTTGAAGGGCGAAAAGGATTGGTGGTTCGATGATATCGACGCCGAGCGGCTCTTTTTCGAGGTGGAGTTTCTCCAGCTCAACCTTGATTTTTTTGGCGACGTCCTCGGCACGCCCCATTTCCGGGGACATGGCGCCACGCAACAAAGCTATTCCGGCGCGCGAGCGGTCGCCCAGCCAGGGACAATGCAACTGATGATGCTTTGCGGCTGAACCAAAATCCCAAACGATGGGCTCGGCGCCCCGCGACAAGAGGGTGAAACGGCTGTTCTTGTCCTGGGCCCAAGTGCCAATGTGCGTCGCCGTGATGTAGCGCACGTTGTTCATGTCGAAGCACAGCAGCGCGCCGACTTCGGATTTTTCGAGCAGGCTCTTGATGCGGCCAAGGCGCTCTCGGCGCAGCCGGTCGAAGTCAATCCGCTGCTCCCAATCAACTGCCATTGTTCCGTGGGTAGGTAGCGCCATTTCAGTTCTCCTGTTCCAGATGCGGGACGAAGCCTCAGGACCCGCTACACAATGCGCGGGCCGCATCGAATACCATTTGCTCGGTTGGCACCGTGACGTCCTCGAGGGGTGGAGAAAACGGAATCGGGACGTGCATTGCGCCAATACGCTTCACCGGCCGATCCAGATAGTGGAATGCGCCTTCAGCAATGACCGAGGCAATCTCGGCCGTCACGCCATAGCGAGCGTAACCCTCGTCAACAATGATCGCGCGCGAAGTTTTCTTGGCGGATTCAATCAGGGTGTCCTCGTCCAGCGGCCAAGTTGTGCGAGGATCAATTACCTCGGCGCTGATGCCCGTTTCCTCGAGCATTTTGGCCGCGCCAAGGGCCACTTGCACCATGCTGCTGGTCGCGACGATGGTGACGTCATCCCCGGATTTTTTAATATCGGCGACGCCCAACGGGATCGTGTAATCCTCCGCTGGCACTGGACCTTTCAGCCTGTACATCATCTTATCTTCGAAAAAGACCACGGGATTGTCGTCGCGAATCGCGGATTTCAGCAGACCCTTGGCGTCGTAGGGGGTGGAGGGCAAGACAACCTTCAGTCCAGGAATGTGGCTGAACCACGCGTGGAGGGACTGCGAATGCTGCGCGGCGGAGCGCCGCGTCGCCCCCAGCGTTGTCCGCATCACCATGGGAACTTTCCATTTGCCGCCCGACATGTAGTGCACCTTCGCGGCTTGGTTAGCCATCTGGTCCATGACGAGTGCGATGAAATCGCCGAACATTATATCGACCACGGGCCGAAGCCCCGTCATCGCGGCACCGATACCCAGGCCGGTGAAACCCGCTTCGGAAATCGGCGTATCGATCACGCGTTCCGTGCCAAACTCCGCCGCGAGCCCGGAGAGAACTTTGAAGACGGTGCCGGCCTCGGCTACGTCCTCGCCCATGATGAATACACGCGGATCGCGCCGCATCTCTTCGGCAAGCGCTTCTTTGATCGCCTCGGCCATGGTGAGTTCGCGCGGAGCGATGGACGGTTCCTGCAGCGCGGTTTTCATCTCACGCGTAGACATTCTGCTGGACCTCGCTCGGGTTGGGATATGGCGCCGCTATCGCGAACTTAACCGCTTCATCGATATTTGATTTCACCTCAGCTTCTGTGCCGGCCAGAAGAGCGGCGTCGGCATGATTCTCTGCAATCAGCCATTCTCTCAGTAGTTTGATCGGATCGCGTTCAGACATCCACTTCTGCTCTTCCTGCTTGCTCCTGTAGTATTCGCGATTTACGTCGCCAACGTGATGGCCGCGGTATCGGTACGTGTTGCAGAGAAGGAAGCCGGGCCCGTCACCTTGTCGCGCGCGCTCGACAACATTTTTCGCCGTTGCGTGCACGGCTCGCACATCCTGCCCGTCAACACTTTCGGCGTGAATCCCAAAAGCCCTGGGCCGGGCCAGAATGTCGCCAGCGGTCGTTTCCGAATAGTGCGTGTATTCGTTGTAGGTATTATTTTCGCAAACGTAGATCACAGGCAGCTTCCAAAGCTGCGCAAGATTCATGGCTTCGTAGAGCACACCTTGGCCAAGCGCGCCCTCACCGAAAAAACAGACCGCGACGCGCCCGTTCCCAAGCCGCTTAGCAGAAAACGCCGCGCCGGTCGCGATGCCGGTGCTGCCCGCGACGATCGCATTCGCGCCAAGATTGCCGGTCTCGGGATCCGCGATGTGCATTGATCCGCCTTTTCCCCGGCAGTAACCTGGCTCTTTCCCCAGCAATTCCGCAAACATTCGATCGGGCGAAGCGCCCTTTGCCAAGCAGTGACCGTGGCCGCGGTGCGTGCTTGTGATGTAGTCATCCGATCGGAGCGCGGAACAAACGCCCACGGCAACTGCTTCCTCGCCTATATAAAGGTGAGCGAGCCCCGGCATCAACGTGCGGGTATAGAGATCGTTTACCTGCTCCTCAAAAAGCCGGATGGTCAGCATCTGGCGGTACATGCTGGAGCCATTTTTCGGGCTCGACGCCGGCAACAGGCGCTTTCTCGACGATTTTCGTTTTTCTTGTCATCGCACTCTCGGAATATTCTCCGGTAGGACAGAACGCGAGCAGGCCTAGTGTACTCGCCGAGATTTAAGCTCACAAGTGCGGCCAGCCGCCTTCTCGAGTGCCGACCAGCAGTCGACCGCAACTCGGCCAACTACCGAGAAGCATCTTGTTTGTCATGCCGCATCAAATGCGCCCAGTCGCGTTCGAACCGGAAAACTTCTTTCGCCGGCGGCAGCGGCGCCTGGGTTTCGATCCAGCGTACCGGCTCGGTGCCGGCATTCTCAAAGCTGTGGATGCAGCCGACGCCGGTCCAGATAACATCTCCCGGCCCCAAATCGTAGGTCTTGCCGTCCGCTGTCGCGCGGACTTGGCCCGCCACGATTAAATAGGATTCCTCGAACGTATGATCGTGCGGATCTATTTTTGCGCCAGGAGAATATTGAATCAAAAATAGGGATTGATGGATTGCTCCGAAGGAGCGGTCCACAAACATTTTTATTGCCACGCCGGTCGTTGGGTTGAAACCTTCCATTTGAGATGGGCCGCCCGGGCGCGGCAATTTCGATTCGTCGAAGTGGCCAAGTGGTCCATCCGACGAATTGGGAGTGGCTGGCGACGCGGCTGGCACGCTGACATCATTGCCGACGAAAAACGTATCCTGGCTGTGGCCAACTGGACGCGGTTGTGGCGCCTGCATTTCCAGCCACCGAACACGTCCGTTCCCCGAGTTCTGCCAGCTGTGCCGCACGCCCGTACTAACTAGTCCAAAGTGGCCCGGGCCGAGAGCATGACTTCCCTCTCCGATTTGGACGGCAACAGATCCCTCTAGAATGTAGAAGCTTTCCTCAAAAGAGTGGACATGCGGCTGAATCGATCCTTGAGGTTCTAGGAAACAGATCCCCACGTCCATGTGTACCGAACCCATCGCACGATCCACATATGTGGCGCGCCGGAATTCCGTACTGTGCTTTGCATAGCCTTGCGGTGTCTCAGCGGCGCCTTCATCAATTCTGGAAACGTAGTGCATGTTAGCCTGCCACCTCGATTATCTGCCCGAGTCCAGGGACCTGAGCTGCCCGAACTTTTGTACCACGGTGAAGCGGACTTTGTGTTAGTAAGTGATTCCCTCTGACTCCGCGATCGCGCGAGCCCTTTGGTCGTTCGGATACCAATAGTGTATATGGCAACTCTCGCAGGCTTTGTCGATCCCATCCTCCGCTTGAAATAGAGCGTCCTTGTTTTTCGCCTCGACTGCCTTCATGGCCACGGCCGCAGCGTCCTGAAGCCCCCGCGCGCGGCGAATGAAGACGGTGCGGTTGTCATCTATTGCCTTCTGAATTTGCGCCGGCTCAAGTTCAATTCCGGGATTCTGCGATGTAACGTCGGGGGGCGCAACCTTGCGGCCTGGCATGACCAGGAGATTCGGCGCTTCAAGCAAGACAATGAGGCGCTCGCGGACCGCCTCCCAATCCGCATCGGTCTGCGGCGCTTTTTCGCGGATACCGTGCTCGTCCGAGATCTGCTGAACCGATTGGAACACGAACTCTCCGCTGGGATCCACCATCGAATCCATGATGTCTTTGATATAGGCTGGCCTCAAGAGCTGCGGCGCCTGCGGCGACTTCCGACATCCCGTTCCGATAAGAGTGAGAGCCAGTAGAACCCAACAATATGACTTCATAATTCTTTTCTCCCGCCGATCACTTCCGTACCGGGACGTGTGTATGGGTTTCGAAAGTGCTTCGCGGCATCGATATCGCGCTAGCGTTTCGTCCCCGCGTGTAATGATGCAACATTTTTGGTTCGCGTCTGGCAGAAATTCAGAGTCCTTATATTTTCGCGCTCGCGCGCCACAGGCATTCATTAATTTTCCTTAGTTAATTTCCTGTTGACATTGACTTTTGGGCAGCGTATCCGACTCGGGTGTCAATACTCATTTCGCGAGTAAAGAAGGCCCGCATGAGATGAGTTCAAGTCCTCGCCGAGTTTCGGCAACCGTCATATGATCCCGCGCGTCTATCGCGGAGGGGGAGCATAATGAAGAGTAGGCTGCGTGTAATTTTGTTTGCCTTCGTCGTCGTGAGCGCGCTCACCTGGATGTCTCCTATCTCAGTAGCACAGAACCAGCAAAGCGCTCAGCAACAGGACCCGCAGGCGCAGCAGGAGTGCGCGAAGCAACAGGGAGCAGGCGGACAATTTCAATTTCGCCGTGGCGCCTTTTCTGGACCACACGGGGAGTATACAAACGTTATCGGGCCACTCAGCAGCTGTACGCCAACTTTCGATGGGCCACCGACAGGAATGAAGGCATTGCCAATCGACTTGTTTACGTCGAAGAACTTCTATCTGGATAAGAAGTACTGGTCGGACCCGCGCTATTTTCGGTGCAATACACCCCGCCAGCTAACGGATATGTGGACCTCGCGCCGTTTCGGCCCCGGGAAAGCGCCAGAATCGGCTGCTTGGGGCGACTGCAAGTGGGATATCCCGCGAGATCAGCTTGTGAGCCCTTACCCTTATAAGACGGCCAAGGAGCATTACGATGCGTTGCTGGCGGCAGCGAAGGCGAAAGGTGGTCCCACTGTCTACACCAAGGCGACGACGCCGGATTGGGACGGATGGTATACGCGGGACATGCAAGCGGATACTCAAGCCGAGTGGATTTGGGGGACCGTCACTCAGGTTCCTACAATTCTGTCTTTACTCACTCCGGAGTATCAAGACCGCATGGTTCAGAAGAACTATCACGAGGTCGTGGACAATGCGCCGCAATGGGAAGCCTCCTTCTGTTGGCCGGAAGGATTCCTGCGCTGGTGGGCTCAGGCTTCGCAGGGTGGAAATTTTCAGCTCACGATGACTCCTTGGAGTGCCGAGTTCCTATCTGGCATCGCCGCTAACTTCCTGCGCCAGGTTTGGATCGGAAGGCAGCCTGTGCAGCAGGTCCCGCAGTGGTACGGGGAGACGGTTGGATTCTGGGACGGAACCACTCTGGTTACCTGGACTGCGCATGTCCAGGCCTGGAATCTATCGCACTCCATGTTTGAGAATAGCGGCAAGATGGAGACGGTGGAAACCTGGAAGCCTGTAAACGACGCCAGCGGGAAGTACGTGGGACTCGACCAGGAGACCATATTTTATGATCCCGAGGCGTTCGTCCAGCCGCTGCGTGCCACCTATCGTTATCGTCGGATAGCGCCGTTGGACTCTCCGACCATGCGATACACTTACATCGAGTGCCTGAGCAACATCAAGGACAGGAATGGGAGGGCGACTCAGCTTACCTCCGCCGACCCTGACTATATGGACTACTACGGGCGGCCTTGGGCCCAGGACTGGGAAAAGTATTTCGAGAAGGGCTGAAGGATACGCCGAACGAAAATCCTGTACCTGAGGACATACTCGATATGCTGAATAAAGATAAGAAATAAATACTTGAGCGGCCGCGCATACTCGATAGCTTTGAGGCCGCCACCGAAAACGGAGAGCTTAAAGATGAAAAAACCAATGACCACAAGCTGGGTGATTGCAGCATGCGTTGCATTTCTATCGTTGGGTATCTACGCCGAGCCGGCGTTCGCGCATCACTCGTTCGCCATGTACGATCAGACCAAAACGCTAGTGTTAACCGGCGTAGCCCACCAGTTCATCGCTCAGGCGAATCATGCTGAGCTGCACTTCTATTTGATCGGGCCGGACGGCAAACTCGAGAAGGACAAAGACGGGCAGCTGATCGATTGGGGCGTCGAGATGGCGGGCGCCGCGGCGGTGGCGCAGCAAGGCATTACCGCGGAATCGTTCCCGGCGGGCACGATATTCACCGTGCACATGAATCCCCTCCGGACCGGCGGCAATTTCGGATCCCGCGTCGGTCCGATCTCCAAATGCCCTTGGAGAACGCCCCCTGCTCCAGGCAAGACCTGCGACACCGTAGCTGGCATGACGACTATCGGTGGAAGGTTCTAAACTCAATATTTGTCCATGGACTGCGGCGCGGCGGGTGTCGCGCCGCCGCAGGGTACAAGGTCGAAGCACATAGCTGTGTAGAAACGAGCAAGGAAGGAAGGGTGACGTGAATCGATTTGCTGAATGGCTGAGTAAAGCATCCCTGAGCCACACATTCCGAGTCCACGAGAGTTGGCTTATCCCCGGCGTTCAATCCATCCACATTATTGGCATCGCAATCATAATCGGGTCCGTATTCATGATCGTTCTTCGCATTCTGGGGTGGGCGGGCACGGATCAGACCGTGCGCCAGACAACAGACAGATTCGGTCCGTGGCTAATAGGCGGATTGTGCCTGCAACTCGTGACGGGGATCGTAATGATAATCGCGGAGCCTGCGCGTGAGCTGGTGAACTTCTCATTCTGGACGAAAATGGTTTTTGTAGCCGTGGCTGCAATGCTTTCCGCCATTTTTCTGGTCAACGTTCCGAAACACGAGCGGCAGTGGGAAACGCTCGTCAACCGCAGATCCATTAAGTCGCTCGCGATACTGACGTTCCTGATTTTCCTGTTCATCATTGTGCTCGGGCGCCTGATCGCTTACGACCATATCTGGGGTTCATGGTCGCCGGCGACACAAGAATATTAATGATTCCGGAACAGAGCCCCAATGCAAATTGACGCGTTCCTAAAGTTGATCGAAGCCTCTCGCTTCGCCACTACTATTCGCGATTCGATCTGGATGTTTCCCATAATCGAATCCATTCATGTCATTAGCTTCACTCTGGTTGTTGGCACGATTGCCGTCATAGACCTCCGATTGCTGGGGCTTGCGTCGACGCAGAGATCCTTCCAGCGGATGTCCTCAGACATCCTGAAGTGGACGTGGGCCGCCTTTGCCTTGACCGTGGCGACCGGACTAACGATGTTCAGTACAAATGCCCGAATCTATTATCACAATCCATTTTTCAGGACGAAGATGCTATTGCTTGTGCTCGCCGGCGTGAACATGCTTTTTTTCGAGATGACCGCGGGCCGAACGGTTCCTCAGTGGGACAACGCTCGGTCGGCACCTCGTGCGGGCAAAGCAGTGGCGATCTTGTCACTCACTTTGTGGATCGGCGTCATATTTATGGGTCGCATAATTGGTTTCACAACCCACCCGGGCAAAGTGCTGCCGCCACCGCCCGGCGTCAATTTTGACAATTTTCTCCAGCCGGCACCGAGCGGTAACAGTGGCCCAACACCGGCCACGCCCCCGGCTAATCCAAATAAGAAATGAGCCGACGCGCCGTGTGCGCTGCATCCAGTCGTTCTTCAGCCCCTAGGTAACTCCAACGCCTTTTGCCGAGCCGGGTATAACGGGAGCGGCCTAGGCTGCCTAGTTGTGCGCAGCCTTGAACGCAAATGAAATGGATTTCGCTTGTTTGGCGGCCAGCGTGACGCTTTGGTCCTGCGTGCCGTACTTTTCTTGCCAAGCTTCAATCGTGTACGTGCCCGGCGGGAGATTCTTCAATTCGAATGTGCCCTTCTTCGACGTGACGTCGAAATAAGGATGGGCGAAGACGAAAACGTAGGCGCACATCCATGGATGAATATTGCACAGCACTTTGATAGCGAGCTCCGGATGATCAAACGACGTTTCGATCGGCGTCGAGCCGATCGGCTGCGATTTGTTCCAGGGAAGGTTCTGGCGCGGCAGCATGAGGACGTTGTGCAAAACGGGATCTGTGTTCGTCACGCTGAGCTTCTGGCCCACCATGAGACCCTGGACGTGGGGTTCGTACATGCAGCCTTGCTGATCGATTTGGGCGGGCGCCGCCGGAGCGGCGAAGCGATAGTTCTCGAGTCCGGATTTCACGTAGACGATGACATCAGCGAGCGCGCCGTGATTCCCGGTGACGACTTCGGGATAGATCAGCGGCGAGGAATGCAACTTCGCGCACGCCGGCGAGCCGCTCAGCATAATCTCACGCGGTGCCGCCGGAGTTCCTTCCAGAGTGACCGTGCCGGTAATTGTGCCGGCGGTGGCGGGATCGACGACCTTGGCGGGTGAAGCTTGCTCCGCTACGGTGGACGCGGACTGCTGCGTTGGAGCGGAATTTTTCCCGCTGCACCCGGCGAGAACCAGAGCCAGCAACACGCCCGCCGCATGGCAGCGAATCGCGAACCACCCGCCACGACAAGCCGAGAATTGGCCCATGAAAAGTTTAGACCCTGGAACCGCTCAGAAAGTGGCTTTCAAACGCAGCGATACTATAGCATCCGGTTGCCATGAGGGAATCGAATCCGCTCGAGGATCCCACAGGTTTGCGCGCCATAACCTTGGCAGAGATCTGTCACAATTCACTGGACTTTTATTGTGAGACTGATTTAGATGACGGGGTTCGCGGCGAAGCATTCAGAAATTCTCCAGCGAGGTTGCGGACGCTTCAAATTTGAGAGGATACGACGATGGACCGAAGATCTTTTCTCAGCTATGGCGCGACGGCGACGGCCAGCCTTTTTGCGCGCGGGGCATTCCATCAAGCATGGGCACAGGACCTCGGGTGTTCATCGCCGAGCGCAGTTGTTCGCACGACTGCGGGACGAGTCCGCGGCATAACGCGGGATAAAGTCAGCGCATTCTTTGGCATTCCCTACGGTGCATCAACTGCCGATGCACGGCGCTTTATGCCACCCTCCAAACCCGACTCTTGGACGGGCGTCCGCGATGCTTTGCAGTTTGGTCCCAGGTCGCCTCAAGGCCCGTCCGCTTTGATTCCCGAAGTGGCCGCTGTGGATCGCAGAGAAGTCGTCGAGCGAAGACTGCCTGCGTTTGAACGTGTGGACACCAGGCACAGGGAAAGGCCACAGACCCGTCATGGTGTGGCTGCATGGCGGCGGGTACTCCCAAGGATCGGGTGCTTTCATAATTTATGACGGAGCGAACTTGGCGTGCCGGCACGATGTCGTAGTCGTCGCGGTAAATCACCGGCTCAACGTGTTCGGCTATCTGTATCTCGCCGAGCTGGGTGGGGAGAAGTATGCAGACTCGAGCAATGTCGGGATGCTGGACATCGTGGCTGCGCTGGAATGGGTACGGGACAACATCGCTGCGTTTGGCGGAGATCCGGGCAACGTGACGATCTTTGGGCAGTCCGGCGGCGGCGGAAAAGTCAGCACACTGATGGCGATGCCGTCTGCCAAAGGGCTATTCCATCGAGCCGTTGTGGAAAGTGCCTCTGCAATCAGGGGTGTGCCCAAAGATGAGGCAACGAAATCGGCTGAGGCGTATCTCGCGAGACTGGGAGTGAAGTCCAATCAGATTGACGACGTCCAGAAGATGCCTGCGGAGCAACTCGTCATGGCAATGGGCAACGGAGGTGCGGCTGGCCCCAGTGGTCTCCGCTTGGCGCCCGTGGTGGATGGTCATTCGCTGCCGAGGAACCCGTTCGACCCTGATGCACCGGAAATTTCCGCAACCGTTCCGCTCCTGATCGGGTCCGTTGAAACGGAGGTCACCTTCATGCGTGGCACGCCGCTCGATCCGATGGACGACGACGCCCTGCATACGCACGTCAAGCAAGCACTGCGCGGCACTGCCGATGACTCCGTGACTCGGCTGATTGATGTTTATCGAAAAGGCCGTCCGAACATCAGCAATACGGATCTCTATCTAATACTTGCATCGGACGCCACGTTCCGGGCGGGCGTGTTGACTGAGGCCGAGCGCAAAGCGGACCAAGGAATGGCGCCGGTCTACATGTATTACTTCACCTGGAAATCGCCGGTGAGGGATGGAAAGTTGAGGACGTTCCACACGCTCGAAATCCCATTTGTCTTCGACAATGTTGATTTGGCGACGGCCATGACTGGTTCCGGCCAAGATCGCTATGCTCTCGAAGACAAAATCAGCAGCGCCTGGGTTGCTTTTGCGCGTACAGGAAATCCAAGCCACAAGGGCCTCCCAAACTGGCCGGCCTTCAATACCAAGCAGCGTGCCACCATGATTCTCAACAACGAGTGCGAAGTCGTCGACGATCCGAACGGCGAGGAACGGCAGGCGCTCGGCGCCATCCTCCACTCGGGAGAATGAGGATGTGAAGGGATAGCGAAAAAAGCGAATTGGAACGAATTACGCCATACCGCGAATCTTCGGGCGTCAATTCTTATCGGAATAAGTTCTGAATATTTTTCTCGCAACTTCAAAGAAGTGAGACGCGTCTAGGCAACAAAGGGAGTTACTGTGACGATGAATTATCGAAGCTTGGAGGAAGTGTTACAGACGGTCGAGAGTCCAGTCAAGCTCTTGCGAAATTCTCAGATAGGACCATATGCCTTTCCGGTCGTGCGGCCAGAGTTTACGAATTGGAGAGACGAACAGCGTGCATGGAAGGAGACTTGCGCTCTTTTCGACCAGTCCCACCACATGACCGATCTCTATGTGGAGGGTCCTGAAGCCCTCAAATTATTCTCCGATCTCGGTATCAATAGCTTTAAAAACTTCAAAGTCAATCAGGCCAAGCAATTTGTTGCGTGTAACCATAATGGCCATGTCATCGGTGACGCGATTCTTTTTTATCTCGACGAAAATAGATTCAACCTCGTCGGACGCCCGCCCGCTCACAATTGGGTGCAATATAATTTGGAAACTCGCGGGTATAAGGCGTCAGCAGAGAGGGATGAGCGGTCGGCTGTCAATCAAGGCCACCGAAAGGCTTTCCGATACCAGATTCAAGGCCCGAATGCTCTTCGGGTTATGGAGAAGGTCACGGGAAAGCCTACGCCGGATATCCGGTTCTTCAATATCGGCGTACTCACCATTGCGGGCCGGAGTATCCGCGCCTTGCGTCACGGGATGGTCGGGCAACCTGGATGGGAATTGTTTGGTCCCTGGGAGTATGGCGATGAAGTCCGCAACGCCATCGTTGAAGGCGGCCAAGAGTACGGAATTCGACAAGTAGGCTCTCGAGCTTACCCCACCACCTGCCTCGAATCGGGATGGATTCCATCTCCCCTTCCGGCGATTTATGCGGGCGAAGATATGAAGGCATATCGGCAGTGGCTGAAGGCAACGAGTTATGAAGCCACGGCCTCACTCGGAGGCAGCTTTTACTCCAACGATATCACCGACTATTATCTGACTCCCTATGACCTCGGCTACGGGCCTTTCGTCAAATTCGACCACGATTTCATTGGAAAAGAAGCCCTCGAAAAAATGGCAACCAGCCAGAAGCGGACGAAAGTAACCCTCGTCTGGAACGGCGAGGATATCAAACGCGTCTGCGGTTCCTTATTCGAGGGCGGCGATATCTTCAAGTACATAGATACTCCGCTGGCGAACTATTCCACGCTTCCATTCGATAAAGTTTTGAAAAACGGGAAAACCATCGGCGTATCCACCTACACCGGCTACACCTATAATGAACGCGCCATGATCTCGCTGGCCGTTGTGGATAATCAGCACAGCGAGGTGGGCACTGAGGTCAGTGTCGTCTGGGGCGAAGAAAATCACGGGTCGCCGAAACCCACGGTCGAGCGCCACAGGCAAGCTGAAATCCGAGCAACTGTCGCCGCTGTCCCTTACGCCGAGGTTGCACGCGTCGCCTATCGGCCACACTGAGCCGGCGTTCGCTTAGGAGAGAATTCGATGGCATACATATTTCATGAAAACGATCTGCCAAAACTGATCTCCGTGGTGCCGGGCCGCGAGCGCACGTTCTTCGTCAATAAAGAGCTCACTAAAATCGACGATATGCTGGCGGGCATCATGCACTACGTGAAGGGTGCTTCCTCGCCCTATCATCTGCATAAGAATTGCGAACATTTTTATTTCATCATGGAAGGACAAGGCACCGTCGAATCGGAGGAAGGAACGCGCGACGTGGGCCCGGGCGAATTAGTTTTCATTCCCGCCGAGGCCAAGCATCGCCTGCGAGCCTCCAAAACACCTTTGTTCTATTTCGAATTTCAAGCGCCGAACCGCTTCGTCACCACGATTCTGGACGGGACACCCGACGACCTTCGCTGGAACCGCGTCGAGGGCGGCGTCTGGGTTCAGACCTAAGGCCACGGTCGGACCAAAGGAGAGTTCATGCTGACTTTCATCGATACGAACAAGCTTCCCCGCAAGAAAACGGCAGCGGGTGAAGTCACCGAAATGCTGAACCGGGAACTCTGCGGCGCGAAGAACGTGGTGGCGGCGTTGCGCTGGCTCAAATCCGGAGAAAAGCTTCAAGGCAGAGGCTTCGGACAAACACCAACTCCTCTACCTGATGGAAGGCAGCGGACGCATTCGCCTCGACAATAAAGATTATGAAGTCTCGAAAGGCGCCGGTGTTTATCTCGGCCCCTCGGAGAGCGCGACGATCCAGACCCCGGCGGGAGGCTCCCTAAAGTTGTTGCACCTGGTGGTCCCACAGATTCCGGCGTAGCGCGCGGCGCCAAATCGTCTCCGCGTGTCCTCGCAGATTTACGCGCCGCCATCGTTAAGATGCTTTCTGATCCAGCGTTGCCTCCCGACGAAAACGCAGTCTATGATGGCGCATGACCACCATCATTCTCCTTTTCATTTCCAATACGTTTATGACCTTCGCGTGGTACGGGCACCTGAAGCACCGCTCCGCCCCGCTATTCGAAGCGATCGTGGTTAGCTGGCTGATCGCGTTCGGCGAATATTGTTTTCAGGTTCCCGCGAACCGGATTGGGTATGGGCTCTTCACCGGATACCAACTGAAGATCATTCAAGAATCCATAACGATCACGGTCTTTGTCGTTTTTGCCTATTTCTATTTGGGTGAACGGCTGCGGTGGAATTACGCAGTTTCGTTCCTGCTGATTTTTGGGGCGGTAGTGTTTGCATTTTGGGGAAAGCTATAGCCAATCCAATAAATAATGGTTATTGCGAGCCCGCCAAGGGTTCGCTGCATCAAATGATTGTGATGCAATGGAGGTTCAGGACATGAATATTCTAGCCGGCGTCGCTGAGGCCTCGCTCCCTCGATTGAGCACGAAGATTTTGGTCTCCTTGTTGTCGGTAGGTCTGCTCTTCGCGACCTTGCCTCCTGGTCTGTCGGCGTCCCAAAACGATCAGGCCCCGCCACCGCCATCCAACCAAAGCCCGCCGCCTCCTGACCAAGGCGCGCCACCACCCCAATACGCGCAACAGACACCCGATCAGCTTCAGCAATTGGTGGCGCCGATCGCGCTGTACCCGGATTCCCTTGTGGCGCAGATTCTGGCTGCGTCTACCTATCCCGAGCAAGTGGTGGAGGCGGACCGCTGGGTTCAAGCGCATCCGGATTTGAAGGGCGACGATTTAGCGAAGGCCGTGGATCAACAGCCCTGGGATCCGAGCGTGAAGGCGCTCACTGCATTTCCTTCAGTTCTCGGCAACATGGACAAGAACATTTCCTGGACGTCGTCTCTCGGGGACGCCTACTACAACCAGCAACAGGATGTGATGGATGCCGTGCAAGTGATGCGCAAGAAAGCGCAACAGGCGGGAAATCTCAAGAGCACGCAGCAGCAAACCGTAACCGATGAATATGGGGATGTCGAGATCGCACCCACCAATCCCCAAGTCGTTTACGTTCCGGCATACGATCCTTGGCTCGTCTACGGATACCCCGTGGCGCCGTGGCCGGGATGGTATCCGTATCCCGGGATATGGTTTGGCGGCCCGTATCTGTCATTTGGAGTTGGCTTTGGAGTCGGGTTTTTCGGCGGCTTCGGATGGGGATGGGGCCATTGGGGATTCGATTGGCGGAGCCATTACCCGGTATTTGGCGGCCGCCGGTATTTCTCCGAGAGCAGAACGTTCTATAACCGCAACGCCTTTTACCGAGGGGGTGCGCGCGGCGGGTTTAACGGTGCCCGTGGTGGATTCAATGGAGCGCGAGGCGGGGCAGTTTTTAATCGTCCTGGCACCGGACCAAGGCCCTTCGAAGGGAGCAGGCCGGCGGCCCGAGGTTATGCTGCGCCGCGCGGTCAGAGCGACGTCCACTCGGGAGCTTTCAGCAACTACGACCATGGCGGAGAGTCGAGGAGTTATTCATCCCGTGGAGCCTCCAGCTTCGGTGGCGGAGCATCGCGCGGTGGAGGAGGGGGTTTCCGTGGCGGTGGTGGCGGCGGTGGGCGTGGCGGCGGAGGACGTCGCCGCTAATTGCCGCTAATTGAATGCTCCTATTGCATCGCACGGTGCTGAGATTGGATGAGGAGAAGAAATATGCCGCGAACGAAGTCGAACATCGAAGGATTTCATCGAACGAATCTTCCTGGATTCGCTGTGGTGGCACTGCTTTTGGCCGGATGTTTCCCGGCGCTTTCGATGGCGCAGCAGCCGGGCCAAAAAATATTTTCTTCCGCGCAGGAGGCGTGCAAGGCTCTGATGACGGCAGCGCAGAACAATAACGAAAAAGCGCTGCTCGAGATCCTAGGACCCGGCGGAAAGCGGATCGTTTCGTCGGGAGACGCGAACGACGACGCGCAAAACCGGGCTGAATTCGTACAGCGGTATCAGGAAATGCACCGTCTGGTAAAAGAGCCGGACGGAACCACAACCCTGTATGTCGGCGGGGAGAATTGGCCCATGCCCATCCCGCTCGTGAACAAGGGCAAAGTATGGTATTTCGACACAGTCGCAGGGGAAAGAGAAGTTCTCTACAGGCGGGTGGGACGGAACGAAATTTCGACCATACGTGTCTGCCAGGAACTCGTGGCTGCGGAGAAGGAATATTACTCCGCGCATAACAACGAGTACGCGCGGAAAATCTCCAGCGACGAGGGGCAGAAAGATGGACTTTACTGGAAGACTGCAAAGGGCCAGCCCCAGAGCCCGATCGGACCGCTGGTGGCAGCGGCCGTCGCCGAGGGTTCTCCAAGTCACGACAGCATGCCCACGACTCCTTATCGCGGCTACTACTACCGTATGCTGGCGCAACAGGGCTCTAGCGCTCCGGGCGGTGCGAAAAGCTACATCGCAAACGGCAAAATGACCGGCGGGTTCGCTTTTGTAGCCTATCCAGCCGAATACAGATCATCGGGCGTGATGACCTTCATTGTGGGTCCGGACGGAATGATCTATCGAAAAGACCTCGGCAAGACGACCGAGGTTGCTGCCAAAGCTATGAAGGAATACAACCCGGACTCCACATGGAGCAAGGACGAAGATCAGCAGGAAGAGACCGCCAACGAACAAAACGCCCGTTAGAATGCGATTCGTCGCGTCGCACTCAAAGCTAGTCCCACTGATTCATTTGTACTGACAACAGTTCTGAACATCCACACGGCGCTACTTTTAAAGCCGCCAAATACCCCGAGGTTACTGAGTTGCGGAGCCGGGAATTGCACCTCGGGCTTCCCGCGACCTTGAGACTCACCGATGAGTTTTGATTTCGATGCGAAGTTCGGGAGGGCCCTCGGGAAGCGTGGCGGCGCTCTTCGGCATCGCCACGACCTCAATGGAGTGCATCGGCTCCGGCTCCGCCCACTGCACTCTCCAAACGCCGGGATGAACTGGCTCCTCCTTGCTCGGGATGTCCCTGACGCTTCCGTCAGGACGAAGGTAACGAATATGCGGCGAGCCGCCGCCCGTATCCCAATCGAGAACCAGGCTCGGCCAACGGTGGTGATGCATCGGCACCGTCGAGCCTGGTGGCGGCACGATGACCTCTAGTACGCGAACGAAGGCGTTTTCGAAGATAACTTTGTGGCTGTTGGCGCGGCCTGCACGGCATCGTAGCCTTCGGGGAAACCCGATTTGTCCTGTCCATAGAGGTAAAAGTGCCCACCCAACACCGCCAGCGCGCCCAGGATCAAGATGCCGAAAAACCTCAAGTTCCGGCCGTGGAAAGTGCTTCTTGATTGACTCATCAGTTCGTTGCGGGAGCTGGAAATTGCACCTTCGGCACTGCCCGCGATGCTTCCGGCGCGGCGAAATAGGCGTCGTTGCGCTTGTAGCCAGCCCATCCCGCGAAGATGTTATTCGGGAATAGGCCGATGAAGGTGTTGTAACTTTGAATCGCATCGTCGTAACGCCTGCGCTCCACTGCGATGCGGTTCTCAGTGCCGGCCAATTCGTCCTGCAATTGCAAAAAGTTCTGGTTGGATCTCAATTGGGGATAATTCTCAGCCAGGGCGAGAACCTTCACCTCCGCACCGTAAAGCTGATTACTCGCCGCGATCTTGTCGGTTGGGGTTTGCGCGCTCATGTACTGCGTGCGGGCCTTGGCAACATCATCGAATACAGTTGTCTCGTGTGCGGCGAATCCCTTCACCGTTTCGACGAGATTCGGAATCAAGTCTGATCGCCGCTCGAGGACGACGTCAACCTGCGCCCAATCGGATTTCACCGTCTCATTGAGCGTCACCATTTGGTTCCGCCGCGAAACATACATCCCGCCGCAAATCAGCACGATCACCACCAATACCACGATCACAATAAGCGCCTGCTTCATGAGCAACCTCCCTGCCGTCTAATCCAGATACGCCGCAAAGCCCTACGAAGTTTCGAGCCGCCGGTCTACTTCGTTGGTCACTACCTCCACGAATTCCAGATAAGTCTGCAGCGTCGGCTCGATGTCGATGTCTTTCTCTTTGCGCTTCCCTTCCCTGAAATCCAGGATGCTCTGAAAGCCAGAGGCATCCGCGCCTGCGGCTTTTGCAATGGCCTGCACTGCTTCGCGCTTAGTGCCGGGCGCGGGCTGTCCGAGCGCCATCAGCGCGTGGCGAAACAGTACGCAAAACGCCGCCACGGAATCGAGCATGATTCCCAACTGAATCTTTTTCTTGTGAGGCGCCGCAAGAATCGCTTGGCGCAAACGCAGCCAATTCGTCCGCAGCTCACGTTCCACCTGCAGCCGGTGCAAACCCAGCGGAACATTAAGATTTTCCAGAAAATCTTCGCCGTGGAGCATCCGGTGATGATTTTTCATGTCCAGCAGTTCAATCGCGAAAACGTCCGCCGAACGTCGGAGCTCGTCCAAAGTAAAAATCAGCGGCGCCGGATTTCCTTCGCGCATCCACGATTCCGCAATGGGATGCAGTTTTTCCAAATCGCCGGCGCCCGCTCGGTCCACAATGCAGAGCACATTCAAATCCGAGTGATGCTCGATAAACTCGCCCGTCACGGCCGAGCCATAAAGCACCACGGCTTTTAGATTATCGCCCGCGGCGGACTTCAGCCGGCCAACCAGACCGCTCAGTTTTGTTTCCATGTTCGAACCCTCGAAAAAAGCCAGCGAGGCTCTCGGTTGAGCTCAGGGCAATCCGGCGCTGCCACACATTACCAGCTTCCGCTCGCGCCGCCACCGCCAAAACCGCCGCCGCCGAATCCGCCAAATCCACCACCTCCTCCTCCGCCACCGCCAAAGCCGCCACCGAACCCGCCTCCGCGCCCTCCTCCCCGCATCATGCTCGCTCCAATCAAGGGCCAAATCCACCAGCCGGATCCGCGGCCCAGCCCGCCACCACCCATTCCGCGGAGGAACAGAAAAAATATAAAAATTGCGAAGAGCCATCCGATGATTTGCCCGGGCCCAGTACCGCCCCGGTTCTGGGGAGGCGCAGGTGGAACAGCGCTGGCAAGCTTGATGCCGCGATCGGCCGCGATTACGTCGGCGACACGCCGTGTTATCAGCAGAATAGCGCCATCGTAATTGCCGGCTCGCAGATACGGCACAATTTCACGTTCGAAGGTGCCTACTTTCCCGTCCGGCAGAATAGGCTCAAGCCCGTAGCCAACCTCGATGCGGTCGCGGTGGTCGTCAATCGCGAATAGGATCATCACGCCGCGATCGGATTTTTTCGGGCCGATGCCCAACCGGGTCGCCAGGTCGATTGAATAGTCTTCGATGGGGCGACCGTCAAGCGACTTAACCGTCACCACTGCGATCTGCGCTTGAGCCTTCTGGTCCACTTCCGTGCACAACGCGGTGAGCTGGTCCTTCGCCGACTGGCTCAAAACGTCCGCCGAATCCATCACATAGCCCGTGGGCTTGATTTGATTCGGAGACTGGGCGCCTGCAGGTCGTGAGCCAAGGAGTCCTAAAGCCAGGGCCATCCAGAAGAAGGCGGTGGCGGAGGCACGAAGATGACGAAAAGTGATGCGATTGCCCGAATACCCTATGCCTCTGTGGCCAGTTATGCCACACAGCAGCGTTAGCGAAAGCTCAGGGCGCATGAGCGGTTGACGAGCCATGGTAGAAGCCGCGACTTCGGGTGTCAACGTAGAACGCGATTTCGCTGCGAACAGATGCCTGGACGGCCCCAAAATTACGTCGAGTTTGCAGCTTTCGTTCCTTCTAGCTAGAAACATTTCGAGGCAAGAAATGGTCGCGTAAGGCCCCTCAAAGCACGCTGAGCCGCGCGGCCGGCGCTCGACTGCAGGATAGCTACGCTGCTGCGCCCGGGGAGGTACTAGCAGCGGCAGCAATTGTTCGCAGGCAGGGACGATGCTAAAATCCACCCTCCGCTGCCCAGACGCGGTGCGACCATTAGCCCCGGCTTGCTGCCACAGATCGGGGAAACCGATTGGAAAAGGACGAGTTGGCGCTTGCCGCACGCGATTCGATTGTTTCTGAAACAAATTGTAAGCCGCGCACGTTTCAATAACTTAGCATTCCGCACGGGTGATAGACCTGAACATCTGGAGACGACGAAAATGATGATTGGACGGCCGATTTATGCGGTGCTGGCGCTCTTACTTATAGCTTCGATGATCATTTCGCCTATTTACGCCCAAAACCAGCCGGCGCAAGCTCCACAGGGGCAAGCACAGGCGCCAATTCAGCAAACGTCTCCCCCCGAGTATCAACCCCCTCAGGTCGCGCCGGGGGCGCCCGCAGCGCCATCCCGGAATTTGGAATTTACCAACGGCCGGGATTACTCCAAGCCCAATTCCTGGTTTCCGAACTTTATATCCCCCTATACGCCGATGCACGTTGCGCAGCCGGACCTGACAAACACGCCCCGGATCAACCAGCTGATCTCGAATGGCAAGCTGATGTTGAGCCTGGAGGACGCCATTTCGCTGGGACTGGAAAACAATCTGGCAATTGCGGTGGAGCAGTACGTTCCGTGGCTCGATCAGGCAAACCTGCTGCTCGCGAAATCCGGCGCGAACGGTAAGACTCAGTTCGATCCGAGTATCACGGGGACTGTGAACCTTGCGCAAACAACGACGCCGATCAACAACCCGTTCTTTGGCGGAACCGGCTCTCTGAGTACCAGCGCGACCCCTAGTAAGACGCCGCCTCCGGCCGTTTTCGGGCACACTCTCACGGCGAACGCGCAGTACACGCAGGGGTTCGCAACGGGTACGCAGGCGCAGGTTACCTTTGACAATTCGCGCTCGACGAGCAGCATTGGGATCGACCTATTCAACCCGGCGGATCAATCTACTCTGACGATCCAGATTACCCAGCCTCTGCTCAATGGATTTGGCCGACTTGTGAACGATCGTTACATCCTAGAAGCGAAGAATACGATCAAGGTGGGCGACTCGCAGTTTGCGCAACAGGTGATCACTACGGTGACGCAGGTGGCGACGGACTATTGGGAATTAGTGTACGCGCGCGAAAACGTGAAGGTGGAGCAAGTAGCCGTGGCGGCGGACCAGCAGCTCTACGAAAACAACAAAAAGCAGCTGGAGATCGGCACCATGGCGCCCTTGGACGTAATCACCGCGCAATCGCAGTTGGCCACCGATCAGCAAGCCTTGGTCCAAGCGCAAACGACCCAGTTGCTTGACGAGACGACGCTGCTTGTCGCAATAACCAAGGACCCGCTGGTTGGGCCGCTAACAGGAATCGAGATCGTTCCCACTTCGCCGATTTTCAATCCGGCGCCCGTCGATATTTCGCTCGACGACGCGGTGCAGGAAGCGTGGAAAAATCGGCCCGAGCTTCAGCAAGCAGAACTAAACCTGAAAAACGCCGGAATCGAAATAAAGGCGACCAAAAACGGGTTGTTGCCAACGGTCAACTTGTTTGGTGAATACAGCGCGACGGGCCTTGGCGGAATTGAAAGAAAATCGACGACGACGACCACCGGGCTGACCGCCGATACGGGTGCGCCGATCGTGGACGCCACAGGCGCGCCGGTCCCAGGTCTGTTCGAACCAAGCGCGATCACCGCTCTAGATCTTTTCGCTTTCCCCGGCGGTTACGGCGACGACCTGAATCGATTATTCAACGCCAGATATCCGACATTTGAAGGCGGGATCAATTTCACGCTGCCGATTCGCAACCGCGCCGCGGAGGCTGCCAATGCCACTGCTCAATTGAATCAGCGCCAACAGCTTGTGCAGTACCGGCAAACGCAGAGCACGATCGTGCTGAATGTTCGCCAGACGCTAATTACCCTCGATCAGGACCGCGCCGCGATCGCCGCCGCCGAAGAAGCGCGAACACTTCAGCAGCAAAGCTACGACGACGAAGTGAAACGGCTTCAGCTCGGAACCTCAACGGCCTTCACGGTAATCCAAAAGCAGCAGCTTCTGACGGCAGCGGAGGGCGTGGAATTGCGCGACCGTATCAACTTGATTGAAGCGGAGTTGAATTTTAATCAGGCCATGGGACGAACGCTGGACGTCCATCACATTATTGTGGCCGGCGCGGGACCCGGCTCCCTCTACCACACGCCAAATATTCCGGGCGCGCCCGATGCTGACGGGCTTCAAGCGCATCAGTAGGGGCGGAAGTTAGAGGTCAGAGGTTCGAGGTTAGAGGCTAAAGAGCAAGAACTTGTGGTGTAAGCTGCAGGTATGGGGAATGAAAAACAGGAGAAACTAATATCTCCCGTGGCCGCCGGTTCCCCACGCCAGCCCTCTGAATCTGAACGCAAATGGGAAGATAAGATCCTCAAACCTGCGCTTGAAAAATCGCCGGAGCGTGCCGGCGATTTCACTACCGTATCAGGCTACCCAATTCGCCGCCTTTACAGCGAGGCGGACCTTGCTGATTGGAATGCTGAGCGCGACCTCGGAGTTCCTGGCGAGCCTCCCTATACGCGCGGCATCCATGCACAGATGTATCGCGCGCGATTGTGGACCATGCGCCAGTTCGCCGGGTTTGGCACCGCCGACGACACCAACCGGCGCTTCCGGTATCTCCTCTCGCAGGGACAAACGGGCTTATCCGTGGCATTTGATCTGCCTACGCTAATGGGATACGACTCCGATCATTCAATGGCGGAGGGAGAAGTCGGCAAATGCGGGGTGGCGATCAGCTCGCTAGCGGATATGGAGGCGCTGTTCGATCAGATTCCGCTGGCCGACGTAACCACGTCGATGACCATCAACTCGCCCGCTGCGCCGATCTGGGCGATGTATTTGGCTGTGGCAGAAAAGCAGGGCGCAGACTGGAAAAAGCTCTCCGGAACGCTGCAAAACGACATCCTAAAGGAGTACATCGCGCAGAAGGAGTACATCTATCCGCCGGAGCCGTCGATGCGGTTGGTGACGGACACGATTGAGTTCGGCGCGAAGCATACGCCCAAATTCAATCCGATTTCGATCAGCGGGTACCATATTCGGGAGGCCGGTTCGACGGCGATTCAGGAGTTGGCGTTCACATTGCGCGACGGGATCGAATATGTGGAAGATTGTCTGCGCAGAGGGCTGGAGATCGACGAGTTTGCGCCGCGGCTTTCGTTCTTTTTCAACGCGCACAACGATTTTTTCGAAGAAATTGCAAAATACAGGGCCGCGCGACGCCTGTGGTATCACGTCGTACGGGAGCGCTTTGGGGCGAAGAACGCGCGTTCGTGGGCGCTGCGCTTTCATGCACAGACAGCAGGATGCTCTCTGACAGCGCAGCAGCCCTACAACAACGTCGCGCGGACAGCCATACAGGCGCTGGCAGCAGTGCTGGGCGGGACGCAATCCTTGCACACGAACTCGCTGGACGAGGCTTGGGCGTTGCCCACTGAATCCGCCGCAACGATTGCGCTGCGGACGCAGCAGATTCTGGCATACGAAAGCGGCGTGACGAACAGCGGCGACCCATTTGGCGGTTCGTATTTTGTGGAATCGCTGACCAACGAAATCGAGCGCGGCGCACACGATTACATCCAGAAGATTGACGCGATGGGCGGGATGGTGCGGGCGATCGAGCGCGGCTATCCGCAGAGGGAGATCGCCGATGCGGCTTACCAGTATCAGACGGCGGCGGATCGCAAGGAGAAGATTATCGTTGGCGTGAATGATTATCTTTCGGATGAGAAACCGATCGAGATTTTGCGAATTGACGAGAGCGTTGGGGGGCGTCAGGAGGAGAGGCTTCAACGGATGCGTGCGTCGCGGTCGAATGAAGAAGTGGAGCGGAAGCTTGCGGCTTTGCAGAAGGCTGCTGGCGGCGGTGACAACCTGATGCCCCATCTGATGGGAGCAGTAAAGGCTTATGCCACGCTGGGCGAGATCTGCGATGCGCTGCGGAAGGTGTTTGGCGTGTATACGGAGGCGGCGATTACGTAAAAAGGGCTCAAAGGATCCAGGGCCAAAGCAGCCTTTTATTTGCAGCAGTTGGTTTCCCGGCATGAATGCCGGGGCTTCCACCGAACGTTACGCCCACGGGCAAGAGTGCCTGTGCCACGGGCATTTTCTTGACGAAAATGGGGAATCCTGCTAAAAAAGTCCATTCGATGCTGTAGGTTTGGGCGTAACTTCTCGCGATTCACGGCTCCTGTTCCGGGAGCGTTCATCCGGAGGAAAGGGCATTCATTCTGACTGGGAGGGCTACTTTGCGGGTGTGGACCGATAACCGGCCATGATCCATCACGGCCTTCCAGAGCAACATCCAACCAATTCCTTATGACAAATATTGATGGAGGGTCACTGATGAGTAATGGACTCGCTCGCGCCGGTTCGGCGAAAAGAGGGCTGCTGGGACGCCTGACGGCAAAGATCGTTGCAGGAGGCAGCGGGCTGATTTTGTTTTTGATGGCGGCCGGCGCGGCGCATGCCCAAGGTGAAAGCGTCGGTGGTGAGGCGAACCTTAAACTTCCGGACCTTTCGCAGGTGCAATTTCTCGGCGTGGACGGCCATAAGTTGCTGCTATGGGGAATTCTTTTCTGCATTTTCGGGCTGTGCTTCGGAATGACGATCTACGTGCGATTGAAGAACCTGCCGGTGCACCGGGCGATGCGCGAGATTTCCGAGTTGATCTATGAAACCTGCAAAACATACTTGATCAAGCAAGGCAAATTCCTTTTTCTGCTGTGGATATTCATCGCGGCGGTGATCATTCTTTACTTCGGCGTGCTGCGCCACTACGAGACGATTCGCGTGGTGATGATCCTATTTTTTAGCGTCGTAGGAATCCTCGGGAGCTACGGCGTGGCATGGTTCGGCATTCGCGTGAATACCTTTGCGAATTCGCGGACGGCTTTTGCGGGACTGCGCGGCAAGCCTTATCCGATTTATCAAATTCCGCTGCGCGCCGGCATGAGCATCGGAATGATGCTGATCAGCGTGGAATTACTGATGATGCTGATTATTTTGCTGTTCGTGCCGGGCGACTATGCGGGGCCGTGCTTTATCGGGTTTGCAATCGGTGAATCGCTGGGCGCGGCGGCGCTGCGCATTGCCGGCGGAATTTTCACCAAGATCGCGGACATCGGCGCGGACTTGATGAAGATTGTTTTCAAGATCAAAGAGGACGACGCGCGGAATCCCGGCGTGATCGCGGACTGCACGGGCGACAACGCGGGCGATTCAGTGGGGCCAAGCGCAGACGGGTTTGAAACCTACGGCGTCACGGGCGTGGCGCTGATTACATTCATTTTGCTCGGGGTGGCGAATCCGGTGGTGCAGGTCCAACTGCTGGTATGGATCTTCGTGATGCGCATCGCCATGCTGGTGGCCGCGGCGGCGGCGTACTTCATAAACAGCGCCATCGCCAAATCGCGATTCGCCAACGTGGACAAGATGAACTTCGAGTCGCCATTGACGTCGCTGGTGTGGATCACGTCGATTGTCTCGATTGCGCTGACGTATCTGATTTCCTACTTCGTGATTCCGGAACTGAGCGGCGATCCGACACAATGGTGGAAGCTGGCGACGATCATTTCGTGCGGCACGCTGGCGGGCGCGATTATTCCGGAGCTCGTGAAGGTGTTCACTTCGACGGAATCGCGGCATGTCCGCGAGGTAGTGAGCTCGGCGCAGGAGGGCGGCGCGTCGCTCGGGATTTTGTCCGGATTCGTGGCGGGAAATTTTTCAGCGTATTACCTTGGGCTAACGATGGTGATTTTGATGGCCGTCGGGATACCTCTTTAGCCTGGGCGGATTGAGCGCGGTGATGATTGCCGCGCCGGTATTTGCGTTCGGGCTGGTGGCGTTCGGGTTTCTGGGAATGGGGCCGGTGACGATTGCAGTGGATTCATACGGGCCGGTTACGGACAACGCGCAATCGGTGTACGAGCTGTCGCTGATTGAGAAGGTGCCGAACATCGAGGCGGAGCTGAAGAGCGAATTCAACATTGACGTTCGCTTCGATCGCGCCAAGGAAATGCTGGAGGAAAATGATGGCGCGGGAAATACCTTCAAGGCGACGGCCAAGCCGGTGCTGATCGGCACGGCAGTGGTGGGAGCGACCACCATGATTTTCTCGATCATCATGGCGCTGACGAACGGGCTGACCACGAATGTGGACAAGCTTTCGCTGCTGCATGCGCCGTTCGTCCTGGGCCTGATCAGCGGCGGGGCGATTATTTTCTGGTTCGTGGGCGCTTCGACACAGGCGGTGACGACGGGCGCGTACCGGGCGGTGGAGTTCATCAAGGCGAATATCAAACTGGAAGACACCGAGAAGGCGTCGGTAGAGGATAGCAAGAAAGTAGTTGCCATCTGCACACAGTACGCGCAGCGCGGAATGCTGAACATTTTTATCGCCGTGTTTTTCGCGGCGCTGTCGTTCGCTTTCGTGGAGCCTTTCTTCTTCATAGGCTACTTGATTTCGATCGCGGTCTTTGGCCTCTATGAGGCGATCTTCATGGCCAATGCCGGCGGCGCTTGGGACAATGCCAAGAAAATTGTGGAAGTGGAATTCAAGCAAAAAGGGACGCCGCTGCATGACGCGACAGTCGTGGGCGACACGGTCGGCGACCCATTCAAGGATACGTCTTCGGTGGCGCTGAATCCGGTGATCAAGTTCACGACGTTATTCGGGCTGCTTGCCGTAGAACTTGCGGTTGATTTGGGGAGCAGGCAGCCACTGCTGACGCACATTCTGGCCGCGGTGTTTTTCTTCGTGTCGTTCTTCTTCGTATACCAATCGTTTTACGGGATGCGGATCAAGGCTGGACGCGGCTAGATCGGCCGCTGCCGACGGCGTGGCCCTTCAAGGTGTGCGGCGAGCATCGCCACACGCGCTTACGACTTGACGACACCGAGGAATTGGCGCGGATCGTTGGCGAAACCGGGAAATACCACATTCAAGTTGGCTCCGCCGAGGTGCTTGGCCATAATTTCGCCGAGGACGCTGCGGTAATCGGTGGTGACCGCGAGGTCGCGGCCGTCGTGAAGCTGGCCATCGCTCATTCCGGGCCAGCGCGAGTAAACTTTCCCGCCTTTAATATCGCCACCCATCAAAAACATGCAATTGGCGTGGCCGTGGTCGGTGCCGCGATTGCCGTTTTCGTGCGCGGTGCGTCCGAATTCGGACATGCTGACGAACACGACGTCGCCCATGCGATCACCCATGTCCTGGTGAAACGCGGCAATTCCCTGCCCCAAATCGCGCAGCAGATTCGAGAGGCGGCCGTCGACGCCGCCTTCGTTGACGTGATGGTCCCAGCCGCCGCTATCGAGAAAGGCGACTTCGAGGCCAACGTCCGCCTTGAAAAGCTCCGCAATTTCCTGAAGGCTTTTTCCGAAACGGCCGGGAGGATACTGCGCTCCATTTTCGGGCTGGTAGGAATCAGGATTGATTTTCTTGAGCTGGTCGACGGCCTCGAAGGTTTCCTGGCCCACGCCGCGGAGAGCTTGATCAACTGTTTGCGCGTACATGGCCTCGAAACCGCCTTCGACGGTCTGCTGCGGGCCGTAAAGCTTGAATTGATTCAGATCGGAGACGGCAACGGCGGGCGCGCTGCCTGAAAGCGTGCGCGGCAGATACGGTCCGAAGGCGACGGCGCGGAATGGGGAGGCGTGGTCTTCCGGCGCGGCTTGTAGCGCGCGATTCAGCCAACCATCTTCCGTGGATTTGACGCCGGGCGTGCCCGATTCCATGAAATCCTGCGCGTCGAAATGAGAGCGCGTAGGATCAGGAGAACCTACTGCGTGCACGACCGCAAGCTGGCCATTCTGAAATAGCGGTTGCAAGGGCTGCAAACTGGGATGCAGGCCAAAGAAGCCGTCGAGATCAATGGCTGCATCGGACGCGCCGCGGCCGGGCGCGGGAATGGCAATCGTGGGGCGCAACTGATAGTAGTTCGGCTCGGCGAAGGGCACGACGACGTTGAGCCCGTCCATGGCACCGCGCTGGAAGAGCACGACCATTTTCTTTTTGCCCGGCCCGGCAGTGGCGGCCACGGCGCGCTGCAGAAAAGATGGCAGCGAAGCCATCCCGAGCATGGCGATGCCGCCGCTTTTCAGGAAATAACGACGGGAGATAGCCATTTCTATTCTCCTTACGAATTCGAAGCCAGTCGGCCGTTAGCGCCGCTGAAATTCTGGCGTGCCCAGGACCAGGCCCGATAGCAACCCTTCGTTCACCTGCTTGACGGGATCGTCGAGGCGCGCCTGCAAGATTTGCGGATCGTTCAAGCGGCCTTCGAGCGTTTGCCGCGCTTGCGGGTCGATCTGACCACCGAGAAAAAGATCAATCGAGCGAGTGAGCGCCATTTCGGGATCGCGCAACGCTTCGTCGCCGAACATCGGAGCCAAGTCGACGCTTGTGCCTGCCAAATGTCCGCTCGCGAAGGCCAACGAAAAATTGAGGCGATTTAGCAGCGCGCCTGTATTCACCCATGCTTGCGACTTATCCGAATAACCGGTGGGCGGCTGGCAAAGGAACAACGGCTCTCCCATGCGACCGACCCAGGACGCGAGGGGAAGCGAAATTTCCACACCCGCATTCAACGCGCGAGCGGTACTGGCGACGAGTTCGAACGGCGTCTTGATTTTGGCGCGATACGCTTCCTTGGACCAGAACTCTGGCGAGTAAATCATTGTTTTCAAGACGGCGCGAATATCCCCGTCCGATTTCTCGTAAGCGCCGGCCATGCGATCGACGAGAGTTTGCGGCGGATTATCTGAGACGAAATGGCGCGCGAGTTCTGTGGAGATAAACTCCGCGGTGTGAGGATCGTTCGCCAACATTTCGAGCGCCTCTTCACCGTCTTTTTCACCACCCGCATTAAAAATGTGGCCCATCACAACTTTTTTGCCTTCGGCGTGAAATTCAGGCTTGAAGACGAAGTCAGGATTGCGGCGGGGCTGGCTGACGGTCCATCCGGTGAGGCAGCGCGCCATTTCGATCACGTCCTGCTGCGTGTAGCCGGCGTCCACACCGACGGTGTGAAGCTCCATCACTTCGCGGCCATAATTTTCGTTGAGGCCACGGTCCTGATTTTTCGCTTGCGCGGGCGCGCCCGCAGCTCCGGGGAACGGAAAATCACTCCCGAACCGACCTTGGAAGCGAGCGCGACGCATGGCGATTTCCTCTTGATGGCGCTGAAATGCGGCGGGATCGACGCTCAGCCAGTTATCGAGGAAAAAAAGCATTGCAGGACTCTTGGCCGTGGCGATCAGCAAATCTTGGAATTTACCCATGGTGTTGGGGCGGATGGTATCGCGCACGTACGATGTGAGGAGCCAGCGGTCCGCACCCTTGTCGGCGAAAACATTGAAGTGATTGAACCAGAAATCTTCCATGACCGCTTCGAGCTGACGATTGCTGTAAATCGCGCGGTCGAGCTTGCCCATGGAGAGTTCGGCGATGATTCGGCCGGGCCCTTGAATCTTCGCAAGGCTTGCTTGAGCCCGATCCATGTTGTCATCGCCCGTGTCCATAACTTGGGCCATCGCCGTTTTGCGCTTTTGCTGCAACTCCTGCCGGTATTGTTCCTTGGTGTCCCCGGCTGCCTTGGCGGCTTGATTCGGAGGGGGAAACTCAGCAAGAAGGTCCGTGGAAGACATCGTAAGAGTTGGATATTTTTCGAGGCGCTTCTCCAAGCCAGAGTCGTCGATGGATTCTGGATGGAGCTGCTGGTCGATCCATTTCTCAAGGCCCATCTGGCGGATGCGTTCGATATCTCCTGGGCGGGGACCATACGCTAAGCGATTCAGTGCGTGGAGGGTGGCTTGATCTTCGGTTAGCTCGGTGATCGGAAGATGGCCTTTGAATTTGCCGCTAACCGCCGCGGGTGACTTGGAATGCTTCTCGGCGCCGGCTCCGGGCGCGGCGGCCACGCCAAGAATACCAAGCAGCATGGCGGTGACAATAGCCACCCCAATCGTTGCAGCGGCGTCAGGACGACCATGCCTCCGGCGAGACCCTCTTTGGGACGCTAAGCGCCCTTGCCGATTCCCCGCGAAGAAAGATTCCTTATTCGATTTCATGGCTTGCAGTGATGTTAAACCCTGGCAGGCAGGGAAAGTTGCACGGAGCCGGAATGAATAGAGGTCATGCGTACAGGTGGTTAAGACTTAGTACGCACTTGGTCAAGGAGGTTCAAGAGCTTTTGGTCATTTCCAGCACTGATCGTGGTGAACTCAATCCCCATACCGTGCTCGGTCACATAGCGCACGGTACAGCCCACGTCGATCTGCGTTCCCGTGCAGGTGAGCTTGAGTACGAGAGCGGTCCCTGGCGGCTGCATGTCTTTGGCGCGGAGAAACATGCCTCCCATTCCGATGACGGTCGCAACCCCCGTAAGGCCCGGCCCGACGGCGTGAATTTCAATGCCCGCCGGAACCGAGATGCGTTCGTGACGCCGCAACGCAGCATGGGTCATATGGCGAGATCACCGGATTGAAAGGCGTTGCGGCTATTCGCGACGAGCGGCGCGAAAACCGTCAAGCGTCCAGGAATCCTGGGTCTCGTCGTGGCGGAGGACATAATAATTGCCGTCATCAGCGCGAACCCGAAAATAGCTGGCCCCTGGAGAAAACCATCGGCCATCAAGTTCATCCACCAAAAACTCACGGCCGCGAATGACGAAGCGGAGCGGCTGCTCCTCAGGACGGTACCCGGCATAGCATTCCACGCGAATCTCGTTCATCGCGCCTCCGCTGGCTGGGTTCGCCGCAAAGGGTCAGCCACCGACTTAGTTTAGCACCCGGGGCGATCACCGCAATCTTTCCACCCGAGTTCAGGGAACGAAAAGCAAAAGCTTGTTGGACGCGGACGCCTCACGCATCTCGGCATTATAGGCGGCGCCGAAAAGAACGATGACGGCCGTCAAAAACATCCAAATCAGCAGACCGATGGCAGACGCCAGACCCCGATAGATCACGTCGTATGGCATCTTTCGCACATACCAGCCGAATGAAAGGTCTGTTACCCACCAGAGCACCGTCGAAACGACGGCCCCAGGAAGAAGGGCCCGGTAGCTCGCATGCCCCGGGCGACCGAGCCGGTACAAGGAAACCAAGACAACCATAGCGAGCACGAATATCACGAACGCGTAACAGGCCCAGCCAATATCCCGAGTGAGACGCGGCGATCCCGTTTGGAAGAAGCGCCAGGTGTTGAGCTGCTTCGCGAAGACGGTGAGAATCATTACGATCATCATGGGCACGATCGTAACGCACAAAAGAAGCAGCGCCCGCAACTGGCGTCGCCAGTAGCCTGCCTGGAGCAGGTCGCCTTCGATCACGCGGAAGCCCTCCATATAGCCAATCATCACTTGCGTGCCTGCGATGAGCGTGCCGCTCAGGCCGAGCGCAATCCATCGCCAAGGATGCGCGCTCCCCCGGACAAAGTATTCAACCACCACGCTCGAGCTGCCCGGGGGCAAGATCGTAACAAGGCGCATGGGAATCTCGCTGAGAGCCTGGTGAAAAAACGGAGTTCCGCTGAGCACTCCGAGCAGCAGAAGGAGCAATGGGAAGAAGGCCAGAAACATATTGAAAGCGATGGCTTGGCTGAGGGTGACGCAATTAGGGAAAAGCCGGCCAAACGCGCGCGTCAGATTTCGGAGTATGGCTTGCATACCTGTTCCGGCGGATTATACGGGAAGGGCACGAATTGCGGCACTGATTCACGGTTCGCTCGCGCACGCGCATCCTTGTGGGTGTGCACAGGGCAGAGTAAACTGCTGTAAAATCCGAGGTTCCATGCCTGAGCGGAAACAAACGATAAGCCGCAGCGAGGAAGTGATTCGCAAACATCAGGAGTACCTGTGGCCGGCGGTTACCAACTATTACCGCGAGCCGCTGGTGGCGGACCATGCCTCGATGCAATATTTATGGGACATCGAAGGCAACCGGTACCTCGATTTTTTCGGCGGAATTCTGACGATTGGCATCGGCCACTGCAATCCGAAAGTCACGTCGAAGATCAAAGCGCAGGTGGATAAGCTGCAGCACACCTCCACGCTTTTTCCGAACGAAGCGATCGTGGCGCTCGCTGAAAAACTTGCCGAAATCACGCCGGGTAAACTGCAGAAGAGCTTTTTCACCAACTCGGGGACCGAGGCGAATGAAGCTGCCATCCTGTTGGCGCGCATGGCCGGGCCAAGCTATGACGTTGTCGCGCTGCGCCACGCATATGCTGGCTCGTCGTCGCTGGCTAAGGGCGTGACGGCGCAAGCGCCTTGGCGCAAATCCGGCGTTATCAGCGTGGGAGTGGCGCACGCGCTGAGTCCTTATTGCTATCGCTGCCCGTTGAACCTGAAGTATCCGGAATGCGGCGTTGCTTGTGCGAACGACGTCGAAAACGTGATACAGACAAGCACCAGCGGCGCGATTGCCGCGTTTATTGCCGAACCGATTCAGGGCGTGGGCGGATTCATTACGCCGCCGCCCGAATATTTCAAGATCGTCTACCGCATCGTGAAAAATTACGGCGGACTTTTTATTTCCGATGAAGTGCAGACTGGCTTCGGACGCACCGGGAAGAAATGGTTTGGAATCGAACAGTGGGAAGTGACGCCCGACATTATCACCTGCGCGAAAAGCATGGCCAACGGTGTTCCGGTGGGCGCCACGATCACGACCGCAGAGCTGGCGGATAAATTCCAAGGATTGACGATTTCGACTTTCGGTGGAAACCCGGTCACTTCCGTTGCGGCTCGCGCGGTGATCGAAGTGATTGAGGAGGAGAAACTGCTTGAAAACACCCATGCCGTTGGCGGCTACTTGCGAAAGAAATTGGAGGATCTGAAGGAAAAGTATCCTTTGATTGGCGACGTTCGTGGTATGGGGATGATGCAGGCGCTTGAATTGGTCCGCGACCGAAAAACTAAGGAGCCTGCGCCTGTGGAGACCGCTGAATTGATGGAACGGGCGCGCGCGAATGGCCTTTTGATCGGCAAGGGCGGCCTTTACGGCAACGTGATCCGTTTGGCTCCGCCCATGAATATTTCCCGGTCGGATGTGGACGAAGGCATACGGCTTCTCGATAAGTCCTTCGGCGAAATACCTGCCGCATAGCTGATGACGAGTATTTGTCCATCACAGCGGTCCGCCTTCACGGAAGCGGACCGGCAAGCGAATTCAAGTATGTTCGTCGGGCATCCGCCGCGGCGGACCGTGCCCTACCAAAGCGGGCCACGACCGCGTGCTCTGATGTATTCTGCTGCTGATGAAACTTCGGAGCGTCCACCACTGCCGCAGGGTCGCAACCCGTCTGGCCATGCGTCTCGCCGCAGGCACGATTGCGCTCGCGTTGCTTCAGTTATTTCTTTTCACTGGCTCGATCGCGGCGGCGAACAGTGATTCAAATGCGATCCACTGGGTATCGGTATCCGAGGCTCAAGTTAAACTGGATGACAAAACGCCGCTGGCATGGAACGTCTATCAACCCGAAAAGAAAAATAAGAAAGATAAGAAGGACTCCAACCTCGTGCTGGTTCTGCTCGGGCATCGATATCTTTTACTGGACACCCACGCCAGAATTTCTTACGAAGTTCAGGTGACGGATCTAAAAGCGCAGGGAGCCAATTTCGATAGCGGCAATCTCGTTGAGCAATCGCGCGTGATTCCAAGTACGGATTGGTCTTCCCGGGACGTGGGGCCTGCCGAAATTATCCAGTTGACACTCGGGGATTATGGCCGCGTGCTGCAAGTTTCACTGCCGCATCCGCCCGATCTGCGCCCGTTCTATTGAGCTGTTTTGACGGCGCGATGTAACCGCGAACGCAATCCTAGCGCTTGAGTATTAGCGGCTTTGAACTCGCGCGTCGCGTTTCCAGGGTGCGCCAAACCATCCACGCGACGGTTGCCACCATGCCGATCCATCCGATGATCCGCACAGCATGGGCAATGTGCGTGTCCTGATCCAAAAGGCCCACCCTGCCGAGAAGATAATTCCAGTCGTGGATCACGGTATCGGAATCCCCAACGGTGAGGAGCGGCAATTCCTGCGCTCGCGCATCGGCCATGTATGTGGAAACCGGGAGGAACTGCTCAAAGAAGAAAAACATGCAGAATGCCGTTCCTGGCACTTGCCGCTGAAAAACGAAAAACGCAGCCAGCATAAGCGGGACGCCCAATTGCATCAGCGTGCCGCCCGCCACCATCAGGAATTCACTACCGAAAAAGCGGAACAGCAAATGGCCGCCCTCATGAACGGGTATGAAAACAAGGTCAATCATCAAAAATGGACCACTCCCGCGCGCGGCTTGCAGCAGGAAGAGCGCATAAAACGCACACCAGAGGCTCAGCACGGCCACCGAGATGGGCTGCCACGGTTCCGCGACAGGCAAAAGGAATGGCAGACGCTCGGTCAACGTTTCCGGCAGTTGCATGCGACTCTCTTCAAAACGCGGACGCTAAATTCAGTTCGTCGGTTGGCGTTTCAGACTGCGCTCAGAAATCCAGATTAGCATCGCCGATCAGGGAAACCTTATCGTGTGGATGAGGCATTTCCAGAAATACACCGGCGGCAGAGATCTCTGCGGAATTGATTAGCGGAGTGAAACGCCAACTACCCAGGGAATCCCGGCTAAACCCGCTCCCAGCGTTACGGTCACCACATCGCCGCGATTGAATAGATCGAAGTCGCGGCGATCGACGGGGATGCGCTCCAGGCGATGGCCCGGCCGCCAGGATGTGACGACCAAGCGTCGCGAAGGCAGTGCGCCGGACATGGAGAACTTGCCGACCACGCGGGCTTGCTCAACTTGCCACGGTCCTCGGTCCATCGCTCCGTTGCCGAGCAAAATGGCGGATAAAATCCACGGCAGCGGCACTAGCCCGTAATAAACTCGCTTGAGCTTCTCCACATCGCCGTGGCGCAAGGCGCGGCGCTCCACCCAAATCGCCAAACCGAGGGTGACGAAGAAGAGCACGCCAACGAAAATCAATACGCCGTCAAGCTCGAGAGGAGGATAGTGGGCGACAACGGCAACAAACGCTAGCGAGCCAAGCACGAAAACGGCCGTGCGGTTGAGCAGCCTGCGGCGCAGCGACAATTCAGCGGCCACTGAACTCATGCCGCAGGACTCGCACACGTCCCTATCCCGATCCGCGCCGCAATTCAGGCAAGGCGTCATTTGAGTGCGCGCACACTCGCAGGGGGATTGCCGAGACAAACCATATTTTCGTCGCGACCGTTGGCGAGAAGCTCACAGTCGATCGTCTGAGCGCTGCGGACGGCTTCTTCGTAGCTCGAGCCCGCGGCGGTGGCGCAGTGGCTTGCACCCTTGAAAGACACGCACACCTCATATCGCTGGCGTGTTTGCTGGAAGGAGGAGTAGATGAGGACGCCGAAAAGAGCCAGCGCGCCGAGGGCTATGATCCAACGCATCTGATTGGATTTTTTCGCCATGCCTGCCGATGTTACGTTCTAGCTTTTTTCGCCGCCACTTCCGCTCTCCGTGCCAACTCCTCTTCGATGTGCTTCCTCACGGCGGGGACGAGGCCGTCCATCGCGCAAATATCCCGCAGATCTCGCTGGGTGAGATCGGGTAGAAACGCGAGCACGGCCGAAACCGGCGCGCGGGCATTGCGGACCAGCGCCGCGCGGACATTATACCGGCACGACCATTTCGGGTGTTCCGCAATCGCCTGGGCGACGCGCTCGTGCGCGCCAACCTTCGCCAGAACCTTTAGCACCTGGCTTTCCGTGAGAAACGGATTCGCGAGGGCAAGTTTGATCGCCTGCGGATGGCCTTCCGCAAGAATGGCGCCTGCCACGCGCGCGGGTCCTCGGCGTGCAAGGGTGAGTTTTTCTCCGGCGGGAATATTCGGGACGCGGGCGAGAATCACCTCTTCGGCCAGACGCCGGATATCGGGCGGTGCGGACGGCAATAAACTCAAGCGGACCAAATCAAAAAGAAATAGGTGCCGAACGGTGGCGACCGCAAAACGCTTCGGCGTTCGCGGATGACTCGCCAAACGCAGCCGAATGTCCTCGCTGGATGTCCACTTCCCTTCACCCGCTACGGCGCTCAGAACGCTCACCGGCAAATCGAGTCTCTCGAGCAGCGCAGTGACATGCTGCTCCTGCAAATTGGCGTTCTCGAGAATGGCGAGCAGGGTCTGCTCGTTTGATTCGTGCAGAAGACCATTGAGTTCATCGGCGGAGGTCGACCGCGCATGCTCGATTCGGGTGTCGGATTCAGGCTGCATTGCTTTTGGCTGTGCCGACTTCAGCAGCCGATTCTACACGGCTCGCGCGCTGGGCCGAAACCCAATTGGAAATGTATGGGGTACGCTGCCAATGAGGGCAAACCGGAAAACTCGCCCGGTTCGCAACGCCCGCTGCGAGGGACAGGCGCTGCAAACCGGGCCGAGATCTAATGGAACTCGCGGTGTGGGAGGCAAGTTTGAGGCGGAAAGGCCCTCCTCCGAGCACCGTTCCTAAGCAAAATGATGGTATCGCCTCCCGATCCACACGGTGCGAGGCCGTTGCTTGTGTGTCGCTAAAGAATTAATGAAGAATCAATGAAGCGTTTAGAAAGGAATGGGGCGACTGAGCGGTTCATCCTTCGCCGATGGTGTTTGCGCGATCGGCCTTGGACGAGAATGGATTGAGAGTTGGAAGGAGCGCGAAAAAGTCGCGCATCAAGAGGTTCCTGAGGTCCGCAAAATCCTCCGTCTGCCAAGCTGGCCCGGCAGACTCCATCCGATCTCGGGGCAACTCGGAATTGGGAGAATCCAATCCCAGACTCCGAAGAAAAGTAGCCAGGTAAAGGGACTGGGCGGTCCAGTTCGTGCCGTGAATGCAGAACGCTCCCGGATTTTCGGCCGATTCGGCTGCTACATCGGGGGATTTTTCAGCGCCGCCTCCTTCGTCGTATTTTTCGATTATCGACCACATAGAGGCGAGCACATGCAGGCGATCAGTCCCGAGCATCACCGCGGCCTCTTCGATGGTGATCCTGCTGTCGGCAGAGAGAAGGAGCGAGCCAGCAAGCCTGATGATGAGGTCGGCTATTTCGGGGTGCGAACGAATATGTTCGCTGATCCGCGCCAGATCAACGGGCACCGCGCCGAGAAGGTCGGTTAGAAGCCGCGACCCAGAAGAGCCATTTCGGACACGTGCGGTCCGTGCCGGCCTTGGACCGTTTTGGGGGGCCGCGCCATTGAATCGCGACCTTAATTTGCGAAACCGTTCTTCAGAAGCGCTAGACATACAATTGCCGTGTCGAATAGCTACGAAACCATCTCCTGGGCCTGAGCCCCTGGCGCTTTTAGAGTTGAAGCGCTTGTTTTCGCTGCCTCCATGAGCGGGGGTTTTCGCTGAGTGGCAACTTCGGGACGCTGGGTGGTCCTTATTCGTGCTTGTGGCGGCTTGGCCACTATTTCCAGCAGCCTGGAGCGCAGCCGACTGAGTGCGGCAGTGTGAATCTGCGACACGCGAGATTCGCCGATGCGCAATACTCCTCCAACTTCCTTCATGGTGAGCTCTTGGAAATGATAAAGAGCCAGCACGTCGCGCTCGCGGGCGGGCAGTTCGGCAATCGCCAGATCGACCAAAGAGGTCATCTCCGACCGAAGAGCCTGCTGGTACGGATCGTCGTCTTCCGATCGGGCTTGCGAATCTAGCGATTCGCCGCGGTCTTCCGCGGTCGACTGAAGGCTCTCGATATCCAGACCACGCAGATCGCCCCGAAGGTGCTGGAGACTATCCAGGCTTACTTCCAGCTCAGCAGCGATTTCGGTTTCGCTTGGATCGCGGCCCAGCCGCGCCTTGCACTGCGATATTGCTTGTTCGAGGCGCCGCGCCTGCCGGCGCAGCGCCCGCGGACTCCAATCCACGAGCCGGAGGCTATCCAGAATCGCGCCCCGGATGCGGAATTCGGCGTAGTGTTTCAGTTGAACGTTTTTTCCGGGATCGTACTTTCGCACCGCATCCATTAGGCCGAGTATCCCGGCGTGAACGAGGTCCTCGAGCAACACTTGGGGCGGCAAACGGGTGTGAATGCGGCGCGCAACGTATTGAACGTGCGGAAGGTGATCGAGTAGCAGCTTCTCGCATTGGCGTTCATCGAGCAGCGTTGTGTACATGTCCCTTTGGACATGCACGGCGGGGTCCAGGAACGGCAGGACAAGATTAGAATTTTGTAAGATCAGGCGCGCCGGCGAGCATCGCTAAATTATCGGCCCGGATCAGAGGATTCTCCTCCGCTAGAACGAAGGCTCGCTCAACGGCGTGTTGCAGCTCTCGCACATTACCCGGCCAATGATAACGCTGCAACAAATTCGCCGCTTCCGGACTGAACGTCTTCGCCGCAACCGCTGACTCGCGGCAGAATCCATCCAGAAAGTGCCGCGCCAAGGGAAGCGTATCCCCGGTGCGCTCGCGCAGCGGAGAAAGATCGAGCGGAAAAACGGATAACCGGTAATAAAGATCCTCGCGAAACTGTTTTTCGCGGACACGTTGCATCAAGTCGGCATTCGTTGAGGCGATCAGCCGTACGTCCACTCGAAAAACATCCGCGCTACCCAGACGCTGCACTTCATGCTCCTGCACGAACCGCAGCAGTTTGGCTTGCATGCCGAGGGGCAATTCGCCCACTTCATCCAACAAGAGTGTCCCGCCGTGTGCGGCATGGATGCGGCCTAGCCTGGATTGAAAAGCGCCCGTAAAAGCGCCGCGCGTGAAACCAAAGAGTTCGGCCTCCAACAGGCTTTCCGGAATCGCGGCGCAATTCACAACCACGAATGGGCCCTTGCTCCGCCGGCTGAGACTGTGGATGCCGCTCGCGACCAACTCCTTGCCCGTGCCGGTTTCGCCTACGATCAAAACCGCCGTATCGCGCGGCGCCACCAGGCGGGCAAGGCGGCAAATGCGCTGCATTCCCTGGCTCGTTCCGATCATCCCAGGCAGCGACCGCATCCGGGATTCCACTGATTCGGCTGCAATATCGGGAATGACCTCGAAGGGATACTGCCGGGAGTCTCGAAAAGGCTGGGCGACGGAAATCTTGCTTTTCACCGCCTCCGACATCAGAGATTCCGGGTGCGTTCGATCAATGGCGCCTTCATCGCGCCTTGGATCGGACTCCATAAGAACGACGTCTAGATTAGGAAAGCGGCCGCGAAGAGTCGCCATTAGCTCTCCGACGTCCAAATCGTCGATCCTCGGATCAAGCAGCAGCGTGCCGAAATCGCTCTCCTCGAGTTTCAGGAGAGCATCCGCTCCTCCCCGCGCTTCCGAGACGGAAGCATTGGGAAAAGCCAGGTTCTTCACCATATGCGCTCGAAGTGGAGCGTACGGACTCGCGACCAACACCTTCCCACTCAGTTCCTTCGTCAACGTCTGTATGGCTGGGGACATTCATGGCCTCCTGAAATTATCTGGAGCCAACTCTCAGACGGGGCAATGCTGTTTTCGCGCCTGCAATTGGTAACCCACTCCTCGAACCGTGTGAATCAACTTTCCATCGGACGGTGTATCCACCTTTTTACGCAGATAGTTGATATACACATCAACTACGTTCGTCAGCGTATCGAACGATAAATTCCAGACACGTTCGACAATTTGCGGCCGCGAGACGGGATGAGACGTATTGAGCATCAGGAATTCCAGCAGCGCGAATTCCTTGGGCGTAAGCTCGATGGACCGCCCGGCCCGAATCACGCGGCGTTCGACACGGCTTAATTCGAGATCGTCCACGCGCAACACGGTGTCTGGCCCGTGCCCGCCGCGCCGAACGAGCGCCCGTACTCGTGCCGCTAACTCGGAGAAGGCAAACGGCTTCAGCAGTAGATCGTCCGCTCCCAAATCGAGCATTTGTGCCCGCGCTTCCGGTTTAGCATCGGCGGCTAAGACGAGGATGGGTAATTGATCGTGGGAGCGAGCCTGCCGCAAAACAGCGAGGCACCTGGAACCCTCGACGTTTAAATCGAGTATAGCGGCCTGGTAATCGCGCTCTTCAGCCAACCGGGCGATATCACCCAGGTCTGCGGCCAAGTCGACGGAGTAGTGTTCTTCGCCAAACTCGCGCTCCAGAAACGTGCCAAGCGCGGCATCGCGCTCGGCCACAAAGATCCGCATGGATGCTCCAGCGGAAGGGGAACTAAAAAAACAGTTTAGATATTAGGAAATTTTAGTTAACACCGGAATTAGTGTCAAAAGGAATTTCTATTTCGAAAATTAGATCGTTCTAGAAGTGAGAATGTCCGTACCGATGTGACGAAAAGTGCTGTCTTCTGCGCAGAAACGTGAACCGAACTGAACCAAAATGCATCGAATCGGAACACACCTCCGCGCAACTTTTATGGATGTGTCATCTTCTCAGGTACAACAATCTCGTCGAACTCATCGGCGGTGAGGTAGCCAAGCTCCAGAACGGCTTGGCGCAGGCTGCATTTTTCATGGTGAGCTTTGTGAGCGGCCGCCGCGCATTTATCATAGCCAATGATCGGGCTAAGAGCGGTGACCAGCATCAGCGAGTTCTTAACGTACTGCTCGATGCGTTGCAAATCCATTCCATCCCGGAAACGCAGTGGTCAGCGAACGAGCGGCAGGCGTCCGTGAGCAGTCGCACGGAATGCAGGAAATTGTAGATGATCACCGGCTTGAAAACATTTAATTCGAAATTTCCCTGGGAACCCGCAAAACCGATGGCGGCGTCGTTAGCAAGTACCAACGAGTCGAAGGAGGCAGAAACAT
>CAVWEZ010000014.1:0-54820 GCA_963754105.1 uncultured Acidobacteriota bacterium
ACCTCAATAATGAATTTGAGAATCGAGTTCGTGACCAATTCGGAGCAGCAGCGAAGAGCAACGAAACGCACGTCGGCCAGCTGAGACGCAGTTCGCGTCATTCGCACGGACGAAGAACGCGAGATCGAGAAAACGGTTTTTCGCGTACCGGGCCTTTCCTGAAAACGGAGAATTGAGCCATGAACACAGAAACTCTTTCACTAGAATTTTCCACTGATCTTTTCCCGGAACTGCTCCACAAGATGAATGCCTACTGGCGCGCCGCCAACTATCTGTCGGTCGGCCAAATTTATCTCTACGACAATCCGCTGCTGAAGGAGCCGCTGAAACTGTCGCACGTGAAGCCGCTGGTGGTTGGACACTGGGGCACGACGCCCGGCCAGAACTTCATCTACGTGCACCTGAACCGAGTCATCAAGAAGTATGACCTCGATATGTTTTACATCGCTGGTCCCGGGCACGGCGGCCCAGCGATTGTGGGCAACGTCTACCTCGAAGGCACCTGGACTGACATCTACCCGAACGTCACCCAGGACGAAGCCGGAATGAAGAAGCTGTTCAAGCAGTTCTCGTTTCCCGGCGGAATTTCGAGTCACGTTGCGCCGACGACGCCTGGGTCGATTCACGAAGGTGGCGAGCTGGGATACTCGCTTAGCCATGCCTTCGGGGCGGCGTTCGACAATCCCGATCTGATCGTCGCCTGCATCATCGGCGATGGCGAAGCGGAAACGGCCTCCTTGGCGACCTCATGGCAGTCCAACAAGTTCCTCGACCCGATTACCGACGGAGCTGTGCTGCCGATCCTGCACCTGAATGGCTACAAGATCAGCAATCCGACCGTCCTGGCCCGCATCGAGCATGAGGAATTGGAGCAATTTCTGCGAGGCTGCGGCTGGACGCCCTACTTTGTCGAAGGCGATGAGCCGGAAAAGATGCATGAACTCATGGCCACCACGATGGAAAAGGCCATCGAGGACATCCGGCAAATCCAAAGCAACGCGCGGAACAATAACGACACCACTCGGCCGCGCTGGCCGATGATCGTCCTCAAGTCACCCAAGGGCTGGACGGGACCGAAATTCGTCGACGGCCTGCAAATCGAGGGTACTTTCCGAGCGCACCAAGTGCCGCTCCTGGTCGATTCCGAGCATCCCGATCACGTCAAGCAGCTTGAAAGCTGGATGAAGAGCTACAAACCCGAGGAGTTGTTCGATGGGAATGGGCGGCTCATGCCCGAATTGGCCGAGCTGGCGCCGAAGGGCGACCGGCGGATGGGCGCCAATCCGCACGCCAACGGCGGAATTCTGCTGCGCGATCTGCGCATGCCGGACTTCCACGTCCACGCGGTGAACGTGCCTTCGCCCGGCGCGGTTAACGGCCAAGATACACTCGTGCTGGGCAATTTCCTGCGGGATGTGGCCAAGCTAAATGAGGATCAGCATAATTTCCGAGTCTTCGGTCCCGATGAAACCCTCTCGAATCTGCTGGGCGCGGTCTTTGAAGTCACCAACCGTCAGTGGGACGCCCGGGAAGTAAAAAATGACGAATTCCTCGCGCCCGCCGGACGCGTGCTGGATTCGATGCTCAGCGAGAACCAGTGCGAGGGTTGGCTCGAAGGATATCTTCTGACCGGGCGGCACGGGCTGTTCAACAGCTATGAGGCCTTCATTCGCATCATCGATTCGATGTTCAGCCAGCACGCCAAGTGGCTGAAGGTATGCCTGGAACTGCCCTGGCGCCGAAAGATTTCGTCGCTGAACTATCTGCTCGCCTCCCATGTCTGGCAGCAGGATCACAACGGCTTCACGCACCAGGATCCCGGCTTTCTCGACCACGTCATCAACAAGAAGGCCGATATCGTGCGCGTTTACCTTCCGCCTGACGCCAACTGCCTGTTGTCGGTTTTCGATCACTGCCTGCGCAGCCGGAATTACGTCAACGTGGTGGTCGCAGGAAAGCATGCCCTGCCGCAATGGCTGACCATGGACGCCGCGGTTGTTCATTGCACGGAAGGAATTGGCATCTGGCAATGGGCGAGCAACGACCAGAATGCCGAGCCGGACGTGGTAATGGCCTGCTGCGGTGACACGCCCACGCTGGAGATTTTGGCTGCCGTTTCCATCCTCCGCCAGCATTTGCCCGAACTGAAAATCCGGGTGATCAATGTCGTCGATCTGATGAAGCTGCAGTCTTCGAGCGAGCACCCGCACGGATTGACCGAAACGGACTACGATTCGCTTTTCACCAAAGATAAACACATCATCTTCGGCTTTCATGGATATCCGTGGCTAGTCCACCGGCTGACCTACCGCCGCGCCAACCGCAACCTCCACGTCCGGGGCTACAAGGAAGAAGGCACCATCACGACCGCTTTTGACATGAGGGTGCAGAACGACCTGGACCGGTTCCACCTTGTGCAAGACGTGGTCGATCGGCTACCGCACTTGGGCACCAAGGGGGCTTACCTGAAGCAGCAGATGCAGGACAAGCTCATCGAGCACAAGCAATACATCGACAAGCACGGCGAAGATATGCCGGAAATCCGGAACTGGAAATGGAGTAATCCTCAATGAGTGCACAAGCGCCCATCCAGTCCGATGTGGATCAGCCTCCCGAGTCGAAGGCGGGACCGAAGCCTGATCCGAAAAACGATCTGAAAACCCTGCCCATGCCGGAAGTGGAGAAAAAATTGGGGTCGTCGCCGAAAGGCCTCAGCCAAGCCGAAGCGCAGAAACGGCTGGCGCAATACGGGCCTAACGAGATCGCGGAAAAGAAAACCAACCCATTCCTGAAGTTTCTCACTTATTTCTGGGGTCCCATTCCGTGGATGATCGAAGCGGCGGTGATTTTGTCGGGAGTGGTCCGGCACTGGCTGGATTTCTTCATCATTCTCTTTCTGCTTTTCTCCAACGCTGTGGTCGCATTTTGGGAGGAACATCAGGCGGGCAACGAAATTGCCGCGTTGAAGGCCAAGCTGGCGACCAAGGCCACGGTGAAACGAGATGGGAAGTGGGTCACCCCTCTGGCGCGGGAACTGGTGCCGGGCGACGTCATCCGTCTGCGGCTGGGGGACATCGTGCCGGCGGATGCGCGCTTGTTGGCGGGCGATCCGGTGCAAGTAGATCAGTCCGCGTTAACCGGCGAATCTTTGCCCGCGACGCGCAAACCTGGCGAGGCAGTGTTTTCGGGTTCGATTATCAAGCGGGGCGAAACCGACGCGATGGTGTACGCCACCGGCACGAACACCTACTTCGGCAAGACCGCGCAACTGGTGCAGGAGGCGCACTACCGTCAGCCATTTCCAGCGTGCCGTGCTGAAGATTGGCGATTACCTGATCATCCTCGCGGTGGCCCTGGTGGCGGTGATTGTTACCGTGGCGCTCTTCCGTCACGACCCGATCCTCAGCACGTTGGAATTCGCCCTGGTGCTTCTGGTGGCCGCGATCCCGGTGGCGATGCCCACGGTGCTATCCGTGACCATGGCAGTCGGCGCGCGTCTGCTGGCAAAAAAACAAGCGATTGTGACCAAACTGTCGGCGATCGAGGAACTCGCTGGCGTGGATGTGCTGTGCTCGGACAAGACCGGCACTCTGACCCAGAACAAGCTGACGCTGGGCGATCCCTTCTGCGTGAACAAAATCCCTGCCGACCAGGTCATTCTCTGGGCCGCACTGGCTTCGCGCGCGGAAGACAAGGACACCATCGACCTGGCCGTGATCGGCGGCGTGAAGGACGATAAGGCGCTAAAGGCCTTTCAGGTACTCCATTTCCAGCCGTTCGATCCGGTGCATAAGCGCACCGAAGCTACCGTGAAAGCTGCGGACGGAAAACAGTTCTTTGTGGCCAAGGGCGCGCCGCAGGTGATTCTGGAGATGTCGACCAACGCCGGCGAAGTAAAGGCCGCCGTCGAGAAAGCCGTCAATGAGTTTGCGGGACGCGGCTTCCGTTCCTTGGGCGTGGCTCGGGCGGATCAGGAAAATAAGTGGCAGTTTGTTGGCGTGTTGCCAATGTTCGATCCGCCGCGCGAGCAGGCCAAAGCAACCATCGCGAGCGCCCGGCAGATGGGCGTGAAAGTCAAAATGGTTACCGGCGACCAATTGGCCATCGCCCGGGAAACTGCCCGCCAACTGGGACTGGGCACGAACATCCTGGATGCCACCGTGATTGCGCGACTCGAAGCAACACGAGACGGCGCAGGCGGCGGAGTCCATCGAGAAAGCGGACGGCTTCGCCCAGGTATTTCCCGAAGACAAGTACAACATCGTCGATGTTCTGCAGAAGCACGGCCACATCGTCGGCATGACCGGCGACGGCGTGAACGACGCTCCCGCGCTGAAGAAAGCAGACTGCGGCATCGCGGTTTCCGGCGCGACCGACGCGGCTCGCGCGGCGGCGTCCATCGTGCTGCTGGCGTCCGGCCTGTCGGTAATCATCGACGCGATCAAGGAGAGCCGCCGCATCTTCCAGCGGATGAATAGCTACGCGATCTACCGCATCGCCGAAACACTGCGCGTGCTGTTCTTCATGACGCTGGCGATCCTGGTATTTAACTTCTACCCCGTGACCGCGGTGATGATCGTGATGATCGCCGTGCTCAACGACGGAGCCATCCTGTCCATCGCGTATGACAACGTTCATTACAAGGATAAGCCCGAGGCCTGGAACATGCGCCTGGTGCTGGGGATCTCCACGGTGCTGGGCGTGATCGGGGTCGTGGCTGCGTTTGGCCTGTTTTATCTTGGCGAGCGCGTATTTCACCTCGACCACGCGCACGTCCAAACGCTGATGTACCTGAAGCTGTCCGTGGCCGGACATCTGACGATTTTCCTGACGCGCACGCGCGGTCCGTTCTGGTCCATCCGCCCGGCGCGGATTCTATGGATAGCGGTGCTCGGCACGCAAACCATCGCGACACTGATTGCGGTTTATGGGTTGTTTATGACGCCGCTCGGCTGGGGCTGGGCAGGGTTCGTTTGGGGCTATGCTCTAGTTTGGTTCCTCGTGAATGACCGCGTGAAACTGCTCGCGTATCGGATTTTTGGTTCTGCCAAAGCCGATAAGCCGAAGCCTGAAGCCACGAGCCGAGCCAAAGTCTGCCGCCAATGCTAAAGGCGACCCGAAGCTCTGAAGCCAAAGCCGAGGCGAGAGCCGGAAGCCAAAGCCGAGGCGAAGCCCGAAGCTAAGACGCTGTCCGACCTGACGCCGCAGATCGCGAAGCGAGCCTATGAACTCTATGAGGAGCGAGGCCGCAAGGGCGGTCATGCAGTTCAGGACTGGGAGAAGGCGGAGCGGGAGATTAAGAAAGACGAAACTAAGGCCGAGCCGAAGCCCGAAGCCAAAGTTGAACCAAAGCCTGAAGCTAAGGCCGAGCCAAAGCCCGAAGCCAAGGCCGAACCGAAGCCTGAGGCCAAAGCTGAGCCTAAGACTGAAATCAAAAGCTGAGTCTAAACCGCGAAGCCAAAGCCGACCCACCTGCCGATTTGAATCTACACATCGTCAAGCGAGTCCATGAACTCTACGAGGAGCTGGGACGCGAGGACGTGCGAGAAGTTGAGGAATGGGAGAAAGCGGAGCGGGAAACTCCGGAAAATGAACCCCATAAGTAACGGAACAAGAACTCGCGCCGGACATCGCCGAAGGGATGAAAATGAAAATCAATTCAAAGGATTTCCGTGTCGGCCCGAAAGAAAAGGTCAAACTCAAAAAGTGGCCGACGCTGATAAAGCCCTTTTGCAAGTCGAAGAAGCGGTATCAAAAACTCCTGGAAAAACACGTAGAAGAGTTGAGCGCGCTGCAACAACTTCACTACGCATCCGCCCACTATGCGTTGCTGCTGATTTTTCAGGCATCGGACGCTGCCGGCAAGGACGGCTCCATCCGGCACGTCATGTCCGGGGTCAATCCGGAAGGCTGCGAGGTTTTCAGTTTCAAACAGCCGAGTGCCGAAGAACTGAAACATGATTTTCTCTGGCGCACCACGTGCCGCCTTCCCGAACGCGGACGGATCGGCATATTTAATCGTTCTTACTACGAGGAGGTGCTCGTCGTTCGCGTGCATCCGGAGATTCTCCGCAACCAGGAGCTTCCGGAAGCGTTGCGCGACGAGAAGAACATTTGGAAGGAGCGGTATCGTTCCATCGTGGACTTGGAGGAACATCTCCACCGTAACGGCACCCGGATCGTCAAAATATTCCTCCACCTGTCGAAAAACGAGCAACGAAAGCGCTTCCTCGCGCGCATTGACGAGCCGGACAAGAACTGGAAATTCAGCCTCGCGGACATTCACGAGAGAAAATACTGGAAGCATTACGTGAAGGCTTACGAGGAGTGCCTGCACGCCACAAGCACCCATCACGCACCCTGGTACGTCGTCCCCGCCGATGATAAGGAGAACGCCCGCCTGATCGTTTCCCGAATTGTTATCGATGCCCTCAATGATCTGAAAATGGCATATCCCAAGACCACCCCGAAACGTCAGGCGCGAATTGAAATCTATTGGCAAGGCGCTGGCGAAGTAACGCTGAAAATCATGCGTAAGAAGATGAATTGGTCCGGTGAATTGAGTTGGAGGAGGCCGGTCGCTATGAGATCAGCAGTTGGGTTCAAAAGACTTTGCCTCGGCGTATCGTTGTTGGGAATCCTGTCAATCGGGAGTCCCTTCTCATATCCGCGCGAGACGGTTGCCAGTCAAACGGTGGCTGCAGTGCCGCTTGCCTCGGCCGCCGGGAAGCAAAATGGTACGGCCGGTCTTTTTTCAGGATGACCGTTCGCCACCATTGGCAGGAAACTCATCTGGATCGGCTCTCGGTAACTCGCACCTATAAGGTACAGAACGAGAAAGACAAAATTGTCGCTGAACAAGTTGTGGTCATGGAATACACCGCGCCAGGTACAGAGACTTTCACAAGCTCGTCCGAAAAAGGCTCGGGATTCGTACTCCATCATGTCTTCCAGCGGCTTATGGAGAATGAAAAGAAGAGGGTACGGGCCGACAAGGACCCAGACAGCTTGATCACTCCGGAAAACTACACCTTTGAAATGGTTGGGACGGAAAGAATCGGCAGCTCGAACTGCTCCGTCGTTCACGCCGTTCCGAAGCACAAGCAAACGGATCTCTTCGAAGGAAAGATCTGGATCGATAACAAGGATTTCGCGATCGTGAAAATCACCGGCCGTCTGGCCAAGAGCCCGTCGTTTTGGGTCAAGCAGGTGGATTTTTTGCGGGACTACCAGAAGATCGACGGGTTCTGGCTTCTCTCGAGAGAAGAAGCGGTTTCAGCCATCAGGATATTCGGCAAGGAGACGCTGACCATCGATTACCAGAACTACACCGTAAATGGATCAGGAGCACTTCAGTCTCTTTCTTCTCGTTAATGCGACGCACGAGCCGATCGGCTGTGACTTCATCTGACGTCTGCAAGATGCGGCCGTCACGGTTTTTATAGCGAAAGGAGAATCACATGGAACTAGGAATGATCGGATTGGGACGGATGGGAACAAACATGGTGCGGCGCCTTATGCGGGCCGGCCACCAGTGCGTCGTTTACGACCTCCAGGCGGAAACCGTCCAGGCGCTCGCCAAAGAAGGGGCGGTCGGGACGACATCGCTCAAAGACTTCGCGAAGAAGCTGAAATCGCCCCGCGCCGTCTGGATGATGGTGCCGGCCGCAGTGGTCGATCCGACGCTGAAGACCCTCGTCCCACTTCTCGAAAGTGACGACGTGGTCATCGACGGTGGCAACTCCTATTACCACGATGACATCCGCCGCGCTGCCGAATTGAAACCGAAGGGCATCCACTATGTGGACGCCGGGACGAGCGGCGGGGTCTGGGGTTCAGAGCGAGGCTACTGTCTGATGATTGGCGGTGATGAAACTGTCGTCCGGCGCATCGATCCCATTTTCGCCGCCTTGGCTCCGAACATCGACGAGGCGCCACGCACGCCCGGTCGGGAAAAATTAGGTGGCACGGCTGAACACGGCTATTTGCACTGCGGTCCGAGCGGCGCGGGCCACTTCGTCAAGATGGTACACAACGGCATCGAGTACGGGATGATGGCCTCCTACGCGGAAGGCTTAAATATCCTGCGCCACGCCAACGCCGGCAAACAGAAGAGCACCATCGATGCCGAAACCACTCCGCTGCGCGATCCCGAGCACTACGCATACGACCTGAATCTGGCCGACATCGCAGAGGTCTGGCGCCGCGGCAGTGTCATCTCGTCATGGCTCCTGGATTTGGCCGCCAGCGCGCTCCTCGATAGCCCGGACCTGTCGAAGTTTGCTGGCCGGGTATCGGACTCGGGAGAGGGACGCTGGACGATTAAGGCGGCCATTGACGAATCCGTTCCGGCTCCCGTCCTCAGTGCCGCACTCTACGAACGCTTCAGTTCGCGCGGTGAGGACGACTTCGCCGACAAGATGTTGTCGGCGCTTCGTTACCAGTTCGGCGGCCATAAGGAAAAAGCCGCCGCCAAAAAGGGAAGTGCCTGATGACCACATCCCGTTCGGATGCGCTGGTGTTCTTCGGTGTGACGGGCGATCTCGCCCACAAGATGATCTTCCCGGCGCTCTACGCGATGGCGAAGCGAGGTGCCCTCAAGGTCCCGGTAATCGGCGTTGCCTTTCCAAAGTGGAGCCTGGATCGTCTGCGGAAACGCGTGACGGACAGCATAAAGCGATCAGGTGGGATCGATGACAAGCGCGCTCTCCGCCACCTTCTGTCCCTGTTCACCTACGTGAGTGGGGACTATAAAGACCCGGCCACGTTCACGGCGATAAAAAAGCAGTTGGGTCGCGCCCGGCGTCCAGCGCACTACTTGGCCATTCCGCCCTCGCTTTTCGAAACCGTGATCAAAGGGCTTGGTGCCGCGAAATTGGCTGAGCATGCGCGTGTCATCGTCGAAAAACCGTTCGGACGCGACTTGGCCTCCGCGCGGGAGCTCAACCGCGTCGCGCGCGCGGTGTTCCCGGAAGACTCGATCTTCCGCATTGACCACTTCCTCGGTAAGGAAGCGATCATGAATATCCTCTATTTCCGCTTCGCGAATTCGTTCCTGGAGCCGATCTGGAATCGCAACTACGTGGCCAGCGTCCAGATAACTCTAGCCGAGAATTTTGGTGTTAAGGGCCGTGGCGCGTTTTACGAAACCGCCGGCTGTCTGCGCGACGTGATCGAGAACCACCTCTTCCAGATCGTCGCGCTACTTGCCATGGAGCCGCCAGCCGATAGGGATTTTGGAGCCGTCCACAACGAGAAAGCCAAGGTCTTTCAAGCCATGCGCCCTCTGAAGTCCGACGATTTGGTGCGCGGCCAATATGCTGGCTACCGAAAGGAGCCACACGTGGCAAAAAACTCCGACGTCGAGACTTTCTGCGCCCTGCGTCTTTTCATCGACTCGTGGCGATGGCAGGGAGTGCCGTGGTACTTGCGCTCTGGAAAATACCTAGCCGAAAACGAAACCGAGGTCCTTGTGGAACTGAAGCCGCCCCCACAAAGGCTTTTCGCCGACTCACAGCCGACCACTGGCCGAACCAACTATCTGCGATTCCAGCTTTCTCCGGATTCCGCCATCGCCCTCGCCGCTCGCGTCAAGCGCGAAGGGAAGGAGTTCGTCGGTGACCAGCGCGAACTTTACCTGGTCGAAGAACAGCCGGGAGAAGAATCGCCGTACGAGCGGCTCCTGGGCGACGCCATGGCCGGAGACGGTACGCTCTTCACTCGAGAGGACGCTGTTGAGGCGGCATGGGCGGTGGTCGATCCAGTCCTTAAGAAGCATCACCGTGCTCGTCCGTACAAGCGCCACAGCTGGGGGCCGAAAGAGGCCGACGCGCTTATCGCTTCAGACGGCCGCTGGCACAACCCCACATCAAGGAGCCATCCGAATGGCTAAGCTGAGATAGCCATGTTTCGAACATGGCGATGTCGCGTCACGCGTGGTCCTCGACCTCGAACGATGCTAAATTGAAGCCGCAACCTTCAAGGCTATGGTGCAGGGAGAGTTCGCAGGCCACGCTGAAACCATGAGCACTAGGAAGTTAACCGTCGATGCCGAACTGGAGAAACTTCAGCGTGACTCCTTCAACTACTTTTTGCATGAGACGAATCCAGCCAATGGGCTCGTGATCGACAAGACCGAAGCAAATTGGCCTGCCAGCATTGCCGCTACCGGCCTCGCGTTGGCATCTTACCCTGCGGCTGTCGAACGTGGTTTCATGCCGCGCCCCGCTGCCATAGAACGTGCGCTGACGACGCTGCGTTTTTTCTGGAACAGCCCGCAAGGTCCCGAGTCTGATACGACTGGCCATCGGGGCTTCTACTATCACTTTCTGGATATGCGCACCGGGCGGCGCGCATGGCAATGCGAGTTGTCGACCGTAGACAGTGCCTTTCTGCTGGCGGGCGCGCTCGCGGCAGCAGCATATTTTGTCGCCGATAGGCCAGGCGAAAACGAGATCCGCATGCTCGCAGACGCGCTCTATCGACGCGCAGATTGGCAATGGGCACAAAACAGCGGCGCAACGGTCACGCACGGCTGGAAGCCCGAAAGCGGATTTATCAAGTACCGTTGGGAGGGCTACGACGAGGCATTATTGTTGTACATCCTGGCGCTAGGCTCGCCGACACATCCGCTACTCGAGAGTAGCTATGCCGCGTGGGCTTCCACTTACAAATGGGAGCACTGCTGCGGGCAAGACTATCTTTACGCGGGACCTTTATTCACTCACCAGCTTTCGCATCTGTGGGTGGATTTTCGCGGTATTCAGGATGCTTTCATGCGCGATAAAGGCATCGATTATTTCGAAAACAGCCGCCGCGCAACTTATGCTCAGCAACAGTATGCGATCGACAACCCACTCAAGTTCGAGGGCTACGCGCGCCAGTGCTGGGGAATTACCGCGGGCGACGGTCCCGGCCCAGCCACTATCGAAGTGAATGGTATTGAACGCCAATTCTTTAGCTACGTCGGACGTGGCGTGCCGTATGGGCCCGACGACGGAACCATCGCGCCTTGGGCTGTGGCGGCGTCGCTGCCGTTCGCTCCCGAAATCGTGTTGCCCGCGCTCGACTACTACATTCACGAGGCTAACTTGACAGAGCTGAACCCGTACGGATTCAAAGCGTCTTTCAACGCGACGTACCCGGGAAGGCTCGGCAATCCACATGGCTGGGTGTCGCCTTGGCACTACGGGCTGAATCAAGGGCCGATCATCCTGATGATCGAAAACTATCGGAGCGGATTGTTGTGGCAATTGATGCGAAGTTGCCCATGCATCGTCAGCGGCCTGCGTCGGGCCGGTTTTGGCGGAGGTTGGCTATAGCTCGCTCGATCGTTTGCGCGCGCTGAATTCTAAAATGAGCGAATCCCACCTTCTCCGCCAGTCCTATCGGCGAAAAATTCTTTGACGCCGTGAATTGGAGCCCATGGAACCTATCTCACACTTTTTCTATTCCGATCGCCTCAAGCTGCAATTCTGGGACTATGGCGACGATGACAAGCCCTCTCTGGTGCTTGTGCACGGAGGACTGGATCATGCTCGGAACTGGGATTGGGTCGCGCGGTCGTTGCGCGAGCGATATCACGTCTACGCGCTCGATCTCCGCGGTCACGGGAACAGCGCGTGGGCGCCGGGCGCAATGTATAGCATCGCCGAACACGTGCTCGACCTATCCGCACTGTTGGATATCATCGACGATTTTCCCATCCGGCTGATCGGCCATTCGCTCGGCGGCAGCATTGTCCTGCACTACTGCGGCGTATATCCGGAGAGGGCTCTAAAAGCCGTGTCAATCGAAGGTTTGGGCGCGCCGCTGGAAAGTCGCATTCACAGTCCCGCATCAGAACAGCTGCGCTATTGGATCGAGTCCATCCGCAAAATCGAGAAGCGCCAGCCGAAAACGTATCCGAGCCTCGAAGCCGCCATCGCGCGTATGAAGGAAGCGAATCCCCATCTCTCCGATGAAGTGGCCCAGCACTTGACTCTGCACGGAACGAACTGGGAACCCGATGGCTCGCTGATCTGGAAATTTGATAATTACGCGCGGCTGTTTCCACCCTACGGCCACGGAGTAGAAGATTGCACCGAAGTCTACGGTCGCATCACCTGCCCAATACTGTTTTTCTGGGGCTTGGAAAGCTTTCTTCCCGTGCCGGAGAAGGATCCGCGAAGAGTAGCGATCCGTAATGCGCGGCTGTTGAAAGTCCCAAACGCAGGTCACTGGGTGCACCACGACCAATTGGATATGTTTCTGCGCGAGACTACGGCATTTCTCAGCGAATGACGCGGCAGGCGCCGCGATCAGTGAACCTCGCCGGCAAGCGATTCTTCGTCGACGATCGCGACTCCCGCCGGCGGCTGAAAGTGGAATTTCGCTTCGGGAATGGGTAGGTTTTCCGCCCAGTTTCCGAACCGAAATTCCGTTTGAGCATTGCCCGCCTCGTGAATAACAATCCGCGCAAGCCACCCTTTAGGGTCCACTTCCAACAGCACTTCCGGAGTTGCAGCTCCTTCTTCAGAACCTCGGGGCACGCAACGCAGCACGGCATCACCAGCGGCGGGTTGCAGGTCCGAATCCTTGCTGGATGCGGAATCGCCAACGAGTTCAATTTGGCGGCAGAGCTTAGACAAATCGGTTTTGGCGGCAAGCAGCGCCAGCGGCGTACGCCAATCGGAGCTTTCCCTGATCTTGGCGCGGCTAGCTGTGTGATCCGCGGGGACGTAAAACCACGCATTGGCGCCGTCGACGAGAAAAAGCTTCTGCTCGGGCGATTCGTACTCCCAGCGCATTCGCCCCGGCCGCGAGAAATACACGACGCCCGATTCAGCGGATACACCGCCGCTCCCGTCGCTGTAGCGCTGGAAAAACTGGGCCTTCAGCGTCCGTGCTCCCCTATAGCGAGATTCGAGGGAACTGCGAACTGCCTTTGAATTCTGCGCCGGCATCAAAGATGCAGCGAGAATCGCAGCAAAAATTGCTGATCGCACATTCCGAGTGTAACAAAAAACTCTAGTTTTCAGCGGATGCGGGGAATCGGGTTATCTCGAAGGCAAGTTGAAGGCGGCACTAATGTCCGCAGCCGGATGCGCCGGAGGACCGGCAAATTTGCGGTGCCAGGCCTTTTCGAGAGCGACCATGTCCAAAAGTTTGGCGGTCAAATCGCGAGCCGCCGGCGATTGGCGTGGAAGTATATCGTCAGCATCGAAGGTTGCAGAGGATTTCTCGTACACTGTGTCCGAGAAATAGTGCCGCATGAAAAACTTTCTTTCGGTCATGTATCCATCCGCACCAAACATCGGTTTGGCGAAGAAGAACGTGGTGCGGTGTTCCAAAGTTGGATTCCAGATAGCAGAGCCCTGTTCGGATTCTCTGTTTCCGTTCACGCCCAGCAGGTCCAATAGAGTCGGCACCACGTCTATGTGGGACGTCAGCCACGGAATCCGTTCAGTGTGATCCAAGGCGCGCGGAGCGTAAATGAGCAAGGGAACATGAAATGCGGTCTCGTCGATGGTTCCTCGGCGAAGGTCTGGATTTTCAGTGATGGTACGCAGGCCGTGATCGCCCACGACAACAATAATGGTGTTGTTAAGCTGGCCTCGGCTTTGCAGGAAATCCACGATCTCTCCCAGCCAGGCATCTTCTTTTGAGAGGATGGCTCGGCCGCGCTTTTGTAGCTCGTCCGCGCTGGTTCCCGAGTCATCGTCAGGATAAGGTGAATGTCCAATTTGAGGAAGGAAGGCCGCGACAAACTTGTCGCGGTGCGCCATCCATTGATCGAGATGAGCTTCGAGCAAATGAAGCGCATCGACATCGGCCGCCACCCGCGCCGCCTTCCAGGAAGGTTGCTTATCGTAGTCGGCAATCGCAGAATTCGGATAGAACTGCTGGCTAAATCCTACAGCTTTGAATAGAGCTTCATCCGGGACACCGGCTGCTCGGAGCGGCGAGAAAACGGCCGCCTGATATCCTGCCGAACCCAGACGACGAAGAAAATCGGCCGGTGCGTCCCATGACGGCGAATCAAAAGTATTCTGAGGATCATCGACCGGATACCAAGAACTAAATAATGAGAAGACCGCCTGTCGGGTGATCGGAAAAGTGGTGTAGTGGCGGCTACCAATGAACGAATTGGCCTCGAGAAGGGCTAAATTGGGAAATTCCGTCATGTCACCGTCAAGCGACAAGTATTTGAAAGGAGTGGTTTCAAGCACGAAAAAAAGAATATTGGCGCCTTTTTCTTTTCCGAAGTATCGCGAATCCGGTTGGTTAATCGGTGCGTTGGAAAGTTCGCGATATCGTGCAATCAGCTCGGCGTCAGATAGGTTGGACAAATCACGTGTGGAGACGCCGGCGGAATACTGCAAATCCAGTCCGGCGAACTCTTCAGTTTCGACGGCATTATCTTTCCAGAGGGAAGTTGCGGCACGACCAAAACTGCTCCCGTCGTACGGAGACTTGGGCGTATCCGATTTAAGCGAGAGCAGCGCTGTTGCGGCTATCAGAAATAAGTACAGCTCGCCTCCGGTCTTCCACCGAGTCCGCACGCGCGCGGTACAACTGCGTTTCGAACTCCGGACGGCCCACACGATTACGACTCCGATTCCCAGCACCGAAAGTAGAACGGCCAAACCTTGTTTGGAAATGAGGTACTGGATATTCGAGCCGGGTTCGTGCAACCCCCAATCGAGGCCAACTTGGAGCATCCTGAACGAACTGAACCGGCCAACTTCTCGCAGGGCCAGAAGCTGAATTCCAATCAGAACCGAGAAACCCAAACTCGCCGTTCCTGCAACGACTGCCGCCCATCGAGCGGGAATCCAGCGAATTAGAAGCAGCAGGCCAAGAGGCATGGCGAGAGCGCCCCAGAGGAGATCTCCTCGAAAAAAACCGAGGCGCTGGTACACGTTCAAGGATTGAAGCCCCATGGAATGGGCTTCCCTCGCGAAACCTCCCTCTGCGGCTAACATGTACCACTTCAAGTAGAAACCCATCGCGACCGGAAAGAAGGCGGCGACGAGAAACCGTGCTGACGCGATCCAGGAATTCGAGGATTCCGCAGGATACGTCCAAGTTCGATCAATCGATCTGGGTGTGCTCGTAAGCGTGTGCATCTAGCGAGAACCTCGCAGATAAGTCGTGGAGAATGTCTTTAGGAACCACTCGGAACTGGTTGTACAGAATTTCGCTCCAATAAACCGCCCCTTCGCCCTGCGGGAAAAAGAGGAAATGATCCCACTGGTAGAGCAAGCCGAGGTTCCAGACAATCAACAGCAGCGTAACCGGCACAAGACGGCGCGCGGCAGCTCGTGAATCATTCCAAAGATGCGCGACCCGCGAAAATGCCGCTGCTAATCCAATAACGAAAACCGGAGTGAGGGAGATAAAAAACCGGTTACCAAACGAATACACCCCATGCCACCAGGGATAAACCGCGATTAGACAGTAAAAAACCAGCGTCACTAGCAGGCAAGCGGCTCCCATTTTCCGATCGCGGTACATCAGCGCGAACAATCCGAGCGTGGCGAACAGCAAGATCGGCGTGTACACAAAAAGCCCGTGACCCGCCGAAAAGAGCACGGCGCGAAACATAGGGGATGTCCAGTTCCAAGGAACATTCGCGTACATGCCGACGGCAAACGCATTTCCGTAAACGATCTGCCTCGAGATCAACATTGGCAGAAAGGCGATTAAGGCGCCCATCGCCAATAGAAAGTGCAATGGCAGGCTCTTCAATAAGAGCCTGGGTTCGCGCCAGGCACGAGCGTAGTCCTCAATACAATCGATGGCGGGCGCAAGCAGGAAAATGCCGTTGGCCAGATAAACGTCCATCATAAGGCCCGAAATCAGGCCCAGCGCCAGCCATTGCTTCCACGTTCGGCACGCGCGAGTCCGATGCCAGTACCATAGAAACCAGGAAACACAAAAGGCCGAATGGGCGTGAGACCAGGATGGCTCCACGTACATTGCCGCGGGCAGAGAGCTGGCGAACCAAACCCCGAGCGTGGCCCAAAATGCCCACCTCTCTTCGACATAGCTTTTCGCCAACTGGAAGGAGAAATAGAGGCCGAGAAAGCCGTAGAGCGCGGTGGATCCGGAAAGGGCAACAATGTACGGCCAGGAGTGACCATCCGCGGAGATCCTGAAGCCTAGGCGGTCGGCTCCCAAAACCGCCAGGTGCGCGACGATGACGAAAGGGGACCAAAGCATGGCGGGGCCGACAGCATAGAAATTCGGCAGATGCCCGGTTTTCGTTATAGGGTTAACGTAAAAATGGCGATCGAGGTAGACCAGCAACAGCTGATTCGCCGGATGATTCCAGTACTGCTTTGCTTCACTCGAGCAGTCCTTGCACAGATACAGCATCGTTTTAGGCGCACTGTTCCAATCGTTGGCGAACTGCAGGTTGTGATCAATCAGGGGAGAGCGCAAATAAGCGTAGTACCCGATACCATCGCCGCGAACACGCGCATGAATAAACGGAAGCGTCAGAAGAAACAAGACGATGAGGATTTTTTCAGAATTGGAACGAGACATCCAGAACCGCGACATGCCCCTACCTTCTTTGAATCACCCCCGAGAGCGCCCGCGCCCATAAGGCCAAAGGCCACGGGGAAGGGATGCTACTGCAAGATCGGGAGCGCGTCGCAAGCCACTTGCGATGCGGCAACACTCCCCGTAACATCGTAATGTATGACGGCTGGTTCGGAGCTGCAGAAACTCCGAACTCCCGTTATATCTTCGGTTTGAGGAACCGCGGTAGTCAGATAGTTAAAGAAGCCAGGGCTTCCGCAGCCGGGGGGTGCAGTGACGGGATTCTGCCCCGTGTAGGCGAAGACATAGCCTGTCTTTATATACGGCGCGGTCGTCAGGATCGGATCCAGCAAATTGGCTTGGTCACATGTTGCTCCGGTACCGAGACCGCCAAGATTGCTCAAAGCCGCCGGATAGCCGTTTCCCCAGGTAGTGTTGTACACGACAGCGGCGGTGGTGATCGTGCGAACATTTTCCACGGCAGCGGCTTGGTTCGCGGCAATTCTCGAACGGAGAAGACTCGGAATGGCGATCGCCGCGATAATCAGGATTATGGCCACCACTATAAGAAGCTCAATCAGCGAGAAACCAAGCTCGATTGGTCTTTTGGCCATTGATTCGCCGTGTGTCGTATTTTTGCGCATGATTCGAGACCTTTTTGTCGAGCAACCGGAAGAAAAAAGCGAGGAGGAAGTTTGGCTTCCTCCTCGCCGGAATCACACCGAAACTACTGGAGCACGGTCGGTATAGCTACGCAAGCGCCTGCGCCGTCTCCGATTTGCGTACCAGCCAGCGTATAACGGAGAACGCCGGACTGATCCGCGCAAAACGACTTCGTACCAGTCGAGGTATTGCTAACTGGCCACGCGTCTGTTTCGAATGCGACGTTCGGGGACGAAGCGGTACCCGCACCGCCCGAAGCCGCACCTTCAAAGTTATAGCCGCTCTTGATTCCGGCCGACAGAACCGGGTCGATCAAGCAACCGCTGGTCGATGACGCAACGCATGGAGCCGCGCCTCCGAGCACGAGAAGGCTAGGAGAGTAACCAATACCATACGTGGTGTAGAACGTGACCTGAGAGGTCACAATCGTGCGAAGAGAACCGACAGCTGACGCTTCGTTGGCCGCCATGCGCGAGCGAAGCAGGTTGGGAATTGCGATAGCCGCGATGATCAGAATGATCGCCACGACGATCAGCAACTCGATTAACGAGAAGCCCTTCTGTTTCTTTGTCATTCTTTTCTCCTAGGAGCAGTTAGCTCCGGAATTCGTGTTTGTACTCCCTGGCGGGGTACGCGGTGATATACTGCAACGGGAGTACCAGAAGGGGACAGTTGTGTACCTTCAAAGCACACAGTAGTATATGGCTTATTTTCTGTAACATACACCTCCATATGTTCCGGTCCGCTACGCCCTCGCCAAACAAAATACCCCAGGTCGTGGAAATTGACAAATTTTGACGGGCGAGAGTGACATCCAGCGCGGCAGGAGATTTGTTTGGGGACTCTCCCGAACGGGTTTCTCGTGCGATGCGCCGCAGGTGCTCCCCTCGGCTGTGAGAGCCAGCCGGCCTCGGCCGGCTGCGGGGGTCGACAGATTGCGCAGGCACATTTTGGGCGTGGCTGGGCGCGTCAGACTGGGCCCTCTTGGTGGGCCGCATTTTTGCCTGGGAAGATTCGGAACCGCAAGCGGTGCAATAACTGGGTGCGAGATCACAACGCGAAGTTCAAGAAGCCGCGCCGGAGCTCACCTCGCGGTTTGTTTGTTGGCTGGGGCGCTGCGGACTGGTTTGCCTTTTAGAGCAGACCCTTCTCCGAGGCCGAAAAAAAAAGGGAGGAAGACATGCTCCCTCCCCTGACGAGCAAACCAGATTACTGAAGGACCTGAGTGGCTGGCAGTGCCGAGCAAGCTCCGGCTGCCGTTCCCATAACAGCACCTGTAACGTCGAAGTGAATCACGCCAGTCTGGTCCGAGCAAAATGAGCGCTGTCCAGTGGTGCCGACAGTGAGGGGATTGGCGCTCACTTCAAATCCCGTGAAAGGGCTGATCGTTGTGCCGGCGCCGCCGTTTGGTAGGGCCTTAAAGGTGTAGCCGCTCTTGGTTCCGAGCGTTAACACTGGGTCGATAAGGCAGGCGTTCGCAGCGGCCGCGACGCACGAAGCGGGTCCGCCAAGGGCAGCAATCGTCGCCGCAAAGCCCGTACCGTAGGTGGTCGAGTACTGCACTTCCGTAGTCACAATCGTACGCGTAGAACCGACCGCTGAGGATTCGTTTGCGGACATTCTGGCGCGAAGCAGGTTCGGAATTGCGATAGCCGCGATGATCAGGATGATCGCCACGACGATCAGCAACTCGATAAGCGAAAAACCCTTCTGTCTCTTTGTCATTCTTTTCTCCTAGGAGCATTGCGCCAGAATTTCCAATCGGTTTCTGTACGCCCTGGCGGGGTACGCGGGGATATATTGCAAGAGCGATGCCACTGGGGCGGCGGGCAGGTGTTCCTTTGTGGTACACTATATATATGATGTACTATATGGTATATAAGGTAAGTTTTTTGGGTGGTGGTTCACAATGAAACTGCGAGCAAAATGCCGCGACTGGGAAAATCGACAAATTGTGACGACGGAGAGTGACATCTAGCGCGGCGGACGAGCTGCTAGTCCCTCTCAAGCGATGCTTTCGCGCTGTCCACTGCAGTGCGTCTAATTGGCAGTGAGGGAGACTTTGCTGGCCTGGAGGCGCGCCGATCGCTCGGGAAGACTCTTGGCGTAATTGGTGGGATCAACGGCTCGATCGAGATTTGCCTGTCGAATGATGGTCACCACCACGGTAGCGGTGGCAAGCAGCCACGGCAAGAGCGGTGAAGTCCAAAAGAACTTTGGGTCGTGTCGAAGCATGATTAGCCAGGCCAGGGTGCATAGAAGTCCGAAAAGAAACGCTGCCGCGCGCCGACCATCTTTCCATGTAAGGGGATAAGCTGCGATCGCCTGAATCAAAAGGGCGAAAGGAAATGCGACGACCAAATCCACAAACCAATGTTCCCCTGTTCCCAATGTGGCAAATATGGTGAATACCAGGAAAATTAACGCGATTAGGCGCTCGACCCACGTAAGTCCCCGCGAATACCACCAGGCTAGCAGAACCCACGCCATGTGCAGGGAGGGGATGGCATTGCGTGGGCCGGCCATAACCATCGATTCCAAATGAAGCCTCGGTGCGGCGTCCATCGGAAAGGGATGGAGCGGGAAACCCTGCTGGAACAGGGCCTGCGGGCCGCAGGCGGGAAACAAATTATAAAACAGAATTCCCAGGGGGCCTGTAATCAGGAAAGCCAGCATGGCTGGAAAGGCCTTGCGTTCGAAGCGGACCAGGAGCCCGGCGTAGACGAGCGAAATGGGGATCGCCAGCCCAACGTAGACAAGCAAGCTCGCGTTATGAAGCCAAGGATGCGACTGATATATTCGGCCCGCGATAAACACTATCGGAACACGCAGGCTGTAGTCGAAGGAGAGCAGGTAGAGGTCCAATGTTTTGGGATGCGCGGCAGAAGTCCATTCGAGCATTGTCGAAGCGAAATAGTCGGAAATAACGAACAGGGCCGCGGGCACCCATGCACAGAGTAATGCCTTGGACGCGCCCGCTTCTTTGGCCCAGACCGTACGGACCGCCATGACCAGGAAACTGCTCAATCCAACAAACGAAAGCCACGCCATCAACTTTGGCGAGTAATGCAGCAACTGAAAATCAATACCTGCGAAAAGAAAGGTGACAGCCACCACGAGCAAAGCATCCTGCCATTTAGGGCGAATCCTCAGGTGGATAATCAGCACACTCGCGAGCGCAAAGGCAAAGAATGCGTCCACCAACGCCTGGTTGTAGAAGCTCGCACTGAAGGCGAGCATGGCGCCGCCTAAAATAAGCAAGAGCGTCAGGATGATTCGAGCTACGCGCGAGGTGGCAGCCGTCATGATGCTTGCACGCTCATTTCTTATAGGGGGCTTTTCAGAAGGGGTGTCTCAATCATCGCACGGGCTGGTGGGAGATTGCGGACTCAAACTGGGAGCGATTGTCCAAACAAGAATTCATCCATGCAGGCGCGAAACTCCAAATCCTGCGCGAGCTAGACGCCGTATTTTTTGGCGTAATGCCGGAAGGAACGGTAGGACATTTTCAGAATATTCGCCGCCTGTGTTCGCACGCCGCCAGACCGCTCGAGCGCAGCCAGCAAGTAGGACCGCTCGATTTTCTGGATGTGCTCTTCGAGGTTCAGGCCGTCCTCCGGCAGAGCCGGGCCGTTTCCATTGTGAGCCGCTCCCAGAATCGATTCCTGATGATGATTGCGGATTTTATCAGGCAGTGCATCGGACGAAATCCGGCGGCCTGCTTCCAGGGCGACGGCGCGTTCGATGGTGTTTTCCAGTTCGCGGACATTTCCGGGCCAGTCATATACTTCAAGACGGCGCATGGCCTCCGGCTCGATGCCTTCGATGCTCTTGGACATGGACTTCGCAAAACGCCCCAAAAACTCCCGCGCGAGTAGGGGAATATCATCGCGACGTTCGCGGAGCGGCGGAAGGTGAATGGGAATTACGCTCAGACGATAATATAAGTCCTCGCGAAAGCGTCCCTCGGCAATTTCCTTCTCAAAGTCCTTATTCGTGGCGGCAATCACGCGGACATCCACGTCGGTTTCTTCGGTACTGCCGATGGGTCTTACTTTTCCTTCTTGCAGTACGCGATAGAGCTTCACCTGCATGGTGACGCTCATATTGCCGATCTCGTCCATAAAAAGCGTGCCGCCATGAGCGGCATGGAAAAGCCCGCGCCGGTTGTCGTTCGCGCCGGTGAACGCGCCCTTGACATAGCCGAACAGCTCGGATTCCAGCAGGGTTTCGGGGAAGGCGCCGCAATTGATGGTGATGAACGGGCTTTTGGCGCGGGCGCTGTTCTCGTGAATGGCGCGGGCGACCAGCTCCTTTCCCGTTCCGCTTTCGCCGGTGATCAGAACACGGCTCGACTGCGGCGCAATGTTCTGAATCAGCTCGAAAATCTCGCGCATCTTAGAGCTGGTGCCGATCATGTGATCCAGTCCGGTAAGGCGCCTGAGTTCGCGGCGCAGATAGCCGGCTTCCTTCCGGAGCGCCAGGCTTTCAGCAACGTGCTGAACGGCGGGCCGCAACTCATCCAGCAGGCGGTCGCCTTTTATCACGTAACGATCGGCGCCGAAATTCACAGCATCGATGGCCGTGCCTATCGTGGGAACTCCGGTGATCAAGATGAAAACGGTTGAGGGAGAAACCTCTTTGCAATAGCGCAGAAGTTCGACGCCGTCCATATCAGGCATACAAATGTCGGAGACGACAATGTCGAACATCTGAGACGCCACATGGCGCTTCGCCGCCTCGCCACTGGTCGCGACTTCCACTTTGTGGCCTTCTTTGCGGAAGCTAATCTCGAGCAGTTCGCGGATGGAGGGTTCGTCATCGACGATCAGTAGATGAGCCATGTCGGTGTTTACCGTTTTCCCGCTGCTTGCAGGGCGGCGCCGCGCATGAGTGGCACATGCGCTTACGGCGCTCGCGACCGGAGGCAGGTCCACGATAAATTCCGCTCCGCTTCCGAGCCCTGTTTCCACGTGGATGCGTCCTCGATGCGCCTGCAAAATCTGATAAACGATGGCCAGTCCCAGGCCCGTTCCTCCGGGAAACCCCGACTGAAACGGCTCAAAGATCCGAGCGGATGCGCCAGGCTCCATTCCTCTTCCCGTATCGCGGATCGAGATTCGGACGGAATTCTGAACGGCTTCCGCGTGAACCGAAAGCACACCGCCATCAGGCATCGCTCGCAGCGCATTGTTGCAAAGATTCCAAAAAACCTGCTTCATGGCATCACGATCCGCGCGGGCTCGAAGCGGACGCTGCGCGAAGTGGCGTTCGATCCGAACCTTTCCGGATGCAACCACGTTGCGTTCGATGACGACGAGAGTCTCTTCGATGAGGCTCAGGATGTCCACGTCCGAGAAGGCGTAAGACTTTTCGCGGGAATAATCCAAGAACTCGGTAATAATTTGGTTCAAGCGCTGCGATTCGCGGCTCACGATTTGAACGAGCTTCTTGTCGTCATCCTCGAGTGGCGCGAATCGCGCCAGCTCCTTCAGCGCACCGGTCATCGCCGTTAGAGGCTGGCGAATTTCGTGGGCGATGGCCGCTGAAAGGCGCCCCAGGGCGGCCATGCGTTCCTTTGTAAGAACCTCATGCTCCAGCCGCTTGAGTTCCGTCAGGTCCTGGAAGTTAAAAACGAATCCGCCGGTTTGATTTTGTCCGGTGCGTAGCGGAGAGATCGAAATTCCGAGAAACCTCGTGGCTCCGCCTGGGGTTCGGAACTCCACCTCCTTGCGAAGCGCCTGGGGGTTTCCCCCTTCGTCCATTTCCACCGGCCAGAAGCCTGGGAAAACGGCGGCGACATTTTCTCCGCGAAGCAGTCCGAATCCGTGTCCGGTGATCTCGGCTCCCGCGCGGTTAATCAGTAAAATGCGTCCGTCCAGGTCGACGGTAAGCAACCCGCCGCGCATCGACTCGATGATGTCGTTGTTGAAGGCCTGCAAATCCTTCAACGCCTCGCTTTTTTGCTCGAGTTCGACGCCCTTGGTCTGAATCGTCTGTGCCAGCAAACTCCCCAGATACGCCACGGCAATAAAGGCAAACAGGTTGCTTCCCAGCCAGGATTCAAGCGCTCGCGGACTCGGAGTCGAAATTGCCGTGCGCGGGATGATTCCGTAGTAAGTGATCTCCGTGATGCACCCGAGGAGCACGAAACTGAATCCCGCCACCAAGAAAGTGCCGCGGCGGGAGAACAGGATGCTGCCCATCAGAATCGCAAGGAGGTACAGCGAGATGAAATAGCTATCCTGCGCGCCACTGGCGTAAACGATGCCCGTGATTATCCCCAGGTCCAGAGCGATTTGAATCGGTGCATGCCATCTGCTCTGCGGAAGGGCGCGCTGTATGAGCAAATACAACGCCGCAAAGAGATACCACAGGACGGATAAACCGAGGAGCGTCCGCACAGGAAACGGGCTCGATGTCCATTGGCGAACAGCGATGATCCCTGCTACCAGGAAGGTGATTACGAGAAAACGAACGCGGCCCAGCCAAGGCAACCATTCATTTATGCTGGGTGTAGGCTCCATGCAGGATCCAATAGTTGCTCTCCCCGCTTGATCGAGTTCCCCGCGATCTCGCAGTTCGATTTGGTGCGGCCACAAAAGTAGCCCGATTCGAGATTTCGCAATCGCGGTAATACGCCGGCGAGTTAGTGTCCCGCCAGTTTGCCGATCAGCGAGAATAGCGGCAAATACATCGAAATAACCACGCCGCCCACGACCACGCCCAACACAACGATCATGATCGGCTCAATAGCTGTCAACATGTCCTTCACAGCTGCGTCGACTTCGTCCTCATAGAAGTCGGCGATCTTCGAAAGCATCGCGTCCATCGCGCCCGTTTGTTCGCCGACGCCGATCATCTGGGTCACCATCCCCGGGAAAACGTCCGTTTCCTTCAGAGGATCGACCAAGGAGCGCCCGGCTTCAACCGCTTTTCGCGTCTGCGAAATGGCTCTTTCCACGACTGCATTGCCCGACGTGCGCGCGGTGATGTCGAGGCCTTCGAGGATCGGCACGCCGCTAGAGATAAGCGTACCGAGCGTTCGGGTGAATCGAGCAACCGCAATCTTGCGCATAACGATGCCAACGACCGGCAGTTTTAGGATCAGGGAATCTATGGCCATCCGGCCCGCGGGGGTTCCGTACCAAAACTTGACTGCGACACCGCTGGCGATCGCCAATATCAAAATCAGCAGTCCGTAGATGCTGCCGACGAAATGGCTGAGCCCGACGACGATCCGTGTGGGAAGCGGCAGGTCAACCTGCAGTCCGTTAAACAAAGTGATGAAAATCGGCACGACCTTCCACAGCAACAGTATGATCACCCCGGCGGCGATACTCAAAACCGAAATCGGATAGATCATCGCGGACTTGACCGCCCGCTTCAGTTTTACGTTCTTCTCAATGTACGTCGACAGACGCTGCAGAATGGTGTCCAGGATACCGCCGGTTTCGCCCGCCTCGACCATGTTGTAGTAGAGGGGATCGAAAACCTTCTCGTGCGCTTTCATCGAAGTCGAAAGCGTCGCTCCTCCTTCGACGGACCCTCGCACCGTATTCAGGATCTTTTGAAATGTTTTATTTTCCTGCTGCCCGGCGAGAATCTCGAGGCACTGTACCAACGGCAAGCCCGCATCGATCATCACGGAAAACTGGCGAGTAAATATCGCGAGTTCCTTGGAATCGACGCCGGTTCCGAACGTCGGGATGTTGAATTCCTTGCCCTTCTCGGAAAGCTTGCTGACGTTGATATTTTCCCGGCGCAGCGCCGCCGTAAGCTGGGCTTTGTTTTCCGATTGGCGTTCTCCGGTGACCGGTGCGCCCACCCGATTGGTTCCGCGATACGTGTAAACCGGCATGATGTGTTACCTCCCTCGTCGATCTCTTCGATTACCGTCGGACGGGAGTCCGACCCCCCGCGGGCGGCGACGTCACCCCACGGTTAATTAAATCCTGTAATTCGTCTGGGTTCGACGATCTTGCGAGCGCGGTTTCCAAAGTAATCAACTTCTGGGAATGGGCGTTCGCCAGGCTCTGATTGAAAGTCTGCATCCCGCTTGCACCCGTTCCTGTCTGCATCGCCGAATAAATCTGGTGAATCTTGTCTTCGCGGACCAGGTTGCGGATGGCTGCATTGGGAATCAATATCTCCATGACCATCGCTCGGCCGCGTCCGTCGATCTTCGGGAGTAGCGATTGGCAAAGTATTCCTTCTAACACCATCGAAAGCTGCGCTCGGATTTGCGGCTGTTGATGGGAGGGGAAAACATCGACGATACGGTTGATCGTCGAGACGGCCGAATTAGTGTGCAGAGTAGCGAAGGTCAGATGTCCCGTTTCGGCGATGCGCAGCGCGGACTCGATTGTTTCTAAATCGCGCATTTCGCCGATCAGAACGATGTCCGGGTCTTCGCGCAGGGCAGCGCGAAGGGAATTCGCGAACGAGTGCGTATCCGAATGTACCTCGCGCTGATTCACCAGGCATTTTTTGTGGTTGTGAAGAAACTCGATCGGGTCCTCGATGGTGATCATGTGCTCGTCGCGCTCATTGTTGATCTTGTCGAGCATCGCTGCGAGCGTCGTGGACTTTCCTGAGCCTGTTGGGCCCGTCACCAGCACCAACCCGCGTGGTTTGTCGCAAAGGCTGCGTACGATCGGTGGCAGTCCGAGCGCGTCGAAACTCTTAATTTCCCAGGGTATCGTCCTGAAAACGGCGGCCACGGCGCCCCGCTGATGGAAAATGTTGCCCCGGAATCGGGCCAGGCTCTTCAATCCAAACGAAAAGTCGAGTTCCAGGTTCTCTTCCAGACGGTGCTTCTGCACGTCCGTCAGCACGCTATAGGCCAGGGCCTTTGTATCGGCGGCCGTGAGAGGTGGCATGTCCAAGGGACGAAGCTTCCCATGTACGCGCACCCGCGGGGCGCTGTTTGTCGAGAGATGCAAATCGCTCCCGGACATCTCGATCATTTTCTTCAAGAGTTCGCTCAATGTGATGCCAGCCATTTTCTCCTCCGATTACAGAACCGTCTCGCGTAAAACCTCTTCCATCGTCGTCAATCCTGACGCAACTTTCTGCAAGCCGCTCCGACGCAACGTGATCATTCCCTGTTCCATCGCCTTTTTCTTCAGTTCCAGCGCCGACGCTCCCACTAGAATCAATTCGCGCAATTCGTCGTTGATTTCCATGACCTCGTAGAGTCCTACGCGGCCTTTGTATCCAGTGTTGCCGCAAGTTGCGCATCCTTTGCCATGTTGCACGGTGGTTTTCATCGCCTCTTCGGGAGAAAAACCCGCCTCCGTCAGCGCCTCCGACTGGATCTGCAGCGGTTCCTTGCATTGGACGCAGATGCGGCGTACCAGTCGCTGCGCGCAGATAAGGTTTACCGACGTAGCCACCAGGAACGGTTCGATTCCCATGTTCATCAACCGGCTGATCGTGGACGGTGCATCATTCGTATGGAGCGTGGAAAGGACCAGGTGGCCGGTGAGCGCTGCCTTCACGGCGATTTCAGCCGTCTCGAAGTCTCGAATTTCTCCTACCAGGATGATGTTGGGATCCTGCCTGAGGAATGCGCGCAGCGCCGAGGCAAAGTTCAACCCGATCTGCTCCTTCATTTGCACCTGGTTGATCCCCGGAAGCTGAAATTCGACCGGGTCCTCGGCCGTCATAATGTTCGTTTCCGGCGTATTCAACCGCGCCACCGATGAATAGAGAGTATTGGTCTTGCCCGATCCGGTGGGGCCGGTCACGAGCACCATGCCGTACGGCTTCAGGATCTGCCGTTCGAATTTGGCCAGCGCTTCCGGCTCGAAACCGAGTTTGGTCATGTCCAGCCGCAGGTTTTCCTTGTCCAGCAGCCGCAAAACGATTTTTTCTCCGAACAGCGTCGGCACGGTCGAAACGCGGAAGTCCAGCTCCTTTTTCTTTCCGTCTCTCAGGTACTTGATCATGATGCGGCCGTCTTGCGGCAGCCGCTTTTCGCTGATGTCCAGTTTGGACATGATCTTTATGCGGCTGGTCATCGCATCTTTTAACTTCATGGGGGGTGCCATCACGTTCTGCAGGATTCCATCGATGCGGAAGCGCACGCGGTATTCCTTTTCGTAGGGCTCGACGTGAATATCGCTCGCGCCGCGCTTCACCGCGTCGGTCAGGACCAGATTGCAGAGCTTGATGATCGGCGCTTCCTCGGCCGCTTTTGACAGCGACGCAAGGTCCATCTCCGTTTCTTCTGCCGCGAGCTCGAGAGCGTCCGCTTCGTCTCCCGTCAGATCCTTCATCACCTTGTCGAGTTCTTCGACGCTCTCAACTTCGCCGTAGAACTTGTGAATGGCCTCGCTAATCGCCGTTTCCGAGGCAACCACCGGCTCCACGTTAAATCCCGTCATGAACTTGATGTCGTCCATGGCGAACACATTCGTCGGATCGGTCATCGCGATCGTCAACGTCGATCCCACGCGCGAGAGCGGCACAATCTGGTAGCGGACGGCCGTCTCCTGCGGCACAAGCTTGATCACCGCCGGGTCCACTTCGTAAAATTTTAAATTGATGGACGGAACGCCGTACTGGCGGGAGAGAACCGCTGTGATGTCGTCGTCGCTTACCAACCCCATCTTCACCAGGCACGTGCCCAGGCGGCCGCCATTTTTCTTTTGGTAGTCGAGCGCCTGCTTCAACTGATCTGCGGAGATCAGGCTGTCCTTGACTAGAATTTCGCCGAGACGAGAAGACATAGTTATGCGCCCGCAGTACTAGAACCGCGGTATTGGGGAGAGTAGCATGTGATTCGCAGCGGCGTTGGCGCTGGCTTCGCACCTCGTAGTGAATCAGCTAACATCCAGTCCGCCGCATCGACATCCTGTACTGTCGTACAGGCCTTTTCTTCGCCTGTACTCAGGTACAGGTGGCTTCCAGTACCTTATCGGGCGCCGGGCCAGTTCACTTCAGCTAGCGTTCTGGGGCTCCGGGTGGGAACTGCGTGGCTAAACTTCGGCGCCATGCTACAATTCGAACTGTACGGGGCGGTTAGCTCAGCGGTTAGAGCATCCGGTTTACACCCGGAAGGTCCAGCGTTCAAATCGCTGACCGCCCACCACTGTGTCACCTCGCGGGGACGTAGTTCAGTTGGTTAGAACGCCGCCCTGTCACGGCGGAGGTCGCGAGTTCGAGTCTCGTCGTCCCCGCCATTTCATCGAGAAAAGTTGAACGAATTCCCCCGGTAACCAAAGACCGGGCTTGGGCCGGTTCGTCACTTACAAACCATCTGCTTCTGCGTCATGCTGACAATTGTTTTTTCGGAAATGCCGGGCTGGTAGCGTTCGTAGGCTACGCTACTTACCTTTGCTACCCCATCCGCAGTGCCTGATTGGGAACTCACAATGACCACTATCGTTCCGTCCGGTTTGTAAAAGATGGTTCGCGAGTGGTTGCTTGTTTCGATCTTCTTGAAGCCCGACAAATGCGAGGTGTGCCAGGCGAGAGCATCGGTCAGCTTGATGTTGTCTTTGGCGAAGTAATCGTAGAGCTTGTAGAAATCCCCCTGCATCCTGCTTTTGCAAACTTCTGTATCCGGCATTTTTACGGGTTCATTTCCAAATTTCTTTGCTGAATCGCTCGGCGGTATCAACGGAAGTCCGGTCAGGGGATCGCTTGTAAGAATCTTTGCTTGACCTGAAGCGATCGATGTGCAAACAAACAGAGAAGCTGTCAGTAGGAGAAGCGTTTTCATAGGGATGCCTCTGAATTCGCCACGAATTCTATCTATGCGCGTACGCCGTGAAAACGTAATCTCTCGTCTTCACGATCGTGTGGCACGTGAACCCGCACTTGGCGTCGTTTCCCTGCGGCGGCTTGCCGGCCATGGTGCCAGGCGTGAACGTATTGGACGCAGTGTCATAGTCGAACACGGCCCATCCCCAACCGCCGCTGTCCGCGAACCTCTTGCTATCCTTCACCATGAAGTCGGCGTCATCCTGGGTGCCTGGGACCGTTGCTGCGGGGAACGTCTCCATCTTTTTCGGTTTCCAATGGATTTTCGCCATCTTGGAGCCGTTGGGGAAAGCCTTGCCGTTTTCCGGAATACCTTCATTGTACGCCTTGATCATCACAGGATTAGCGAGGATCGCAGCAACATGGGGTCCGTCCTGGCTGATGGAGACAACCTGCCAGCCTTCGTATCCCCTGAACTCGGAGAACGCGAGTCCACCCGGCACTTTCAGAGCGTACTTGTCCTGCGCAGAGACAGCCCTGCCGCCCAATACGGCGAGCGCCAACGCGATGATTACAATCACCCCGGATAGCATTGTCTTCATGGCTCATTCCTCCCCTGCTGCTTGATGGACGGTGACTTCCAAGTCCTGTTTGGCTTGGCTGAAAGCTTGCGGACCGTTATCCGCTAAAGACATTGATCGGCCCAAGCGTTTCTACGAGAAAGAGGGGTTTCGGTTGGACGTCGACTTGGTCTCCAGCGAGAACTTTCGTATCGTCAGGTCGATGGACCGGCGATTCCGATGCACCTGCCGTATCTCGCCGCCCCAATTGCGCCGAATTGTAGCCTTCAGGCAACGCTTCCGTCAATGCGCGGTCCGCATGTCATCCTGCCGGTTCCGTTTGATAGTGCCTGACTAACGCGCAAAACGGACAAGTGGAGTGCTAGCCCGGAAGATGGCCGGTAATCCCACTAGTCAGTGTCCCAGCGCAATCTAGTCGACCCCAGCAGGAACCATCAGCCACGCAACAGCCCCACTTGCGAGCGACAGACCTGCACAAACGAACATTTCAATTCGGAATCCAAAGACAAACGCTTGGGAAATCGACGCCCGGATCGCCCCGATCGTGTCGGCATCTAGGCCAGACGGTAAGTCAAGTCCGGCAAGGTTGATCTCGTTCGAATGAACATATTGGAGAATGCCGGGTGGAAGCACCCTCCCGCTGAGACTGCGCTCCAGACAGGAACTAAACATCCTCACCATCACTATCCCCAGAATTGCAACGGCAAGCACGCTAGCCACGCGGGCAACGGCATTATTGATGCCGGAGGCTGCTCCGGCGCGATTCTGGTCTGCGGAACTCATCACGACCGTTGTGAGCGGGGCCACGCTAATCGCCATTCCAAGCCCAAGGACAAGGAACGCAGGGAAGAACGATTTCCAGTAGCTGGCTCCCACCGAGGGTACAGCGAAAAGGACGAATCCTACTGCCGCAATGACCGGTCCCGTGACGAGTGGAGCCCTCGGTCCGTAGCGCGTGACGAGTCCGCCTGACCATCGGGAAAGAAGGAACATCAGCAAAATAAACGGCAGCGCGGCAGCGCCAGTCGCGGTCGGGGAGTATTTCTGCACCTGTATAAGGTTCAGTGGAAACAAGAAAAAGAAAATTCCAGTAGCGGCATAGAGAAACAGGGTGAGCAGGTTCGCGCCGCTGAAACTATGCGAATTGAAAAGCGCCAACGGAACCATCGGTGAACTTATCCTGTCTTCAACGAACGCGAAAGCAATCAGACACACGAATCCTGCAATCAGGCTCCCGAAAATCAGAGGATTGCCCCAACCGAGACTTGTTGACTCAATGAATCCGTAGACCACGCCACCTAATCCCACAGTCGCAAGCAATGCACCTAACCAATCCACCCGCCCGGCGGTGCGGTTACGGCTTTCGGGAACGTGCCGCAGAGAAATTGCGAACACTGCAGCTGCCAGTGGAATGTTGATGAAGAACGCCCAGCGCCATGAAGCATGCTGAATCAACCAGCCGCCGAGAACCGGTCCAACTGCTGTCGTGATGGCGGTGAAGCCCGACCACGTGCCGATGGCGCGCCCGCGCGTTTGCTCGTCAAAGGATGCACTGATGATCGATAGGCTGCCGGGCACGAGAAACGCGGCTCCCGCGCCTTGCACACACCGCGCGATCACCAACTGCTGAATGTTCGAGCTAAGCCCGCAGCTGATCGATGCAGCGGCGAAAATCCCCAACGCCAGCCAGGAACATCCTTCGGCGGCCAAACAGATCGCCCAGCGAGCCGCCGACCAGAATCAGGGCTCCCAGGAACAAGCCATAAGACTCGACGACCCATTGAACACCCACGATACGTTGCGTGGAGGCTTGTTTGCAGCGCCGGTAGAGCTACATTGACGACCGTGCTGTCGATAAAGGCGATGCTGGAACCGAGAATTGTCGCTGCGAGGATCCAATGTCGCTCCTGCGTTTTGCATGGAACGCCTGCATTCGCTTTGCGGATTACGGCCTCGTCGCATGGTGGTCTCATGGAGGCTATGAACGCACGTCGTTTAGGTTGGGTTCGTGACCCAAAGCCAACCTCACCTTACCAGATAACCTGATAAGACCTCCCAAAGCATCCCCAAAGTACTGTCTAAGGCCTGATTGATGTCTTAACGAGGTCGGCCTCGCGACGGCCCGAGTAGACTGTTCGGTGTTCACCCTACAGAGCTCGGACCGAAGGAGGCCGAGATGAGGATTATAGGATGTGATTTGCATAGTCGCCAGCAGACGTTGGCGATGCTGGACACCACAACGGGAGAGATAGAGAGAACGACTCTGCAGCACGAAGAGAAGTCGGTGCGAGAGTTTTATTCCAACCTTCCACGGCCGGTGCGTGTGGGGATCGAAGCCACCGGATCGATGCAGTGGTTCGTGAACCTCATGGAAGAACTGGGAATCGAATGCCTGGTGGGACATCCGGCGGAGATTCGAGCGGCCGAGCCACGAAAACAGAAACATGATCGACGAGATGCGGAATTGCTCCTGTCACTGCTGGTGGAGGAGCGCTTTCCGACGATCTGGTTGCCTACGGAAGAGCTGTTGGACATTCGGGCCTTATTGCGGCACCGACACCAATGGGTGGGCCTGCGGGTCAAAATACAAAATGGGCTGCAGGCCATTGCTTTGGCCAATGGGCTGCGGCGAGGACCTTCCCTGTGGACCCAAGCAGGGCAACACGCGATCGCGTCATTGCCGTTGTCACCCCATGCCGCCTATCGGCGGAACGAGCTGCAGGCGATGTATGTGAAATTCGAGGCGGAGATCGAAAAACTAAATCAGCGAGTCGAGCAGCAAGCACGTGAACGTTCCGGAGCACGGTTGTTGATGACTCATCCTGGCGTAGGACCGATCACTGCGCTGGCGACCGACGTGTTTCTGGGCGATCCGGCTCGATTCGCAAACAGCAAGGAGCTGGCGAGTTATGTGGGGATGATCCCGGGAGAATACTCCAGTGGAAAGCGACAGCGACTGGGTGGCCTAACCAAACAAGGCAATCCGCTGTTGCGCTTTCTCTGGGGCGAAGCGGGGATTCATGCGGTACGCCGGGATCCGGAGTTGAAGCGTTTTTATCACCGCAAATTAAGGCAGAAGGGTCTCGGGAAAGGCGCGAGCGGCGGTGGCGCGCAAACTGGGAATCCGGATGTGGATCATGTTGCGGGATCGGATCGAGTATCACGAGTTCTGTCGTCGTGGACAGATGCAGCAGACCAGTGGTGATGCCCGTGCGGGGATGCCAGGACCGCGTTATGGTGCGAAAGTCACCGGCTGATTGATTAGGCTACCCGCCTCCCTGAAAGGGGAGATCGAAAAACTCATCGTGGTCGATGGTGACCGAAGAGATGACTGGTGGGCAACACCCAATTGATGAGCGCAAAAGGCTGAGCAACTTAGGGTGAACGCAGATGAACAGAAGCCCCAGAAACAGACGCAATTCGTGCGCCGACGAAGACGTGTGTTCGATTCGAACAAGGAGCGTAAGAAAAACCCCTTGCAACAGCCGGCCTCGTTAGAGATAACGCGCTAGCGGCACAAGTTGGGTACAGTTCCGGTAGGAACAAGCAGCCTGGCCTATTTCGTTTGCTTCCGCCGTGCAGGGAATCTTGACGGCCAGCAGATGTCCCGTGCCTGTATATGCATTGACACGTATATGCTCTCTGGAGTATACGAAGAGAGTGGAGTCTGTGTTCGAAATTATTGCGGAGCCGAACCGCCGCGCCATACTGAGCCTCCTGGTCTCGTCACAACATTCGGTTGGAGAGATCGAGCGTCAACTTCGTATGCCGCAGCCGACAGTGTCAAAGCACTTGCGAGTGCTGCGCGAGGCCGGTTTCGTGGAATCCACCGTGGACGCACAGCGTCGTCTCTACCGGCTGAAACCTGAACCACTTCAGGAGCTCGATGCCTGGCTGGCTCAGTTCCGCCGGTTCTGGTCCGCTCACGTGGATGCTCTGGAACGCCACCTCGACCGCATGGATCAATCAACAAAGACGAAAAGGGCAACACGAACGAAAAGGAAGAAGTAGTGACGCGGCAGCGCCCGCGAATGTGACAATGCGAGGGAACCGATGAAGATCAAACTGACCAGCGTGTACGTCGACGACCAGGAGAAGGCCCTGCGCTTCTACACCGAAGTGCTGGGCTTCGTGAAGAAGGCCGACTTCAGCCAGGGGCCGTTTCGCTGGCTCACGGTGGCCTCACCAGAGGACCCGGACGGCACGGAGCTGCAGCTGGCGCTCAACAACAACCCGGCGGCCAAAGCCTACCAGCAGGCCATGTTCCAGCAGGGCCAGCCCGCGGCCATGTTCTTCACCGACGACGTGCAGGCCGACTACGAGCGCATGAAAGCGCGCGGCGCCGAGTTCACCATGCCACCAACGGACGTGACCGCCTCCAAGATCGCCATGCTGAACGACACCTGCGGCAATCTCATTCAGGTCACGCAGCTGATGCGCTGGTAGGGCTGACATTCAGCATGACCGATCGCGAGCACTACGCACCGGGTCCTGCCAGCGGGGCGCAGGTGCGAAAGGACGGAGAGAAGTGGACGCTCGTTCTCGTCAGAGAGCTGCGCCACTCGCCGGAAAAAGTCTGGCAGGCGCTTACCGACCCGGCGCATCTGCGCGAGTGGGCGCCCTTCGACGCCGATAGGAGCCTGGGCACGGTTGGGACCACGGTGAAGCTCACCACGGTGGGAGCGCCCACGCCGCGTATTTCCGAAACAACAGTAACGCGAGCCGACGCTCCCAAGGCGCTTGAGTACAACTGGGGTGGCTTCGATATGCGATGGGAACTCGAAGCCTTTGCTGGCGGCACGCGCCTCACGCTGTGGACCAACATCGGTCGCCGGTTCATCTCAATGGGTGCTGCCGGGTGGCACATTTGTTTCGATGTTTTGGATCACCTTCTCAGCGAAACTCCCATCGGTCGCATCGTCGGCCCCGACGCCATGAAGTTCGGCGGCTGGCAGCGATTGAACACCGAGTACGCTAAGCAGTTCGGCGTCGAAACGCCCAACTAGTAGCCAAACGCCACGAAACATTCGTACCTAGCAGAAAAACTTCGGCAGCTTTTTGGACCGTTTGGAGCGCCCATAGCATCCAAACGGCTGGCCGCCGGTGAGGCGAGTCCAAAAGAGCCGGAGAGACAAACATGTCGAAAAGTGGAAAAGAACTAATTGGTTTTGACGATGCTGCTGCCCCCCGCTCGGGACAACACGCTGTTGAGCAGGATGTCAACAACGGCGGGGGAGCGAATATTTCGCGTCGCGCTGCAGTAGGGCGCTTGGCATTCTTCGGAGCGGTCATGTCCACACTTAGTGGCCGGCTGCTGGCGGATCAAGGCGCCTCGGGCAGCTACAGCAATTCAGCCATCGCTATGCTGCCGTCAGATGAGTCTGCGCCAAAATCAAGCGACGGAATGATCCGCGCGGTGAAGATTGCACGGGCGATGCGCTCAGGGCCGCCGGAGATCACCCGCGACGCGACCGTGGCCGAGATGGACCACACCGGAAATGCTACGGAAGTATTGCGAAAGGGTACAAATGAATGGATCTGCACGCCGGGCGATGAGAACAGGATCGGTGACCCGCCGATGTGCGTCGATCAGCTGGGAATGCAGTGGTTCAAGGACGCTCTAACGGGTCAACAACGGCCGACGAATAAAGCGCCAGGGCTCTGCTACATGTTGTGTGGCGCAACGCAGCATAGCAATACGCATATTTCAGACAGGACAAGCCCGGCAATTCCGATCGGCCCGCACTGGATGATCCTCTGGCCTTTCGACCCGAAGCACTGTGGTCTCCCTACGACCGTACGTGATGCGGGTGCGTGGATCATGTTCGCCGACACGCCGTACGCGTACTTGCACATCTGTGGGACCCCATGGGACGGAAGAGAGTACTCACCGCAGGACGAAGCCGTATGGACGATGCAATACTCGAAGCGCCGCTCCGGCTAGGACGTAGATCCAAGGCTAAGGGTCTAGAATTTGCGTGCCGCTACAATGAATCCATCGGAACGTATTGACCGGCTGATCGCAAGAATCAGAGACTGGCGTGGCAAAACGCTCGCCGGCATCCGCAAGAGCATCCTTGAGGCCGACCGGGAGATAATCGAGGAATGGAAGTGGATGGGAAGCCCGGTGTGGTCTCGCGACGGAATGATCGCGGTCGGCAACGCCCACAAAGATAAGGTGAAGCTTACCTTTTCCCACGGGGCGCGCCTCGCGGATCCTGACAAGCTTTTCAACGCGGGCCTCGAAGGCAACGCGTGGCGAGCGATCGATTTTTTCGAGGGCGATAAGGTCAATGAGCGTGCTCTAAAAAATCTCGTCCGCGCCGCCATTGATTACAATCAGATCAAATTAAAGAGGAAAGCACCTGCGGGTGCTCGAGCGAAAGTACATAGAAGTAAAAAGTGAAGATGGATCTGGTGAAAGGGGTACCGTTTTCGCCCGTGCATTTATTTGCAAGATGGGTTGTCCGGGCTAAACGCATCCATCTGATGCGTCGTTAACTTGGACGAGATCTTCATGTACGCCACGGCGAATACGCCGTCGCCCGTGGGCAGGCCGGTAATGCCGATAGCTGTTGTACCCTCGGGCCCGTAGAACAGCTCCTGCGGCCGGTCCATCCACACCTTGTGCACATAATGGAAACCTTTGAGCTGTTGCTTGTACCAGGTGATGTACTCCGACAGGCTTGCATCTCCGGGGGTATCGTAGAGATTCATCTGCGCGGCATTACCGCAGACTGGCGAGTCAACTTCCTGTTGGAACGTCAGACCGGGATGAAGAGCCAATCCTGTTAGTTTGTCGTTGGATTCGCCCGCCAAGCTCGGCAGCGAGAGGACGAGAGAACCGCACACGCATATGACAAGCAACAGCCTTCTCGCAAAACATGGTTCCATTGCCTTTCTCCTCTTGAACTAATTCAGCGGCCGGTGAATCCCGGATCTTCACATCCACAAACAAAGGCAAGTTCACTGGAGTGCGAAGCTACACGAAAGAGGATGTAGCTGCAACCCCAACCACTCTCCGGCCTACAACGAATCCGCCAACTTCTTCGCCAGCGGCATTACGTCTTTAGTATGTGCCATTCAGAGATCAAGGCCTAGCACCGTCGGTTGCGGGGCGGCCTGCGGCAGTTCATATTTCCGCGGCGCGCAGCACGCGGAGCTGAGCCGCGAACTGTCCTTCCGCATTTCCGGCTTCCGCTTCAAATGTTTCAGCGTCTCGCGCAGGATGCTCGCGGCCGCACGATCTTGCGGCATTGCCAGCCGGTAGTGCATCCACTTCCCTTCGCGCCTCGCCTCGATGATGCCCGCCCGGCGCAGGTAGGCGAGATGCCGCGAAATTTTCGGCTGGCTGATCCGTAATATCTCCACAAAATAGCAGACGCAAATCTCCCGGTCCGCGATCAGGTTCAAAAGGCGCAGCCGCGTCGCGTCCGCCAGCGCACGGAAAAGCGTATCCATAGGTTGTCCCGTCCGCTCTTTTCGCATGGCGCTAGTATACAAGATATTCGCCTTGACATATATGTTCTTCGGGCCTAGCCTCATTCGTATGTGGATAAACGCATATGTTTGGCCAAAGGATCGACCAGTCCATGCCGGCACACTATAACGTCCTCTTTCTCTGTACCGGGAATTCCTCCCGCTCCATCATGGCCGAAGCCATTCTCAGCCAAAAAGGACGCCTGCGTTCACCGCATACAGTGCCGGCAGCCACCCTGCGGGATTCATCCATCCCGGAGCCTTGCGCCAGCTCGAACTCGCTCATTTGCCCGCTGACGGACTGCGCAGCAAAAGTTGGAGCGAATTTGCGGAATCCGATGCGCCCAAAATGAACTTCGTCTTCACCGTCTGCGACAACGCCGCCAAGGAAATCTGCCCGGTCTGGCCCGGCCAGCCCATGACGGCGCATTGGGGCGTCTCAGATCCCGGAGACGTTCGCGGCACGCCGGAGCAAGTGGAACGCGCCTTCCGCGACGCGTTCACCATTCTCGACCGTCGAATCAGCCTCTTCCTGTCGTTGCCGATCGCGCAGCCTCGACGCGCTCGCCATCAAGCGCGAAATCGATCGCATAGGATTGCAATGACAATCTCCTTCGCGCGGCGCCTCACAGCGGAATTTGTCGGCACAGTATTTCTCGTGGCGGCGGTGGTTGGGTCCGGCATCATGGCCGAACGGCTTGCTGGCGGCAACGTCGCTTTGGCGCTTCTCGCCAATACGATCGCCACTGGCGCCGTTTTGGTCGCGCTAATTTTGGCGTTTGGCCCGATTTCCGGCGCGCACTTCAATCCCGCCGTCACGCTGGCGGACGCGCTCGAGCGCGGCCTCACCTGGACGCAGGGCTCGCAGTACATCGCAGCCCAAATTCTCGGCGGACTCACCGGAACCATCGCAGCGAACCTGATGTTCGGCCTTCCGCTAATTTCGATCTCGCGCCACGTTCGCAGCGGCGGTGCTCAGTTCTTCAGTGAATTCGTGGCGACGTTCGGCTTATTATCGGTTATCTGGGGATGCTCGCGCGTCCGGTCGACGGCCGTGCCCTTCGCGGTCGGAGCTTACATTACCGCCGCATATTGGTTCACGGCTTCCACGTCCTTCGCAAATCCCGCCGTCACCATCGCGAGGTCGCTGAGCGACACCTTTGCAGGCATCCGGCCCGTTGACGCGCCGTTGTTCATCCTCGCGCAGCTTTTAGGAGCCCTGGCCGCAACATTTCTTTTTCGTTGGCTGGCTCCCGATCTGCTTCGCGAAGCCAAAAACGTCGTCTTCGCGCACGGCGCTAAAATATTTGCGGTACAAGAAAAGGAGTAACCAATGTCTTCCGAAAATATCCGTGAAATAGTGAGGGAGAAGTACGGTGAAGCCGCAAAACGTGTCTCCGCGGGCCAGGGTTCAGCCTGTTGCGGGACGAGCCCCTCGTCTTCAATCGCAGGCTGCGACCCGATCACCTCCAATCTGTACGGAGATGAAGCGGCAGTCGTACCACCGACCGCGTTGCAAGCTTCCCTCGGTTGCGGCAATCCGACCTTGCTCGCGAATTTGCAGGCCGGCGAAACGGTTCTCGATCTCGGTTCCGGGGGTGGCATCGACGTCCTTCTATCCGCGCGCCGCGTCGGCCCCGCTGGAAAAGCCTTCGGCCTTGATATGACGGACGAGATGCTCGCCCTCGCCGAGGAAAACAAGCGCAAATCCGGTCTGACCAACGTGGAATTCTTGAAGGGTGAAATCGAAAATATTCCGCTGCCGGAAAATTCGGTGGACGTCATCGTCTCCAATTGCGTCATTAATCTTTCCGGTGATAAAGACCGCGTCCTTCGCGAAGCCTTTCGCGTCCTCAAGCCGGGTGGCCGCCTCGCAATTTCCGATGTGGTGGTTCGCGGGGAAGTGCCGCCGGAGATTCGCCGAAGTATTGAGCTTTGGGTCGGCTGCATTGCGGGCGCGCTTACGGAAAATGAGTACCGCCAAAAACTTCAAGCCGCGAGCTTTGAATCCATCGAAATCGAGGCCACGCGCATCTACAAAGTTGACGACGCAAGAGAATTTCTCGCCGCAGCGGGCCTGGATTTAAACTCCATCGCCGCCCAAGTTGACGGTAAATTCATCAGCGCCTTCGTCCGTGCCAGGAAGCCGGCGAGACCCACAATCTAGCGATTTAGCGCGCCTCTCCGAGCACGGGATGCAGCGTGAGTTGGCTGTCTTTCAGAACTTCGAGGTCGCGCTCCCACTCTCGTCTTCCTTCGGACTTTACCTCGATATGATGAGCGCCGCTCGCGAGCTCCAGCGTCGATGGAGTTTGGCCCACGAATTTCCCGTCCACATAAATTTCCGCGCCGGCCACCTCGCAAGATATGGCCACCTCGCCATGTCCTGTAGGTGGCGAAGGCGAAGCAGCCACAGATTCGGAAGCGTCTCTCGCTCGCGGATAAAACCTCTCCAGAATTTCGAGCAGGTCATGCGAGCTTTGCGCAAAACTCATTCCATGCAGTGTCGCGTCTGGGTTATCGGGGTCGCGCATCAGCAAAGTGTTGATTCCTACCACCGCGCCGCGGCTATCCAAAAGCGGACCCCCGCTGTTTCCCGCATTGATGGGCGCATCCGTTTGCACCCACGTTCCGTTTCCGGCAAGAGGATCGCGGCCCACTGCGCTCACGATTCCCTTGGTAACCGTATCGGGCAGGCCGCGCTCCGGATTTCCAATGGTAATCACCGTTTCGCCCGGATGAACTTCGGAACTGTCCGCGAGCGGCAGATAAGGGAAACCGCTTCCGTCCACCTTCAGCAGCGCGGCATCGGGACCGCCCGGAGGGCTCGTGTAGATCACCTTTCCCAGCAGCTGTGTCCCGTCTGAGAAGCGAACCATCATTGAATTCTGCCCCTCGACTACGTGCCGGTTCGTCGCGATCACGCCGGTATCCGTTATCAGGAAACCGGTTCCCCATCCCTCCGGACTGCTGAGGCGCACTACCGCGGGAATCGCATTCTGGACGATTTCCTGTGTCGGCAGCTCGGCTCCCGCATTCGCTTCGCTCACGCGCGTGGCCGTTCTTTTCACCCTGCCCGTGAATGCCGTCGAGGCCGGCTCCAGCGTTGCCTCGATATGATCGGCCTTCAGCAGCCAGTAATGGCCGTGCGTCCGCCCGTTCATGGCAACCCATTCGAAGGGGCCTTCCGTCAGTCTCAGGTCCTGCGCCGTGTAGCCATCCTTATATATGCGCAGCGTCATTTGGTGCTGAAGGGTCTCGCCGAATACGGTTCTGGTCTTATGGAAGTAGCCGCCGGGAACCTTCATGTGAAATGGGGTCGTACCCACGATGACGCCGTCGATTTCGACGGTCGCGCCCGGCGGCGAACTCGTGATGGTCAGGGTGTTGGCGCGCGCTTGTGGAGCGCAGAGCGGCGGAAATACCAGCAGCGCAAGCAATGCACATAGACAGTTGCGCCTCGATGGCTGCATCGGAGCCCTCCGAGGAATTAGGGCCACACCATGTCACCAATCGCCGCTCCCTGTCAATTGTGGTTCCTACTTACCCTGGCTTTGCTCGGGCGATGTGACTTAGGCTCTCCCCGTCGCGCTTTGCCACTCGTTCGCGGGCTTTGAGGATCACGATTTTTCAGTGATTCTTTCCTCGTCCCCATTCGAAAAACCTGCATCTAATAGCAGTGAACGCCGAAATTCGGCATTAACAAACGGCGCTCTTCCCGCCGGTTCGGTATCCCGTTCCGCGAAAGGGAAGTCATAATTCAATCAGGAGGCCACTTACGAAATGTCTCTTAAACCGAAATTCTTCGGCGCTGTAGTAGCGACAGTGATTCTCACCGCCCCAGTCTGGGCCGCTTCAGCTTCATCTCACAAGGACTCAGCGGCATTCGACGCCGCTCAGGCAACGACCATCGGAAACACCCAACTGCAGCCGGGGCACTACACCTTGGAAGCGAGGGAAGATCAGAGCCAGTTGAACGTGCTAAAGAACGGCAAGGTGATTGCTTCCGTTCCCTGCCATTGGGTTCAACTTCAAAAGAAGCCGAGCGCTTCTGAAATTCTCTCTAACAACAACCAAGTGAACGAGGTCAGGTTTGGAGGTCGAACGGAAGCCGCGCAAGTAGGATAACGGAAGACGGAGCTTGGATACAAAAAGGGGCGAATTAATCCGCCCCTTTTTGTATCTTCATTGGCTCATTCTGCTCTTCCGCGCGCCGGCGAAAACCAGTGCGACGCCCGCCACGATCACAATCCCGCTCAACACTGCCGGCACCGTCACGATCCGCCTGGTGTTTATAATTAACTTCTGTCCGTCCACGTTCACTTCCCGCTGGTCGGCAGGCATCTTCAATTCCGGATGGATCAAGGTTGCCGCGCCGATCAACATCAGCGCTACTCCCAATATTACAAAGAGCTTCTTCATGGTTGATCTCCAAAAATGCCGGGCCCAGTCGCTTCCGTTCTCACTTGGCCGCTAACGGATGGAGAATTTCTTCAAGGTAATTCGGCCGGCTCTCGTCCCGCTCCAGGTGCGGATAGCGGATGCCGTCATGGTAGTCCACCGAGTACGTTTGCACCTCGGTCCCATTGGCTATGATCAGCCGGATCGGCGCCGTCGTTGGTTGAGCGGCTTCGATCGCTTCTTTCAAAACCGTCGGCGAATACACGCTGCCATTCACCGCCATGATTCTCATTCCGGGACCGATTCCGGCTTTATACGACGGGCCATTGTAAATCACATCGTATATCCGGCCATTCTCCCCGAGAAAAAGGCCGATGGACTGCGTTAGGTCTATCGATTTTCGCACCGCTTCGCGCGCGCTCCCGATTTCATTGGGATTGTCGTTGTACACGAGTTTCCACCCGGCGTTTTCGATCGCCTCGATCGGCGTCGAAGGCGCGGTGGAATCCAGGCGCGTGCGTAGGAAACCGTTCCAGTCGTATGGCGCCAGGCTGTTCAGCGTTGCCACGATATCGTCGAATGTATAGGTTTTCAGTTCCGGTTTGCCACCGGGTCCGCCGTGAAAATCGCGGCAGAAATCGTTGATGGACTTTTTGTCGTTCGTCAAGCGGCGCAGCGTAGTGTCAACGTCCAGCCACAGCAACTCTCCTTCTTCGTAAAAATCCGTGCTGCGGCGCCAATTCGCCCACTCCGGATCGGCGCCATAAAGGAAAACCGCCGAATCTGCCGTATCCTGCAGCGGCCGCCAATCCCGCCCCGGGCGCTTCGAGTACATGGACCCCAGCCGCGCCAGCTCCTCGCGCCCCTGCTGCTCGTTCCAAAGCCCGCTGCGCGTGGTGAGCACCTCACCCAGATATTCGGTCAGCCCCTCGTACACCCAAAGCAAATCATCCCGCATGGGTTGCTGGTAATCGGTGCTTACAAGATCGGCCGGCCGCCGATACTTCCCGTTCCACGAATGAACGTACTCGTGAGGCAAGAGATCGGAAAAATAGATCAGCTCGTCGCTGTCGATCAGGCTTTTCTCGTTGGTGCGGTCGTCGCTCGATTCGTGATGCTCGAGCCCAAAGTGCGCCACTTGGTCGCTCAGCGTCAGCAGGAAGTGATAGTCGCGATAATGCCGTGATCCAAAGAGCGCGCCCGCTTGTTCTACAAGGTCGTGCAAATGCATCTGGGTTTCGGGAGTCATGGCCAGCGCCGCGCTGCTATCCGATGCGATGTCGATTTCGTTGGAGGGCGTTTCGCCCGGCGTAAGCTGAATGGCGCGAAAATAACGCCCCGTCAACACCGGCGAATCCACCAGCGTGTTGAGCGGGACCGGCGCGAAATCGATCGTATCGTCCTTTTGTTTCGGATCGGGCAGCGCCGTCCCGAATTTCCACCCGTCCGGAATGCGCAGGCTGGGCACGAAAGTCAGTTGCGCCGCCGCATAGCCCTGCGGATAGAGCAGCACCTGATTCCAGCTCAGAACATCCAAATATGCCGTCGCCGACGCGCCCGCCGAATATCCCGCTGCTGGCGCGGATAGCAGAAAATCAAAATCCGCATCCAGCGATTCCACGCCCGCTGGAATCTCCAGGTGAAACGCGAACATGTCCACCAGGTCGCGCCGCCACGGAATTGTTTTCCCATTCGCCGTGAATTTCAATCCGGCCACGTTGCCAATTGGGCCGTCAGGCATGTGCTCGCCGGGAATCCACTTGGCGTAATAGAGGACCAGCGGCCCCGGCCGCACCGGGATTTGCTCGTGGCTGTGCAGAATTTTCTGCGGCGCGCGTGATGCGTCCACTTCCAGATGGATTGGTCCAACGGGCGTCTGCGCGCCGGCGGGTGCGCTCGATCCCAAAATTATCAAGATTGTAATGGTTGCAAGTACCGTGGCGCTGCGGAATGAGTGCTTCATCTTGTCCCTTCGTAGCCCGATGCCAACTTTTCCTTAACTGCTCAGCAAACTGTAAATCAGCACCCCGAGCACCACCAAGGTAATTCCCACGTAAAGCCAGTCGCGCTCCGACGCGAAGCCAGCCACCGAGAACGCAACGCGTGCGATCGGAGTTGCGATCAGCAGCAGCAACCCAAGCTGAATGATTCCGCGCGAGTGCAACGAAATCGCGTCCCCAACAACTCCTTCAATGGACCGCAAGTATGCTCGGCTCACTCCTAAAAATTCGGTAGTCGGGCTTCAATCCTCCATACTTCGTCAAATAGAAAACGCCCCCGGCCAGCACCACCGTCGCCGCCAGCACAACTCCTGTGCGCAGCAGCATCCCAATCAGCGCCTCAAACCTCTTTTCGCTCAAGCCATGAACATCAGCCATCTTTCCTTCGCCTCACCCGGTTTCGTAGGGGCACAGCATGCTGTGCCCGGCAAAGATACTTGGCTCCCTGTGCGCCACCTACGCCGGCTGCAGGGCGCCGTTCTTTTCTCTTGCCGCAAATCTCGACGATGCTCTCATGGAGAAACGCCTCTACAGATTCCCGCGAACGCCTTTAACAATCATTTCAATCGCCACGGCCGCGATCGCCACACCGAACACAATCCGCAGCGTCTTTACTTTGGCCTCGGGCAAAATTCGCGCACCCACCAACGCCCCCAGCAACACGCCCAACATTACGGGCATCGCCAGACCAGGGTCGATGTATCCCCGATGCAAATAAATCCCCGCGCTGGCCGCCGCCGTCACCCCAATCATGAAATTGCTGGTGGTCGTCGAAACCTTGAACGGAATTTTCATCGCGCGATCCATGGCCAGCACCTTCACCGCTCCGGACCCGATTCCCAGCAGCCCCGAGAGAACTCCCGCCACATACATCAACGAAAATCCCAGCGGCACTCCGGTCACGTGATACGTCATCGTGCCTTCGGGCGTCGGATAACTGCCGTCCAGCCTCAAGACCTGTGCGAAAGATCCGGCTTTCTCGTGGATCTGCACTTTGTCTTCGGGCTTGACGGAAATCCATGCGGAGTACAACAGCACGGCTCCGAAAATAATCGCAATCGCCGCCGTCGGTATGCGCGTCGCCAGATACGCGCCGCACACCGCCCCGATTGTCGTCGCAACTTCGAGAAACATGCCGACGCGAATATTTGAAAATCCCTCTTTCAAATATGCCGCCGCGGCGCCAGATGAAGTTGCAATCACGGAGACCAGCGAAGCGCCAATGGCATAACGGATGTCGACGCCGAAAGCCAGCGTGAGCAGCGGCACAATAATTACTCCGCCGCCCAGCCCCGTCAGCGAGCCCAGCAACCCCGCTAGAAACGATCCGGCCGCGATAAGCAACGTGAATTCGAGCGTTCCACCCACGTCCGGATTCTAATCGAAATAAAAGCGAAAAAAAGCCGCGCTTTTTACTTCCAGTCTGGCGCAGGAAATCCTTCTAACTGGACACATTAAAGGGGCCGAAAGCGTCGTCGCGGGAGCGAAAACCGCCTCTAGCCGTGCGGTTCCCGTCGCGGCTGACGGCTGGCCAGACGGCGCAGGATCTCAGGCTCGAAATTAGGAAAATAGCGGCCGATGAGCGGCAGATCAAAGCGCCCCAGGATCGATTCCTTGGGCTCGTTCTCCAGCAAAAACTCAAACGCCATTCTGACAAGTTCGGGCCGGTTCGAGTTTGCCGCACGCGATTCGGTCGTAGTCGGCCGGTTTCAGCGTCACAACGTGAGACGTTTGGCTCTTGCCTTCGATTACGCGGACACGAAACGTCCCCTGGCTCACAATCTCCACTTCAATTTTCTGCGTCATTGTCGGCTCCGAATATTTCAAACTACGCTACCACGGTGGCGAGCGGCATTGAATTTGCGCAAGTGAAAGTGGCATGATCCCACGTTGAGATTGCGTGGGAAATGGCAGAGAGCGACCAAGAACAGCGCCAGGTTGACGAATTCGTCCTCGAGAAGATCGACAGCGTTTCTCATCTTGAGGCCCTCCTGCTCCTGTGGAACAGCCGCCCCAAGCAATGGTCTCCGGAAGAACTGGCGCGCCGGCTTTATGTGGACGCGAAAATTGCCCAAGAGCTTTTAGCCGACTTGCAACGAAGCGATTTGATCGTTGCAGTTTCAAATTCCGATGAGAGCTACTTCTACGAGACTAGGTCCGAGGAAACAGACCGCCTGATCGAATCTGTCGATGCGACGTACCGGTATCAAATTGTGAGAATTTCGAATCTGATTCACTCCAAGGGGTCGTCTGCGGTCCGGGATTTCGCGCGCGCTTTTCGATTTACAAAGGAGCCGGAATAAAATGGCCGAAGTCGTGTATCTTCTTGGCGCCCTCACCAGTTTCCTGTGCGCCGTCTTGCTTCTCCGCGGATATGCAGCGGGCAAAAGAAAGCTGCTGCTGTGGAGCGGGTTGTGCTTCGCCGGGCTGGGAGTGTCCAACGGTATTACGTTTATCGATCTGATCCTTCTGCCGCAGGTGGACTTATATTCATACCGGCTGGCCGCTACCGCCATCTCGACGGCGCTGCTGCTATACGGATTGATCTGGACAAGCCAATGACTAGAATCCAGGCGTTTTTACTGGGAATCACGGTGATGATGTCAACCACGGCCGGTGTGTTCTTTCTGAAATTCTGGAGAAGCACACGTGACGTTCTCTTCCTGGCCTTCGCCGCATTTTTCTTGCTGGAGGCACTGGACCGGACCACGCTCTTCTTTTTTGCGCGGGACAACGAAGGAAGTCCTTGGGTGTACTTTATCCGGCTCCTAGCCACGCTGGCGATCCTGGCGGCCATCCTCAAAAAGAATTACGGCAGCGGCCGCTCGCGAACCCTCTGAACTCTAATGAACAGATTCAGATACGAGTCACTTCGGAATCATCCCGATCGTCCCCAGCCACGTCTCCACCAGCTGAGGCCATAGCGTTATCGGAAGGTCCGTACGCCGCAGCCCAAATGCATGGCCGCCATGCGCGTACAAATGCATCTCCACGGGAACTCCAGCGTTTTTCAGCGCAAGGTAGTAAGCCAGCGAGTCGTCCACGCTGTCCACGTGGTCATCCTCAGCCTGCAGCAAAAACGTGGGCGGCGTCTGGCTGGTTACATGAATATCGGGATTCAAGCTGAGTTCTTTATCGGCGTTTGGCGAATGACGGATCACAAACTTTCTGGCGCCCTGGTCAGCATCCCATTCCGCCCCGGCAAGCGACAGATGTCCCGGATAGATGGCCACGGCAAAGTCCGGGCGGCAGCTTTCTTTGTCGGCCGCATCTACAGACGGGTACAAACGCTCCTCGAAATGAGTACTCATCGCTGCCACCAGGTGTCCGCCTGACGAAAACCCGAGCACTCCAATTTTGTGAGGGTCAATATGCCATTCGGCTGCGTGAAAACGCACCAGCCTCACCGTTCTCTGCGCGTCTTCCAGCGCCATCGGTGATTCCGGATAAGGTCCCGATTTCGGGTACGGCGCCGATTTCGGATATAGTCCGTTGCCCGGTACGCGGTATTTCAGCAGCACACACGTGATCCCTTTGGGTGTCAGCCAGTCACAGACCTCCGTGCCTTCCAGATCAATGGCCAGAATCTGATAGCCCCCGCCAGGAAACACGACCACCGCAGCCCCCGTATTCTTTCCCGTGGGCGAATAGACCGTCATCGTAGGCCGCGAAACATTGCTGACCGCCACATCCGGCCTGCCGGCAATCAACTCCTCCTTCCCCGACGTTGTAACGAACTCCGGCCCCTTCTCAGGCTGCGCATCAGGCGCTGCCCCCGGCCATATCGGCACTTGCCTATGTCCCGGCGATGGCTGCCAGCCAGGTGTTTGCGCGCTGACACCGCCAAACGCAAACACAATGCAGAGAGCAAAGATCAAAGGCTTCATCACATCCCCCACAGAAATTCTAGCGACCATCCGCGGATTTATCGTCGCAAAACTTTGCTTGGGTCCGTGCTTGCGGCCTGCAAAGCCGGAACCACGCACGCAATGAACGAAACGATAAGAATGACGGCACAACCGCCGCAAATGGAAAGCACGTCGATGGGACTCACCTCAAACAGTGTCGAGCGAATGGCGATTGTCGAGATCGTCGCGGCCACGATGCCGATGATCTCGCCTAACAAAATCCACAGCAGGGCAGATCGCAGAACGTGACTGACGATCCCCGCCGGCAGGGCTCCCAACGCCATCCGGATCCCAATCTCTTTTCTTCGTGTGACGACGAAATCGGAAACCACGCCGTATACGCCAACGGCGGCGAGGAAAAGAGCAGTCGCCCCAAATAACAGCGAGCATCCTGCTGTGAAAACGGTCCTGCGCAAGAGCCACATTCACGATCTCCTGCATGGTGCTTTCCTCGCCTTCGGATTGTGAGGGGTCAATCTGCGAGATCTCGTGGCGCACGATCGGGGCAACTGCTGAAGGATCGATCCTCGTCCGCACCACAAGATAACGAAGCACGGCTGGATACTGTTCGTAAGAGATGAAAATACCGCCGCTGACCTGATTCAATCGCCTGTAGCGGGCGTCACTGGCGATTCCGACTATGGTCCAATCTCCGTTTCCGCGATTTCCAAGCGTGAAATGCCGGCCTAGCGCCTTTGAGGGCGTGCCGGCGATGGCTCGCGCGATGCTCTCGCTAACAACCGCCGCCAGAGGCTTGGATTCGTCCTCGTCTTCGTCAAACGTTCGGCCCGCCAGCAAGGGCGTTCCGATCGCCTTGAAATAAGACGGAGTAACCACCTCGAAGTTGGCCCGAGGGTTCTCACGCGCCTCGTCGGGTGTTTCGCCGGGCAAAATATAATCCGAATACCATCCAACCAAGCCTTCTAGCGGCCTCAGAACCAGCGCTCCCGCAGCTATCACTTCAGGCCTAGACTGAAGTCTCTCGATCAGGTCTTGGAAGAATCGGCGGCGAGAGGCGACGTTCGGATAGCGAATCGGGTTTAAGAACACGGCACAGGTAAACACATGATCGGGTTCGTAGCCGAGATTCACATTCTGAAGGTTGCGGAAACTTTTGGCGAAGGTACCGGTCAAAACTACAAGCGCCAAGGTCGTGGATATTTCTGCCATCAGAAATACTCGTCCAACTCTGCGACCGCGCACGGAACCTGAAATGCTGCTACTGCCGTCGCGAATGACGGTCTGCAATCCGTGCTCGCGGATGAGCACGAGCGGCGTTAGGCCAAAGAGCAGTGCAGTGAGGATGAGACAGGCAATTGCGAAGGAGAGAGCCCAGCCGTTGATAGAAACCGATGCAAGACGCGGAATTTGCAGCGGCGCCAGACGCGCGATTACGCGAATGAGGGGAAAGGCCAGAGCAATGCCGGCTGCGGCGCCGATTACGGAAAGTATTAGACCTTCCGTGAGGAATTGTCTAAGCAGACGCTTCTTGCCCGCGCCCAAGGCTGCTCGGACAGCGATCTCAGCGCTGCGGCCGGAGACTCGCGTGGCAAGTAGGCTTGCCAAGTTTATCGAAGCAACCAGAAGCAAAATTACGGAACCGGAGAAGAGTAGATAGATCAGGGTCTTATTCGCGCCGGTGATATAGTCCGGCAAAGTTTGTATTGCAGCGATTTGTCCTTCACTCCTGGTTTCAGGATGCTCTGCAGCAACTCTTGCGACGATGGCATTCAACTCGTTATTCGCAGCCTCCAGGGAGACTCCCGGTTTCAATCGCCCGACAATCTGAAGAAAGACCGCGCCGCGATTTTCGAGGATTGTCCGAGCGGGGGCTTGGTAGCTGGAAGTGGTGAGAAGCGTAAAAACGTCCACTCCCTGAGGGAAAACAAATTGGCGGGGCAAAACTCCGATGACTGTGAATGCCGTATCGTTGAGCGCAAGGCCCGTGCCTATGATGCGTGGATTCGATGCGAACTGAGTTCTCCAAAACTGATAGGTGAGAACCACGACCGGATTGGCGCCAAAGTGATCGTCCTGCGGCCTAAATGCGCGCCCCAAAAGGGGCGTAACGCCGAGCACGGAAAAATAATTTGCCGTCACGCGCGAACTTTCAATCTGCCTCGGTTCGCCCTTGCCGGTCATGGTGTAGCTGTAGCCGTTCGTGGTAGTCGGCATGGCGGCCATATCCTCGAAACTCTTGGACCGGCTGCGCCAGTCTTTCCAGTCGAGATACGAAAGCTCTACCAGATCGTTTTCGGCGTCATTGACGCCTCTCGCGGGGTCGGCCTTCCACCCCACGACGATTCGGTTTGCCTGCGGAAAGGGAAAGGGTTTCAGAACCACGGAATAGAGCACGCTGAACATCGCGGTGTTTACGCCAATTCCGAATGCCAGCGCGACCACGCAAACTGCGAGGAAGCCGGGAGACTTGCGCAGCATGCGCAGGCCGAAACGGACGTCTTGCAGGAGAGTTTCGAGCCAGGGGAGGCCGCGGAGGTCGTGCTGTGTCTCGCGGAGTTGCGCGGCGCCACCGAGGCGGAGGCGGGCTTGGCGGCGCGCTTCGTCGGGCGGAAGGCCGCGACGGATGTTTTCCTCGGTGAGCATATTGAGGTGGGAGGCAAGCTCGCGCTGAAAGTCTTCGTCGAGGCGATGGCCCGCGAAGAAACCGCGGATGCGGGAAGCCAAGACGCGCAGCCGGAAGAACATCGGGTTAGTTCCTTTCCGCAAAAGTCATTCGTGGCGCAGGGCGACCATGGGATCAACGCGCATTGCGCGCCGTGCGGGCACGTAGCAGGCGAGGAGCGCGACCAAGCCGAGCAGAATGACGACTGCCCCAAACGCGATCGGATCCCAGGGCTTCACGCCGTAAAGCAGGCTGGTCATCATCCGCGTCAGCGCCAGGGCCGCCGAAACGCCGACCACCATCCCGATCAGCATCAGGGTGGCACCTTCCGCCAGAATCATGTTGCCAACGTTTCTGCGGCTTGCGCCCAGCGCCATGCGAATGCCAATTTCGTGCGTTCGCTGCTGAACGGAGTAAGCCATCAGGCCGTAGATGCCGATAGTGGCGAGAAACAGAGCGACGCCCGCGAATACCGAGAACAAGGTTCCGTTAAACTCGCTCCATGCAGTGGTTCCAGCAACTACTTGTTCCATGGAGCGGATATTGGCCACCGGGAGGCCGCCGGTCGCAATGCGAAGCTCCTTTTGTATCTCCTCGCTGATTGAGAAGGGCGGCACTTTGGTTCGAACCGCCCAAGTAACGGGAGTGATTCGACTGTTCATCGCCATGAGGCCGTCGTTTAGTTGAGCCACCGGGACGTACATCATCGGATGAGGATTGCTGCCCAGTCCCTGGTCCCTTACATCGGAGACAACGCCGATGATCTGGCGTGGAGGCTCCTCGAATTCGGGGCCGAGGCCATGCCCAATCGTGATACGCGTCCCCACAGGATTGTCCTTGGGCCAGTATCGCCTCGCCATAGCTTCGCTAATTACAACAACCGGAGCTGACGCTGAATCGTCGGAATCATTGAATGTCCGCCCGCGGAGCAAGGGAATTCGGAACACGTCAAAGAAGCCCGGCGAGACAAAGCGCCACTCGTCATCGCCGTTGTACGGGCCGCTCGCGGGCCTGCGCCCCTCGATCGTAAATGGGAGGTCGGGCCCTCCCTCTAGCGGAAGGCAACAGGTAAGGGCCACAGACTCTATGCCGGGGAGAGGTCCGAGTCGTTGCTCGGCTTCTCGAACCGCCTGGGCCAATGCGGCGGTCTTCTCAAAACGCGCACCCGTCAACGACATCTGCATGGTGAGAACGTTGTGAGCGTCAAAACCGGGCTTTACTGACTGGAGCGCGGCAAGTGTGCGGATGAGCAAGGCCGCGCCCGCCAACAGGATCGCCGCCATGGCAATCTCGCTGATAACAAGCACAGATCGAGCTTTGTTGTGCCGGTAGGTTGCAGCGCGCCCGCTTCCTTCGTTCAAAGCAATGCTGAGATCGGTGCGAGAAGCATGCAAGGCGGGTAGGATTCCAAACAACAGAGCAGTGATCAGAGAAACGGCGATCACAAATAGAAGAATGCGCCAATCCATCGCAACGGCCGAACCTCGCGAACCGATCAGGGGAATATAGACTCCGCCACCGAGCGGCGAGACATTGTTTGGATATAAGGCCAGTAACGCGCGAATGCCGATGAAGCCCAGTGCCAATCCCCCAAGACCACCTGCCAAAGACAGCATGAGGCTCTCCGTTAGCAGTTGCCGGATTACGCGCCCGCGGCCGGCTCCGAGCGCCGCCCGAATCGCGATTTCACGCTTCCTTATGATTGCCCGAGCTAGTAGAAGATTTGCCACGTTCGCGCAGGCTAGCAGGAGGACAAAGCCGACCGCGGTTAGCAAAATGAGCAGTGCCGGACGGACATGGGTGACGAGCGTGTCTCTGTAAGGTTCGACCGTTGCGGTTTCGCTGGGGTCCATCCAGGGCCCAGGCTCTTTTCTGCGGAATTCCTCGGCGGCAACTCTCATCGCTGCTTTTGCTCGATCGAGACTAACGCCGGGCCGCAACGATCCTGCGACCATCATAAAATTCCCTTGGTCTCTACTACTTGGATCCGCTTGCAACGGAAGCCAAAGATCCACAGGAGGGTCGGGAGCAAAGCTTGGACCGACGATGCCAATCACCTGATACGGATCGCCGCCAAGGGCAATCGTTTTGCCGATGATAGCAGGGTCACCGCCGAAGCGGCCGCGCCACAAACCGCTGCTGATGACAACGACATGCGGACCGCCGGGCCGATCTTCGTCGGTGCTATATGCGCGTCCCATCATGATCGGGACGCCAAATACCTGGAAGTAGCCCGCCGAAGCATGAATACCCCGAACCTGTTGCGGTCGATCACCGCCAGTTATATTTATTCCTGGCCCACCGAATGGATCGTATGCGGCAGTCGCTTGGAATACGCCTGTTTGCTCGCGCCACACCATGAATTTGGGAATCGATGTCTCAGGTTGATTTCCCCACTGCGGATAGCTGCGCTCGAGCGAGACGATACGGTCAGCGTGGGGAAACGGCAGTGGCTGCAGCAACACTTTGTTCACGACAGAGAAAATCGCGGTGTTAGCGCCGATGCCGAGGGCGAGGGTGAGGACGGCGACGGCGGTGAAGCCGGGGGTCTTGCGCAGCATGCGGAGGCCGAAGCGGACGTCTTGGAGGAGCGTTTCGAGCCAGGGGAGCCGCGGAGGTCATACTGGGTTTCGCGGAGTTGCGCGGCGCCTCCGAGGCGGAGACGCGCTTGGCGGCGGGCTTCGTCGGGCGGGAGGCCGCGACGGATGTTTTCCTCGGTGAGCATATCGAGGTGAGAGGCAAGCTCGCGCTGAAAGTCTTCGTCGAGGCGATGGCCCGCGAAAAAGCCGCGTATGCGGGAAGCTAGAACGCGCAGCCGGGAAAACATTGAGCTAGCTCCTTTACGAAAGCTGGAGGACGCGGCCGATGACGCCGGCGATGCGCTTCCAGTTTTGCGTTTCGGCGGTGAGCTGCTTGCGGCCGGCCCTCGTGATGGAGTAGAACCGCGCCTTGCGATTGTTTTCCGATGCGCCCCAGGCTGCCGAAATCCAGCCACGTTGCAGCAGGCGCGCGAGCGCTGCGTAAATCGTGCCCTGGTTGAGCTGCAAGACGTCTTCGCTGATCTGTTCGAGGCGGCGCGCGATGCCGTAGCCGTGAAGCGGGCCGATGGCATGGAGGGTTTTCAGGACCATCAGATCGAGAGTGCCTTGCAGGATTTCGGATTTCGTTTCAGCCACAGGCCCTCCTGTGTGTTGGCCACAGGAGGATGGCACATGACCTGTAGAATGTCAACAGGAGCGCGAAGCTTGGCAGCCACGCACCTTGCGCTATTTGCGCGCGCTTCTTTTTGGGGGTGCGAGTCATCGAATAGTTTGAGCCTGTGTAAGGAGCCTCATGGCACTCGTTTCCGTCACCCGCTTGCGCGTGCGTTCGGCGCGATACCTTCTCGCGTTTTTGTGGAAAGCGCTGAAGACCGCACGCCAGGCCCAGCGCACCTCGGGATTTCTCGGCGGCAGGTTGCTCCGCGAATCAAACGGCGCGTTTTGGACGGTGACGGCTTGGGAAGACGGCTCGGCAATGAACGTGTTTCGCACGCAGGGCGCGCATGGCGGTGTGATGCCGAAGCTGCTTGACTGGTGCGACGAAGCGGCGGTGGTCCATTGGACACAGCTAACGGACGCGCTTCCTTCCTGGCAGGAAGCTCACTATCGCATGATGAAAGAAGGCAGGCCTTCGAAAGTGAAACATCCCTCTTCTGCTCAGGTGGCGTACGAAATTCCGGCACCGCGCGTGGGGCGGATCGAACTGACCCTACGCCCCCCACAGCTTAATGGAGCGTGACGTTCAGCCGCCGTGCTGCACGAGGGAAATTGACTCAATCTTCGGTGTCGGTTGGGGCTTGGCCGGTGAACTGGTTGTCGGAGGGGTCTCAGCGTTGGGCGAGGGTTGGGCGGCCCGAGGCTGATCGTTCTCTGGCGTTGGCGGCGTCGAGTAGTCATTCGAATTTGAGTCCGGCGCCGCGTAAGGTGGTCCGTAAGAGTAGTAGTCTCCGTAACCGGAATCGTCGGGAGGTGGCGCATACGGAGGGCCGTATTGGTATCCGTCTGCCGGGTACCCGACGTAGCCGTAAGGACCCCACCACGGATCATACCAGCCGGGCCAACCCCATCCGGCACCCCATCCAAGTCCCCAATACGGCCATCCCCAACCGAAACCGCCCCAGCCAAAACCTAATCCCCAACCCCAGCCGCAGCCCCAGCAACCGCCAAATCCTCCGAATCCACGTCCGCGGAAAGCCCCGCCGCCAAACCCCCGATTGCCGAATCCACTGCTGCCCAGACTCGGCCCGAAGGAGCGGAAGCCGCCGCCTCGGTTGAATCCTCGCGCTAGACCCGCGTTCGAGCCTCCAAACGAGTGCCATCGGCCATCCGCAATTGCGGCATTGCGAAATCCTGTCGAAGCTCTTGCATTCGAGGCGCCTCGAGCGCCCCCAAAGGAATGCCAGTTGCCGTCCGCGATCGCATTGGGAGCCCGGTATCCGTTGCGGCCTGCGTATCCGCGACCTGCAGCATTGGAGCCGCGTGCGAATCCGCCGGGTCCACGCGATCCAAGGCTCCTGCCGCCCCTGAACGAGCCGCCCCGGTAGGCGCCTCCACCAGAAGATCGCGCGCCGCTGAAGTTGCCGCCGCGGTATCCTCCACCGAAGCCGCCGCTACTGCGAAACGCGCCGCCACCGCCGTGAAAGCCTCCACCCCCGTGGAATCCACCTCCACCGCCGCCATGAAAACCGCCGCCACCGCCGTGTCCTCCGCCGCGCTGCGCAAACGCGGGATTGGGGGCTAGCGCGAGCGCAAGCATGGCGATTAATGGGATGAATGCTTTTGAAAGGAAGGACTTTGACATCTCGGCACCTCCGCACGATGCGATAGGCCCGGCGCGGCCTGAGCAGTCGTCGCTATTCTACTCCGTTTAGATTGCCGCGTG
>CAVWEZ010000015.1:0-75595 GCA_963754105.1 uncultured Acidobacteriota bacterium
AAGCACCTTCGTTGCCGACACATTTCCGCTGCTGTCGATCGAGGCTTGCACCACCACGTCCCCCTCCACCCCAGCCAGTTGTGCGATCTGCGGATATATAGGCATCACGGACGAAATAAGCTGCGGCGGTTTCAGTTGACCCCCAGCATGCGCTGGCGTCGACATCTCGCTGAGCGGCGAGGGCGGAGCAATGGAGGAAACCATTCCTTTCAGCGCGCTGCTATCGCTATTCGCGCCGGTCGAATCAATCGAAGGCGCGGGAGCCGTGCTGGCGCCGCTTAACCCACGCCCCGGCGAAACCGGATGCGCGTTCAGCGCGCCAAACATGTCCGGCACTTTCACCGCTGTCTTCGTATGAGCCGAGGCCGCGGGTGCCTCAGTTTCTTGTACTGGCGCCGCAGGCGGCGGGATTTCCTGCGCTGGCGCCTTGCTCACTCGAGGCCGCGCTGTCTCGATCGGCCGCGCCGGTACATCGGCAGCGACCACCGCAGCCGACGGAGTCGCGCTAGTCGCTGCGGCCACTGGACTCGCTGGCGCGTAGGCGTGTACCGTGCTCGGGCTCGCGGCCGCGACGGTTGCCATCGGCACGCTTGCGGGGCTGGCGAAAGGCCCAATGTGCAAGAAAAAGGCCCCGCCGGTCGCCGTTAGAACCAACGCAGCAATGCCCAAAACCATCGCTAACCAATTGGGCGGATTTTTGCGCGCTTCCAAATACGTCGTCACGCCCTCCATCACGTTTTCCGTCGGAGCGCTCTTTAGGTTGGCGGCTGCCGCGAAGCGGCCAAAGGGTGCCACGTGTGCAGGCTGCGAAAGGGCATGGCCAGCCCTCCGCCATTACAAGTGATTCGGAAATCCCCGCCGCCGGCCCTCTACGTGTGTGCGTCTCGGCCGCGTGGACGGCCCGTTCGTTTCGCGTAAAAGCGTCCCCTCCAAACACATTTGTCGCCGACGCAGCCGCCTGCACATCCTCCTGCGAACCGATGGGCGCAAATGCCGATTCAGGTTTGCTTTGCCGGGCGGCCGAAGTCGACGGTGGCGCCGGGAGCATCAGAGGTGATGGCGAGCTGCCGAGTCGGAAGCGGCGCCACCGGCACGCCGGCTATTCCGGAAGTCGGGGTAATCTTTGGCAGACTATTTCCCGCAAGCTCCCAGAACTTTTCATCGCTATCCGCGTCATGCCCCTTTTCAATTTTCATTTCCACCGATACTGTCGGCGCTGCGTGTGAACTCCCCATGGCGGCGGATGGCCCAATCGACGGCGCGTCATCCGGGCCATCGGACGGAAAATGCACTCCCCAATAGCCGGGCTGCCGGTGTGTGAACTCGATCTCCACATAGCTGTGCGTTTGCGCGTAGGGACGCACCTTCACAATGCGGCAAATCGCGTCGTGTCCGGATTTCAGATTCGTCACTACCACCATCTGCCCGCCCACTACGGCGGTCGCCATCTTCACCACCGCGCCCTGCGGGAAGACGATCATCGTCGAGGTGGTTTCCTCGAACGCTTCCGTTTGCGGTACGGCGCCTCGCGCCGCTTCCGTGACGCGCGTGCCGTGCACTTTGATGGGCACGTCCAGTGACACCGCGTCGGCGCGCAAATGTCCCACGTTCGCGTTCACTTTCGCTGTGGCCGTATCCTTTATGGAGCTGGCCGCTTCGAATGTCTCTTTGGTTGGCGTCATGTAGTACGAACGGTTTACACCGCCCTCCGTTGAAAACCTGCTTTCGCCTAGGGATATCGATTGTCTTGGGGGTTCGCGCAGCCCGGCAATAGTACGTTCGTACTAAGTGTTAACGGATACGCAAATGCGAAGGCGTGAGTGTTTCAGTGGTCGTGCCAGACTTAGTTTCGAAGCGGTTTTCCGGTTTTCAGCGTATGCGCGATGCGCTCTTGCGTTTTGCGTTCGCCGCACAAACTCACGAACGCCTCGCGCTCCAGATCCAGAATGTATTGCTCCGGCACAATTTGCGGCGCCGTGATTCCACCGCCCGCAAGAATGTATGCGAGCTTTCGCGCCACCACCGCATCGTGTTCCGTTGCGAATTCGCCGCGCACCATCATGTGGACCGCCAGCTTCGCCGCCGCAAAAAATTCCTCGCCCAGCACGCGTATTTCCGCCGGAGCCGGCGGGTGATATCCCGCGCGGACCATCGCCAGCGCCGTGGCCTTCGCGTCCGCAATCTGCCGGTCGCGATTCATGGAGATCAGATCCGACGGCCGCAAGTATCCGAGCGCTCGCGCCTCTTCCGCGCTGGTGGAAACCTTTGCCATCGCCACATTTTCAAAAACTGGCCGCAGCGCGTGCATGAAGTCCAGATTGTCTCCGCCCGACGCGTGCTCGTTTGCGCGAATCAGCATTTCTTTGCTGCCGCCGCCCGCGGGAATCAGGCCCACTCCCACTTCCACCAATCCTATATACGTTTCCGCCGCGGCGTGAATTCTCGCCGAGTGCAGCGGAATTTCGCATCCCCCGCCCAGCGCCATTCCCTGCGGCGCCGCCACCACGGGCCGCGGCGCGTATTTGATCGCCATGTTCGCGCGCTGAAATTGACGCACCGCCAGGTGAATGTCGTCCCACTCGCCTTCTTGCGCGGTCATCAGCAACAGCATCAAATTCGCGCCCGCCGAAAAATTCGCCGCCTGGTTGCCGATCACCATGGCCTCGAATTCCGTTTCCAGCCGCGCCACGCCCGCCTGCAGCATCGCAGAAAATATCTCCGCCGATCGCGTTCATTTTGGCGTGAAATTCGCAGCACACTACGCCATCGCCAAGATCGATCAAACTCGCGCCGGAATTTTCCTGCACCACTGGCGGTGCGGTCTTTCAGAGATTTCAGAAAAATCACGCCAGTAGGCTCTTCCAGTGCCTTCAGCGCGCCGCTAGCCAAATCGAAAAAGCTTGTCCGCCCTTTTTCTTCGCTGTAAAAAACTTTCTTCGGTGACCCCAGCACTTTCCGCACCAGCTCCGGCATCTGCTTCCCATCGCGTTCCAGCGCCTTAGCCATGCGCTCCGCGCCGATCGCGTCCCAAATCTCGAACGGTCCAAGTTCCCATCCAAATCCCCAGCGCATCGCGCGATCCACGTCAACCACTCTGTCGGCAATCTCCGGAATCCGGCGCGCCGCGTAGACACACGTTTCGCCCAGCGTGGCCCACAAAAATTGATTGGCCTTATCGCCTCCTTTGCCCTCCAGCGCCGGCGCCACCAGCATCGGCAGTCGCTCGCGCGTACTCTCAACGCCTTTGCCCGCTTCGATCGAACTGAACTTCGCTTTTTGCCGCGGACGGTATTCCATCTTCTGCCAGTCGAGTGTCAGAATTTCCGATTCGCCGCCCGAGCCTTTCACTCGCTTATAGAATCCGCTGCCGGTCTTTTCACCCAACCAGCCACGCTCCATCATCGCTTGCACCAGCGGCGGAACCTTGTAAAGCTCGCGCGATTCGTCGCTCGCGGCATTTTCATAAATGTTCCGAATCACATGCACCAGCACATCCAGCCCCACCAGATCCACTGTTCGAAATGTCGCGGAGTTCGGCCATCCGATCGGCCGGTCCTGTGCACGCGTCCACTTCCTCCACCGTCATTCCCAGCGCCTGCATCTGCCGAAAGGCATGCAAAATCGAAAACGTGCCAATGCGGTTGGCAATAAAATTCGGCGTGTCCTTCGCCACCACCACGCCCTTGCCCAGCCGCTCATCGCAAACTTCCGCCAAAAACTCGAGCACCCCAGGCAGCGTTTTCGGCCCGGGAATCAGCTCCGCCAATTTCATGTAGCGCGGAGGATTGAAGAAATGCGTTCCCGCCCAGTGCTGCTGAAAATCCTCCGAGCGCCCCTCGGCGATCAGCCGGATTGGTAATCCCGATGTATTGGACGTAACAATCGTCCCCGGCTTCCGCACCGTTTCCACTCGCTCAAAAAGCTTCCGCTTGATCTCCAGATTCTCGGCCACCGCCTCGATGATCCAGTCCGCTTCGCCGCACCACGCCAGGTTATCGTCGAGATTTCCCGGCGTGATCAGTCGCGCCGTCTCCGCCGTAAAAAAAGCCGCCGGCCGCGACTTCTTCGCCGCTTCCAGTCCTGCGCGGACAATCCGGTTTCGCACCGCCGGATTTTCCAGCGTCAAGCCCTTTCGCTTTTCGTCGGCATTCAATTCGGGTGGGACAATATCGAGCAGGTAGCAAGGAATTCCCGCATTCGCCAGATGCGCCGCGATTCGCGACCCCATCGTTCCAGCGCCCAGCACCGCCGCTTTTTCGATTTGCCGTCTCATCGCCTCCGCCTTTGGCAAGGCACATGGTTGCAAAAGCGGTAATCCGGGTCAACCGGAAACGCCCCGCGCGCACGAACTTTGCTACAGTTGTGTAGGGGTGGGTGATGTCATCCGCATCCAAATGGTTCACTCGGGCGGTGAGCGGCCTGCGCTCCTTCGCTTACGCCGACGAGCGCGACAGGCCGAAGATCGGCCTCGCTCTGGGCGGCGGCTTCGCGCGCGGCATCGCTCACATTGGAGTTCTGCGCGTCCTCGAGGAGTACGAAATCCCCATCGATTTCATCGCCGGTACCAGCGTGGGCGCCTTGATCGGCGCCACATACGCCAGCGGCACCTCTCTCACCGAAATGGAGCGCCAGGGATCAGCCACTCGTTTTAGCAACTTCGGCCGCTGGACTCTCTCTCGCATGGGCATGGCCACGAACGATCGCCTCGAGGATTTTCTCCACAAATTCACTACCGCCAAATTTTTCCACGAAATGAAAATCCCGCTAAGCATCGCCGCTACCGACCTGCTTTCGGGAAGTTCGGTTCACTTCACTCAGGGCGAAATCGGCCCCGCTTTGCGCGCTTCCTGCGCCTATCCCGGACTTTTTCTTCCGATCGAATACCAGGGACGGATTCTCGTGGATGGATTTCTCACCGAAACGGTTCCCGCGGAAGCCGCGCGGGATCTCGGCGCGGACATTGTGATCGGAGTGCATCTCGAGCCCGGCCTGCTTCGCAGCGCGCCGCGCAACACCATCGAAGTAATCAGCCGCTCGTTTTCCATTCTTCAAACGGCCGCAACCCAGGTCTGGCACTCCGATGTGGACGTTCTCATCGAGCCGGACGTCCATCGCGTGCAGTGGGACGAATTCGTGAAGACGCCGTACCTCGTCGCCGCCGGTGAAGCCGCCGCACGCGAAGCCATCGCTCGGATCAAAGAAGTGATTGTGCTCAGCGCCACCCAGCGCCTCGACGACAGACGGAAACACGACCGCCGCCGCGATAAGCCCGGCCGCCGCAATATTCTCGAAACCCGCCCGTAGCTTCCTGTTTTTGCCGTCGTAGACGCACGGTCCTCCGCGGCGGATGGCGGACCTTAGCGTCAGTGGCCCCGGGCACCGCCTACGTATACGGCGCCGCGAGCCCCTTCCTCTTTCGGTGCCGCCTCATTTCCTCTTGCTGATGCGTCCGAATTCGCAGCGACGAGCGCGGCTTCCCGGTACACAGCAAAACGAATCCAGCCTCGCGATCCTCGGGGTAGTAGCGAATCGAATCTGACTGGTCCACCTCGCCGCCGTTCTCGAGACGCCCAGCGCAGGTGAGGCATCGCCCTTGATGGCAGAGCGCGGGCAATACGATGCCCGCCTTCGACGCGGCGTCCCAAATGTGCTCTTCGCCGCCTACCTGAATGCGCCGCTCCTCATCATCAGGCAGCAAAAGGACCACATCGAATAGGGGAAGGGGACGTGTCATTCAATTTCCCAGGCAAGTCCTGCCTCACGCAAGCGCGCCAAGCAGGACCCCAGGGACAATCATCATGGGTTGTAGAAACTGGCGTTCTTGCTGTAAGGCGCATGCCCCGGCTCGCCGCGTCGGAAATGTCCAGACGGAATCGACTTGCCGTCGCGTTCAAAAGCGAGCAGCTCGATGAACCACGCCTCGTGTTCGATTTCCTCGTTCAGAATGCGCGAGGCCATGTCGTAAGTTCGCGGATCCTTGCCGAACGTCATATCGCAAATGGCAATCCAGCTCCGAATCGCGCAGCGCTCTGACTCCAAAAGCAGCGTTAGAATATTCACCGTCGTGGGTGGATCCGGCAGCTTCGCCGCCTCGCAACCGGCCTGGTCGTGAAACACCTTCAGGTCGTTCGGCAGCTCTCCGCCGAGTTCGTAAATGCGCGGGACGATCAGCTCCCAGTGTGCGCGATCTTCCAGCCGCGCATCCTCGCAAATCTCCTTGTAGTCTTCATGACCCGCAAGATGCATGCGAAGAATTGTGTAGTAGTAATAAGTGCTGGCAAACTCCGCCGCTGCGTTGGCGATCAGCATCTTAATCAGCTTTTCCACGTCGACGCCCCGCGCGCGAATCACTTCCACGCCTACTCGCTGCGTTACGTCGCCTGCCTTTACAACTTTCATCTTTTCCGGCATTTAAATCCCCCTTTCGCCCGCAGTATAGTGCACCGCTCTCCGATAGGTCTAAGATATAATACCTATCCTTCGCATAGTCCTAGCCTCTGGACGCCCGCGCACGCCGCATACCCCGTTCAACGGTTCCCTGCCTCTTCTTTGATTTACCGCCTCCGTCCTGCGCAACACTTCCACGCCCTGGCGCATCTCCCTTGTATGTGAAACTAAACGTCCAGCCTCGGGTTTAAGACGGCGTCGCTCAGCGGAGGCAGTGCGGTGATGCAAGGTAATGACAATGATCCCAATTTGCGGATTGAATTGGACTCCTCGCCGTGCGACGCTTAAACTTCACCCAACCCGAAAAGTGACGCACCCGGAAATGAATTAAGAAAGAGTGACTTGACCGAATGAAGCGGTCCGCCGAACTCGACGCCGCGCGCGGCGTGATGTTGGTTTGGATGACGCTCGTCCACCTGCCCACCATCCTCAGCGCACATGTGAACCAGCCGTTCGGCTACGTTTCCGCGTCCGAAGGCTTCATCTTCCTCTCGGCGCTGCTCACCGGGCGCATCTACTTCCGCATCTTCGAACGCGACGGCACCGCCGCCATGAATCGCAAACTTTTCCTCCGCGCCGTGCGCCTTTACATCTTCCACGTAGTCTTGCTGCTCTTCGCATTCGTCGCCGTCAGCCGCTACGCCCTTCGCGGACGCCCCGCGCTCCACAATATGCTGGATTTTTACTTCCTGGCGGGCGTCGAGCGCGCTGTTCGCGACGGCCTGCTGCTGATCTACCGTCCTCCGCTCCTCGATATCATTCCGCTCTACGTGGGCTTTTGCTTGCTGTCTCCGCTGCTGCTTTTCTTCGGCGCTCGGATCTCCTGGCGACTCGTTCTCGGTGGAAGCGCCGCGATCTGGTTGGCCGCGCAGTTCGGATTTCGCGCCGCGCTGTACCACTGGGTCGTCGCTGCCACTTCGCTCCGCGTGCCGTTGAACGAAATGGGCGCATTCAATCCCTGGGCGTGGCAGTTTCTTTGGGTCATAGGCATGTACTTCGGAGTGCGCTGGGCGAAAAACGAGTTACCCGCTGCGGAGTGGGCGCGCCGCCTGTGGATTCCGGCCGCATGCGTCGCCGCAGCCTTGTTCGCGTTGCGATACGCGGAAGTTTTCGGACTAAACCTGGGAACTTACTCCGTGCTTTTTGACAAGTGGAATCTAGCTGCCGTCCGCCTCGTTGATTTCCCCGCGGTCATGTTGCTCGTGTTGCGCTTTCATGCGGTTTTGAAGCGTTTTGCGCTCCGGTGGTTTGTGAGGCCGGTTTCGCGCTCTCTGATTATGCTGGGCCAAGCCTCGCTTCCAGTCTTCTGCGCGCACTTCTTTTTCTGCTTTATCGCTCTCGGACTTGTGGGCAACGCCGCGCTCCTGCCGGGCTGGCTGCAAATTGTTATTGCGACGGTCACCTTTGCCTCCCTGCTTCTGCTCGCGAAAGCCTCCCAGCTGCGCCGCGACCCCTATGCCCGCGCCAACCTGGCACATTTTCCATGGGGTTTTGTGCATTCGCATCCCGTAAAGATTCCGCGCTAAGGGTTCTCACAATCCAGTCGAGGTTTTAGTCGAGCAGAAGCACTTTCTGCTCTAAATCGCGAGCGGCCTGCAACACATGTTCCGGCCTGCCTACATCGCGCCAATAATATTCATCGGCGCGAAACGCGCAGATTTTTTCTCCGCTGCCGGCAAGCCGAAGATACGAAGTAATGATCGAAAACGCGCCTTCCTCCGCCATCATCCCGAAAATGCGCGGAGAGATCACGTGGACGCCGCAAAAAGCCAGCGCTTGCGCCGTCGCCGCCGGTCGAGCCATTTCACTTTTCTGATCGCTTCCGGATCGCCGCCCGCAAAGCTGCAGCTTCTCGTCAAACAACAAGTATCGCGACGTCTCCCGCTCTTGCACCGCCAAAGTGGCGAGTGCCTGATTCTGATTGTGAAATTGCGCCATCCGCCGCAGGTCGATCGTGCTGATCACGTCCACATTGTGCAAAATGAAAGGCTCCTCGAAAGTGCTGAAATCCCCAAGGAAAAAATGGGACCCCTTCTTTAGGCCGCCGCCCGTATCCAGCAGCGCTTCCTCACGGGATACTTCGAGGTGCATGCCGAAATTTCCGTTCGCTCGCAGATAATCCAACACCATATCCGCGAAGTGATGCACGTTGAGTATCACGTCGTGAACGCCAAACGTCCGAAGCCGCGAAAGCGTAATCTCCAAAAGTGTCCGCCCGCCCACTTCCACCAGTGCCTTCGGCCGACTATCCGTCAGCGGACGCAAGCGCGTGCCCAATCCCGCGGCCAAAATCATCGCCCTCATTGATTCCAGTTCTCCATCTCGACATGCCGCACCACCACCTCCACTCCACGCCTGCCCCTCAGCCGCTTCGCCACTTCCTCCGCCAGATACACCGAGCGATGCTGCCCGCCCGTGCATCCGAAAGACACCATCAGGTTTTTGAATCCGCGGTGCTGATATTCGTTTACGCTGGCATCCACCAGCGCCATCACGCTCGCCAGGTACTTGTGCACGCTCTGCTGCTTGTTCAGGTACTCGATTACCGGCGCGTCTAGGCCCGTCAGCGCTTTGAACTGCTCCTCACGTCCGGGGTTGGGAAGGCTGCGCGCGTCGAAAACGAATCCGCCGCCGTTGCCGCTCTCGTCCTGCGGCGCGGTGCGATGAAACGAAAAGCTGGAAATCGTCACAGTCAGCGCGTTGCTCTCGGAAGGCAGGCTCTGCAATTTCCGCGTGCTCACCATGCTTCTGAACGCGCCCATCAGCGCCGGCAGCTTGATGGGCAGCTCCGCGTTCTCGATCAGCCATTGCACGTTTTTCAGCGCGTACGGCACGCTCTGCAAAAAATGCGTTTTGCGCTCGTAAAAACCGCGAAAGCCGTAGGCCCCCAGCGCCTGCATCACTCGCACGTAAACATACGCATAGTAGTGCCGCATGAACGTTTCGCGCTTCAGCTCGATGAAACCCGCAAGCTGCTTTAGATAATGCTCCAGTAATTCCTGGCGCAGCTCCGGCGGCAGATCGGCCTTGGCGTCGTACAGAAGGGAAGCGATGTCGTATTGCAGCGCGCCCTTGCGCCCGCCCTGGTAATCCAGAAAAAACGGTTGCCCCTTGCGCAGCATTACGTTGCGCGATTGAAAATCCCGATAGAGAAAGTAATCCGTGTCCGCGCTTAGCAAAAACGTCGTCAACCGTCCGAAATCGTCTTCCAGCAGTTGCTCGTTGAAAGGTACGCCGGCAAGCCTCAGAAAATAGTATTTGAAGTAATTCAAATCCCACGCGATGGATTGCCCGTCGAAAACCCCGCGCGGATAGCACACGCTGTAATCCAAGTCGCGCCCCGCCTCCACCTGAAACCGCGGTAGCAAGGCCACCACCTTGCGGTATGCCTCCACCGCCGCCAGAGAGATGTTCGCGCCGTCGCGCTTCTCGGTAAGAAACTCAAAAAGCGTAGTGTCTCCGAGATCTTCTTCGAGATACGCGCCCTGGCTCAAATCCTCGGCGTAAATTTCCGGCACAGGAAGCCCGTGCCTGCGAAAATGCCTCGAAAATTCCAGAAACGCGACGTTTTCTTCGCGCCCGTTATAGAGCACGCCAATCGCGCTCACTTCCTTGTTGCTGATCCGTACGAGTTTGCGTCCCGAGCCGCCGAGTTGCCCGTGAAGCGGCTGCACCCGCCCCGCTGGCGAGTGGAAATGTTGCTCGAAAAGTTTTTTGAGAACGTCCATCAGGATGCCGACCCGCCTGTGAAGATCGCGTTGCTGCGCGCCTCAGCTGTCATCCCACCTACTCTGACGAAGAAATGTCATCCCGAACCAAGCCGCGTTTTACGCGGATTGCTTGAGGGATCTGTTTTTGCCTTCGCAGGGCCGGCCGTCGAACCGCCGGGAAAATCAAAAGTTTGTTCCCCCGAATCAGTCTATCTGCTCCGGCATCCCGTTGCGAGCCACCGCTCATGCGAAGGTCGAAAAAGGCACTTGTCCGATCGGCTTCGCCCCGCAAACGACGATGGGGCCTCGATTTGGGCGGCCAGAGGGGTACTAGAGCGCCAGGCCCAGGAGATTGAGAGCTTCAGGCCATTCCGCCCGACGGCCCCTTTTCGCACACTTGAATCAGGTCACTCGAATGCCAGGCGGGATGCTAATTTCGATCATTATAGCGGTCCTTCTATTGTGGCTTGTAATCGGAGGCGCTGTCGCCGTTCTAGTCGGCCCGCTCGTCAAACAGGCTGCGTCCCGCATCCCTACTTCGCCTGAGGACCACAGCACTTTGAGCGAGTCACCTGTCCGGTCAGTTAGTAAGACGTGAACCTCCCGCGAGCGAGTGGGAATGCTGTTCGAATAGTTTCTTTCAGAACGAAACGAAACGAGAACCTCAGCTGATTACGGCAGACAAAATGCCCCGTTTCCCATGGGAAGGTCACCTGTGGGGGTTTTTCTTGATCTCTGGAATTGTAAATGAAGGACATCATGCGGCCTAAATTCAGCCTGATGCTTTGGCACTTTGACTGCTAATACTTTGCGTGAACGGCACTCGGAGTCCCCCCTGAGTGCAAAAGGGAGAAACAATGAAAAGGCTTTTGTCAGGTTTGTTTTTGAGTTTATTTGTGATTGCGCTAATGCCAGCGCATGCCGACACGTATTACGGGGGATATGAGGACACGGTCGGTGGAGACTACGACTATAACGATCTGGTGTTTTCGTTGAGTGGTACAGGCTTGGTGCTCAATTCAAGTGGCACCTGGTATCCGGAATCGGCAGCAACCCTGGGAACGAGCGGAACTCCTTTTTGGAACCACTCATCTTTTGATGGCTCCAACTACAACGTGGGGTATTGCATCTACGGCGGGGGCAGTTGCAATGGCGGCACCGCGCTGGATTCGGGCGCAGATTTCCTTGCCAGCAGCACGAAAGGTTCGGTGAATGACGTCACCTTCACGCCTGGGTCCTCAACAGCGACGGTGATCCTGGGAATCGCCGCTGATAAGAACGAACTCGGCTGGTATCTCATCAGCGATCCCACCGCGATCAACTGGATTGGCGGGGTCGGCGGCAGCGACAGTTTTACTCCCGGCGGTACGTTCGGATTGGTCGGTTGCAACGATTGGACCGGCAGCAGTTGCGCTGGAACGGAGTTCTTTTCTGTTACTAGCGACGGGAACGGCGGGGATTCGACTTCGCACTTCGCGTTCTTCGGCAACCCGCCCGTAGCCACGCCTGAGCCGGGCACACTGGGGTTAGTTGGCTCTGGCTTGCTCGGATTGGTTGGCCTGCGACGCCGGAAGCTTTTGCATAGCTAAACCGTGGGTCTTTGTGCTCCCGATGATCTGGACGGTGGGTGACCCTCCACCGTCCTCGGCCGACGGTGCAGGAGTTCCCGAGAATTGTACAGACATGGATTCAGAAAGCCCGCGATTTCGGGAAGGGGAATGCCCCGCCGCTAACACAGTCGCACGGTCACCCACGCCCTCGACCGTCTGCATCGCCACGCCCGCGAAATCCGCGCCCGCCACGTCCCTCCGGCATTCACAATGGTTCAGAAGGAGTTATCATCCGGAAAAGGCTTTGACCAATATCTACAACCATTCCGCGCAAAAGGGGTTTAATGGAGGGAGGCCGACCGACTGACTTACCAGGAGTTTCTCCCCATGAGCTGCCGCATGATCGCCGCTGTAACAAGCATATTTCTGGGAGCTGTTATCGTGTCGCCGGTCACACGCGCGCAAAACGGGACTTCCGGTGCACCCGACGCGCCATCTTCCTCTTCAGCCACCACGTCGCAGGCTTCGCCAGCAACACCCAAAAAGGTCTGGACGAACGATAATGTAACGGAGCTGCGCGCTAATTCCGAGATTTCCACCGTTGGCGGGACGGCTGCCAGTCCCCGCGAGGCTGGCGGGAAAACTGCGGCAGGATCGAAGGCCCGCGACGCGAAGTGGTATCGCGACCAGATCATGAAGCTCGAGGCCAAGCTCCCCCCGCTCGACAGTCAGATCGAACAATTACGCGAAGGGATCGATGGGAAAGCAATGGGCGATGGAAAAACATCCTCACGGCCTCGAGCGGTGAAAGGCGATAGCTGGGCTCGAGAAGAAGCGGAACTGCAGAGCAAACGCGATGGTATCGCTGCGCATATCGATGCGCTGCGGGACCAAGCGCGTCACAGCGGAGTGGCACCCAACACGCTGCCCTGAATCAAAGGCGGACACAACCTTAAGAAGCGCAGCTCGGCGTCTGCGTCGCCATCACATGTCTCAATTCGAACCTTAGCTTCTGGCGGTCTATTGACGTGCGAGTGCCGTACTCCTAGGATTTCAGCACCCCCAGCCAGACTTGTATCGTATAAATCCGACGCCCGCGAACCGCCCCGCCGCGGACGCCTTGGTCCTCTCCATTAGGGAGATGCTATGAGCACAAAGAAGAGGTCTCGCGTTTCACTGAAGAACAGCAACCGTACTCTGCTTCCCAGCGCCAACCTGATTGGGCCCGCTGACGCCGCGGAGCAAATCCAGGTGACGGTTCGCGTCCGGCGCGGTTCAAGTTCCGGCGAATTCCCTTCGGACGCCGATCTCGGTAGCAGTCGCCCCGCACAGAGGAATTACATCACTCGTGAAGAGTTCGCCTCAAAGTACGGTGCTCGTGCCGAAGACATTGCCGCGATCCGCGCATTTGCCGCTAAGAATAGCCTGCAAGTTGTGCATGTGGAAGCGCCTCGCCGCACGGTCATACTCGGCGGCACTGTGGGTGCCTTCAGCAAGGCATTTGACACGCAGCCGCATCTTTACTCCTTTCAAGGGCACACTTATCGCTGCCGGAAAGGCGTGCTGAAGATTCCGGCCGAGCTCGAAGGCATAATCGAAGGCGTCTTCGGCATTGATAACCGGCCGCAGGCAAAGGCGCATTTCCGCCGGCGAATTCGCGCCGCGGCCACCGATGTTTCGTACACAGCGCTTAAGGTGGCGGAGGCGTACGATTTTCCAAGCGGTGCAGACGGCAGCGGGCAGGCGATCGCGATTCTCGAATTGGGAGGTGGTTATCGCCCTCAGGATTTGAGCTCATACTTCGGCAATCTCGGCCTCGCCACCCCGGCGATCAGCGCGATTTCCGTTGACGGCGCATCGAACTCCCCCACAGGTAGCGCCGACGGGCCAGATGGGGAAGTCGAACTCGATATCGAAATCATTGGCGCGATTGCACCCGGCGCGAGAATCGGCGTCTATTTCGCGCCGAATACGGATCAAGGATTTATCGACGCGCTTACCACCGCTGTGCACGACACCAACTTGCGACCCTCAATCGTCTCGATCAGTTGGGGTGGCCCGGAAAACTCGTGGACTGAGCAGGCGCGCAATACGCTGAATTCTGCCTGCCAGGATGCCGCAACCATGGGCGTCACCGTGCTCGTCGCCTCGGGCGACAATGGCGCTTCGGACGGCTCAACAAATGGCGCGCTCACTGTTGATTTTCCGTCCTCGAGCCCCTATGTGATCGGTTGCGGCGGAACGAAGCTCTCGCTCACCGGCGACTCCATCCGTAGCGAGCAACATGGAACGAACTCGCGCAGAACGAGGGCGCCACCGGCGGTGGTGTCAGCGAAGTGTTTGCGGCCCCAGCTTTTCAGAGTGGCGTCCATGTCCCCGCCGCTCCCAATGGATTTCGAGGCCGTGGAGTCCCGGACGTGGCAGCCGACGCAGACCCGACAAGCGGATACGCCGTGCTGGTGGATGGCGAATCCACGGTAATTGGTGGGACCAGTGCTGTGGCGCCTCTTTGGGCTGGGTTACTCGCGCGCATCAACCAGCTGGTGGGCAAGCCGGCGGGGTATCTGAATCCAGTCCTGTATTCGGCGGATGTGGCCGCCACGTTTCGCGACATAACCTCGGGTAACAACAACGGCTATTCGGCGGGTCCGGGATGGGACGGTTGCACGGGACTTGGCACGCCAGACGGCACACGTTTGCTTGCAGCCCTGAAAAGCAGCTAAGTGTGAAGCTCTAAGCTCCCGCTGCTGCTTGAGACCCGTGAGGAAACGCATCAAGCCCAGCTAATCGCGCCGCGAGGGCGGCGTCCAAGGTGAACTGGCATGGTAGTTAGTGTCGGCATGCACCACCTCTGCGCGATAAAGCTTGCCGTTTCTGAACTTGAACATCTCCAGCATGACGAAGCTATTCGGCGTCCTGAAGCCGGCAATGAATCTGCGTGCCGTCCGTCAGCTTGATCGTCTGCACCACTGCATTGTGGTCTAGAAAGGCCCTCGCCATGACGATGCCTTTCTCTTCGTCGACCAGAAAAAAGTCCCGCTCGCGCACGGCGTCGTTGGCGGCGTACATACCGGTCTTGAACTGGTCGCCGCAGTTCAAGCGGAAACTGGCCTGCGGAGAATCAGGGTTGCTCGCGGTCTTGGTGCCATTGTCGATCCGCGAACAAGTGGGATCGAATTCGGTGTAGAGAGTTCCGTCGTTGAGTTGCAGCGTAGCGAAGTAACCGTTCGCCAAGTCGATCATTTTACGACGCGGCACGCGCTCTGCCGGCGCGAGAGAGTCATACATAGCAGGGTCGTGCTTTAAATCCTTGGGGTCCCCGCCTCCCGGAGCTGCGGCATTCACAACCGGGGGCCGCGGCCGCCAAACAGTCTCCAGTTCTGTGACCTTACCGTCCGCGACCCTCAGGCGCGCGGCAAACCAAGTGGGCACGTCGTTCAACTCCACGGTCCCAAAGTAGCCTACTTGCCCCGTAAGAGGATCGGCCACAATCAGATCGTTGTCCAGCTTGCCAGTTGCCACTGCCCAGGACCCATCGCCGATCATCAACCGGGCGTTATTCTCAGTGAACTCCACCTTGTCAGCCCAAGGTACCCGGCTCGGGTCGCGTGTAACTAAAGCGGTCAGATATTTGTTCATGAATTCGACTAGGCAGGCGCGGTCGCAGTTTGACGGCACGGCGTTACGATCCTGCCCGCGCGTAGTCGATGTGAAGGACAATCCGCCAAACACAAGTGCCAGCGCGATTGCACCAGACGCGAAACTTTTCACTCTCAATGGTCCTCCGTTGGGTAGCCTTTTTACTGTTGCAGCCTGGATGCCGATTGCCCGATTTCCTGACAAGTCTTGGAATCTGGGGGGGCGGCGACATTCTGCGCGCAGTTCCTTCATCGGCGGGGTTATACACGCGCGCATGTGTCTAAGTCAACGAGCGAGCATGAGTCTCAGTGGGCGATTAACGGGGTCACCGGAGAAGTGGAGTACTAGCCTGGAAGATGTCCGGTTAGCCGACTAACCGTCCAAGTAGAATCGATAATACGCGCGACACGTAACGGGGCCAGCGGGAGGGCGGCAAGTGTGAGTTACGGGGCCTGCCAGTCGAGGGCGTAGATCTCCTGGGTGCCCGTGTCGCGAAGCAGAAGAGGCGAATCGTCGGGAGCCATGCCTAACCAGATACCGAAGACGCCCGTTTGCCGGAAGTTTTTCAAATCGGCCACACGCTCAAGCTTCCGGTCACGAATGCGCACTCGCATCACGGACGGCGGGTTCTCCCAGTGCAAGAAGTAAACAGAGTCTCCGGTCTTCGACCAAATGGGAAAACCCGCCGTGATCTTCGCGATTTCTTCCCACCTTTGGGCGGCGAAATCGAAAAGCATAAGGCTATGCGAATCGCTAGGCAGGGCGACGACGTAGCGTCCGTCGGGCGACCAGCGGGGTGAGTAAAGACCTTTCGAGCCAGGCAGCATCGAAATTTGATGAGACTTAACGTCGAGGATCCGGATAGTGGTGTTGGGATCAGATTGAGGGCCGGAGAAGACAATTCTTGTTCCGTCGGGCGACCAGGTAGCGTCAGATTCTTCCTGGGCGTCTTCAGGTATCAGTTGGCGCGGTGTTCCGCCATCAGTCGAAACCATATACAACTTCGACTTCTGGCCGGGCGAAAAGGCATAGAAAACGATCTGCTTGCCATCGGGTGACCAGCTTGGCAGCACAGAATAGAGTGGCGGGTAGCTGAGCTGGAGTCGCTGGCTTCCATCCAACTTGCTCGTCCAGAGCGTACCCTCCGGGAAGTTGACATAGGCCACCCACTGCCCATCCCTAGAGAAGCTGACGCTATCCGCCGAGATTCCGGAAAGAAATGGAACGAACTCTGCGGACTGCGCGTCATAGCGAGCCAGCTCCCCGCGCGCCAGTGCTCCTACCACGAACAGCTTTTTGCCATCCTTGCTGGGAAGAGGGGAAAAGAAAGTCATCGGCCCCGAGGTCAACTGGAAGGGTTGGTGATCTACTTTTCCAAATAAATTTCCCTTTTCGGCGACGGCCCAGATATTGCCTTGTGATTGGAAAACAAAATATTTCCCGTCTGGAGTCCATCTGCCGCAGCATTCGTCGGGAGGAGTGTGCCAAGAGGGGAACAGAGGATGCAGGCTCGTCCCGTTGATCGAAACCTGCCAAAGCGAACTTGAAAGGACTGAGAGCCTTAACGCTGAATCGAATCACTTTACCGTCGGGCGACCAGGCGAGATCAGCAGCTCGATCGGGCGCGGAGACAAGCTTGTGGGGTTCGCCGCCACCACTGTTCGTCAGGAATAAGTCGTGTCCGTCGGCGTAAACAATTATTTGGCCGTCAGGAGACCAGGCGGCGGCCTGTCCAACGGTCTCTCCAACTCTGCGAGGTGACCCACCCAGTACGGGCACTGCCAAAAGCGGTCCTTTGAATGTCGTACCCAGCATGTCCGCGACGAGCAGCGTTGCCCCGTCGGGAGAAACGGCCAGCAGTGACCCGCTCGGGGCGGGACAGGGACGTGCGCGACCTCTCCTCCGGAGCTGGACACCTGCGCGACGCCCGGACCCGCGGAAGCGAAGTAGTCAAAGTAAAGCCGTACCCCGTCCGTCCCGCCGAGATGCTTTTGATTACCGTCGTGAGTGAGCGATACGTAGCCCGATACTTTGGGTACCGGGAGAGGGCGAGATTGTAAATAGATGAACAACGCGATGACAGCAAGAGCGAAGCCGCCGACAGCGATTGCCCACCTTTTCCATCTAGGCCGCGCGGGTTTGGATACGACCGTCGCAGCCGGAAGGCCGCCTGTCCCTGCCGCTGATGATGAAAGTTCAGCACTCCCCACAGATACTGCGGGGCGGACCGTTCCGAATCCGTGTCGCGCTTAAGGCGCTTGAGGTCGGCGCGCAATTCACTGGCGGACTGGTAGCGCAGTTCGCGGTCCTTCTCCAAGGCCTTGTGGATGATCCGCTCCAGCTCGGGTGACAGGTCCGGGTTCAACCGAACCGGAGATACGGGAGAGCGGTTCAGGATCGCCTCGAAAATGACAGCGGACGTATCGCCACGGAAGGGCAGCGAACCGGTGGCCATTTCGTACAGAACAACGCCAAACGAAAATAGGTCGGTTCGCGCGTCCAAATCCCTTCCCCGCGCTTGCTCGGGAGACATATAGGCCACCGTTCCCACCGCCGTGCCGGGGCTGGTCAGGTGTATCTCAGTAACTTCCGTCGTCGCCGCGGACGCTGCTGACGCGACCGCATCCGGGAGCGGCCTCGGCTGGATCGTCAGTTTCGCCAGGCCAAAATCTAAGATTTTCGCGTGTCCCCGCTTGGTGACAAAAATGTTGGCGGGCTTGATGTCGCGATGCACGATGCCCTGCGCATGCGCCGCGTCCAGCGCATCGGCCACCTGGCACTCCCAAGTCCAGGACTCTCTTCGACATCGAAGCGGGTTGCCTCTGATCCAAGTGTTTGAGCGTCTGCCCTTGCAGCAACTCCATAGCGATGAAGTGCTGACCGTTCGCTTCGTCGATCTCGTAAATCGTGCAGATATTCGGGTGATTGAGCGCCGAGGCGGCGAAGGCTTCCCGTTGGAAGCGTTCGCGAGCAGAGGGATCATTCTCCAACTCTTGGGGCAGGAACTTCAGCGCGACATGACGGCGCAGCTTCAGGTCCTCGGCCTCGTAGACGACGCCCATGCCGCCGCCACCCAACATCCCGAGTACCTTGTAGTGCGAGATGGTCTGTCCGATAAGTGGTGAGAAATCCGTCATTAGGCGCTCATCTTAGTTTGAGGCAGGAGGCAAGTCAACGAAGGCAAATCTAGCCCAAGTCCTGATAAACGCGGTTACCGTACATATGGAGTACTAGCCAGGTATCGTTCGGTTCTCCGACTTATCAGGACTCAGCCCCCAATCAAGGTGTAATCCCCTGACTAGAATCGATGTCTCAATTCGCATCAGCGGTTGATGTGGGTTATGACTGCGGGAATCCCAACATCAACCACGACTGATTGTTACCCAATGCGGGTATAGCTCCGTCATCTGATCGAACAGCTCCCGGTTGGACGTCGCGGTTTTCTGCACCCGATCGAAGTCCTGCAGGTAACGCTTGGTGTCTTGGATCGCCGAGGGAGAGTCGGGCGCGCCAGGCTTCTTGTGACCGGCGACAACAATCGACGGGTTCAGCGCCGCCAACCGGTCTAGCGCCGCGATCCAATTTTTTCTGTCTCGGGGGTGGTGTCGCCGACGTACATGCGGATCGGTTGTACACAACGTCGCCAGCGACGATCAGGCCGATCGATGGAACATATAGAGATGTGGTATCGGCACTATCGGTGTGGCCCTGCTCGATGATGCGCAATTCGTGACCCTCGAGTGTGAACGTGTCGTGCTCGTAAGGCTGAGGGGCGACCAACTTGGTGGGCACTTGCCCGGTAAGCACCGGCGGGCTAACCGCCCCACTGGGGGAGTGAAAGACATCTGCATGGCGTTCAGCGTCTTGGGCGTTGCGATTGCCCGAGCGCCCGGGAAACGGTCGAGCAGAATGCCCAGACCGTAGAAGTGGTCGAAATGGGCGTGCGTTATGTAGATCGTCTCCAAGTTGCGGTTGTGCAGAGCAACCCAATTCGCGAGAGCCTCGGCCTCAGCCACCGTCATCATTGCGTCTACCAACACCGCGTCGTGCTCGCCGAAGATTAAAGTCGACGTGATCGGGTCAAAGCCGAGCGCTTCGCCGAAGGGCCTTGGCCGCTCGCCGACCATAGCCTTTCCCGGGGCGGTAAAAACGTTCACACCAAGCGCGTTCGAGGCGCCAGGGGCGGTCACGCGCGTGGTCTCTTTCGATCCATTTGTGCCGTCCATTCGGTAGTCCTTCGATGTCAGAGGAGTGACCGCTCAAGCCGATACTGGCAGAAGCGTGACGACAAGTCTATTGGACGAATGTATCGATCCATACCAAAGCAGGGATTGAAATATGGCAACCTGTTTTGATTTTTGCGTACGCTGCCAGAGCCTCACTCGTTCAATAGCGAAGATTTGATCCGACTCAGGATGCGCCAGCCGCCTCACTTCTTCTCTCGTTGAGCGCCGGTATAAGAAGTTTCAGAAGCGCTTCGTCCGAGAAAGGCTGCTCCCGGATGATCAACTCGCGATCTTGAAGGACGTAGCTCTTCCACGGAGCGACCACACTTACGTCACCGCCCGCAGTACGCAAGGCAAAGTCCGGGTAGAGAAGAACCTTACCGCCAATCTCAAGCGGCTCGCGCTGCTGCTCTTCCGCTGTCGAAAAGATAGTCATCTTATATCCAGAATAGATCCAGCCTTGAGCCTTTGCGTGTGCTCCAGCGGCATCGCCCGCCGACAGCGCAGCGACCACCTCCGTCGAATTCGGAAGCGCCGCGAGAAGTGAAATCTGGGCCATGGCAGAACACTGCCGTAGGCTTGGATGTTTTTAAAAGTGTCTAGCACGGTGCCCGCGTCGGGATCATCGAGCAGGTCCATCATCGGGCCATGGCCGCCGGGGACGAAAACAGCGTCATATTGATCCAGGCCCGATGCGATGACATCCGATATGCGAGTTGGATTTTTGAGCCCAGTCAGGGTGTCGCGGAATTTTAGATAGTCCTGAAGCTTAGCCTCGTCCCCGCCGAAGAAATCGGCGACAGCTGAATGGATATCCATTTGCGGCGTGTTGCCTTTGGGGTTGGCAAAAGTGATTTCGTAGCCTTCCTTCATCAAGGCTCGAACCGGAACCGTCAGCTCGTTGATATAGTAGCCGGCGCCGGCATAAACCTTGCCATCTTTCAAGGGCAAGCCGTGACCGCTCGAGACCAGCACCAAGACTTTTCCTTTTGTTGTCATTTTGTTCTCCTCTCTGAAATCGAATCTGTTTCCCGAAATCTTAGCTTGCACAGCGCAACCCAATTCGCGAGAGCCTCGGCCTCAGCGACCTCATCATTGAATCTACCAGCGCCGCGTCGTACTCGCCGAAGATTAAGTCGATTTGACCGAGTCAAAGCCGAGCGCGTGGCCAAAGGGCCTTGGCCGCTCGCCGACCATAGCCTTTCCCGGGGCGGTAAAAACGTTCACACTAAGCGTGGTCTCTTTCAGTCCATTTGTGCCATCCATCTCGCACTTCTTTCGACGTCAGCGCGAGTGACTGTTCGAGGCAGAGATTGGCAGAAGCGCGACGACGAAGCCCGGAGCGGGCATCCTATCTGCTCCAAACGCTAACCGTACTTGAGGGTGGTGCTTTGTCCGATCTCGATAATATAACCGTCAGGATCGCGGATGTAGCAGCGAATCTCGCCGTACTTGGGGATCGGTTCCGTGAGAAACTCGGCTCCCCTACTTTTCCACAATTCATAGCACGCTTGAATATCCGCAACTCGGAAATTCATAAAGCTGTTGATGTGATTCGGGTCGGGGGTGCTGAGCGTCACGGTCGGCTTATCCGCGGTCGGCCCGCCTCCAACGTTCAGAATCATCCAGATATTCGCAAGCTGAAGGTACGGAGGGGCGTTGCCGTCACCCATGGTCAGAATGCGGGCGCCGAAGACCTTTTCGTAGTAGCGAGCCGATCGTTCGACGTCGGCGACGGTGAGAAAATATGCGATGCTGATCCCATCTCGCGGGGGCATCTCATAGCTCTTCTGTTCGACCTGTACGCTGCTCATTGACGACCTCTCAACTTGGATTTACTGGCTATTGCTGGCTCAGTGTCACCTGGCGCGACGCCTGTTCGGAACGATGCTCCGGCATATCTGCAATACCGCGCATGCTTCACCAGCCGCTGACCCGTCTTCCCCAACCGCTGCTGCAACTCGTCAGCGACCGTCAATTTCCTTCGGCGGTACCAGACGGCGCCACGGGTTGCGCGGGTTGTAGGCCAGCGGGCTCAACTGTAAGCGTGCTTCATTCGCTCGGAATCAATGCAGCAAGAAGTCGTCTGTAATAACGCAAGCATAAAGTCGGTGGATAATACAACAGAAACGCAGTCGTCTCTGCAAAGTCCTGATCGATGTCTTAACGAGGTCGGCCTCACAACGGCCCGAGTAGACTGTTCGGTGTTCACCCTACAGAGCTCGGACCGAAGGAGGCCGAGATGAGAATTATAGGATGTGATTTGCATAGTCGCCAGCAGACGTTGGCGATGCTGGACACCACAACGGGCGAGATAGAGAGAACGACTCTGAAGCACGAAGAGAACACGGTGCGAGAGTTTTATTCCAACCTTCCAGGGCCCGTGCGTGTGGGGATCGAAGCCACCGGATCGATGCAGTGGTTCGTGAACCTCATGGAAGAACTGGGAATCGAATGCCTGGTGGGACATCCGGCAGAGATTCGAGCGGCCGAACCACGAAAACAAAAACATGATCGACGAGATGCGGACTTACTCCTGTCACTACTGGTAGAGGAGCGCTTTCCGACGATCTGGCTGCCCACGAAAGAACTGTTGGACATTCGGGCCTTATTGCGGCACCGCCACCAATGGGTGGGCCTGCGGGTCAAAATACAAAATGCGCTGCAGGCGATTGCTTTGGCAAATGGGCTGCGACGAGGACCTTCCCTGTGGACCCAAGCAGGCCAACACGCGATCGCGGCTTTGCCGTTGTCACCGCATGCCGCCTATCGGCGGAATGAGTTGCAGGCGATGTATGAGAAATTCGAGGCGGAGATCGAAAAACTAAATCAGCGAGTCGAGCAGCAAGCTCGTGAACGTTCCGGAGCACGGTTGTTGATGACTCATCCTGGAGTAGGGCCGATCACTGCCTTAGCGACCGACGTATTCCTGGGCGATCCATCCCGATTCGCAGACAGCAAAACCCTGGCGAGTTATGTGGGGATGATCCCCGGAGAATATTCCAGTGGAAAGCGACAGCGACTGGGTGGCCTAACCAAACAAGGCAATCCGCTGTTGCGATTTCTCTGGGGCGAAGCAGCAATCCATGCGGTACGCCGGGATCCAGAGTTGAAACATTTTTACCACCGCAAATTAATCCAGAAGGGTCTCGGAAAGGCGAGAGCCGCCGTGGCTCGCAAACTGGGAATCCGGATGTGGATCATGCTGCGGGATCGGATTGAGTACCACGAGTTCTGTCGTCGTGGACAGATGCAGCAGACCAGTGGTGATGCCTGTGCGGGGATGCCAGGACCGCGTTATGGTGCGAAAGTCACCGGCTGATTGATTAGGCTACCCGCCTCCCTAAAAGGGGAGATCGAAAAACTCATCGTGGTCCATGGTGATCGAAGAGATGACTGGTGGGCAACACCAAGTGGATGAGCGCAAAAGGCTGAGCAACTTAGGGTGAACGCAGATGAACAGACGCTCCTGAAACAGACGCCATTCGTGCGCCGACGAAGAACTGTGTTCGATTCGAGCAATGAGCGTAAGAAAGATCCCTTGCAACAGCCGGCCTCGTTAGAGATAACGCGCTAACCGGAAAAGTGAAGCACTACTTCAAATGGACGGTTAGCCGATAACCAGGACTTGACCGATTTTTGAACTCTCGTGCAAGGGATATAATCACGTGGAGCAACTTTGAAACCGCAAGAAATCCGAGCGGCTGGCCCTTTTCCGTGTTCGAGCTGTCATACGTTGCTCCAAGCAGCGGGTTCCTATGCACATTGGATTAGTGTGAGTAACCTTCTGATTTCCACAATTGCTTTTTCCGGTTTTGGATTTAGGCGTCTCCATTTGCTCTACGCTGTACTTCTTTCCTGGTTCCCACTTCAGTTTTTGCTAAGTAATCTGGTTCCGTACTTCCTGCCCCCAGGATTGAAATCGGTGATTCGCGGACGCCTTTCCAGAAATTGAAGGCCCCCGTCGAGTTGAACCTGAAAGGCAAGGGCCCCCAAACTCCTGATTAACGGTTACCGGAGAAGTGAAGTGATACCTCAAATGCCCGGTTAGCCACTTACCTCCTTCCGCCGCCGGAGGGTGCGGATCGTTCTGGCCTAAATGATTGCCACTCGCGGATTTGTTCAGACAGCTCACTCCTCTGGCGTTCGTCTGTCGCGGTTTCCCACCGACGTCGAAGCTCGTCGAGTCGGCCTTCCACAAATCCGACTCGTCCTGATTTGCGTTCTGGTTTGTCGCGGTTGCCGTACCCCATGTTCAGATTGCTCCTCTTTTGATTTGAGAAAATGGCTACCCGTCCGCTTAGAGCTGACCTAACTCTTGCCGATTCCCTCCGTGAGGGGGGAGCACAGCGACTGAGTGTGCTGGTTGGCGAAGACCGAACAAAGCCGCCCAGGCCACGAACACACAGAACATGAGAGATCCGACGAGCAGGTCACGTGCAATAAATACACCCGTTCCCGCGACTGTAATCAGTCCAACGAAGCCACCAGCAATGAGAAGTTTCTGTATTCGCTTCCGGCTCATAGCACGTGCCGACCGTCCAGTGCCACCACGGACACGCCATATATTTCGCTGTTCGTCATCCTTATAGTCATGCTTATTCCTTCCTTGCCCGGTAGGAGCCCGCCCGTATTTGATGCCTCTGCCCATCTCGAATTGTTTTCGTCAAGAGATTGATCGACCTCCAGGATGGGGCATTCTTTTCATTTCGACAGCCTCAATCGCACAGAGCTTTCGGTCGATGTGTGGTTCGTGCGCTGCCCGCCCGAATGCAACAAACACCGCTTGCCAGCATCAACGCCGCACCTAGGGCAGCGGACGGCGAGTAACAGCGTTGGCGTCAGATCCTTGAACCTCATAAAGACATGATAAGGCCAGACATTTCGTAGGAATGTTCAATTTGGCACACCCTATAGCGATGTTCGGAAGGACCGATCTCAGCACTGACCAAGCGGGAGTTTTCTAGCCAATAGAACGCAGTGCCTGGTAAACGCTGCCGGTTCAGACGGTCGACGCAACACTTGCTTGAAGTTTACTCGCAGGAGTTTGAAATCCCAGGGTTTTTCTCGGACGTTGATTCAAGCGCAGCGAGACTTGGTTGAGCTGCGCTTGAGAATAGCCAGACAGGTCGGTGCCTCGTGGGAAGTATTGCCGTAACAGCAGATTGGTGTTTTCGTTCGTGCCGCGCTGCCATGGGCTTTGCGGATCGCAGAAATAGACCTGCACATCCGTAGCCACCGTAAAGTCCTTGTGCTTCGCCATCTCCAGTCCGCGATCCCACGTGAGCGAGCGTTTCAGCGTAGCGGGGAGTTTGCGAACCTGTTGACTTAAAGCGGCAACGACAGCTTCGGTTTCTTTGCTCGGTACCTTGATCAGCATGGCAAAGCGTGAATGGCGCTCTACCAATGTGGCAATGTAGCTGTTCTTGGCGCCGCTCAGCAGATCGCCTTCCCAATGACCGGGAATCGCTCGGTCTTCGACTTCCGCAGGTCTTTCGCGAATGGAGATGGCATCGACAATCCGACCTTGAGAGTGCCCGTGAACGCTGGCGTGTCGCGAGCGGCGCATGCGCCGCTTCGACCGCAAGTGATCCATCAGCTCTTTTTTCAATGCTCCCCGAGCTTGAATGAACAGGCTGCGGTAAATGGTTTCGTGGGACACGTGCATGCCCTCGTCATCGGGATACTGAGCTTTCAGCCATCCGGAAATCTGTTCGGGCGACCAGTCCAGGATCAGTTTACTCGCAACGATGTTCCCCAACTTGTGGTTGATGGCAAGGAGGCACTTCTTCGGTCGCAGGGCTGAGTCCCAGGCATGGTCATCCGCCACATGGGCTCGATAAGCCGGACGGCCACCGTGGCGGATCTTCCCGGCTTACCGTCGAAGCCGCTCGATTCAGTCGTCGAGCAATCTCACGAAGCGGTGAACCGGAAGAGATCCCTCGAGATATATCTTCTCGCTCAGCCAGGGTGAGCGAGAGGCGCGAGCGACGACGGACTGCGGAGGAATCCCTCCGCGAGGCAACAACAAATGGCGAATGGACGTATGCGGCTTGTCAAAGGCGCGCCCAATCTCATGCAGCGACTGACCGGTCTTCCATCGGCTCCAGATGTCACTTTTCTCCACGGCAGAAAGCCCAAACCGTTTTCCTGGCCTCATACACACCATCCTTGAACAGCAGACTTCTCTTAGATGGTGTTGCATCGACCTATCGAGTCCACCGCGCTTACCGGACATGCGGAGTAACTGGAAACTTGAATCGGGGAGATAAATGCGGCCCGATCACAGCGTGCTAGAATATACAGTGTGAATGAGAGTTACGATTACAAAGGCTTTGCGGTAGTTGCAACAGCCCGTCAGATAAACCACACCTCGAATGAAGCATGGCGCCCACTCTATCGGATTAACGGCAAAGATCAGAGTCAGGCGTGGACTCCACGAGACCGAAACGTCGTCTTTGCGAATGAAAAGGCAGCTATCACAGAAGCCACCAAACGCGCCCAGTGGCTGATCGACAATTCCCTACCCACGCTGAGCGATCCGAAATAGGCTTTGATATCCGCTCCGATAAAATCGCTGCCCGAATTGCAGTCAAGGCACGCCGGCTAACTCCTGATTGATGTCTTAACGAGGTCGGCCTCACAACGGCCCGAGTAGACTGTTCGGTGTTCACCCTACAGAGCTCGGACCGAAGGAGGCCGAGATGAGAATTATAGGATGTGATTTGCATAGTCGCCAGCAGACGTTGGCGATGCTGGACACCACAACGGGCGAGATAGAGAGAACGACTCTGAAGCACGAAGAGAACACGGTGCGAGAGTTTTATTCCAACCTTCCAGGGCCCGTGCGTGTGGGGATCGAAGCCACCGGATCGATGCAGTGGTTCGTGAACCTCATGGAAGAACTGGGAATCGAATGCCTGGTGGGACATCCGGCAGAGATTCGAGCGGCCGAACCACGAAAACAAAAACATGATCGACGAGATGCGGACTTACTCCTGTCACTACTGGTAGAGGAGCGCTTTCCGACGATCTGGCTGCCCACGAAAGAACTGTTGGACATTCGGGCCTTATTGCGGCACCGCCACCAATGGGTGGGCCTGCGGGTCAAAATACAAAATGCGCTGCAGGCGATTGCTTTGGCAAATGGGCTGCGACGAGGACCTTCCCTGTGGACCCAAGCAGGCCAACACGCGATCGCGGCTTTGCCGTTGTCACCGCATGCCGCCTATCGGCGGAATGAGTTGCAGGCGATGTATGAGAAATTCGAGGCGGAGATCGAAAAACTAAATCAGCGAGTCGAGCAGCAAGCTCGTGAACGTTCCGGAGCACGGTTGTTGATGACTCATCCTGGAGTAGGGCCGATCACTGCCTTAGCGACCGACGTATTCCTGGGCGATCCATCCCGATTCGCAGACAGCAAAACCCTGGCGAGTTATGTGGGGATGATCCCCGGAGAATATTCCAGTGGAAAGCGACAGCGACTGGGTGGCCTAACCAAACAAGGCAATCCGCTGTTGCGATTTCTCTGGGGCGAAGCAGCAATCCATGCGGTACGCCGGGATCCGGAGTTGAAACATTTTTACCACCGCAAATTAATCCAGAAGGGTCTCGGAAAGGCGAGAGCCGCCGTGGCTCGCAAACTGGGAATCCGGATGTGGATCATGCTGCGGGATCGGATTGAGTACCACGAGTTCTGTCGTCGTGGACAGATGCAGCAGACCAGTGGTGATGCCTGTGCGGGGATGCCAGGACCGCGTTATGGTGCGAAAGTCACCGGCTGATTGATTAGGCTACCCGCCTCCCTGAAAGGGGAGATCGAAAAACTCATCGTGGTCCATGGTGATCGAAGAGATGACTGGTGGGCAACACCAAGTGGATGAGCGCAAAAGGCTGAGCAACTTAGGGTGAACGCAGATGAACAGACGCTCCTGAAACAGACGCCATTCGTGCGCCGACGAAGAAGTGTGTTCGATTCCAGCAATGAGCGTAAGAAAAATCCCTTGCAACAGCCGGCCTCGTTAGAGATAACGGGGTAACCAGACAAGTCGAATACTAGCCGGGCAAGTATCCTACCCTTGACAGAGGCGCCAACCGGAAGCTGACGCCCTGCCGCTTGTTTCGCCGCATTTGACGCCCTCCGCGCTCGGCCCTTATAGTTGTTCTTTACCTCGCTGGGATATTCAGCAACGCAAGGAATCCATGCCCCGGGAAATTCCCAAGGCTTACGAGCCGGAGGAGATTGAAGAGCGCTGGGCCAAGTCCTGGTTCGACGAAAAACTTTTCCGCGCTGAAAACTCTGGCAACGGCTCTCCATTCTCGATAGCCCTCCCTCCTCCCAATATCACCGGCTCGATTCATATCGGCCACATGCTCGAGCACACGCAAATTGACATGCTCGTCCGCTGGCATCGCATGCGCGGACACCGCACCCTCTGGCTCCCCGGAATGGACCACGCCGGAATCGCCACTCAGTATGTTGTCGAGCGCCAGCTTGCCAAGGAAAAACTCCGCCGCCAGGATTTAGGCCGCGAGGAATTCGAGCGGCGCGTCTGGAAGTGGAAAGAGAAAGCGGCGGCGTCATAAAAGACCAGATGATCCGCCTCGGCGCGTCCTGCGATTGGACGCGCGAGCGCTTCACCCTGGAACCCGCGCTCTATCGCGCGGTCATCGAAGCCTTTCTGCGCCTCTATCGCGAAGGCCTGATTTATCGCGGTCGCTACATGGTCAATTGGTGCCCGCGTTGTCAGACGGCGATCAGCGATCTCGAAGTCGTCCATCACGAACGCGCCGGAGAAATCTGGAATATTCGCTATCCCATCGCCGGCTCGAAGGAATTTCTGGTAGTCGCCACCACGCGCCCGGAAACCATGCTCGGCGATACCGCCGTCGCCGTTCATCCGGATGACGAACGCTATCAGCGCTTCATCGGCAAAACTGTCATGCTGCCGCTGATGAATCGCGAAATTCCGATCATCGCCGACACTTATGTTGACCGCGAGTTCGGCACAGGTGCGGTGAAAATTACTCCGGCGCACGATCCCAACGACTTCGAAATAGGCAAGCGCCACAATCTCCCCCAAATCGACGTGATGACCAGCGACGGCCACATGAACGAAGCCGCCGGAAAATACGCCGGCCTTGAGCGCTTCGCCGCGCGCGCCCGCATCGTCGCGGATTTGAAAGAATTGGGCCTGCTCGAAGGCGTGAAAGAGCACATGCACGCTGTGGGCGTCTGCGACCGGTGCAAATCCATCGTCGAGCCGCAATCTCCACGCAATGGTTCATGAAAATGAAGCCGCTCGCGGAACCTGCGGAAAGAGTTGTGCGCGAAAACCTGATCGAAGTTGTTCCCGAGAATCAGCGCACCATCCTCCTGCACTGGCTCGAAAATATTCGCGATGGTCCATGTCGCGCCAGCTCTGGTGGGGCCCAGAATTCCCATCTGGCATTGCGCCGATTGTAATGAAATGGTTCCGGCGACAGATTCGCGCGTCGAAATTGTGGAAGGCCACGCGCGCGCGGCAAGCGTCCCCCCGAAATGCCCGAAGTGCGGCGGAGAAAAAACTCACTCAGGAAACGGATGTTCTGGACACGTGGTTCAGCTCCGCCCTATGGCCGTTCTCCACCCTCGGTTGGCCCGACGATACTGAAGATCTGCGCACGTTTTACCCCACGAGTTTGCTAATCAGCGGCTACGACATTCTATTTTTCTGGGACGTCCGTATGATCATGATGGGCCTGCACCTTACCGGCGGCAAGGAGCCGCGGCCTATCGCGATCGAGTTCCGTTTCGCCGCCTCTATTTGCATTCGCTCGTCCGCACCTCCGAAGGTGCAAAAATGTCCAAGACCAAGGGTACAGGTGTGGACCCGCTGCAACTCACCCAACAATACGGCACGGATGCGCTCCGCTACATGCTCGCCAGCATGGCCGCACCTGGCACTGACATCGCGCTCACCGAAGACCGCATCCTTGGCGCGCGCGCCTTCGCAAACAAAATCTGGAATGCCGCGCGGTTTCTTTTCGTCAATTTGGAAAAAGTTGAAGCCAACGGCTTTACGCTGGACGAGCTCGCGGCTCCGGAGATTCGCGCGAAAGCGCCGTATCCGGTCCCCGGCGAAGGAGCGCTCGCGCACCGCTGGATTTTTTCGCGCCTCGCATCCGTCGCCGCGCAGGTCAACGACGCGCTCGAAAATTTCCGTTTTCACGAAGCCTGTCAAACGATCTATCAATTTTTCTGGGGCGATTTCTGCGACTGGTACATTGAATGGGTCAAACCGCAGCTTGCGAATCCCAATCGCGAAATTGCCGTTCCCGCCTGGCGCAATATTTTCGCCGCGCTGGATGCCGCGCTGCGCCTGCTGCATCCCGCGATGCCCTTTCTCACTGAAGAACTCTGGCACAAGCTCCCGCAACCGGGCGCCGCGCGCTCCATCGCGCTCGATAAATTTCCTGAGCCGCGCGAGAATTGGGCGGACCACGCGGCCAACAACGAGGATGGCGATTTTGCAGGAATTATCGTCGCTCTGCGCAATATCCGCGCCGAAATGAAATTGGATCCGAAGAAAGAGTAGCCGCCGATTTTTCGTCGCGAGGCCGGACGCTGCGGTACCTCCTAGAAGAAAATATGGACCCGCTTCTGCGCCTCGCCTCTCTCTCGGAATTGCGAATCTCCGCGGACCATCTGGATCCGAAGGCCGGCGCGATTCGCTCGACCGCTGCATTCGACCTGCGAATCGCGTATAGCGACGCCGTGGACAAGCCCGCGGAAATCGCGCGCCTGAAAAAAGAAATCGACCGCCTCGAAAAAGACATCGAGTCGAAGCAAGCGCGTCTCGCCGACGACAGTTTCACCAGCAAGGCCCCGGGCAAAGTTGTGGACAGCCTTCGCGCCACCGTGGTCGAGCGCCAGATTGAACACCGCAAACTTCAGGACCGCCTCGACCAACTTTTGTAGCGTTCGCCCACGCTGTCAAATCCGGAAAATCCCCATTTTGGCCCGTGCGGCTGAAATCGCGTTTCGATCTGACGAAATTGTCGGTAGAAATGGCGCCCACTCGCTGAAACCAAAGGCCGGAGGCCGCCCGCAAGCGCGGCAATTCCTTCTAACTAGAATGACAGTCTGATAACATCCAAACGCAGCTAATCTTCAGGAAAGGAGCACCACATCAAGCAATTTGCAGCGGTGGCGGCCCTTCTCGCGCTCATGGTTGCCGCAGTGCCGTTCGCGGCGCAGAGCCAGGAAGCGGCCATCGCCACCACCAAACTTAAGGTGGGGACACGGCCCCGGATTTCACGCTGCCGAGCAACCAGCAGAGTGCGGTCACCCTTAGCAGTTTCCGCGGGAAGAAAAATGTGATCCTCGCGTTTTACATTCTCGCGTTCACACCCGGTTTAAAACAGGAGCTGCAGGCTTATCAGTCTGATCTAGCCAAAATCGAAGCGAGCGACACCGTTGTTTTCGGAATCAGCACAGACAGCCCCCGCCAACGCCGCATTTGCCAAGCAGATTGACGTTACCTTCCCGTTGCTGAGCGATATGAACCGCAAAGTGCTCACCGATTACGGCATTTTGCAAAAGTATCCGATGGCCGGCGACAAATATGAGTTTGCGCGCCGCACCACTTTCGTGATCGACAAGAAGGGCGACATCAAACATATCGAATTCGATAGCACTGCGATTGATCCGACGAGTGCCGTCGCAATCTGCACCGATTTGCATCACAAAGGAAGCTAACTCGGCGGTTCGCGAGGGCTGAGCTTACGCTCAGCCCTCGTCTGTTTTTCGCGGCCGAGTTTGTGCGTGAGCTAGGGCGCGACTGCTTTAGAATGGGCGGGCCTTGGCTAAGCCTGCGGAATCCGATCGCCTGCGCGTGGTCCTCGTGGCTACGCGCAACCCGCTGAATATCGGCGCGGCCGCACGCGCGATGAGCAACTTCGGTTTTCGCCGCTTGCGAGTGGTGAAACCGTATGAGCCTGCGTTTCGCGAGGCGCGTTCGGCGGTGGGCGCGTCGGATGTGCTGCGGGCGCGGAGCAGTTCGATAATGTTGCCGATGCGGTCGCGGACTGCACGCTGGTGGTCGGCACCACGGCGGTGCGTCACCGGCAGTTGCACCATTTGTTTCGCGGTCCCGCGGACGGTGCACGCTGATTCGCAAGCGGCTGGCGGCGGGCCGCGTCGCGCTTCTTTTTGGGTCGGAAAAGTTTGGGCTCTCGAATCGAGATTGGGCCATTGCCATTGGCTGATTCGCATTCCCACCAACGAGAAAAATATTTCGATGAATCTGGGGCAGGCTGTCGCGGTGTGCCTCTACGAATTGTCCGCGAGGGTAAGGGAACTCGAGGGCCGGAGAAAGTGGCGCTCGCGGCGTCGGCTGAAGTGGCCGCATCACGAAGATGTTAATTGACGCGCTACGGGAGAGCGGATTTCTGGACATGCGGCGGGTGGCGGATTGGAGGAGCGTATTCGTCGCGTGGTGCGAACGGTTGAAAATTCAGGAGCGCGATGCGGCGATCTGGGCTCGGAAACGCCGCGCCAGATTTTGTGGAAACTTCGTTCTGGCCGCGGAGCCCAGAAATAGCTGATGACTGTTTGCAGGCCGCTCTGTGCAGCACGTTTCCTCTAGTTTTCTAAACCTGAGAGAGTTGCTCAATGCGCGCGGCGAGATGCCGGAGAAGGACCGGTGTTTGTTCTGATAATTCACATGTCTTGGGGGTGGTAAGTCAGCAACGCGCGATTTTGTTTGGGATTACGACGTTTTTCATCGCTGTCGCATATGCGCCGTTGATTCACGCGCAGGAATTCGACAGCAGGTCGATTGCGACATACACGGCGGAGCAGGCGGCGCAGGGCAAGGCGCTGTCTGAGATGAAAAGAGCTGCGCCAGCTGCCACGGGCAGACGCTCGGCGGCAGCGAATTCGCGAGCGCGCTCAACGGGATGACGTTCAGCAACAATTGGGGCGGGAAAGTCAGCGGTGGAGCTTTTCACCTACATCAACACGAAGATGCCGCCCTCGTGAGCCCGGGCCAGTTGGGCCCGGATGCTGCCACGCAGATCATCGCGTACGTGCTCCAAGTGAACGGGATAAAAGACGGGCCAGAGCGCATTGCCCACTGATACGAAGGCGCTCGCGTTGATGCAAATTCCCCGAGGTCCGATGCGGCGGGCGGCGATCATGATGCCGCTTTCGCCACTGGCTCCGCCGATGACGCCCGGTGGAACTGCCGTATCTGCTCGAGAAATTCACGCCGGTGACAGACGAGCTGCTGCAGAATCCGCCGCCCGGGGACTGGCTGCTTTGGCGGCGCACGTACGACGATCATGGGTTCAGCCCTCTGAAGGAAATCACCAAGAAAAACGTGCACGATCTGCGGGTGAAGTGGGCGTGGTCTCTGCCAAACGGGGGAGAAAACTAGGGGACGCCGCTCGAACATGATGGCGTGCTCTTCATCGAAAGCTACGGCGACAAAGTGCAGGCGCTGAACGCGTTGACGGGCGACCTGCTCTGGCAGTATTCGCGGCAACTGCCAAGCGACGCGCGGCCGATGCAGAAGCGCAACGTTTCGCTTTACCAAGACAAGCTGATCGTGCCGACCTCGGACGATCATCTGGTCGCGCTAGATGTGAAAGACGGGCAACGTAATTTGGGATTCGCCTCTCGCCGATTACAAGAAAGGCTATCAGGAAACGGGCGGGCCGCTTGTGGCGAAGGGCAAGGTGATGCAAGGCATCGCCGGTCAATCGCCGGGCGGGAATTTTATTGTGGCGCTGGATGTTGAAACCGGGAAAGGAGTCGTGGCGGTTTCACACCATCGCGCAGCAAGGCCAGCCTGGCGACAGTTGGAATGGCTTGCCCGATGAAAAGCGAAATGGCGGCTCGGTGTGGACGGCGGGAAGCTACGATCCGCAGCTTGGGTCTTGCGTACTTCGGAGTCGGGCAGACGTACGACACGGGACCGGTGCTGCATCGTGTGGGCGGGATTCTCGAACGACGGGTTATTTACGGATAGCACGCTGGCGTTCGACCGGTCGAGCGGGAAGCTGGCGTGGTATTTCCAACACGTCCACAACGATCAGTGGGACCTGGACTGGGCGTTCGAGAGCAGGCGAATTCACCTGCCGGTGAATGGCGCGGACCAGAAGCTGGTGGTCACGTCCGGGAAAATGGGAATTTACGAAGGCATGGACGCGGCGACTGGGAAATACATTTTCTCGCACGATCTCGGCATTCAGAACGTGATCACGTCGATCGATCCGAAAACCGGCGAGAAGGCGATCAATCCGGCGGTCGTGATCGGCGACGGGAAGCCGCACATGGTGTGTCCGCATCCGGGCGGTGGGCGAAACTGGATCGCCGGCTCCTACAATGCGACGAGCAAGGTGGTCTATGTCGCCCTCAACGAATCATGCATGGATTTGATTCCGGCGGCGCCGGGCCAGCGCGGGAATTTGACATCGGGCGTGAACTGGTTCATCCGGCTGCGTCCTGACAGTGACGGTAAAGTCGGGCGCGTGGAGGCTTTTAATCTGGAGACGAAGAAGGTGCTGTGGACCGACCGGCAGCGTGCACCACAAACGACGTGCCTCTTGGATACCGCGGGCGGAGTGGCATTCGCGGGCTCATTCGACCGCAATCTTCAGGCATACGACGACGCCACGGGGAAGACGTTGTGGCAAATGCGGCTGAACGATGTCCCAAATTCGTGTCCCATCACGTACAGCGTGGACGGGAAGCAATATGTGGCGGTAGTCGTCGGCAACGGTGGGCCGGTTACCGCGACTTATCCGGTGCTCGTGCCGGAAATTCAAAATCCGCCCGATCATGGCGCCGAGATTTGGGTATTCGAGCTGCCGGAAAGTAGGTGAATAACCTAACCATGCGATTGCGTTTGCTTCAATACTCAGGAAACTAGAGACGCGGAAAGCACTGGAAGAACACGATAGCAAACCACCGCAGATGGGACCGAAGCAAACTAGTTGCCTTCCTGGCGATCGGTGGCGAGAGGCAAGACTCGCTGAGACAATTCATTGGCAAATTTCTGTTTCTCTTCAAAAAATGGGAAATGGCCAGACTTGTCAAACCAGATGAACTCCTTATGCGGAGCCTTGATCGTTTGATAGTAGGACCAAATCAGGGAGGGCCGGGCGTACGGGTCGTGGGTTCCCTCAAAAAAGAAGATCGGCACGCCGAAGTCAGACCCGAGTTGAGTGAGATCAAGCTTCCTCGCTTGGGGGATCAGTATCTCAAGCGAAAAAAGCTGGCCACGAGGAAAACTGAAGTCGTCCGCAAGAGAATATTCGGGAGCTGACACAAGGCTTGACAGAACTCTTCTAATATTCATAAACGCCACTCCGTTCGACGGCGGCCCGAGTAGCGCCGCTTGCCAATTCTCAGTGGTCTGCCCTTTCCTCAAATCCACATTTGGAGAGGGCGCATTGCTCTCCAACTCTCGGACGGCTTGTTGATTGTGGGTGCTGCGCGCTTCCTGCAACGCGTCCCTGTACGCGACCTCGTCGTTCTGCTTGGGGTTCACTGCTTGTCCAACGCCAACATAAGCGTAAATAAGGTCTGGGTGTTCGTGCGCCAGCCATAGACCCAGCAGGCTTCCCCACGAGTGCCCCAAAACAAAGATCTTTTTCCTTTGGAACCGATTGCGAAGATAGTTCGCCACATCCAGCGTGTCCTGCTCCATCTGTGGCACATTCATGGTTCTGCGCTGAAGGTCTTTGTCGTTCGAGGCGTAGGTCTTCCCGGCTCCCCGTTGATCCCATTCGACCACGGTGAAGCGGTTCTCCCAGGGCCCTTGAAACGAACGCGCCAACGGAATGAAAGCGACGCCAGGTCCGCCATGGATGACCAGAAGAATCGGGTTGTTCACGTTCTGGCCCCGCACTTCGATCCACTGATCGATGCCGCCGATACGCACCGACTCGAGGCTGTTGATACCAGTAAGCGAAGTAATGGCCCGTTCTTCGGCGACCTTATGTTGCAGATATTTTCTGTACAACAGGGCAGACGAGAGCACCACAACGAGCAAGCAAGCAATTGTTATCCCGACATACTTAAGAATCTTCCTGATCATGAGGCATACCTCGGGAGAAAGTTCCCTCCTTTGATACGCATAGCCACGCATCTTTGTTTCTCGCGAGTGCTCAACTGAAGATGATCTCATCAGTTGGCGCATAATCGCCGAATCACTCAGGGAACTCGCAACGCACCCACGGATCTCGAATATCGGTGTTCCGGGTGATGACGGGGAGACCGGAAGTCATTCCGGGCCACAAGTCGGCTTGTGGGAGGTGATCTGCGGCAGCGGCGGGCCGGTTACCGCGACTTATCCGGTGCTGGTCCCGGAGATTCAGAATCCGCCCGATCATGGCGCCGAGATTTGGGTATTCGAGCTGCCGGAAAAGAAAGGGGAGTAATCTGCGCGTTAGAGGAGCGGCCAAATCCGTCGAGGAACCGCTGCGAATTGCGGATGAGGGCCCTCTGGAAAAGAGCTTGCTGGAAAGCATAGGCAACTTGAGAGCGCCGTCATATTTCGGATTGTTCGACGACGAGCTGCGTGGCAAGGACGAACGATAGTGCGAGCAGCACCCATGTTATCTCGCTGATGAATGGTGATAACGGTCCGATTTGCTCACCCGGAATTGGCGCGTGAATGTGCCAGCGGGCTCGAAGCAGAATCGCAGTTGCCTGACAGAAGCTTACACCGATGATGCTCGCACCCAATCCGTACAGACCTTTGCGCAGCATTGCGGTCAGCGCATAAGTGAGACAATAGAGCAACAAACAATAGATCAGTATTTCGACCACCGGCTGTCCCTCGACCAGTTTCCATAAACCCACTTTTTCTGGGCCCCTTGCGTAGCGAACGAGAACAACCCATCCAACAACGATATTGACTAGAGCAACGACCCCCAGTTCGATGCAGCCAAGGGTCCAGTTCACCCAAACAAAATAAGCGCGTCGGCGTGGCTTTGTGTAAAGGAAGTGCACGGTCTTGTCGCCGAACTGTTCGCTCGCACCCAGAGCCCCTAGTCCAAACGCCATAAGCGACGTGATGAGAAAGAGTGTCGAAGATACCGATGCCGGGCCTGAATTCATTAGCAGGCGGGTGCCCAGAGTCAGCACTGAAGCCGGCATAACGATCAGCGCAACAATCAGCGATACGATGAAGAGCATGCGCGTGTCTCGCCAGCACTTCCAAAGATACATTGCCGCTCCTTTTCAACGAGGCGTAAGAAGATTTCCCGCAAGCTTAATGACGCGATATTCGTGATGGTTGCACCGGCCTGGGATAGCCTTGCAGCGAATCCTTCGGCGTCCTTTGCGATCAGGTATCTGTAGAAGTTCCCTTCGACGTCAACCGATAAGACCTGTGAGGAAGTCTCGATCGGTAATCGATCACCGGAAGCTGTGATGAGACGAAAATCGCCTTTGATGTCGTCGAGACGGTCCTCCATCAAGAGCTTCCCGTGCTCAATTACACCGACGTATTCCGCGACTTGTTCTACTTCTTCTAATTGATGAGAGGAGAAAAAAACGGTACATCCGTTCTCCGAAGGGGCATCGGCCAGCACCCGAAGCAACTGATGCACTGTAATCGGATCCAATGCAGTCGTTGGCTCGTCCAGAATTAGCAAGTCCGCGCCCTGGGCAAGTGCCAGCAGAAGCCACACCTTTGTCTGATTACCGTTGGAGAGCTTTTCGAACTTCTGTTCCATTGGGACTTCGAAAAGTCGGGCGTATCTTTCGACCGCACTGTCGGACCAAGTGGGATAGAAACCGCGGCTTAATCGCACCAGTCCGGACGGCGTCAGGTCCGGGTACAACGTTTTCTTTTCACTGACGAATGCAGTGCGCTGAAGGATAGCTATGCGCTCACGAAAAGCGTCCATTCCCAACACACGAGCGGAGCCAGAGGTGGGGCGTGCCAGGCCTAACAGCATTTTGATGGTCGTCGTTTTTCCGGCGCCGTTGCGCCCGAGAAACCCATATATCGAACCGCTTGGCACATTCAAGTTCAGTCCGTCGACGGCGACCACGTCACCGTATCTCTTGGCGAGCCCTTGTATCCGAATAGCAGGCTCATTCATGCATGCACTCCTAGCTTCTCCAGTTCTTCTTGTACGGCTTTGACGATTTCATCATCGGTGAGACCCAACTGCGTGCCCTCGACCGCAATTTGCCGAGCATACGGCTGCAAGCGCCGGAGCTTCTCGGATTTCAGAAGACGAGGCGCACGGCCTGCAACATAGGTTCCCCCGCCGGGAACCGTGCTGATCACACCCTCATACTCAAGTTCTTGATAGGCGCGCGCCACAGTATTCGGATTGATGCCTAGTTCGCTGGCGAGTTTCCGCACGGATGGGAGTGGCTGGTCCCGCCTCAACGCGCCAGCGACCACGGCGTTTTTCACCTGCGTTTGAATCTGCGAGTAAATCGGAACGCCTGACGAAGGGTTTACGTGGAAAAGCACTCTGTATTAGTACAGTAGTACGGAGAGGCGTGTCAAGCTCATATCTGACGTAAGGAGACTTTGGGGAACAACGTTGCTATAGAGGGCGACGTAAGAAAGCTAAGACGGCGCAAGCCAAAGCCGATCACCTTGCACTGGCTCAAGGTAGCCAAAGAATGACTATTCGACGCGAGAATTCAGACTCCACCCGGATATGGCGCCGAGATTGGGTATTCGAACTGCCGGAGAAGAATGCGGGCGAGGCTGGGCACTAGGTCTGAGCGGGCTGGACATGGTTGCAGCACGTCCGGGCGAGCCCGGACGGCAAACAGCGGGGAGCAAGCTCCCGCACTCCACACGATCGAGGCGGATGAATTAAGCGGAGGCAGCGGAAAGATGCCGGCCTGCCCTTCACTTTGTTCAAGGTAAAAAGGCGCGGCGCTACATTAAGCGATTCGTAGATGGCGCGGGAAGATTATTCGAAGATGGCGAGCCAGGCGCGAGCGACCAGCACGACTGCAGCGAACCCAACGCACATATACACGGCGATATAGGCGAGCAAGACGGCGCAAGCGGTGATGGAGTGCCTTATAGACAGGCCTTTGCGCGCAGACTCCGAATTGCGCGCAAGCGTGGTGCTTGAGCCGGTGGGCCAGAGCGGGATGTCGCTGACGCTGACGGTTTGATTCATGTTCGAACAGTAGCCAACAACGCCGAACCAATCCAATTCAAAGGTGTTCTGGAAGGAATCAGCGAAACGAATAGCCACGGGGATATTGGCTCACCGCGTGAGCTAGGAGCCGGGAGTTTGTCGGCGGGCGGAAGCTGGTGGATGCTGCGCGACGTAGGTGCGGGCGTGGGCGAGCTGGGGAAGGGCGGGGTCGGCGTCCTTCCAGGCGGAGAGAAAATCGGAATATTCTTTTGCGGCGGCGTCGGGATTGCCGCTTTTTTCGCTGCAGAGGGCGATGCCGTAGAGAGGAAAGCCCGAGCGCGGACGTTCGACGAGAGCTTGCTGATAGGCTGCTTTTGCCGCGGCGAAATCTCCGGCGGCCAGCAGGGCTGCCGCTTCGGTTTCGCCGACGGGCCGAATGTAAGAAGGAGGCTCGCGGTAGCCGAGAGCTTTTTCCTCGCGAGCGGCTTGTTCAAACACGGCCTTGGCTTCGGAGGGTTGTTTGCGGGCGGTGAGGATCGAACCGCGCAACTCGAGAGACATCACGGACAAGGTGCTGACAAGCGGTTCGAGGTAAGCGTCCGACATGACCGAGATTTTCGGCGGGCCTGACGGGGCGCTTTTTTCGGGCATGGATTGCTCCATGCGTTGCGCGTCCTTCGTTTGTTGGGTCACGCGCCAGAGTTCGGCATCGAACTGCGCGGATGAGTTTTGCGCTTTTCCGAGATTGTGAGTTTCGACGGCTTGCATGCCCTCGCCGAACGAGGCGAGTTCGCGCGCGAGGAAACGAAGGTTGGGCTGCGAGGCGGGCGCTTCGTTCGATTTGGAAAGCGCGATCACGTGCGGCCAGTCGGCGGTTCGCAGCGCGACCGGCAACTCGGGATTGAGGCGCGAAATCGAGTCGCGCGGCGAAAACGGATAGAGAGTGGAATCGAGTTCGCCGCGAGCACCGGTGAGCTTGGCAGAGTACGCAGTCGCTTTTTCGAGTTTCCCTTCTTCCATGAGGTTGGCGATGGCGTACATCAGGTTGTGAACGTAGTTCCAATCGTCGTCCACCGCGACATGCTGGTCGCGCATGTAGGCTTCGTCCACGCGCATGGAGGCGTCAAAGGCTTGCTCGGCGCGGGCGTAGTCGCCCAGCCTGAAGAAAATGTGTCCGGGCATGTGGACCATGTGCCCCGAAGCGGGCGCAAGGCTCGCGAGGATCTCGGCGCTATGTAGGGCTTGCTCGGGATGCGGGCTGGCCTCGACTCCGTGGATGAAATAGTGATTAGCCGCCGAATTTTGCGGAGCATCCTTTATGACGCCCTCGAGAAGGGAAAGACCCTCTTTGCTGCCGAAGCCGACCGCCAGCGCGAGAAAGATGCGCGCTTGAGAATCGCTGGGGTACTTCTTCACGAGCTTGTGCCAGAGCGCTAGTGATTTCGAATCATCGGGCGCATCCTTGGCGTTTTTCCCGGCGGCTTCGCCGGCGGCGTCGGCCTCGATGTAGAGGCGCTCGCGTTTGCTCGCGTGCTTTTCGAGGCTGACCGCTTTTGCAAGAGCGATGGCGGCATAGCTCGGTTCCGTGCTGTGGTAGTAGCTTTCCGCCCTGTAGAGGCCCCAGTAGCACATGGCGCATTGGGGATCGGTGCGAATGCTCTGTTCGAACGCGCGGGCGGATTCGTAGTCCCAAAAATCGTGAAGCAAATTGAGTCCTTGGTTGAACCACGCTTGGGCTTCGGGTGTTGCGGTGACTTGCATGTGCACGTTTCCGATGCCGGTGAGCTTTTTGGGCGCGGGGAGCTGATCGGGCGGGATTTCGTCCTTGGTCTCCATCACCGGGCTGGACATGTTCATCTGGTTCATCTGGGCCGAGGTTAGGCGTGGGAATCCTGCGGGCAGACAAAGCGCGAACAAAATGAACGCTGCGAGCCTGGGTGAGAATGATGACGGGCGTGTGGCAAGTGGAATTTCCGTTTTAGCCTCCCGGACTCGCATATTTATACCGCAGGACGCCTTTCCGCGCGAATGCAGAAACCAGTCGTGGCTGCGTGTTATCAGGGAAGGTAATGCGCCCAACGGGTCAGCTATCTCTTTGCGGTGTCGTAGGTTATGAGTTTACCTTTACGAAGTCTTTACGAATTGCTTATGACTCCTTTATGTGGATCGGGCTAATGTTGCCTCCCTCAACCAATTCCGCGCTATTTTATAAAGATTAAATAAAGACGGAAATGTCTTCGAACCCCCAGGGCCCCTCGTTTTCACAATCAGCGCGACCCGTGGCCAAAGTGCTGGTGGCTACGACGGCGATGCTCGCCTTCATTTCTTACTGGCGGGCCGCGGCGATCGTGCTGAACGACATCGCTTCGTCGGCGTATTACGCGGGCGGTGAGGCGGAGCGGTTCATCGGTAAGTCGGCTCCGTGGTTCATCTTCGCGACGATGCTGCTTTCCTACGCGGTTTTCCAATTGTATGTGGAGAGTTGCAGCATGTTCGTGCGCGGCGGCGTTTACCGCGTGGTGAAGGAAGCGATGGGCGGGGCGCTGGCGAAATTCTCGGTCTCCGCGCTGATGTTCGATTACATCCTGACGGGGCCGATCAGCGGCGTGTCCGCGGGACAGTATCTGGCCGGACTGCTGAATGAATTGTTCTCGTACGCGCATTTGAGAATTGTGCTGAACGCGGATGCGGCCGCGGCTGCGTTCGCGATTGCGGCGACAATTTATTTTTGGTGGGAAAACATAAAAGGCATTCCCGAATCCAGCGAGAAAGCGCTTTGGATCATGCAGCTCACCACGGTGATGGTGGTGGCGCTGATCGGATGGTGCGGTTACACGTTGCTGGTGCGGGGCGGTCATCTGCCGCCCGCGCCGATTCCGCGCAACATCGTGATGAGCAAACACACGCTGGGATGGCTATCCGGAACACATATCGCGCAGAACTTTACGGTGCTTGCCGTGCTGATCGGGCTGGGACATTCCGTTCTGGCCATGAGCGGAGCGGAATCGCTAGCGCAGGTTTATCGGGAGATCGAGCACCCGAAATTGCCGAACCTGAAAAAAGCAGTGTTCGTGATTTTTATTTACAGCATGGTATTCACGTCACTGGTTTCATTTTTTGCGGTGATGATCATTCCGGATCACATCCGCCACCTGTATTTCGAGAACTTGATTGGCGGCCTGGCGATGAGCCTGACGGGGCCGTTCGTGGCGCGATTGGCGTTCCGCATTTTCGTGGTGGTTGTGGGCACGCTGATCCTTTCGGGAGCGGTGAACACGGCGATCGTGGGCTCGAACGGCGTGCTGAACCGCGTTTCCGAAGACGGCGTTCTTTCGGCGTGGTTCCGGCAGCCGCATCCGAAGCATGGGACTACGTACCGGATCATCAACATCGTCGTAGGGCTGCAAATCGTGATGATTATTGCGAGCCGCGGCAACGTGACACTTCTTGCGAACCTGTACGCGTTTGGCGTGATATGGAGCTTCGTGCTGAACGGTTTGGCCGTGCTGGTGCTGCGCTATACGCAACCGGAGGGGCGGGAATACAAGGTTCCGCTAAATCTCCGGATCGGCGGCAAAGAAATTCCGCTGGGAGTGGCGAGCATCACGCTGGTGCTGCTTTCGATTGCGCTGATCAATTTGTTTACCAAGCCCGAGGCGACAATCGGCGGAGTGATTTTCTCGGGGTTGCTGTTCCTTGGGTTCGAGATTTCGGAGAGAAGAATTCAGCGGAATCGCGCGCAGGGCCATGTGGAACTGGATCAGTTCAACCTGGCGCAGGAAGCGGACCTGACGCTGGCAAACGTGGATGTGAAGCCAGGCAACATTCTCGTCCCCGTGAGCACCTACTACGCGCTTTATCCGCTGGAAGCAGCGCTGCGGCGCGCGCACAGAAGAGAAGCGGAAATCGTGGTTCTGCACGTGCGGATACTGCGGCGCGGCGCTCTAGGCGAGTACGACCTGGCGCCGGAGCAGCTTTTCAGCACGATCGAGCAACTGCTGTTCACAAAAGTGCTGGCGATTGCGGAAAAGGAAGGGAAGCCAGTGAGACTCGCCGTGGCAGCCGCGAACGATCTGTGGGAAGGCATCTTGAGGACAGCCATGAACCTGCAGTCGAGCACGATTGTGGCGGGGAGTTCGTCCAAGACAAACGTGACGGACCAAGCGCGAGAAATTGGAATGGCCTGGGAGAGAATGCCGGAGCCGCGGCCGCGGTTGACGCTGGAGATCTTCACGCCTTCCGGGCAAGAGCAAGTGTTTTATCTGGGTCCGCATGCGCCGCGGTTGACGCCAAAGGAAATCGATCTGCTGCACAAGATTTGGCTGGACGTTGGCGACAGGTTGCCGGACAAGGAAATACACCATCACGATATCGTCCATTTTGCGCTGTCGGAAATCGAGCGGGGAATCCGCAATGGCGACAACGACGAGGGCGTGATCGAGCGTCTGCGGGAACATTTGAACGAGATCCAAGACCGGCGGCAAAATTCCTGACGAATCGCCCTTAGCGCCGTCGCGCGGCGGCTGGAATTACGATTTGACGTGGCGAGAAACGCTGCGAGAGCCCAGTACTCCGATGTGACGTTTCGCGCAACTGTTCTACAGGTTTTGCCGCGCGCTTCTAAGGGTTTTACGGTATGACAGCTTGGTTCGAAAGCGCGATAATACCGCGACTGATCTCGGTAAACACGTGAGTTACCCTTGGGAGAGTGCGGAAGACGACCAGCCGGTGCGCCCCCGCAGAGCTGTCAATCTAAATGTCGTCATCGCCCATCTCTTTTTCTCTTCGAAGCTACCGAAATTCTCGCGAGATTTTCCAAGACAAGAGTCAACTCGATTTGAGCCAGAAACGTCATTTTGTATCCGGAGACTAGCATGAAGAAATCAGACACGTCCGGCGCCAGCGTGGGAACGGATGAAGCCAAGGCGAGCGTGAAGAGCAACGGGCACCCTCCCGGGCGCTCCGAAATTGCGCCCGCCGAGCTGAGGGGAATCCTTGCCAGCCTCCAAACGATGCGCGATGGCGATTTTTCCGTGCGGCTTGCCGGGCGCGTGGACCGGACTTGCTGGAAAAATCGCGGACACATTCAACGATATCGTGGCGGCAAACGAACAGATGGCGCAGGAGTTGAAGCGCGTCGGCCAAGTGGTCGGCAAGGAAGGCAGCACCAGGGAACGCACGCGCTTGCGCGCGCCGCGCGGAGCCTGGGGAGAGATGGAAGTATCGATCAACACGCTGGTCGAGGACTTGCTGCGCCCGACGGCGGAAGTGACTCGCGCAATTGCGGGCGTCGCGCAAGGCAATTTGACGCAAACGGTGCGCATCGACGTGGACGGGCGGCCGCTGGAAGGCGAATTTTTGCGGTCGGCAACAATCGTCAACACCATGATTCAGCAGTTGGGAGTTTTCACCGCTGAGGTGACGCGCGTGGCGCGCGAAGTCGGCACGGACGGCAAACTGGGCGGCCAAGCGCAGGTGCCGGGCGTGGCGGGAACGTGGAAGGATCTCACGGACTCGGTGAACTCAATGGCCAGCAACCTAACGGGCCAGGTCCGGAACATCGCTGAAGTGGCGACGGCCGTGGCGAGCGGCGACCTCTCGCGCAAAGATTACGGTGGACGTGCGCGGCGAGATTTTGCAGTTGAAGGAAGCCATCAACACGATGGTGGATCAACTGCGGTCGTTCGCTTCGGAAGTGACGCGCGTGGCGCGCGAAGTCGGCACCGAAGGGCGACTGGGCGGACAAGCTGTGGTCCCAGGCGTGGCGGGAACCTGGAAGGACCTCACCGACTCCGTGAACGCGATGGCTGGAAACTTGACGGCGCAAGTCCGCAACATCGCCGAGGTGACGACGGCCGTGGCGCGCGGCGACTTGTCGCGCAAAATTACGGTGGACGTGAAGGGCGAAATTCTGGAGCTGAAGAACACGATCAATACGATGGTGGACCAGTTGAACGCGTTCGCGGGCGAAGTGACGCGCGTGGCGCGCGAAGTGGGCACGGAAGGGAAGTTGGGCGGGCAGGCGCAAGTGCCCGGCGCGGCGGGAACGTGGAAAGACCTTACGGACAATGTGAACTTCATGGCCAGCAACCTGACCGGCCAGGTGCGCAACATCGCCGAAGTGGCGACCGCCATTGCGAGCGGCGACCTTTCGCGAAAGATTACGGTGGACGTGCGCGGCGAGATTTTGCAACTGAAGGAAACGCTCAACACCATGGTGGATCAGCTCAACCGGTTCGCGGGCGAAGTGACGCGCGTGGCGCGCGAAGTGGGAACCGAAGGACGCTTGGGCGGGCAGGCCAACGTGCCGGGCGTGGCGGGAACGTGGAAGGACCTGACGGACTCCGTGAACTCGATGGCCGGGAATTTGACGGCGCAAGTTCGAAACATTGCCGAAGTGACGACGGCCGTGGCGCGCGGCGACTTGTCGCGCAAAATTACGGTGGACGTGAAGGGCGAAATTCTCGAGCTGAAGAATACGATCAACACGATGGTGGACCAGTTGAACGCGTTCGCGGGCGAAGTGACGCGCGTGGCGCGCGAAGTGGGAACCGAAGGAAAGTTGGGCGGGCAGGCGCAGGTCCCCGGCGCGGGCACGTGGAAGGATTTGACGGACAACGTGAACTTCATGGCCAGCAACTTGACCGGCCAGGTGCGAAACATCGCCGAAGTAGCGACGGCTGTGGCGCGCGGCGACTTGTCGCGCAAAATTACGGTGGACGTGAAGGGTGAAATTCTCGAGCTGAAAGACACGATCAACACGATGGTCGATCAGCTGCGGGCCTTCGCTTCGGAAGTGACGCGCGTGGCGCGCGAAGTGGGCACGGACGGAAAACTTGGCGGACAGGCGCAGGTTGGCCGGCGTGGCGGGAACGTGGAAGGATTTGACGGACTCCGTGAACTCGATGGCGAGCAACCTGACCAACCAGGTGCGAAACATCGCCGAAGTATCGACGGCCATTGCGAGCGGAAACCTATCGAAGAAAATCACGGTTAACGTGAGCGGAGAAATTTTGCTGCTGAAAGAAACCATCAACACGATGGTGGACCAGCTGAACGCGTTCGCCGGCGAAGTGACGCGCGTGGCACGCGAAGTGGGAAGCGAAGGCCGATTGGGCGGGCAGGCCAACGTGCCGGGCGTGGCGGGAACCTGGAAGGACTTGACGGACTCAGTGAACTCGATGGCCGGGAACCTGACCGGTCAGGTGAGAAACATCGCTGAAGTTACGACGGCTGTGGCGCGCGGCGATTTGTCACGCAAGATTACGGTGGACGTGAAGGGCGAAATTCTCGAGCTGAAGAACACGATCAACACGATGGTGGACCAGCTGAACGCGTTTGCGGGTGAAGTGACGCGCGTGGCGCGCGAAGTCGGCACGGACGGAAAACTCGGCGGCCAGGCGGAAGTGCCGGGCGTGGCGGGCACGTGGAAGGACTTGACGGATAACGTGAACTTCATGGCCAGCAACCTGACGGGCCAGGTTCGGAACATTGCCGAAGTGGCTACGGCCATCGCCACGGGCGATTTATCGAAGAAGATTACCGTCGACGTGCGCGGAGAGATTTTGCAACTGAAAGAAACGCTGAACACGATGGTCGAGCAGCTTCGATCGTTTGCCGCCGAAGTAACACGCGTGGCTCGCGAGGTGGGTAGCGAAGGCCGACTGGGTGGCCAAGCCAACGTGACCGGCGTGGCGGGAACGTGGAAGGACCTGACGGACTCGGTGAACGCGATGGCCGGGAATTTGACGGCTCAGGTTCGAAATATCGCCGAAGTCACAACGGCCGTGGCGCGCGGCGACTTGTCGCGCAAAATCACGGTGGACGTGAAAGGCGAAATTCTCGAGCTGAAAAACACGATTAACACCATGGTGGACCAGCTCAACGCTTTCGCCGCAGAAGTAACGCGCGTGGCGCGCGAGGTAGGCACCGGCGGAAAACTCGGCGGGCAGGCGCAAGTGCCCGGCGTGGCCGGCACATGGCGCGACCTGACCGACAACGTCAACGTAATGGCAGCCAACTTGACCGAGCAAGTGCGAGGTATCGTCAAGGTAGTAACCGCGGTGGCAAACGGAGAATTGACGCAGAAACTTACGGTAAATGCCAAAGGAGAAGTAGCGGCGCTGGCAGAGACCATCAACAATATGACCAACACGCTGGCCACTTTCGCCGATCAGGTGACCACCGTGGCGCGCGAGGTGGGAGTGGAAGGCCGCTTGGGCGGCCAGGCCAACGTCCCAGGCGCGGCAGGGACTTGGAAAGACCTTACTGGCAACGTCAACTTGCTGGCCGACAACCTAACCAACCAAGTGCGCGCGATTGCGGAAGTCGCTACGGCCGTTACCAAAGGTGATTTGACGCGCTCGATTCAGGTGGAGGCTAGTGGCGAAGTCGCCGAGCTAAAAGACAACATCAACACAATGATCGACAACCTGCGCCTGACCACCGATCGAAACAAGGAGCAGGACTGGCTGAAAACCAACCTGGCTCGCTTTACGGGCATGTTGCAAGGCCAGCGCGATCTGAGCACCGTGGGCCGCCTGCTGCTGTCGGAGTTAGCGCCGTTGGTGGCGCTCAGCAGGGCGTGATCTATAGAATGGAAGGGTGAAGAATCGGCGGGGATGGAGCTGCTTTCTGCGTTCGCCGACGATGAAATGGATGGGCACCGGCAGCACCTGGCGATGGGCGAGGGCCTGGTGGGGCAGTGCGCGGTGGAAAAGCGAAGCATGCTCATCAGCGAAATGCCGATGCACAGCGTTCCTATTCGGTCGGGCCTCTTTCAAGCCTTGCCGCAAAATGTGATCGTGCTTCCGGTGCTCTTCGAGGACCGCGTAAAGGCGGTGATTGAACTCGCCTCGCTGAGCAGATTCACGGCGTCGCATCTCGCTTTTCTCGAGCAATTGACCGCCAGCATAGGAATCGTCCTCAACAGTATTGAAGCGACGATGCAGACCGAAGGGCTCCTGAAGCAGTCGCAGCAATTGGCCACCGAGCTTCAGACTCAACAGAAGGAGCTTCAGCAGACGAACGAGCAGTTAGCGCAAAAAGCCCAGCAATTGGCGGAACAGAACGTTGAAGTGGAACGCAAAAATCAGGAAATCGAGCAGGCCCGGCGGGCGTTGGAAGAGAAAGCCAAGGAATTGGCCCTCACCTCGAAGTACAAATCCGAATTTTTGGCGAACATGTCGCACGAATTGCGCACGCCCCTGAACAGCATTTTGGTTTTGGGCCAGCAGCTTACGGACAACCCCGATCGCAACCTGTCACCGAAGCAGGTGGAGTTCGCGCGGACCATTCACGCCGCCGGAACCGACCTCTTGAACTTGATCAGCGATATTTTGGATCTATCGAAGATCGAGTCGGGAACCGTTTCCGTGGAAGCCGAGGAAGTATTCTTCAGCAGCCTGCTCGATATGGTGGCGCGGCCCTTCCGCCACGAGGCCGAGAACCGCCGGTTTACTTTCGAGGTGCGGACCGAGCCGCTCTCTCTCGCGGCCTTGTGACGGATTCCAAGCGGTTGCAGCAAGTGCTGAAAAATTTGATTTCAAACGCGTTCAAGTTCACCGAGCAAGGCAACGTGCGCCTGTCTGTGTCGTCGGTAACAAGCGGTTGGAGCCAGGATCATCCGGTGTTATCGGCAGTACCTTCCGTAGTTGCATTCGAGGTTTCCGATACCGGGATTGGCATTCCTCCCGAAAAGCAGAGGATCATCTTCGAGGCCTTCCAGCAAGCGGACGCAGGAACCAGCCGCAAATACGGCGGCACTGGTCTGGGTCTTGCGATCAGCCGCGAGCTCGCGAGTCTGCTGGGCGGCGAGATACAACTGCACAGTACGCCGGGGAAGGGCAGCACGTTCACACTCTATTTGCCTCAGATTTATGTGGGGCCTTCCTCTGGCATCGTTTCAGTGGACCGCAAAACTGCCGCGGCGTCGAACTTGCCGGCTCAATTGGTAAATACAATGTCGGAGCGGTCCGTGCCTCAGGTTCGCGACGATCGCGAAAACCTCGAGCCGGGCGACGCCATTTTGCTGATCGTTGAGGATGATCCTCATTACGCGACCATTCTGCGCGATCTGTCTCACGAGAAGGGATTCAAAGTTCTCGTTGCGCCGCGGGGAGCGGATGCGCTCGCTCTAGCCCATGAGTTTCAACCCGCAGCTATTTCGCTGGATGTTTTTCTGCCAGACATGCTGGGTTGGACCGTTCTCAATCATCTAAAGCAGGATCCCGCGACGCGGCACATTCCCGTGCAGATGTTGACGCTCGATGAGGACCGGAACCACGGTCTGTCACGCGGGGCGTTCGCTTTCGTGACCAAACCGACCACGCCCGAGGATTTGGATTCGGCGTTGACTCGCATTAAGGAGTATGCGACGCCGCGGCGCAAGCGGTTGCTGGTGGTTGAGGACAACCCGGCCGAGCAGTTTAGCATTCGGGAATTACTCGGGTACGATGATATAGACGTTTCGCTTGCTTCCACCGGCGAAGAGGCTCTTGCTTCCATTGGCGCAGAGCCATACGACTGCATGGTGCTTGATCTGCGGCTGCCGGACATGTCTGGATTCGATGTATTGGAACGGCTGAAAGATATGCCCGCGTCTGTCGATCTGCCGGTGGTGGTATTCACGGGCAAAGAGCTGACGTCGGAGGAAGACTTGCAGTTGCATGAGCTGGCGCGCAGCGTGGTGGTGAAGGGAGTCGAGTCACCCGAAAGGCTACTGGACGAGACAGCCCTCTTTTTGCATCGAGTGGTTGCCGATCTGCCGGCGAACAAACAGGAAATGCTGCACCGGCTGCATAGCTCCGATGAGGCGCTGGCCGGCAGGAAAGTGTTGCTTGTAGATGACGACGTGCGAAACATCTTTGCGTTGAGCAGCGTGCTCGAAAGGCGGGGCATGAAGGTGCTCACGGCAGGAACCGGCCGCGAAGCGATTTCCATTTTGGAGGCGACGCAGGATATCGCGATCGTCCTGATGGATATCATGATGCCGGAAATGGATGGATACGAGACCATGCAGGTAATCCGGCAAAGCCCATCGTCGCGGCGGCTGCCGATCATCGCGTTGACCGCCAAGGCCATGAAGGGCGACCGCGAAAAGTGCCTGGAAGCGGGCGCTTCCGAATATCTTGCGAAGCCGGTGAATACGGATCAGCTGCTTTCAGTGCTTCGCATGTGGCTGCATCGATAGGCGAGCGTTCGTTACAGTGACGGCGGTCTTGGCGGCCGGGCTAGCGTTCTGCACGATCTCAGAAGGAGCGATATGGGCGCGGACGAAAAGGTCAACATCCTGATGGTGGATGACCAGCCGGCAAAGCTGCTCAGCTTACGAAGCGATTCTTCAGGAACTCGGCGAGAACTTGATCAAGGCCAGTTCAGGAAGAGAGGCTCTCGAGCATTTGCTGAAGACCGATATTGGAATCGTGTTGATGGATGTGAGCATGCCGGAACTTGATGGTTTCGAACTGGCGCAGATGATCCGCGAGCATCCGCGATTCCAAATGACGGCGATCATTTTCATTTCCGGCGTTCATCTCACCGATCTGGATAGGATCAAGGGCTATCAGCGCGGCGCGGTGGATTATATTTCAGTTCCGGTAATTCCTGAGTTGCTGCGGGCCAAAGTGACCGTTTTCGCGGAGCTGCATCGCAAAACCCGGCAACTCGAAACGCTTAATGCGGAGTTGCGGCGGCTTTCCTCCCGGCTCATCACCATGCAGGATGAAGACAGGCGCCGAATTGCTCGAGAACTCCACGATGGATTGGGCCAGGATCTCGCCGCCGCCAAAATGATTCTGGACGGCATACCTCCGGAGCGGCAATCGCCTCAGCTCAACCGGGAGATTTCCAGCGAAGTGAGCATGCTAATCGATCATGCCATCAAGCAGATTCGCAGCATGTCCTATCTGTTGCATCCACCTTTATTGGATGAAGTAGGCTTGCAATCCGCTCTTCAATGGTACCTGGAGGGATTCACGAAGCGCAGCGGCATTGAAACGGTTCTCAGCGTGGAGCCATTGGATCTTCCGCGCCTGCCGCTGGAATTGGAAACCGCAATTTTCCGCGCGATTCAGGAGGCCCTCACGAATGCTTTTCGGCATTCGGGCGCCAAGAAAATCTGGGTGAATCTATTGAGAACCGATCCGCAAATCGTGGGGACGGTCCGCGATGACGGAAAAGGTATTTCCGACAGTGTGTCCAAGCTTCGACCCGATAGCATCGGCATCGGCATTTCGGGCATGATTCAGCGGCTCAAGGAATTTGGCGGAGAGCTGCGTCTGCAAAATGCATCGCCCGGGACGATTGTCGAACTAGCGATTCCTATCGACCAGCCGGCGGCAAATAACGGACAGTCGAAAACCAGACCTCGTGAAGCGGTCGTCGAGACTGCCGGAGGAGTCCTCGCCGAATCGGTGGAAGTTCCTCAGAAGTTGTTCTGAACCTTCCAGCGGTTGAGCGGACGCAGTACGAGGATACAAACAAAATCTTTACACCGGAGGGCGAAATCGCGCAAGTGGTTGTTGGTGTAAAGAAAAATCGTCCACGGTGATTTCGCCAGGACCCCTGAAACCCTAGGGCAGGTCGCACTCCACATCGGCAATTGGTCGTCGGTTCATCAGAGCGGTGAATTGCCAGCCGCAGCACGCCATTGAAAAGCCACTGGAACTCAGAGTCGCGCACACACTAGGATAGATGTAGGAGGAACGCGACATGCCGGATGGTCCGGCCGCCGAACAGCGACGAGTAGTGATTGAGCACGTTCGTCCGGAAATCGACGACGGGCGATTCCCCGTGAAGCGCGTGGTTGGAGATACGGTTATCGTCGAGGCGGCCGTTTTCGCCGATGGCCACGACCAAGTTGCTTGCCGGGTGTTGCACTGGCGCCAAGATCCCTCCGACGCGCATTCATCGTCAATGAAGCCGCTTGGCAACGACTTGTGGCGCGGCGAATTTTCCGTCCCCGCCTTGGGCCGATACTTTTATACGGTCGAGGGCTGGATTGATCGGTTTCAGACTTGGCGCGGCGATTTGGTCAAAAGAATTGCCGCCGCGCAGGATATTCGTACGGATTTGCTCATAGGTGCGGCGCTGATCGAAGAGTCCGCTTCTCGCGCGAGTGCGGCAGCCATTCACGCCAAGACGCTGCGCGCGTGGTCGGAGAAGATTGCGGCGAGAGCAAAGCGACGAATGCGCAAAGATGGTCGTAGCGGACGAGGAATTGCTCGAACTGATGCAGCGATATCCCGATTGGCGCTCCGCCACGCGCTACAGCAAGCAATTGGTTGTGGTGGTGGATCGGGAGAAAGCCCGCTTCTCAGCCTGGTATGAAGTATTTCCCAGGTCTTGTTCGACTGAGCCTGCGCGTCATGGCACGTTGCGCGACTGCGAGGCGCGGTTGCCGTACATCGCCTCGATGGGCTTCGACGTTGTTTACCTTCCGCCGATTCACCCGATTGGCAAAACTTTTCGCAAGGGGAAGAACAATTCCTCCCCCGCCCGTCCTGATGACGTCGGAAGCCCGTGGGCTATCGGATCGTTCGAAGGGGGGACACACCGCAATCCATCCCAAGCTGGGCACGCTCGAAGATTTCGAACACTTCTGCCTGAAGGCGAAGGATCACGGCCTGGAAGTCGCGCTCGATATCGCGTTCCAGTGCTCGCCGGATCATCCTTACGTTCAACAGCACCGGGAGTGGTTCCGCTCGCGGCCCGACGGCAGCATTCAGTATGCCGAGAATCCGCCGAAGAAATACGAAGATATCTATCCGCTGGATTTTGAGACCAAAGACTGGCGCGCTCTCTGGGAGGAACTGAAATCCGTTTTTCTTTTCTGGATTGGCCGCGGAGTTCGCATCTTTCGCGTGGATAACCCCCATACCAAGCCCTTCGCTTTCTGGGAGTGGGTAATTAGCGAAATCAAGGCCGAACATCCAGACGTATTGTTTCTGGCCGAGGCTTTCACCAGGCCGCATGTGATGTATCGCCTGGCGAAATTGGGCTTTTCGCAATCGTATACGTATTTCACATGGCGCAATACGAAGCAGGAGCTTACCGATTATTTTACGGAGCTTACCAGCACCGAAGTTCGAGAATATCTTCGGCCAAACTTATGGCCCAACACTCCGGACATCTTGTCCGAGTTTCTTCAGACCGGCGGACGCGCGGCTTTCATGATTCGCCTGATTCTGGCGCCACGCTTGGCTCGAATTACGGAATTTATGGGCCGGCGTTCGAATTATGCGAAAACACGCCGCTGCGGCAGGGCAGCGAGGAGTATTTGGATTCGGAGAAGTTTCAGATCAAGCACCGCAATCTCAACGCGACTTGGAGCTTGAAGGATCTCATTTCACGGGTCAATGCGATCCGCAAACAAAATCCGGCGTTGCAGCGCGATAGCACTTTGCATTTCCACGACACCGATAATCCCTTGCTGCTGTGCTACAGCAAGACGACTGAGGATCTTTCGAACGTCATATTAATCGTGGTGAACCTGGATCCATTTCACCGCCAAACGGGTTGGGTGAATCTCGATCTCGGCTCAATGGGCCTCGATGGGTCTCACGATTTTCAGGCGAACGATTTGCTGGGCGAGGGCCGCTACCTCTGGCGGGGATCCGCCAATTATGTGGAGCTGGCGCCGGAAAGCCTTCCCGCCCACATTTTCGATATTCGGCGCTGGGTTCGCACGGAGCGCGATTTCGACTATTACTTGTAGGCCATCGAACAGTCCCACGCCAGCCGGACCGTTCAGACTTTTATCGGGAGCGCACTTGCAAACGGGTCTGACTGAGTTCGATCTGTATCTCCTCGCCGAGGGCAAGCACAATCGCTCTTACGAAAAGTTGGGCGCGCACTTCGCGGAGAAGGATCGCGAGAAGGGCGTCCACTTCGCGGTGTGGGCTCCCAACGCCGGCGAAGTTTCCATCATCGGCGAATTCAATGGCTGGCGACCCGGCGCCAATCCGATGCGACCCACAAACGCGGGCATTTGGGAAGGGTTCGTGCCTCGCGTTGGACCAGGGCGCGCTCTACAAATATCACATCGTCTCTCGCGACGGCCGATACCGCGTTGATAAAGCGGATCCGTATGGCTTCGCGTCGCAAATTCGCCCCGAGACCGCTTCGCGCGTATGGAATCTCGACGATCACTCGTGGGGCGACAGCTCCTGGATGTCCGGCCGGGCCGCAAAAAATTCGCTCGGCTCGCCGATATCAATATATGAAGCGCATCTCGGCTCGTGGCGGCGCGTTCCGGAGGAAGGGAATCGATGGCTCACCTATCGTGAAATGGCGCCGCTTCTCGCCGATTACCTCCACGACGCCGGTTTCACCCATGTCGAGCTGATGCCGATCATGGAACATCCATTCGACGGCTCCTGGGGCTACCAAGTCACCGGCTACTTCGCGCCCACCAGCAGATTCGGCACGCCATCGGACTTCATGTACCTTGTGGATTTCCTTCATCAGCGCGGAATCGGCGTGATTCTCGATTGGGTGCCCGCGCATTTTCCGAAGGACGAGATCGGGCTCGGCTACTTCGACGGCTCTCATCTCTACGAACATGCCGATCCGCGCCAGGGCGAGCAACCCGATTGGAACACGTTCGTCTTCAACTATGGCCGCAACGAGGTGCAGAATTTTTTGGTGAGCAATGCGCTATTTTGGCTGGATAAATATCACGTTGATGGCCTGCGCGTTGACGCGGTCGCTTCCATGCTCTATCTCGATTACGGCCGCCGCGAAGGCCAGTGGATGCCGAATCGCTTTGGCGGAAAGGAAAATATCGAAGCCATTCAGTTCTTGCGCTCCTTGAACGAGCACGTTTATGCTGCTTTTCCCGATTCCATGATGATTGCCGAAGAGTCCACCGCTTGGCCGCAAGTTTCGCGCCCCACGTACATCGGCGGCCTGGGCTTTGGCTTCAAATGGAATATGGGCTGGATGCACGACGTGCTCGACTACATGTCGCAAGACCCCGTTTTTCGCAGCTATCACCACCATAAAATCACTTTCAGCTTGCTGTACGCTTTCAGCGAGAATTTTATTCTTCCGTTTTCGCACGATGAAGTTGTTTACGGCAAGGGGTCGATGCTCGGTAAGATGCCCGGCGACCACTGGCAGAAGTTTGCGAACCTTCGCCTGCTGTACGGTTTTATGTTCGGCCATCCGGGGAAGAAGCTTTTGTTCATGGGCGACGAATTCGGCCAGCCCTCGGAATGGAATCACGATTCAAGCCTGGAATGGCATCTTCTGCGCGATCCGGCCCACGCCGGGCTGCTGCGCTGGGTGCGCGATCTCAACACGCTCTATCGCGGCCAGCCTTCACTCTACGAACGTGAATCCGAGTCCGCCGGATTCGAGTGGGTGGATTGCACCGATTTCCACAGGAGCGTGATTAGCTTCCTTCGTCGGGGGGCTGATCCGAACGATTTGCTGCTTGTGGCATGCAATTTCACGCCGGTGCCCAGGCAAAACTATCGCGTGGGAGTTCCTTCCGGCGGCACGTGGAAAGAAATATTGAATAGCGACGCTCCTCTTTACGGAGGCAGCGGCGTGGGAAACTTTGGCGGGCTGAGCGCATCGCCTCTGCCGGCTCACGGCCGGCCCTTTTCGTTGAATATGACGCTACCGCCTCTCGGTATGGTAGCTTTCCGGCCGGAGCCGGCGCCGCACCATGGCGACTGAGGCGCGGAGAATGCCCAAGCATCGCGGCAGCGCGGAGGATCCTCTTTGGTACAAAGATGCGATCATCTACGAACTCCACGTCCGCGCGTTCAAGGATAGCAACGCGGATGGAATCGGCGATTTTCCCGGGCTGCTCCAGAAACTGGATTATCTTCAGGATCTCGGCGTCACTTGTTTGTGGTTGCTGCCGTTTTTCCCGTCTCCGCTGAAGGACGATGGCTACGACATCTCCGATTACACCGGCGTCCATCCGATGTACGGCACGATCGCGGACTTCCAGGCCTTTTTGTCGGCCGCTCACGACCGCGATTTGCAGGTAATCATCGAGCTGGTCGTAAATCACACCTCCGATCAGCATCCCTGGTTTCAAGCGGCCCGCCAGGCTCCTCCGGGTTCGCCCGAACGCGATTTTTATGTCTGGAGCGATACCGATCAGAAATATAAAGACGCCCGCATCATTTTCACCGATACCGAAAGATCCAACTGGACCTGGGACCCGGTCGCCAACCAGTATTACTGGCACCGTTTTTTTTCTCACCAGCCGGATTTGAATTACGACAATCCCAGAGTGATCGAGGAAGTCCTCAAAGTAATGCGCTTCTGGCTGGATATGGGCGTGGACGCGCTGCGCGTGGACGCGATCCCCTACCTGGTCGAGCGCGACGGAACCATTTGCGAAAATCTCCCCGAAACCCACGCCGTGGTAAAAACGCTTCGCCGCGAAATTGACGCCGACTATTCCAGCCGCGCGCTTTTGGCCGAAGCCAATCAGTGGCCCACCGACGTGCGCCCCTATTTCGGCGATGGCGACGAGTGCCACATGGCGTTTCATTTTCCGCTGATGCCGCGCATTTACATGGCGCTGCGCCAGGAAGACCGGCTCCCAATCACCGACATCATCGCCCAGACTCCCGCTATTCCCGATACATGCCAGTGGGGCCTTTTCCTCCGAAATCACGACGAGCTCACACTCGAGATGGTCACCAGCGACGAGCGCGACTACATGTATCTGGCCTATAGCGCCGATCCCAGGATGCGCATCAATCTCGGCATCCGCCGCCGGCTTGCTCCTCTCGTCGATAACAATCGCCGGCGCATCGAGCTGCTCAACAGCCTGCTCTTTTCCTTTCCCGGAACTCCCATCATTTATTACGGCGATGAAATCGGCATGGGAGACAACATCTATCTCGGCGACCGCAACGGCGTGCGCACGCCCATGCAGTGGAATGGTGATCGCAACGCCGGCTTTTCCACCGCCACTCCGGCGCGGCTATACAGCCCCGTAATCATGGATCCCGTCTGGGGCTACGAAGCAATCAACGTGGAAGGCCAGCAGGGCGATCCGTCTTCGCTTCTGAACTGGATGCGCAACATGGTCGCCCTGAGAAAGCTTTTTCGGGTGTTCGGGCGCGGCACCATCGAATTTCTGGATCCTCCCAACCGCAAAGTGCTGGCCTATCTTCGGCAATATGAGGGAGAACAGATTTTGTGCGTGGCGAATCTCTCTCGCTTCGCGCAGCCCGTTGATCTCGATCTCTCGAAACTCGAAGGCACGGTTCCCGTCGAAATGCTCGGCTACGTGGAGTTTCCAACCGTTGGACGCCAGCCCTATCGCCTGACTCTGGCTCCCTACAGTTTTCTTTGGCTGGAACTTCAGCGCAGGCCCGAGACGGAAGAGACCGCCGCTCCCGCCTATGAAATTCCTCTTGAGATCACCATCGGGTGGAGAAGCGTTTTCGAGGGTCCGGGGCTTCTTCGCCTCGAGACCGAAAGCCTTCTCGAATACCTGCCAAAACAGCGCTGGTTTGCCGGAAAATCAAGGCAGCTGAAGTCCACTCGAATTTTGGATTCTGCGATTCTTGAAAAGTCGGGCTCGGCCTTGGCGCTCGTGGAGGTGCAGTTTGAAAGCGGCGCTCCGGACGTTTATCAGTTGATGCTTGCGATGGCGTTCGGCGAGCCTGCTGAAGAGTTGCGGCGCAACTCGCCCAACGCCGTCATCACCGGAATTGTTTCTGGAGAGCAATCGGGAATTCTGTACGATGGCTGTCTTCAATGACCAAGCGTGCGCCGAGTTGCTTTCGCTGATGGAGAATGCTTCGGAGCTGTCCTACCGCACGGGCAGATCAGAAGCGTGCGTGGCAAGGCGTTTCGGTATTTGATGGGATCTGATGGCGAGTCCCTCGCCGTGCGGCGCGGGTCGGCGGAGCAAAGCAATACGTCAATTTTGTTCGGCGACCGCTTCATCCTGAAACTCTTTCGCCGGCAGGATGTAGGCGTCAATCCCGATTGTGAAGTCGGCAGATATCTCACGGAGAAAGCCAACTTCGATCGGGTTCCGCCCTTCGCCGGCTCCATCGAGTACGAATCGAAAGACGGCGAGAACTTGACGCTCGTGATGCTGCAGGGCTTGGTCGCAAATGAAGGCGATGGCTGGAAGTGGACCATTGAAGAACTCGATCGCTATTACGAAAATTGCGCCACGGCCACTCTTCCTGAAAACTTAGGCGATGATCTTGCCACGCCGTTGGAGCTTTCAGCGCAACCGCCATCTGAAGCCGCAAAGGAGCACGTGGGCCTTTACCTCGAATCCGCGGCCACGCTCGGCAAGCGTACCGCGGAGATGCATCTGGCCTTAGGTTCGCCCACTGCCGATCCAGCTTTTTCGCCGGAACCTTTTGCTTCGGAGGATCTCCAATCCCTAATCAAGGGACTTCAAGATCATGCCGCGTCCGTTTTCGACGTTTTGAAGGAAAGAGTCTCCAGCCTGCCGGACGAGCTGCTCGAGGTTGCGGCTTCTGTGCTCAGTCGGCGGCGCCGGATTCTCCAACATTTCGCGACGTTCAGTTCGCGCGATTCCGGCTCTCCGCTTCCGCAGCGCATTCGGATCCACGGAGATTATCACCTCGGGCAGGTGCTCCGAGTGAAAACGGATTTTGTAATCCTGGACTTTGAAGGCGAGCCTGCCCGCCCGTTGGCTTATCGCAGATCAAAACAGTGCGCGCTGAAGGATGTTGCCGGAATGCTGCGGTCCTTCAGCTATGCCGCTTACGCAACTCTGATCAACTACACCGCACGGCGTCCCGAGGATCTGGCGACTCTGGAACCCTGGGCCCGCTTCTGGGAGCGGTCGGTGTCCGCGGAATTTTTGCGCGCGTACCGGCAGGCGGCTCACGGCGCGGATTTTCTGCCGGCCGATGAATCGGACTTTCAGAACTTGCTGGACGCCTTCCTGTTGGACAAAGCGCTCTATGAGGTACTCTACGAATTGAATAGCCGGCCCGCTTGGGTTAGGATTCCGCTGATGGGAATCATGTCGTTGTCGCTGTGATATTTCTACCAGAGATGCATTTGCTTCATCCGATCGCGGAGCGTCCGCAGATATGAACGGTTCAGAAATGCAAACCGAGCCCGCCGCGCCGCAAGTTGCGGAAAAGACGGAACAGGCGGAGAGCGCCGACTTCGTCGTCGGCGTTCTTTCGGATTTGCCTCCGCAGAGCATCGCTCAACTATGTAGCGCTCTGGGGACGGCTCCCGGCGCTCCTAAAATCGTAATTCTGGCCACGCAGGCTGTTGGAAACTCGGTTCGTACCGAAGTCGGGGAAAATTCTTCATCCGTGTCGATCGCTTCCTGGCCTCCGCTGGGTGCGGATGTCGTCGCTGGGCCGCTTCAGAGCGTTTCGGCCGCGTACCATTCTGCTTTTGCGATCAGCGAACGGCTGGGAGCACGCGCCTGTTGCGTGATTGCCTCGCAAGTAGAAATCGACGCGCAGCGATGGGTCGACCGAATTTGCGCAGCCACTCCTTGAATCGCAGTGCGACCTTGTTGTGCCGTCGTACGGGCACCAGAAATTCCAAGGCTTGCTGAATAGCCGGCATCATGTGCCCGCTGACGCGCTCGTTGTACGGGAAGAGAATTCAAAATCCGCTTGGTCCTGATTTGGGAGTTTCTCAAAAACTCTTTCAGAAAATTATTGCCTCCAACCGGGCATCCAGAAACGACTCGGCGATCACGCATCCTTTGATCTCGCTTACTCCAGCTGCCGCTTGCGACAATCTCCGCGTCAGCCAAGTGTACCTCGGGTCGCGCACTTATCCTCCGCCCGATTGGACGAATACTAGCTCGATTCTGGTCCAGGTTCTCGGTCCTGTATTTTTGGAAATGGAAAAAAGGGCGGCTTGCTGGCAGAGGGTGCGCGGCTCCATTTCTGTCCCCGCGGTTGGGCCGCGCGTGAACGTTTCAGCGGAAGAGGTAGCGCCGGACGTGACTCGCATGATTGAGTCATTCCAGTTGGGAGTTCGAGACCTTCAGGAAATTTGGGGCTTGGTGCTTCCTCCCGCCACTCTGCTCGAGCTTCGGAAGCTTTCTCGGCTGGAGCCGCAGCAATTCCGCATGAAGGATGAGCTGTGGGCGCGCATCGTGTACGACTTCGCCCTTGCGCATCGTCTTCGAACCATCAATCGCGATCATCTGCTTCGTTCCATGGCGCCTTTATACCTGGCATGGGTCGCTTCGTATTCTAACGAGCTTAAATCGGCAGGGAGCGCCGCTGTGGACCAGCGGCTCGAACGTCTCTGCCTCGCGTACGAAGCGGCTAAATCTTATCTCGTCTCCCGGTGGCGGTGGCCGGATCGCTTCAATCCGTAAGCGAAGATAAACGGAGGAACGTATGTGGTATCAAGTCAAGCAGGCGCTCGATCAATCGACCAGACTATTCCTTACCAGGCTCGCAAGCCTGCTTCCGGGAATCGTTGCGCTCATCGTGGCTCTGCTGGTTGCGTTGATCTTGGCTGCGGTCATCGCCGTCGTAGTTCGAAGGCTGCTGGTGAGAATGAGCTTCGACGAGCGGCTGGTGCAATGGGGCTTCGCCTCGGTCAGTTTATGGTCGCCTTTGAAGAGTCCCGCGCTCTTGGTCTCGCGAGTGCTCGCCGCACTGGTTATTTTCTGCGGCTTCCTGATTGGCCTCGCGGCGTTCGATCCGGAATTGACGTCCCTGCTGGCGCGCACCGTATTCGCTTACATTCCGAATATTGTCGGCGCGCTCGATCGTGCTGGCTGCTGGCAGCCTCATCGCCAGATTTCTCGCGCGAAGCGTGCTGATCGGCGCCGTCAACATGAACTTTCAATACGGACGCTTGCTCAGCGTGGGCGTGAAGTGGCTGGTGATTGTGCTCACAGTGGCGATGGCTCTGGAACATCTGCGCATCAGCGCCGGCATTGTGGAGCTGGCCTTCGGCATCCTGTTCGGCGGGGTGGTCCTCGTATTTGCGTTGATCATTGGCTTGAATTCCAAGGAGCTGCTGGCCAAATCGCTTGAGCGCGACGGCAAAAAGCCATCTCCCGAAGTTGTCGAAGACCCTCTTCGCCACCTATAATTACCGAGTTCTGGGCTTCCACAAGAGAGCTCGGAATGACAGCGACGGCTGCGTTGGCAGGGCTGTGCTACTGCGGGAGCTTGCCGGTGGAAATCCAGGCGGCGATGTCGGTGACCACGTGCTCGTCCACGTGGCCGGGCTTTTCGTATTCTTGCGGGAGTGACGGGCCCGCGCCGGACATGAAGAGATGATTCAGATCGGGGTAGAGCTTCAGAGTGACGTTGCTATGACCGTCGAGCGCGGTCTTCCATTGGTTGAAATTCATGGTGGGAGGAGTTTGGAAATCGCGTTCACCTTGCAGAATCAGCATGGGAATTTTCAGCGCCTCAGCCGCAGCGATGGGATTGTAGTTGCGTAGGTCGAGCCAGTAAGATGAGGGCAAAGCGCTTCCCAATAATGTGATCGTTTCTCCGGGCTTCAGATCGGAGCTCTCGATTTTCTTGACGCCGTCCTCGATGGCTGCGATCTGTTTTTGGTCGTCCGCCGTGGGCGGGGTTCCGCCGTTTGCGATCGCGTAACGGATCTCATCCAGCAGCAATTGCTCGAGCGGGCGCGTATTGGCGGCGAGCATTGCGATGCCCGCGATTTGAGGATCGCCGGCGGCAGTGCGTGGAGCGAGATAGGCGCCGAGGCCGTGCCCCACCACAAAGATGCGTTTGGGATCGACCTTGGGTTGCTTGCCGAGCAGCGCAACGGCGGCATGAGCATCACTGATCGTCTCGTCGTCCACAGTCAGCTTTGCTGGGTCGGCGTTGCTGTGCTCGCCATATTTTCCGGTGCGCTTTATGTAGCGGAATACAACGATGCCGTGTGTGGCGAGGCCCCAGGCGAGGTCCTTGAGGGGCTTATTGGGGCCGATCGTCTCGTCCTGGTCATGCGGGCCGGAATCGTGCAAGAGGACGACGGCAGGAAAAGAGCCTTCGCCGTTCGGCACCGTAAGCGTGCCGGGGAGCTCGAAATTCCCGTTGATGAGAGTAAGAGGCTGCTCGCTGAAAGAATCGGGCTTGGCGTATGCGGGAGCAGTCCAAGGCGGAGGCGATTCGCGATGCGGACCGAAGTGAAGGCCCGCGAGTTTTCCCTCCGGGCCGAAAGCGATTTGCACGTCGATTTCGCCCATTTGGAATTTACATTCGAGGATCACAACATCTAAGGTTCCCGTTTTGCCGACTCTTGCCGACACCACCGACTCGAACGAGCCCGCCGCAGCAAGGACGCGTCCCCAGGCCATGGCGAGCTGTCCCGGAGCGAGAGCGCCCGAGAGGCGCGCATCGTAGCGGCCCTCGACAATGTCAAACTGGCCCGACGAGATTTCACCGAGGACTTGCTGCGCGGTGGCAACGACGGGAGGTGGTTGCGCTTCTTGCTTCTGCCGAGCTGCGACGGGCAGGGCCGCAGCTACAAATGAAAGCAGCAGCAACGTTGAGCAAACCTTCATCGGGATGACGCCAGCAAAGAAAATGGCTGCGGCGCAATTATATACGAGCGCGCACGGCTGGTATTTTTCACGCGAGGGTCACGGCGACTGTGCGACGAGTGAGTCGTCCGCAGTGGCGAGTTCGCCGTGCTTGTCGGCGGCGTGAATTTTTCCGGCGGCATCCATCAGGAAAGACCGGCGCCCCGTTTTTCCGTAGGCTTCCGGAACGGCGGCGAGCTCAAACGTCTCATTTCCCGCTTCCGAGGGAGAAACAATTCTGTAGCGAAACCTGTAACCGGCCGTGCTGCCCGCGGCGAGGTGTTCGTTGACGAGCGAAGCTTGCTCGGGCGAAATCTGATCCTTCGGCGCGGGACCGAGCTGCGCGAGCGAATCCGGCAGCTTGCCATAGGCGCGGTGATAGGTTTCGATGGCATCAGCCAAGCCGCGCAAAGTGGCGACTGCGGCCTCTTCATGCGCGGTGATGTCGGATTCAGCCCACTGTTTCGAGAGTTGCGGGATGTCCAGAAGAACCAAGCCCAGGGAAATCAGCCGCCAGCCGCCGTTTTCGCGGACCAGACCAAACTGAGTCTGCTGGCCATCGACCACGTCGACGGGAACGAAAGCGAGGTTCTCGTGAACGCGCGGATCGCCGAAGCGAAATTCTGTGGTGGCTTCCGGAGTCTGGCAACGAAGGACGATGTGATTTTGCGGATCAGAATCGAGCAGGGGCTTTCCGGCCTCGCCGACGAGCGAAAAGCGCTGGAGCAAGGAAGTACGCTGATCGGCGGGCAGGGCCCTGAAGGCGGCGGCGCTGTGCTGAGTGAGATAGTTCGCGAAGTGGGATTCGTTCGCACGGCACGCGGCGGAAAGAGCGGCGGCGAGGGCGCTGCCGGGATCGGATTCAGTGCCGTCTTGCGCCCAGAGGGGCGCAGCGGACAGAAACATGAGGAGGACGATGGCAGACACGACCGGAAAGGCAGCGCGAATCGTCATGAAGATTAGGATTTGGCGCGGGCCAGGATGGTTGCCATGTTCTGAGTAAATTTGGAGCGCGGCATGACATCCGCACATCCCGCCGCGCGGGCGCTTTCGGCGAGATCTAGCTGCACGTGGGAAAGGAATCCGACCAGTGGAATCTCTTCACTACTGGCGCGCACACGCTGGATGGCGTCGAGTGGGTTGCCCTGGGCATTCAGGTCGATGAGAACGAGGCGTGGAGCGTCTTTTGCGATTTCGGCCGCGAGAGCCTCGGACGTGGTGCAAGTGCGGAGTTGGACGCTGACCTGCTTCGCGGTCTCGATCAGCTTCGCTTGGAAGAAAAGATCGTCGACCAGTGCTAGGACCTGGGCCATTTTTTGATTCTCCACGTCCGATTGGAACACGGGGAGAGATGGCGCGCAACAGACGAAGAGAAAAGCGCGGTGTTTCCGAGGGGAACAGTTTGGGCGGCCTGGGAACAGGTACGGGGCGGGCCAGCCATGAGGCTGCTGCCGGCCGGTTTTGTCGGCTGTAAGCCATTGTGATACTTAAAGTTACAGGTCGCGTATCCTTCATTTGAATCCCATGTTGGCGATGAGAATGCGCTGGCTATTCCCGATAGCGGTCTGGAAGTCCGACGGGGGAGACAAAGGGGAGAAGATACTATGGGGATGTATGTCACGCCGATACCACCGCCTGACCGGGGAGGCGGAGTAACCGAGGATTGCGTTTCAGAGCGCCGGTTGTGGACTGCCGTGGTCGCCCGGGCGCTAGAGGATTGGCAAAGGGGAACGCTGCGAGAACGCCGCAAGGCTCAGCAATTCATTTTTGACGACCACGAGGATTTTGAACGAGCTTGCTTCTTCGCGGGGCTCGACCGAGAGAGTTTGCGTTCGCGGCTTCTGAAGATTGGCCAAAAGGTGGAGATGGAAACCACGTGGAACTAAGGGACGGGCGGATTCTGCAAATGGACTAGCCGGCTGCTTTCGCGGCCAAGGTTTCGACCACGGAGATGTTCTTCAGAAGTTCGGGTGGCAAGTGGTGCCGTTCCGCAAGATACTCGGGAGTGTTATAGGAAATCCAGACTTTCGCCGCGGCATCTTCCCAGACGAGAATTTTCAGCGGCAGGTCGATTGCGATGGTAGGAGCAGCCTGCATCAGCGGCGTGCCGCCCTTGGGATTGCCGAAGATCAAGAGCTTGGTTGGCCGCATCTTGAGGCCAACTTTTTCCGCTTCGCCGCTATGATCGATCAGCGCGAATAAGTTGATGCCGCCATCCTTCAACAACTGAAGCAACTTCACCACGACCTCGTCAACGGAGTGTTCGGTGGGCTTGCTGGCAACTCCATTGGCCGACGTCATCGCATTCCCCCTGCAATTTCGACTTGAATGTGCCGCGGACATCGCCGGGGCTGAAACCCGATTCAATTATTGGGATCGTTCCCCCCGCATCAATGTGGGCGCTTCCACCAGAGCTTCGCGGTGCGCATGGACGCGTGAATGACGGCAGCCAGTATGTTACGCGGTGCGCACGGCGGAGTAGCGGCCGCTATCGAGCGCTTCCTGCGAAACCCACATGCCGTGGAACGTCATGCGGACGCGATGCGGAAGCTTGATGATCGCGACCGGACCGGCGTCGACATTTTTCGCGTCTAGAATCGCGAGGTCGGTGCGATTTTCCGCCATGCGATTGACGAGCGCGAGCAGATAGCCATCGCCTTCCGGCGAATTCGGCTTGCGCGGAGCAAACAGCGGTTCCTGCACGCCGGAATTTTCTCCGGGGTTCCAAACTTTCGCGTTGCCCGTTTTGTGATCGAACTGGCCGACGGAGCTGAATCCGACGTTCCCGGCTCCGGGGACGCTGGGATCCCGGCAGATGACGTAGCCCTTCCGGTACGTCCCATTGCCGTAGTAGCGGTCATCGGCGCGGGGCATCTCGCACATAAAATCGTAAAGCTGGTCCGTCTTATATTCCTCGGTGTTGCCGGCGAGATCGAATGTCAGACGCGTGAGATGAGGCACGCCCTGCGTGGGGTCTGAAGGGGTGCCATCGTGGTTGGGAAAAAAGAAGAATGAACTTCCCTGTGACAGGCACACGTCGAGGCTGACCTTCGAGCCATCGGTTGACCCGTTCATCATGTGGCCAGCGAAACTGGTTGGGCCGCGGAACCAGCGGACGTCTTGTGCTTTGCCGTAGCGCGGGACAATCGCGACGACGGTGGGCCGATCGCGATGCCAGGTGTAAAAGGGACCGCCCTTTTTCAGCACGTCCACATCGGTGAGCAGCGGGAAGAAGGGAAAGATGACGTACTTGTCGGATATGGCGAAGTCGTGGACCATGCCTGCCCACGGCGCGTTGAACCAAACTTCGTGCTTCAATTTGCTGTCGGGACCAATGACGAAGTAGGCGACGTCAGTGGTGCCGTCGCCTTTGGCCTGATAGGCGAAAGTGAGGAGCTCGTTAGTAGTTTGATCGAGATGCGGATGCGCGGACATCCAAACGGACTTGATCGCGCCATTGTAGTCGTAGCGGCCAACGGTCTCGAGCGTGTAGGGATTCAGCTCATAGGGCATATCGTCCTCTTTGAGGGCGAGCAGCCTGCCGGCGTGCCAGACGACGTTGGTGTTGGCGGTGCCGGGATTGCAATTCTGAGCTATGGGATCGCGCGCGTAGCGATTGCGATAGCGTCCGAAGAGAGCGCGGCGATGCTTTTCTTGGATGCGGAAGCGCTCCGTGCGAACGTAGCGGCTTTTGAAGTCCACGTGGCCATTATCAAAGCGGAACATGACCACCATGCCCTCGCCGTCGATGAAAATGTCGTCGCCTCCCATAGGCGGATACTGGCGATCGGGCCCGCAGCGATAAAGAATGCCATTAAGATCTTTTGGCACTTCGCCATAGGTGACTTCGCAATCGCGCAGGTCGGCTTCGAGGCGCATCGGCGCGCCGGGACCCTGGTAGATGGGAATGTCCGGGAAGCGAACAGCTCCTACGGCGGATAATTCTTCAAGGTATACGCTCGACATGGTGAACTCCTGGTTGCACCGATGTGATCGGCCTGCGCTTTTCAGTGCTGCGGAGAATGCTAGTCGCAACCAATCTGGTTTGTCAACGCGCGGAGTTGGCGGGGCAATTTAAGAGGCTTGCGGGCTGCTCTCGACCGGAGGCTGCGAGGGTGCTATCCTTTCGCTGGTAGTTTGCGAGGACTGCCGTGTCAGAATCTCGGGTGAGTCATATTGGTACACAGCGGCGGCGCAGCGAGCGAGTGCCAAAGTCCGTGGTAATGGTAGTTCACGGATTCGACCTGCTTGGCCAGCCGTTCGAGGAGCGCACCTCGACCATCGCACTGAATCTTCAGGGCTGCCGCTATGCGTCGAAGCATCACCTGCCAAAAAACACTTGGGTAACCCTGGACCTACCCGAGGATCCCGAACACCGCAGCACGCGCGCACGCGTGGCGTGGATTCAGCGGCCGCACTCGGTGCGGGAGTTTTTTCAGATTGCGGTGGAGCTCGAGAGGCCGGCGAACATCTGGAATATTGATTCACCTCCCGCGGACTGGAAGCTGGAGGAAACTTCCGGGGTGGCGGAAGAATCTGTCACATCAGGGAAGCAAGACGCGGACAAAAATTCTGAGAGAGGCGATAAATCTCCCATCACAGCTGACGCCAATGCGCCAGTAGAGGAACAGGGCCCATCCGACATGAAAATACCATCGTGGAATTCAGGTTCAGATAAACCGTCCGAGGGCGTGGAACGTCCGGCGGAAACGAGCCCGCTCCTGGAGAGTTGGCAATCAGAGATGGAGCAGCAGGTGAGGCGCGCGACGGAGACAGCCGCCACACAAGCCGCCGAAAAAATTCGAGAGGTGGCCGAACAATTGCAGCGGGAGCAACATGAAGCACACCGCGCGTTCTCGGAAGAGGTTGCGTCCAAACAGGAATCGCTGGCCGAGCTGCGCTCGGAATTCGAGCGGAGCGCTCGCCAGTCACGCGAGCTGGCTGAAGAGCTGGAGCGAGCCGCGGGCACGCTGCGCGCCGAAAAAGAAGCGGCTATAGAGTCAACCGGAAGGATGGCACAAGCGCGCCTGGGAATGGAGGCGGCCGAGGCGTCGCTTGACAAGCGCGTCCCGGATCCGTCGAAGGATTCGGCGGCGGTCGCGGCCGGCGGCGATGGAAGTCTGCGGGAGCACCTGGATTCCGAGATGGCGCGCGCCAAGACGCAATGGGACGAACTTTTGCAATCGTCGCTCGACGGCAGCATTGAGCGGTTGGTCGGCGAAATATCGCGGCATTCGCAAGAAGTGCTGCGCGCTGCCGAGCAACGAATGTCCGAACGCGTTGCGGACTTGCGCCAGCCCTTTGGGCTGATGCAATCGGAGGCCCGCGATGCGCTTTCCGAACTGAAGCCGGCGCTCGACCAGGAATTGGGGCGCGTGCGCTCCGCTTTGTCAGAGATGGAACAGGCCGCTAGCCGCGTGAAGGAATACTCGGCTGAGCTAGACGCCACGACTCACGACACGCTCGACGAGCTTCACCGGCGATTGGAAAATATTCTACAGTCGCAGACGGAAGAGTTGAATCGGCGGGCCGAAAACCTGGTGGCGGGCGTTCCACAGCGGCTAGGGTCCACGCTCGACGCGCTGGGCAATCATTTGGCCGAACGCGTGACGCAGGAGGTGGAAACTAAGCTTGCGCCTCGTCTGGAGCGCGCTTCGGAATTAGTGCGGCAGCTGACAGCACGCGAGATCGAGGGCGAGGAAGGCCTCCGGCTTCATCGCGAGCGGCTGCGCCAAGTCTCGGAAAATGGCCAGCGGGAAGCCGTGGGACAGGCGACGGCCACACTCACGAGCCTTCGGAACGATTTCGAGGAGGCGCGGAAAGAAGCCCTTACGCGATGGAGCGAAGAACTGGATGCCGCGGGAGTTCGCGCTTCGCATACCGCGGCGGAATCCATCGGCCGATCGTCGGAATGGTTCCAGCAGGAGGCGCGCGCGCGCCTGCAGGTGCTGACCGAGCAGGCACTGGCGGAGGCCGGCACGGGGATGGAAGAGAAAACTAAGGACGCGGGGCGGCACTTCGACGCGGCGCTAGAAATACAATCGGCCGGCCAACTGGCAAAGGTTTACGAGCGTATCGAGGGCGCCGCCGGGGAAATTGCGGGGCGCACTCGTACGGAAATCGAGCGGGCGTCGGAAGCCGCTGCCTCGTCGTTCGGGCAAGTGCTTCGCAACATTTCCGAACAGCAAGGACAGCAATTTTTGAGCGACAACCGCAACGCCCTCGAGCAGCGCCAGCAGGATTTAAAGCAGTTTGCTTCCGAGCTTTTGCTCAACCTGGAGACGGGCGCGGGCACTTCCATCGATCGCTTTCATGCACAAATGGCTTCGGAACTGGAAACCAGCGTCGCCGAAGGCCGACGATTTCTTAGCGCCGAATTCGCTTCCACGCTGGATGGTTACCGATCCGAACGCGAGGCCTACCATGCAGACTGGCTTCGGAAACTGGACCGCGCCAGCGATGAAGCGACTGAAAAATACCAGGAACGTTTACACAGAGCGAGCGAATCCTGGGTTGATTCATCGGTGCGCGAGTTTAACGTGCACGGTCGGGACGCGATAGAGATGCTGGTGCGTTCCGCGGACCAAGCCGTTCGCGATTCATGCTCGAAACTTTTCGAGGGATTTTCGGAGTTGCTGCGCCAGAGAGTGGGCAATTCCCCGGGGCCTGCCGGCTTTGGCGTTGTGCCGAGCGAGGAATCAGGCGAAACGCCGCCGCCCCACAATGAATCATCTCGGGGCGCCAGTGCTTGAGCTTCGCAGAAGGCATCGGCTGCTGACGGATCACTTCTTTCCGACTATTTCGCACACAGCGTTCGCCACGTAGCCGATCTGCTCGGAAGTCAATCCTGGATGGAGCGGAAGGCTGAGCACGCGCTCGCAAGCTCGCTCGGCGCAGGGGAATGTTCCCGGCGGCAGCCCGAGGGATGAGTAGGCGGGTTGCAGGTGTATCGGCCTGGGATAGTGCACCACGGTTTCGATGTCCCGTTCGGCAAGCTGGGAAACGGTGGCATTGCGGTTGTCGGTGTAAATCACGAACTGGTGGTAAACGCATTCATCCCGCGGATCGTCCGCCGGTATTTCGACCCGCGCATTGGCGAGCAGGCGGCGGTATTCGCGTGCAATTTCCTGGCGCCGCGAAGTCCATGCGTATAGGTGCCGGAGCTTGATCCTCAGCACAGCGCCTTGAAATCCTTGCATGCGGTAGTTATAGCCGATGAATTCGTGCTCGTAGCGCGCCGTCTGCCCATGGGAGCGCGCGGCGCGCGCAAACTTCGCAATCTGATCGTCATCGGTGGTCAACGCGCCGCCTTCGCCGTACGCGCCGATGTTTTTAGTTGGGTAGAAGCTGAAAGCCGCCGCGTGGGCAAGTCCTCCGGCACGTTTTCCGCGATAGCGAGCGCCGTGGGCTTGCGCAGCATCTTCGAGCACGCGAAGGTTGTGCCGCACGGCAATTTCGCGAATCGGGTCCATGTCGGCGGGGCGCCCGTAGATGTGGACTGGAAGAATCACTCGCGTGCGCGGCGTAAGCGCTCGCTCGATCAACCGGGGATCCAGGTTTCCATTGGCCGGATTGATATCGACGAAAACCGGCACGGCTCCGCAATAACTGATGGCCTCTGCCGAAGCGAGAAAGCTGTTGGGACTGGTGATTACTTCGTCGTCGGCTTGCACTCCGAGAGCCAGCAGGCCCAGGTGCAATGCGGCGGTTCCCGAGCTAAGCGCGACACAGTGTTTAGTGCCACAGAAGTCGGCAAACTCGCGCTCGAAGGCTTCGACTTCCGGACCGATCACAAAGGAGGAGTTTTGGCAAACGCGGTCAAGCGCGGGGAGAATTTCGTCCCTCAACTGTGCATATTCCGCTTTCAGATCTAGAACAGCGACTTTCATAGCGCGTCGGCCTTGAACCGGACAAAAACTGTACTGTACAGGGACCGTGTCCGCAAGCGCGCACTCCGGTGTATTTGCATGTGAGGCTCACCGTGAATTCAAAGGCTTCGTCGATCCGAAGTTTCCGTGGATAATAACGATTTCGAAGACAGAAGCACCGAAAGGACATACATTGCGCGTCGTGATCACAGGGGGAGCGGGATTCCTGGGGTCCCACCTTTGCGACCTCTTCATCCAAAAGGGCTGGGACGTGCTGTGCATCGATAACCTCATCACCGGAGCGCGTTCCAATATCTCCCATCTGCTTTCGAATCGTCGGTTCAGTTTTACGGAGCACGATGTAACTCGATATATTGAGGTACCCGGGACGGTGGATGCAGTGCTGCATTTTGCGTCGCCTGCGAGCCCGCCGGATTACCTGAAAGCTCCTATCCAGACCATGAAGGTTGGTTCGCTGGGAACGCACAATGCCCTGGGACTGGCGCTGCACAAAAAGGCCAAGTTTCTTCAGGCTTCCACATCGGAGTGTTACGGCGATCCGACCGTCAGCCCGCAGCCGGAGACATATTGGGGAAACGTCAACTGCGTGGGTCCCCGCAGCGTGTATGACGAAGCGAAACGATTCTCGGAGGCCATCACCATGGCCTATCACCGCTACCACGGAGTGGATACGCGCCTGGTGCGCATATTCAATACCTACGGGCCGCGAATGCGCCTCAATGACGGCCGCGCGCTGCCCAACTTTCTCTATCAGGCTCTGGTTGGCGAGCCGATCACGGTCTACGGCGATGGAAAACAGACGCGCAGTTTTTGCTACGTTTCCGACCTAATCGATGGCATCTACCGGTTGCTCGAATCAGACGAGCACGACCCGGTCAACATTGGCAACCCGAATGAAATTACTATTCTGGAGTTCGCCGAACGCGTTCGCGCGCTGGTGGGCACAACGGCACCGATCGTGTTTCGCCCGCTTCCGCAGGATGATCCCAAGCAGCGTTGCCCTGACATCGGCAAAGCGCGCCGCCTTCTGAATTGGGAGCCGAAGGTGGCGCTGAGTGAAGGCCTGAAGATCACCTACGATTTTTTCCGGCAGCAAATCGCCACGCCGACGGGCACGAGCTGATCGACTCCGCCTCAAGCACGTCGAACCATCAATCCGACCGGCCGAACGAGCGGTACTCGAAGCCGTGGCTCTTCATTTCCCGGGGTGAAAGCAGGTTGCGCCCGTCCACGATCAACGGCCGCGCCATCGCCTCGCGAATCCTGTCCCAATCCAGTTTTCGAAACTCGTCCCACTCCGTGGCGATCAAAAGCGCCTCGGCGTCTTGCGCGGCCTCGTAGGGGGACTTCGCATAGTCGATCTGCGGTAAGACAGCGCGCGCCCGGTCCATCGCCTCAGGATCGTATGCGCGGACCTTCGCACCTTCGGCAAGCAGTCGCTGCACCAAATCGATGGCCGGTGCAAAGCGGATATCATCCGTGTTGGGTTTGAAGGCCAGCCCCAGAACGCCCATCTGCTTGCCCCGTACGACCCAAAGCGCGCCGCGCAACTTCTCAATGAAGCGATCGATGCGTCCTTTATTGATGCGCTCCGCTTCGCGCAACATCGTGAAGTCCACGCCGGAACGCTCGGCAAGATGCACGAACGCCTGCAAATCCTTCGGCAGGCAGAAACCACCAAAACCCAAGCCAGCCGAAAGAAAGCTGGGCCCGATCCGGGGATCGAGGCCCATCGCGCGCACCACCTCGCCGATATCCGCGCCCAGCCGTTCGGCCAAATCGGCCACCATATTGGCGTAGGAAATTTTCAGTGCGAGGAACGAATTGGAGGCGTGCTTGATGAGTTCGGCGCTGTTGATGGTCGTCACCAGCCATCCAGGCGCGGGACCGGCTGGGCATTTGCCATCGTGAACGGGACATGTGAACTTCTGCTCCAGCACGGGACGGTAGATTTCCTGGAGCTGCCGTTCCGTCATTTCGTCGTCGACGCCCACCACGATGCGATCGGGATGGAGGAAATCTCCAACGGCGGTGCCCTCGCGAAGGAATTCGGGATTTGAAGCGACACTAAATTTCACGTTCGTCTTCCGACCATAAACTGACAAGGCGCGTTTAAGCTCTTGCCCTGTGCGCGCGGGGACAGTGCTCTTCTCCACTACGAGCTTAGGTGACCTGGCTTCCGTGGCCACCATTCGCGCCACCAAATCGATCGCGCTGAGATCTGCATCGCCATTCGGGAGAGGCGGAGTGCCCACGCAGATGAAAATGGCATCACCCGCGGAGACGGCGTCGGCGGGATTTGCACGAAAGTTGAGTCTGCGGTCTTTGCGAGCCTTGAGAATTATTTTCTCGAGGCCCGGCTCATAGATTGGAATTCCGCCGGACTCGAGGATCTGAATCTTGCTCGCATCGCTATCGGTACAGACAACATCGTGCCCTATTTCCGCGAAGCATGCGCCGGTCACCAATCCGACATAGCCAGTGCCAATAACTGAAATCCTCAAAGAAGCCCTCCTCGGTTGTAGCGAATCTTAGACAGTTAGACTTTCATTTTGATATAGCTCTCCGCAAACGACCAAAGTAAATTTGCGGGCGCGTTGCCCAGGCCAACGCCTATGCTGCGCTCCATGTCATTTCAGTACTAGATACTGTTTCTTAACACGCCTCGCTGTCGGAACACCGTTGATAGTGACTCTCGCCTATCCTGAATACGTCGATTTATGGCTCAGCCGACCAATCCGGATACGGGCTTTCCCGCCCCTCGAAGTGCTGGCGGCAACGTCGAGCAGCAGAAGACGCTGCTTCTGAGCGACGTCCCCGAGGCAACCTCCACAGAGCCAGAAGCGCCGAAGTCATTGAGTCTAACTGACCATCTCAGTTCCACAGCTCTCGCAGCTCTCGCGCAACGCTATGAGATTGCGGGCGAAGCCGGACACGGAAGTATGGGCAACGTCTACAAAGCGCGCGACCGGGAAACGGGCGAGATTGTCGCGTTGAAACTCCTGAAACCCGAAATAGCCTCGGATCAGGCAATGATGGAGCGCTTTAAAAATGAGCTGCTTTTCGCGCGCAAGATTACTCACAAAAATGTCTGCCGGGTCTATGAGTTCAACCGGATCGGAGGGATCGCCTACACCTCGATGGAATTTGTGGAGGGCGAAAGTTTGCGCTCGGTGCTGAACCGCTTTGGCGGCCTGCCGCAGCGCAAGGCTACTGACCTGATGCTTCAGATATGTTCGGGGCTCAAAGAAGCTCATGCTCAGGGAATCGTCCACCGCGACCTGAAGCCAGAAAACGTGATGATCGACACCCTGGGCAACGTCAAGATCATGGACTTCGGCATAGCTCGCTCGATGGAAGCGGTTACGCGCTTGACCGGCTCGATGGTCGGCACCCCCGCGTACATGGCTCCCGAGCAGGTGGCCGGCAAACCAGTCGACTATCGCACGGATGTCTACTCGCTGGGACTAATCATGTACGAAGTCTTCACAGGGGCGCAGGCCTTCCGAGCTGAGAACGCGGTCGCGGTTGCGCTGAAGCAGATGCGCGAGGTGCCTTCTCCGCCGCACGAAGTGGACCCGACAATACCCAACGGAATCGAGCGGGCGATCTTGAAATGCCTTGAAAAAGAACCTTCAAAGCGCTTCCAGTCCATAGCCGAGCTTGAGACAGCCATGCGTGCTCCAGCAGCTCCGGCCGTGGCGAACAGGAACCTTGCCGATATTCCCTTCAACTACTCAGCACCCGAGGCGCCCGTTACTCGAGGGCCGATCGCGCGGCAAGAAAAAAAGCGTGCTCCCGCCCTTGTGTGGGTTCTGTTCGGAGCCTTACTGGTTCTCGCAGTCTTGGCAGCGACGCGAGCCGAAAAGATCGTCAAAACATATCAGGCGCTGACGCCGCCGAGCCCCATGTCCGCGCCGGCACCTCCGGCGTTCGCGCTCGATATTCCGGCCGCACCGCCTGCCGCTGCCGCTCAGGCGACATCGAATTCCGAGTCGGCCAACCCAGCGCAAGGGGATGCCGACGCCCCTGCAACAGCGGCCGCTCCGGCCGACTCTGCGGCTTCTGCGCCTGTGCAAGAACCCGCACGTAGCCTGGGACGGCAGCCCAATGCCGCAGCCCATGACCAGGCCGCTTCTGATGCGCAGCGGCGCACTGACCACGGCTCTGGCGTAGCCTCATCGCCCGCGGCGACGCTTGACAATTCCGGCACCGGCTACATCTGGGTAGGGCGTTACGAGCGACAAGATCGCGCCCAAACCGCAGCGAAAAAGATTGAAGATCTCGGCCTGTCCGTCGAGGTGCTCCCGAGGCAGATCGGTCAGATCCGGTTTTTTGTGGTATTCGCCGGACCATTTGCCAACGATCGGATGTCGGGCGCCTTAGAGTTGTTGCAATTGCAGGGATTCGCCGGAGCTCGTTCTGTGGGCAACTCTCCGACCGTCCGAAATCGGAATCGGACCTGGAATCCGACCCAGAATTCAAATCCCAATCCTTGAGGTTCCATTGGCCGTCCAATTAGATCGCCCGACGCAAAAGACCGTACCTGTTCCGATTGAGTTCGGGGCGCGGAGCGATCAGGGTTGCGTTCGCGAAAACAATGAGGACAGTTATTGCGCGGCGCCGGAGATGGGTCTTTACGTTCTGTCTGATGGGATGGGCGGCATGGCCTGCGGTGAAGTGGCGAGCCGCCTCGCCGTAGATACCATCGTTAAGCATTGTCGCGAGTCGGAGGCGAACCCCGCTCTGCCAATTGTCGGCGGGAGCATCCCTGGAGTCTCCGACACTTCGAATCGCCTTGCTAGCGCGGTTCGCTTGGCAAATAGCGCCGTGTACGAAGCTTCCAGACAAAGCGTTGGCGAGCAGCCGATGGGTGCGACCGTAGTCGCGATCCGTTTCGCCGATGAGCGTGTCAGCATCGCGCACGTGGGAGACAGCCGCGCCTACCGCTTACGCAACGCCCAAATTGAGCAACTTACCCAAGACCACTCATTCGTGGCTGAGCAGGTTCGCCGCGGCCGCATGACAGAGGAGGAAGCGGGCAACAGCCGACTGCAGAATGTGCTGGTCCGCGCTCTGGGCGTTGACGCCAGCGTTGAAGTGACCGTGGGCGAGGAATTGGTAACCGATGACGATACCCTGCTTCTGTGTTCCGACGGACTTACGCGCGAGCTATCCGATGCTCAAATAGCCGCCTTGCTCGCCGAAGGCGGCGACGATGCCCAACGCGTCGCGAGTGATTTGATTGAAGTGGCCAAGCAAGCCGGCGGAGGGGACAACATTACCGCCATCGTTCTGCGGTGCGCTCCGAGATCCATTGGCGTTTTGGCGCGCATTGGACGGCTCGGGAAATGGTTGAAGGACTCTGCCTAACGTCGGCCCGGAACGGCTGGGATTTTCGGGGCGCAGCATCCAGGAATGGAAGTTCAAACTCGCTTTTGAAATGTAGGAGGAATGAAATGTCAAAGTTAGTTCTGAAATTCGAGAGCTCGATAGAGGAAGA
>CAVWEZ010000016.1:0-144542 GCA_963754105.1 uncultured Acidobacteriota bacterium
AGGCGAAGGAAAAGTCAAAGCGATCCTTCATCGCGATCAATCTCCGCATCGCGTAGACCGAAGAAGGATCCATCCGAATCTGGCCATCCCAATCCACGGTCATGAAACTAAATGTCGGATCGACCACCTCGTTGACAACCGTGAGGTTCAACCCGTATCGCTCCGCAATCGGCCCCCAGTAGTGGACTCCGGCTCCCCCGAGGGGATCGACACCGATGCGGAGCTTCGCGCCGCGAATGGCATCCATGTCAACGACGTTTGCGAGATCAGCGACGTAAGTATTGAGGTAGTCGTGCCGGTGCGTCGTGGAAGCCTGAAGAGCCTTGTCGACAGAGATTCTTTTCACGCCCTGGAGCTTGGCCTCGAGGAATTCGTTTGCTTTCGCCTGAATCCAATCCGTGACGAGGCCCTCCGCCGGTCCACCGTTGGGCGGGTTGTACTTGAAGCCACGTCATGAGGCGGATTGTGCGACGGCGTGATGACGATGCCGTCGGCGAGTCCGGTCTTGCGATTGCGGTTGTAACCGAGAATCGCGTGGGAAATAACTGGAGTAGGGGTGTATTCATCTCCTTCCGCGAGCATCACTTCCACGCCGTTGGCTGCCAGCACCTCAAGCGCGCTCGCCAGTGCCGGCACTGAGAGCGCATGCGTGTCGGTCCCAAGAAACAGCGGACCATCGATCTTTTGCAGCTTCCTATACAGACAAATCGCCTGACTGATCGCGAGGATGTGCCACTCATTGAAGGCCTTGTCGAACGCGGAACCCCGATGTCCTGAGGTGCCGAAAGCGACCCTTTGGGCGGGAACGGAAGGGTCAGGCTCTTCCTCATAGTAGGCCGTGACGAGCCTGGGCACATTCACCAGCATCGATGCTGGGGCGGGCTTTCCCGCAAGCGGACTTATCTTCATGACGCCTTCGCCAAATGCGGCAATGACCGTTTCGCCAAAGTCGCCATCAGCTTGTCGAACGGCTGATTGAATTTCTCGATGCCTTCGTCCCGGAGTTTTTGTGCCACATTGTCGAGACCTATTCCCAATTCTGGCAATCTATCCAATACCAAGCGGGCTTCCTCGACGTCTTGCTCGAGCCGGGCTTTCGGCTCTCCATGATATGGCACCGCACTAGCACGAAAACTGTTCCATAACGGACAGTTGGAATTCGAGAATCCATGCCCCGTTTTAACCCGCAGTAGAAAGTCTTCACTTCATTCGCGAGGAAGACGCGCGGCTGCCCAAAACCGCCATCGAACTTACCTGTAGGTTTCTCCCTTTGTGATTCCGCGATAAAGATTGGGATGTGTCCTTTATCGTACAGAATTGCCTTCCAACCACGCCTAAGCTGTGCTGTATCGGATCGTCGCCGTTGATCCGAGACTAGGAGAAAAGCAATGGCGCCTGCAAAAGCTCAGAAGTGCGCACATCCCGTTTGTTCCTGCGTAACAAGTTCGGGCAAGTACTGCAGCACGCAGTGCGAGGCCATGGAGAAGACGCCCGACATCGATTGTTCGTGCAATCACGCCATCTGCAAAGGCAAAACTTCCTAATCAGAATCCAATGGAAGTGTATTTCGTTAGTGAGTTCAAACTTGAGGGGAGATAAAAATGTTGAAACGTATTCTGATCGTCACAACGCTGGCTTTGCTGGTGACTATGACGGCTGTCGCTCCTCGGATCGCGAGGATGACGTGAATCGCACCCATAAAGCTGCCCAAGTTTTCCAGGAGATCATGAACGCCCCGGATCAGGGCATCCCTCAGGGTCTGCTGGAATCGGCGAAATGTATCGCCATCATTCCAGGCGACGTCAAGTTCGCCTTCATATTCGGCGGCAACTATGGCCGAGGACTCGCCACCTGTCGCACCGGCCATGGCTGGAGCGCCCCGATGTTCGTGGCCATCGATGGCGGGAGCGTGGGTTATCAGATCGGCGGATCTTCCACCGATATCGTGCTGCTCTTCATGAACGATCACGCCTTGCACAGTCTGCTCAGCGACAAATTCAAACTCGGAGCCGACGCTTCTGTGGCAGCCGGGCCGGTGGGCCGGAACGCATCCGCTGGTACCGACCTTAAATTGAACGCGGAGATCCTGTCCTATTCGCGCACCAAAGGCGTTTTTGCCGGAGTCAGTCTCAACGGCGCCGTCGTGCAGGCCGACAAGAGTGGAGATAAAGCTATGTATGGCGACGACGTCGACCGCCATGAAATTCTTAACGGCAAGATCGCTGTTCCCGCGTCGGCGCGACGGTTACTGCGCGAAATTGGCGGATATGCGCAGGAAGCCAAAAACAATTAGGAAACGCCAAACCCGGTTGCGATGTTCGGGATCTCCTAGTGCTCAATACTGGAAAGCCGACCAGTGGAGATTCCTTAGGAAAAGATTTTAGGAATACCCTAACCCACTGATTCTAAAGAAATGGCGGAGAGGGTGGGATTCGAACCCACGGTTGAGTTTCCCCAACACTCGCTTTCGAGGCGAGCTCTTTCAACCGCTCAGACACCTCTCCGATTCGCGGACGCTTGCGTAGCTTAACAAACGTTCCTACTGCTAACAACAGCGCGGCGGTTGCGGTTTGCGCGACGCGGCAATCTTGCAAACCATGCCTGGAGGCTCTGACCCGTGGAAGTCGCCTCCCGTTTTCGTGACGGGTAGACATGACACCTCTCCTTTCTTTTCATTGAGTTACGTGCATTTCTACTCGGCACGTGTGACGAGTAGAAACCGCCGGTGTTGCTTGACGGAGCCTCTTGGGCAGAGGCCACGTCGAGGCTAGCACCTTGTACATTTCTCGCATCGTCCCCATGTTACGGCGGATCGCAGGCCGCACAAGGATGGAGTCCTGTGGACTTTCGCCGAGGCAGTGCACTCGGTCGGGCGATGGAGACTGAATCGTTGAGGACTGGCTATTCTTCGTTGAGCAGGTCCACGAAGGTCTTTTTATGCTTTGCAGGCTTCGTCTGCTTGTCTGGAATGATGCGCTCCGGCGGCGGTGGACCAACGCCTTGGCGGGCGCGACGCCGCGCTTCCGTGGCAACTTTCAGGCGCGACTTCTTTCGGCGGGCTATTTTGCGAGCTTCCATAAAAGATTAGAAGCCACCTGAACCGAGTCGTCAAATCAAACGTGTCCATCGCAGAACTTCGGTCTGACGGACTCGATTGTCCGGCGTCTGTGAACCCCAAGAAAAGCCCCCGCTCACAAACCGAGCATGGGGCACCCTCAAATTCAAAATAGGTGCCGCACCTAGGCCACGCGCCCCTTGACGGCAAGCAACAACAAAGACGCAGGCCTACCTAGCGTGCCCGCAAAAGCTTCACGTCCGCAAAGCGCTCGGTTTTGCCATTCGATTCGTCGTCGATCAGCCACTTCCAAGTGTCTGCGCCGCGGTCATACGCGAATGTGGTGTGAAGTGAGTCAGACGGCGAGATCGTGAACAGGAAGGGAATCGAATCTCCCGATTTCTTTCCGCTGGCGATTCCCTGGGCGGACAAGCCTCCTCCAGCAGTAGAGTCGAGCCATAGGCACACGTAGTCCTGTGTTTTGGGGTCCCAGCTGACAAAAATGATCGCCTCATACGCCGGATCGCCTTTGGCGTCCTTCTCCCGTGAGACTTCGTGGAGGCGCAAGTATTCGCGCTTTAGCACCCAATCGGCCTGCACGTCGTGCGTTGTCTGTTTTCCGGCAATTGTCCCTTGCAGAACCCATTGACCAGCCAAATGATCGAGCAATTCGAGCGGCGAGTTTGCGGCAGGCCCTTGCGCAAGGCAGGCTCCAACTACCAAGAAAAAAAGACACAAGAAACAAGTAGCCTGCAAATTAGGCGATTTCGGATAAGACACTGTTAAGGACTCCTTGCCTCGTTCTGTTCCAGACAGTGAAACTGTACACGAAAACCAAGGTTCCCAGTACGCGACTCTAGTGAATTCCGGTGTGGACGGTTCGTTCGTCGACGAAATAGGTGCGGAGAATCGGTAAGGATGCGCCACCCGCCGCGGCGCTACAACTGCAAAGGCGAAGAAACGACGCCGGCAGGATGCCGGCGCTACAAGAGCACCGAGGCGAATGGCTTACATCACCACGTATGGGAAGAGCGGGCGCGGCAAGCAGGGCCCCTACGACTACCGTCCTCGGCTCGAGACGGGGAGCGAGCCTGACCGCGGCATTTGATGGCTGCGGTCAGGCTCTGAGCCCCCTAGAACGTCAGTTTCAGAGCGAACTGAATTTCGCGCTGAGTTGTGGCTGTGGCATTGATTGCACCAGATTGTCCGGGCAATCCGCTTGGGGCGATTGTCGAAGCGAAAGGAAGGCCGGTGGTTACGCCATAAGAGGAAGGCAAGCCAAAATTCGTGCGGTTGAGAACATTGAAAAACTCCGCACGAAATTCGGTGTTAAGGCGCTCCCAGAGCTTCGTGTCTTTGATAATCGAGGCGTCCAGTTCAAAAAGATTTGGACCTCCAACAGAGCCTCGGGGCACGTTACCGAGCGTCCCGTAGGTTTGGACCGCGTAGCAATCGGCATTGAACCAATCGTACCATTTGCCAAGAACCTGGTCCCGGCCGCTGGGGCAAGTTCCGGAATAATTCGGGCGATCGCCTTGAATTGCTCCGAGTCCCGCAACATCGCCGCCTTCCTGGATGGTGACAGGCAAGCCGCTACGGGCGGTCAGAATGGTGGCGAATTGCCAGCCCGAGACAAGCCTGTTCTGATGGAAAGGAAGGTTGTAGAGAACGTTTCCGGTGAGATTGTGGCGTATGTCAAAGCTGCAAAGCCCGTAATCATATTTTCTGTTATACGGATCGGCCTGCTCGAAGATTCCCTGTTGAAGGCCCGACGAGACGGACCCATCGGTGAGGCACTTGGAGTAGGTGTACGCGATCTGCCCCTGGAAGGCGCGGCTAAACTGGTGGTTCAGGCTCGTTTGCAGCGAGTTGTAATTTGAGTTCATGCCTGGTGTAGCGGTGTTGAGCGAACCAAAATATGGTGCGCCGCTCGCGGGATTCAACGGGACAGGTGTCTTGGGATTTTGCGCTGTGGTAACAGCATTTGCAAAGATCGAAGTCGCCGGATTCGAGCAGTTTGACGTAAAAAGTCCGGCGGTCTCGTCGGCGGGACTATTGGCACACAAAGGAGGATTGGTGTCCACTTCGGTGAAGAGGTGGCGGCCCTGTGAACCGATATAGCCAATCGAAAATACGGTATTGGGCGTGACTTGGCGCTGGATGTTCAGATTGTATTGCATCTGATACGGCGCCGAGGACGCTTGGTAGTCGACACCAGCAAATTCCGTGACTGGACCAGTGGGTCCGCCCGACACGTATCCCGGAAATGGATTCGGGAAAGCGGGCGGCGGGAAAAATAGAAGCGCACTGGCATACGGCGGGGCCAGGTAGTAGGCGGACGCATAGAGCGCCGGGAAAATCTGATCGTGATAGAAGCCGAAACCAGCGCGGATAGAAGTCTTATGATCGCCAAAGGGATCGTAAGCCAAACCTACGCGGGGATCGAAATTGCCGGCATTGGGGTTCGACGCGAAAACGTGAGAAACGGGCGTAAAACCGTTGCCGTAGGCAACTCCCGCTGCGTCCGTGAAATAATTCCGAGTATCCGGGAACGGCGGATTGACGATTGTCGTGAGGGGTCCGCCGTTGGGATTGGTGGCATAGTCGTAGCGAACTCCCAAATTGATGCGTGAGCCGCTGCGAGATCTTCCAGTCGTCTTCAAGATAAGGAGCGTAGTCGATCTCGCGGAAGTGGCGGTCGGAATCGGCATGTCCCGGATAGGTTCCAAGGAAACTCGACGGAGTGCCGAGAAGGAAGCTCTCTTCGGAACCAAATCCCCAAGTACCACCAAACACGAACGGGGCAGAGAGATTGGACTGCACCCGGGCAATTTCCACGCCGATCTTTAGCGAATGAGCTCCGTGGGTCCAAACAAGGTCATCACCGCCGCCAAATCGGTTTTGGGCGATGTCGTAAGGCAGAGCCGTGTTTGCACCAAGCCCGCCGCAGCTGGGGCATCCGGCGCTGATTGTGCCATCAGGAAATCCGGCGAAAAACTGGAGGATCGGATTGGGGGCCGTCGAAGTCGAGGCCGCCTCGTATGTTCGCGTGTAGTTAAGGCGGATTTCGTTGACCGCATTCGCTGAAATGATGTGGCGTTCCTGCAAGGTAAAATACTGGTTCGCAGAGGTGTCCACCTCCGGCCAATCCGGAAGGACGGGCGACCCGCCAAACGGGTTGGTTAGGCGCGACCGGTCAGAAACGTAACGGCCGAAGAGAGAATCACTCGACGACAGGTTGTAGTCAACGCGGCCGAGGAAATAATTCTCGCCGGAAGTAGTGGAACCGCTGGTCGTGAAGGGAGAATAGCCTCCGAGGTCGACTGCAGGGTTTGTTGGCGCTGGATACAAGCCCAGAGTACCCTGAATCGTGGAGGCCGCTGCAGCTTGCTGGGCACCAGCGCCGCAACCAAAACCAACGAACGTGTAGGGCCCTCCCGTGGTTGGGGGAGGTGCCGTGGGAGAACCACACGGCGCGAAGGGCGTGGTCACCTGGCTTGACGGAAGGTACCCATTGACGACATAAGGCTCGGGAACAAACGAGTTTTCTGTTTCACCGAGCGAGTTTCTTATCCCCTCATAGTTGCCGAAGAAGAAGAGCTTGTCGCTCTTGACCGGACCGCCCAAGCTAGCGCCAAACTGGTTCTGCCGAAACTCAGGTTTTGCCTCCGGCGTGGGATTTATGGTTCCGTTGTTGGTGAAATCGAAAAAGTTGCGGGAATCGAGCGCGCTGTTGCGGAGGAATTCATACGCGGAGCCATGATACGCATTTGTTCCTGATTTGCTGGCCATGTTGATGGCGGCGCCGTCGCCAGGAAATTCCGCGCCGTAGGTATTGGTGAGCACCTGAAACTCTTGCAATCCTTCAATGCCCAGCGCCGTTCCTGTGGCAGGCGCCCCGGGACCGTGCTCCCAGAAGTCGGTGATGTCTTCATTATCGAGAAGAAACGCTTGACCTTCGGGCCGCGTGCCCGAAACTGTGAAGACTTGCTGGTTGCCATAGAAGGAGCCCGAGGTGCCGCCACCTCCAACTCCTTGGCTGCCACCGTTCGAGCTGTCGTTGATAATTTGCACGCCCGGAGCCAAGCCGATGAGTTGAGTGAAATTGCGGCCATTCAAGGGCATCTGGCTGACTTGGTCTCCGGTGACCAAAGTAGAAACTGCCGCAGTTTGAGTCTCGACCTGGGAAACTTGGCCCTCTACGTTCACCGTGACGGAAGCCTGGCCGACAGGCAAAGAAAGGTCGACCACGGGATTCGCGCCAACGGTTAGGGTGATCCCCTTGTGCGCTACGGTTTGGAATCCGGAGAGCGAAGCCTGTACATCATATGTGCCAGGCGGCAGTTCAGCGGCTTTGTAGCGGCCTTCGGCGTCGGTTAGGAGGTTTTGGGCGGCGCCAGTGCCTTCATTGGTGACTGTGACTGCAGCGCCTACCAATGCCGCGCCGCTGGAGTCCGTGGCTGTTCCCGAAATTGTTCCAGTTTGAGTTTGGGCTTGCAGACTATTCGCGTGAACCACTAACAGCAGAAGAGCGGTTACTACAAAAATTGAGGCGGTTCCCAACGCCTTCAGGGCCTTTACCATTTTCGACGATCTCCTTTGGTCCCAAGTTCTAAGCACACTACCAGCCTGCCGCGCACACCCTTGCCGCGGTCACGAAAAATTGCCAAACTTTCACGGGCCAGCTTAATCGGCGCGAATTGCGCCTAGGAGGCCCACCTCACCCTTGTTGCAAGTTTTTTACTCTGTGCGGAGTGCAGTGTCAAGACGAAATTCGACTCCATTTCTCCGGCGTCGCGCGGATTCAGCGTTTTCGCGGGCAATTCAGGAGATACGACGTTAGCTTTTTGGCGTGGCGGCGGAAACTTTTCTGCGGGCAAGGTCGAGGAGCTTGGCGTCGGTGCAAACTTCGTAATACGCGCGCGCGCCCTGATCGCCGATTTTGCCGCCGGGCAGCAACTGATGGACGAAACCTTTGCGAATTACGAGCGGTTCGAGAGATTCACCGAGAGGTACTTCTCCGAAATAGAGCTGCACGCGCTCCTTGCCCCAGGGAAGAGGGAAATTGCCGCCGACGGGAGTGAGCGAAATTTCACGCTGAAGTTTCTGAAAGCCCTCTTCGTTGAGCTCGATGCCATTCAGATTGTAGCGGACGAGAAGCTCCTCGCCCTCGTCCGGCGTAGCGTCGTCCATCAGCGTTTGCAGGAGGTAGACATTGAAAGGAGCGGGATTCGACTGAAAGAGGCGCTTGGCCATCTTCGAGCAGCTGGAAAGGCGGTCGGAGAGATTGAGGGCGCGCGAAATCATGATGCGGGAGTCCGCGTCCATCCAAAGCGAGGGCGCGGAATCCTGAAACGCGACGCCGACGCCCAACTCGAGCGCCGGAAGATTGCCGGACTTCGCGCGCGCATTGTAAGCCTGGGTGACGGCCAGAATTTCACGCGCCAGCACGCAGGCACGGGCCACGGCGCGTTGGGTGGCTCGAGTGGACTCGTTCTCGTAAATCGCCAGGATAATGGCGTCGCCTTCGATGAAAACCTTGGCGGCGCCGAAACGTTCCAGCATGCGTTTCACGGGCTCGTGCAGGGCCATGCTGAAATGCGAGGCGGGATTCATGCCCCGCTCGAGCAGGTCCTTGGTGATTCCGGTGGAACCGCGGACGTCGGCTTTGATGACCACGTGGTTGATGACTGGATCGTCGGCGGGGCGGCCCTCATCCGGATGCAAGAACTCGTAGAGGCTCTTGTTGGCGCGCGAAAGTTCGCGTGCACGCTCGGAGTGGACCAGATTGATGCGCTCCATCCAGGCGGCGACCTGCTGGTAGTTGCGGCGGTCGCGGCGCAGGCGCATCAAGTCTTCGGCGAACTGAAGGCCGATCGCCAGAGTCTCCTGCGTGCTGCGGCGGCGAATGGCCCGGGAAGATTGATCGAACTTCTTCATGGACACTTTGCGCGCCGGAAATTTCTCCAAAATCTGCGCGACGCGCTTGGCTTCGTCCCGAACAACAAGCGCCTTCTTCAATTGCTGAAGGTGAATCGGAGGGCAATATTCGGAGGCAATCGCTCGCAGCTCGTAGCCCGCCAGAACGTGGAACAGCAAGTCGCGTTCCTCGAGCCTGTGAATCCATTCCTCAAGAAGATGGGCGCGGATTTCCGCGGCGGCAGCAGAACTTTCGTCCGCCCCTGCGCTGGCGTCAAACAGGCGCCGGGCGTTTGCGGGCTGGTTCAGATAATCGCCGAGGCGGCCCTGAAATTCCGCGTTCAAAAAGTCCATGCGCTGCTTTGCGGCGGCGATCTGCGGCACCAGCTCTTCCAGATTCTTTTCGAGCGAAGCGGTCTTGCGGCGAAGATTGTCCATCTCGCCGTGCGCGTCGGGATCCTGGGCCGCCTTGCGCTTGAAGATCGAGGGGAACGAGTCGGTCGCCTTCACCGGCGCGGCCGGCGGCTTCCTCGTGCTCTTCCTCGATGAGCGCGAGTTCAGCATGCAGAAGGCGCGCCTGTTCGAGCAGGCGTTCGTGCAGCTTGCGGGCTTTGGTGAGCTCTTCGGCGCTGTCGCCGGCATTGTCACCGGAAAGAACGCATTCGCGGACGATATCGAGAAGCAAGGCGTCGAAAGTCTCGAAGCGATCGGGATCGTTGATAAAATTGCCGAGGAGCACGTAATGTTCGAGAAAGAGATGCTCGTCGTTGCCGCCTTCGACAAAAAGGAAGCGATTCTGCAGTAGCGGATACATTTCGCCAGAATCATCGCCGAAGAGAGCGAGGCGCGTCCTGGCGATGGTGGTGTCCTCTACCTCGCGCCAGATGCGGCATAAAGTCTCGCCGACCTGACGAATGACGTTTTTGCGGTCGGCCTGAATTGCGGCGATCTTGGAGCGCATCACGTGAGCCTGTTCACTGTGCTCGAAGAGCTCGCCGCGGGCGCGAATCCAGTCCTTGCACTCGACCAGGATGCTCGAAAATTGGTTTCCCGTTTCCTGGATGATGAATTTCAGAAGCGCGAGGTGGTGGAGGACGTCCGTCTCGATGGATTGCTGAAATTTGGCGCGCGTCAGCGATTCCTGCAGAATTTCCGTGAGCAACTTGCGAAACACGGAATGCTCGGGGGGCTTGGCAGGCTTGCGTCCTTTATCGCTCCCGTAGAGGAGGCCCACGTTGACGACTTGCCGAACCAGGTCGAAAAGGTAGGTGCGCGCCAATTCCACGAAACGCGGGCTTAGAAAAACGTCATAATGGATGTTATCGACACCGATGGTCAGATTGGCGAGCCGGATTTCGGCGGAGTACGGCTCAAGCTTCATCCTGGCTGGATGGCCGACAGGTGGCGCGGTACGCGTTTCCAGCATCGAAAATTCTGCGATCAGCTAAACTCTTACTGTAGCGGATAAAAAACGCCATACGCAATGGAGCGGGAGCGAAAGGGTCAACCTCCCGACGCTAGCAGGGAGCCGGATATGCCTTCGGGCACCTCGTGGCAGCACTTACCTTCGAGATACACCGCCAGCATGGGCGATTACCTGCCAGCATCCGAAACTTCCCTTTCGCCGACTTCGGCGAATCCAGCAGCGGCCAAGAATTGGGGGCCATGCCTCTACCTCGGGCCATCGGGAGAGAGATGCGCGCGACCAGCGCTTGAGGGGGGCTTCTGCGCTGTCCATTCGCCCGGCTCCGCCGCGGCGATCACCCCAAATCGGAAGCGGGTGCTGGCCGCCGTCGCCGCGATTGCTGGAATCCTCTGGCCGTATGTGGATGACGTGGTGCGCGAAATCATCCGCTGGATGCACTCACACTAGGATGGTTCGCGCACTTTTGGCGCGGGATGGCACGAGCCGGCGCCGCTCGATTAATCAGACGGAAGATCAAGCCAGCCGCACGATTTCCAGTTAAAATGTCGGGCCATGTCGAAACTACTTGAAGGCAAAACGGCTATCGTGCTCGGCGTATGGAATAAGTGGAGCATTGCTTACGCCATCGCGCAGGCGTTCTCTCGCGAGGGCGCGAAGTTGCTCCTGACCTACCAAAATGAACGCGCGAAACCTACGGTGGAGGAATTGGGCCGCGAACTCGGCGCGGCTGGATTTTTCCCTTGCGAAGTGCAGCAGCAATCCGATATCGATGGCCTGGCTGAGGCGTTGAAGTCGGCGGGGCACACGCTGGATATCATAGTCCACAGCCTTGCGGCCGCGAAGCACGAGGAGCTGAATCAACCGTTCCTGAGCACGTCGCGCGACGGATTTCAGCTTGCGCTTGATGTGAGCGCGTATTCGCTAGTGGCGATTTCGAAGGCTCTTTCGCCGCTGATGACTGGCGGCGGAGCGATCCTCACTCTGACTTATCTGGGATCGACGCGCGTGGTGACCAACTACAACGTGATGGGCATCGCCAAGGCCGCGCTTGAGGCAGAGGTGAAATATCTGGCCAGCGAGCTCGGCCCCAGCAAGATACGCGTGAATGCGATCTCGGCGGGCGCGATCAAGACAATTTCGGCGCGGGGAGTGAAGGATTTGTCCAAGATGCTGGAGATTTCTGCGCAGCGCGCTCCGCTGCGGCGCAATACCGACCCAGCAGAGGTGGCAGACACCGCCGTGTTTCTGGGCAGCGATCTAGGACGAGGCGTCACCGGAAATATCATTTATGTGGACGGCGGATTCCACATCATGGGCCTGTAAGAACCTGGCGAGATCGTGGAATTCGCAGTTCGTAGAAACTCACCGGCTGGCGAACGAAATATTCGCGTCATCGGAAATTACAATGCGGCGCGTGTCATCGGAAACGTGCTCCAGATGAACACGAATCACCGGCCAATCCGTGCGAATCGTCAGCTTATCGGGCCATTCGACGATCACCACCGCCGCCTCGTTGAAAATATCTTCCAGGCCGAGCGTTTCAAGATCGTGTGAATCAGTGATGCGGTAGAGATCGACGTGATACACGCGCGACTTGCCATCGTATTTGTGGACCAGGGTGAAGGTCGGGCTAGTGACTTCGTCTTCTCCGGCAGCGCCCATTCCGTTAGCAATGCCCTTCGTGAGAGTGGTCTTCCCTGCCCCCAGATCGCCGGAAAGCAGAATTAGGACTGGCGGCGTCAGCCCGCGTCCGATTTCGCGGCCGAGCTGAATGGTTTCGTCGGAGGAGTGCGTTGTCCACTCGCGACTAGCCACGGCCGCACGCTGCATAAAATTGCCGGTAGCGCGCGCGGAATTGCGCGGATCAGATCCGAGGCCATCAGCGGGGCCTCGCCGCTCTCGGCGTAAGGAATGTCTCCCGCCAGGCCGTGCAAGTACACTCCGAACGCCAGCACCAGCGGCCAAGCCGCGTCGCGATATTGAGCGGTAAGTCCCGCGAGCATGCCGGTGAGAACATCACCCGTTCCGCCCGTCCCCATCCCAGGATTTCCGGTGGAGTTAATCCACGCGCATCCATCGGGAGCCGCCGTGACGGTGTGATGCCCCTTCAGAATTACGTACACGTTCCAATCGGCCGCGCACTTGATCGCCAGTTCCACGCGGCGCGACTGCACTTCATCGGTCGTGCCGCCCGTCAGACGCGCCATTTCGCCGGGATGCGGCGTAATGGCGATCGTCTCTTTCGGATCTCTCAGTTCGCCCGCCCGGCCCGCGAACGCGTTCAAGCCGTCCGCATCCAGGATGATCGGCACGCGCGAGCGCATGCCCATAACGCCGCGAACGAATTCCTGCGTCTCGGGCTGCGTGGTCAGTCCCGGGCCTATTCCCAGTGCGCTTTTCCGGCAACCAGCTTCCCGAAAAAGTTTGCTTCGAAGCAGCGCGCCGAGATTGTGCCTGCCAGCGTGGAAACGAGAGGCTCCGTCATAATTTCGGGTGCGTGCGCAGCAATCGTCGGCAGTACAGGTTCAGGCGTTGCCACCGTGACGAGCCCCGCCCCCACGCGCAATGCCGCCCACGATGCGAGTACTGCGGCCCCGCTCTTCCCCACCGAGCCAGCCACAATCAGCGCGTGGCCATACGTTCCTTTGTGCCCTCCAGGCTTGCGGGGCAGAGCGAACCGGGTGAATTCCTGCGGCTCGCTCCAGCGGAGCTTTCCCTTTCCTATTTCCTCGATCAGCTCCGTCGGCGAACCGATGTCCCGAACCGCAAGTTCCCCGGTGTGATGCGCACCCGCGCCGAGAAATAGCCCGGGTTTCGGCGCCGTAAACGTGACCGTGTAGTCTGCAGCCACCACCTCGCCTTGCGCTTCGCCGGTATCCGCATGAAGCCCGGAAGGAATATCGACTGAAACCACCACGCAGCCGGGTTCCCGGCGGTTCAGCCCGGCAATTACTTCACGCAAGCGGCCTTCAACCGCTCCTCGCGTGCCGGTGCCCAAAAGCGCGTCAACGATGATCGAATCGGAGGTGAATTTCAGTTCGTCGCCTTTTCCGGGCTTATCAACCTGCAATTTGCCGGACGCAGCTTTCCAACGCTTCAGATTTGCGGCCGCATCACCTTTTGCTTCGCGAGGATCGCCGAAGAATCGAACTTCCGGCTTCGCACCCATCTTCCGAAGATGCCGCGCGACGACGAAACCATCGCCTCCATTGTTGCCCTTGCCGCAAAGCACCAGAATGTGCCGTCGCGTAAAGTTCGGGAATCGCGCTTGGACGAACTCCGCCACGCTTTTCCCGGCATTCTCCATCAGGGTCAGGCCGGGCACGCGGTATCGCGCGGTCGTCAGCCGATCCACTTCCCTCATTTCCGCGGCAGTCAGAATTTTCATAAGTGAAGGCTCATGGTCGCGCGGTAACAACAAGATCAGCGCAAGAAAGGGACAGTATAGTCAAAATACGTAACTAGCCCTAGGCACCTAGCAATTTTTGAGTGTTACCGCAGGCCACTCCGGTAGAATGCCGCAGGAGATACCTCAATGGCCGCGTTCCCTGGCGTCGATTTCCTCGAGTTCGATTCCCTGCTCAGCGACGAAGAAAAGTTGGCTAGAAAGACTGCGCGTCAATTTGTGGACGAGCAACTGCTTCCGATTATTGCGGAGCATGATCGCGCGGGCAAATTTCCCATGCAGCTTGTACCGCAGATGGCGCAGCTCGGATTTTTCGGAGCCAGCCTAAAAGGCTACGGCTGCGCGGAAATGTCCAACGTGGAATACGGACTGGTGACGCAGGAGCTCGAGCGAGGCGATTCGGGTTTGCGGAGCTTCGTATCCGTGCAGTCGGCGCTGGTGATGTATCCGATTCACGCGTTCGGGTCGGACGCACAGAAGGAAAAATGGCTGCCGCCGCTGCAGCAAGGAAAAGCAATCGGATGCTTCGGGCTCACGGAACCGCAATTCGGCTCCAATCCCGGCGGAATGCTGAGCCGCGCCGTGAAAAAGGGCGATGGCTACGTTCTTGACGGCGAAAAAATGTGGATCACCAACGGCTCAATCGCGGACGTGGCGCTGGTCTGGGCAAAGTGCGAAGACGACAAAATCCGCGGCTTCCTGATCGAAAAAGGAACGCCCGGATTCAAAGCCTGGGACATTCATGGCAAACAATCTTTGCGAGCATCGGTGACCTCCGGCCTGGCCATGACGGGCTGCAAAATTCCCGCGGCAAAACGTGCTGCCCGGGGTCGAGGGTCTGAAAGGGCCGCTATCGTGCCTCAATCAGGCGCGGTACGGGATCGGATGGGGCGCAATCGGCGCGGCTATGGCTTGTTACGACGCGGCGCTCGCCTATGCCAAGCAGCGCAAACAATTCGACAACCGCCCGATCGCGTCGCATCAATTGGTGCAGGAAAAGCTGGTTTGGATGATCACGGAAATTACCAAGGCACAGTTTCTCGCATTGCAAACCGGGCGGTTGAAGGACCAGGGCCGCGTGCATCCCTCGCACATTTCGATGCTGAAAATGAACAATGTATGGATGGCCCGCGAAACCGCCCGCGCGGCCCGGGAAATTCTCGGGGCTAATGGAATCGTGGACGATTCCTGCATCATGCGCCACATGAACAATCTCGAATCGGTTTACACCTACGAAGGAACGCACGATATCCACAAGCTGGTGATCGGCGAGCGCATCACGGGAATTTCGGCGTTCGTGTGATCGGACCGTGCATTCCGCGGCAATTTTGATTTATTCGGATGCGCTCCATGTTCAGCCTGCATTAGAATCTCCCGGCGCTCTTTGCGCAAGGGCACAGCGCACATTTTAGGGGGCATCCATGGAACAGGAATTAAGTCTTGAATATTTGCGCGTCGTCGAGCGCGCGGCCATTGCGTCTGCCCGAACCATGGGACTCGGCGACCGCCACAAGGCCGATCAGGTTGCCGTCGAAGCGATGCGCGACCGAGATGGATACCGTCGGCATGGATGGCACCATCGTGATCGGCGAAGGCGAACGCGATAAGGCGCCGATGCTCTTCATCGGTGAGAAAGTCGGGTTGGCGTCGCACGATAGGCACCACCAATACCCCGCTGTGGACATCGCCGTCGACCCTCTGGAAGGAACGAACCTATGCGCGACTGGGGAGCCAAATGCCATCACAGTTCTGGCGGCAAGCGAACACGGCGGACTGCTCCACGCGCCCGATCTCTACATGGAAAAGATTGTCGTTGGGCCGTTGTGCCGGGGCGCCGTGGATCTCGATGCGCCGCCTGAAAAGAATCTGCAAGGCGATTGCCAAGCGGCTCGACCGCAAAGTGAAAGACTTGGTCGTGACCGTGCTGGACCGGCCGCGCCACGAAAAACTGATCGCGGATATCCGAAAGACGGGCGCGCGCATTCGGCTGATATCGGATGGCGACCTCTCGGCTGGAATCAGCGCCGCGGTTTCGGACATGGGCGTTCACGCCGTCATGGGCACGGGAGGCGCTCCTGAGGGTGTGCTCACCGCTGCGGCGTTGCGCTGTCTGAATGGCCAGATTCTGGGCCGGCTTGTCATCACGAAACGCGAACACCGGGAGCGTGTGGCGAAAATGGGCATCAAGGATCCGAACCGCATTTACGATACGGCCGATCTCGCGCCGGGCAAAAAGATCATTTTCGCCTGCACGGGCGTAACGCCCGGAGGGCTGCTGCGCGGCGTTCGATTCTTCGGCGGAGGAACGCGCACCCAATCGCTCATCATGACGTACGAAGACCGGCAGATTCGTTTCATCGACTCCGTGCATCTGGAAAAGGGATCGACCGACGTGCGCGTACGCTTCTATTGATTCAGCGCCGACTCAGCCGGGGGGCGTTGCTTGCGCCCCCTCGCCAAGCAATGTGTGAGGTTTGAGTTCTTATGTTTCGCTAGCGGTGCATTGCGGCACTAGAGTGGCTGCCGTGACCCGAGGCATGGCCCTGGCTCTGCCTGCGAGCAATCTGGGGCACTCGCTCTGACGGCTGGGGCGCAAGAGGGCGCGTGATCTGATTTGTGCTCACGTGCTCGCTAATCGCCTGCAACCTCTTCAGAATGCCCTGCCATTGCGCCCAATCAAGTTGACGCAAGAAAGGCCGAAGGCCCTGAATGAACGGATCCTCCAGGACGGTCTCTCCATTCGATTCGGGCACGAAGAAGCGGTTCAGGCCGACACCCAAAGCTTCGGCGATCTTCTCGAGAGTGCCGAGGCTGGGAGTCATCTGACCGCTTTCGATCCGGGAGAGATATGAGCGTGAGACGCGTGAGCGAGCTTGTAGCTGACTCTGCGTCATGCCGCGCGACTCTCGCAACTGCCTGATGCGCTGGCCGATATTCTCCACAGTTTCGCGGTTAGGCCAGTTCTCAAACAATTGGCGATCATCCCCCGGTAAATCCTGAGGCGACGGCGTCGGAATGACGAACGTCACCCTTGGGGGCAGCAAACGCAGACAGCGTCGACAGTTGCCTGTGCGTGTACGGTATTGAACTAATCCGCAAACTTGACAGCGGATTACTTCGCGATCGAGCTCCATGTTAGCTGCTATGCCATCTTTTTCCGCCACCGGTCTCCTCGCAGACTATTCCCGGCGATGCGAAAGGGGAGAAACTCACGAACAGGGGGAAGGCAGGAACGGGCGCGCGAGTACATTCTCCATAGTGTGCCAATTCCTGTCAAGCCCTAATTTGTCACTTTAGCTGGGATCTACAGTTTAGCCCCCGTGCCCCGGCGATTGCAACGCGGACGGGTTTTTGTCGCCGCCGGACCTGCGGCGAGGATCGTACGCTACTCGCGGACTGCAATATCGCATCTCACTAAGGTGCTTTGCGGTGGTGTGCTATGATCACGAACGTTCGTCCTCGATGTTCTTCGCCTGGGGGGTTGGGTGATTAAATTCGGCAAGATAGCACTCGGCTTTTGGGTCGCGGTGTGGGTCACACCGCTGCTGGCGCTGGCGGCTCTTCGCCAAGGGCCGGCGCTGACGCTTCCTGGTGTTCTTGCGCAAATGGACTCTGTTGCCAAAGATTTCCACAGCCTTTCGGCGAGCGTCGAGCGTACCAAGGTCACGGTAGTTGTGAATGACCGTTCAACCGAAGAGGGTACCGTTCTCGTCAGGGGCGAAAAGATGTTGCTGCAACTGAAGGCCCCAGACGAACGCACGATCCTTCGAACCGGCGACAATCTTTATATCTACACTCCAGGGCTAAAACGCGTCGAGGAATACAACCTGGGCAAAAACCGGGACTTAGTGGATCAGTTTCTGCTACTCGGATTCGGAACAAAAGGGACGGAGCTGAAAAAGGGCTATTCGATCAAGATGGCGGGCGAGGATAGAGTAGACGACAAAAGAACCATCGAACTGGAATTGACGCCGAAGTTGGAGTCCGTGCGCAATCAAATCTCCAAAATTCAACTTTGGGTGGACGAATCGACTTGGCTTCCAGCCGAACAACGGTTCGATGAAGCGGGCTCGGGGGACTATTCCATAGTCCACTATTCAAAAATCATTCTGAATCCGCCCATTTCGGATTCCGAGTTCAAACCTCACTGGCCGAAGGGAACCCAAAAGATCAAGCCACAAGGCTGAGCCGGTGCCTTCGTCGTTCCCCTCCCCAGTCGCTTCGCCGGCAATTCGCTCTTTCGCCCCTTTTTAGCTCAGCCCTGTCCATCGCAACGACGCCCTCTTTTCGATTTTTCTTCCCGCCGAGCCAGGCTTCTCTTTGTAAGCATCATGAGAATATTTTCATCAAGGGCCAATTACGGTCCAACATTAGACTCATCAAGGGTGAAGCTAAAGTGATGGAAAATCCGCCTCGGTTGGTCGAAAATAAGGGGGTTACACTATAGGGCACCAGGAATTGGCGGCAGGTTGACGGGGCGTGCAGCCTCCCGCATATTCGGACAACCGGAAACTAGGGTACTCATACCGCAGTACTTGGGGGCAGTGTTATGGGAGCTCTTCCGCAACGTGATGATCGGCCGGTTGTTTCGCCGATGCGCGAAGTCGAAAGCCGTACACAATCCGTAACAGCCATTTCGGGAAAACCTGGGCCGCGCCGCTTTGCTCGCGTTCCCACCCACGCCATAGGCGTGGCGGATGAGCGTCGCCGCTATCCGCGAGCTTCGCTTTCGCTACCCTTACGCCTGACACGGATTGGCGATAAGACCGAACCCTTCCCCGTAACGCTTGTGACCAGGAATATCAGCTCGAGCGGAATCTATTTCCTGGCGCCTCGCGAGATGGAGGCGGGCATGGCCATTGAACTGGAAGTCGCGCTGGTTGATCGGCCGCTGGGTTGCGGCCGCGTCCAGATGTGCACCGCCGCCCACATCGTTCGCTGCGACGAAACGGATCTGCCGGGCTGGAAAGCCTATGCCGCAAGCTTTGACGACTTCGCTCTCCAACGGGACGATTCTCTGCCCCGGCGCCCTAGCTACTTCTAATAGAAAACGAAGCGACTCGGTTCGATTCGCGACATCAACCTAAGTATTTCTCCAGCCACATCGTACTACGCCCCATAAGAGCTACGCTCTTCTGCTACGATTCTCCTCTAATGGCCCATCGCATATTCTCAACGCGAGTTGTTTTGCTCGATTGGGACGGAACCCTGCTTGATTCCTACGCTGCCGACAAGAATGCCTACGTCGCGATGTTTCGCGCGCTTCGGATAGAATGGGGAGTCGCCGAGATCGAGCGCCATTATTCTCCCGACTGGTATCGAGTGTATCGCGCGGCGCGGATCCCGCGCTCGGGCTGGGTGCGTGCGGACCGGCTCTGGCGAGCCGCGTACCGCGACCAACGCCCCCTCTTGCTCCCGGGCGCACGAAAGGTGCTGCACGAACTGGGTCGACGGTTCGATCTGGGCTTGGTGACCAGCGGCAGCGGGACGCGTGTCCGCAAGCAGCTCCGGGAATTCGCTTTTCGGGATTACTTCCGGGCCTGCATTTGCAGCGAAGACGCGCTACGCAAAAAACCGCACCCCGCGCCCCTGCAGCTTGCTCTCAAGCGCATTGGCGCCCAGCCGGCAGAGTGCGTTTACGTGGGCGACGCCCCAGAGGACGTTGAAATGGCACGGCGAGCCGGCGTGCGCGCGATCGGCGTCCTGGGACCGTTTCCTACCGCGGTTCGCCTGCGCGCTGCCCGTCCTGACTTGCTGTTACGGTCGATCCAGGAGCTGCCCAAGCACTTGGCGGCGATGGCCGAACCAGTCGCCGAAAAGTTCAAAAAACGGCGAATATAGCCTCCTCACCGTGGACGATTTTTCTTTACACCAACAACTACTTGCGCGATTTGAGGCCCCGGTGTAAAGATTTTCCTCGTATCCTCGGACTGCGCCCATCGCCGCAGACTTCCGACCTTCCGCCTATCTTTGGTGTTCAGATGAGGATTCACCCGAAGGGTGAGCTGCGGACGGCGACGGAGGAGCCGCCTTGCGTCACTCTGGAAGCGGGCGCTGGGGCTGGGCTGAGTTTGAAGTCCGTTGTGCGAACGACCAGCCGCAATTGAAGGGGATCGGCGTTGGGTTGATCGATATAGTCGTCCGAAGTGGTATAGGTCGGCAACCAATACTTGCCCTGAAAATTCTCCCGATAGGTTTCGAAAAGGCTAAAAGGCAGTTTTTCTCCCATGCCCGAAAGCTCGCTGATGAATTTTCCGTAGGTCTCCACAATCGCCAGATCGTGATCGTCGACAAAAATGACTCCTTGGAAAAGGCGTTGCGTCCGGCTCAACTGCTTGGGCTTCACCTGAAAAACGTAGGTGTTCAATTGATCGAGCTTTTGCTGGCCGGCGTAGAGGAAATCGTACTTCCCGATTTGATCGGTGGTGAGAAAGAATAGCGGCAAGCTGACGATGGTCCGAACATCCTCTAGGCTGTAGTTAGTCACCTTCAGGTTGGATTGAGGCTGCTTGGTCACACGCCAAGTTCGCTGGCCATCGGGCCGCGTGAATTCGTAGCCGGTGACCGTAAACTTCCCTCCGTTATCGGCGAGTTCCTCGATGCGAATCGTTTCCGTAAAATCGTAAGCGTTATAAACACTCTTGGCCGCGTCCTCATTCGCGGCAAACCTTTGGATGATCTCCTGAGGTGGAATGGGCGGCGGCCCGGGATGCGGCACCGATGGAATTCGCTTCACTTCGAACTTCGGCGGCGGCGCCATCGGCCCTTGGTCTTGCGCGTATGCCGGGAGAGAAACCGCCGCAACCCGGCGGCGACCAGTGCCGCGGCGAAAATGATCCGCTTGTGGAGTAAGCTCATTTGAAATTTTAGATGCGTCTTGTGTGCACAGCGTTTGAGCCCGGCGCGCTCTTTCCACAAAAATATCACAGACTTAGTAACGGGTCCCTAAAAAGGGGAATCCTAAGCCGGAGGTCTGCTAAAATCGCGCACTCGCGGCCAGTGGGCAAATCAATTGTGCGCAAGAACAACAACGCCAAGCGCTACTACGTGAGCGGGATGGTGCAGGGTGTCGGATATCGTTATTTCGCGGAGCGCACGGCCGAGCAACTCGGAATAATGGGTTACGTACGGAATTTGCGCGATGGACGCGTGGAGGTTTACGCCATCGGCCCGGCGGATTCGCTGGCTTCTTTGCGCCAGCGGCTGGAAAACGGGCCGATCGGCGCTTCCGTGGAAAAAGTAACCGAGGAAGATTCGCCCATCGATTCACAGTTCGAGCACGGCTTTTCCATCGAATACGACGGCTGAAAAGAAGAGGAGCTAATGGACGACCTGAAGAAACTAATCCGCGAAATCCCTGACTATCCTAAGCCGGGAATTCTGTTTTACGATCTGACCACGTTGCTTCAGGATCCGCGCGGATTCCACTCGCTCGTCGAACAACTGTGTGACCACTACGAAGGAAAGAAAGTCGATATTGTGGTCGGGATCGAAGCGCGCGGATTTATTTTTGCACCCGCCCTGGCATACCGGCTGGGCGCCGGTTTCGTTCCCGTGCGCAAGCCAAAGAAACTGCCCTGGAAAACCACAGCCGCCACATATCAGCTCGAGTATGGCAGCGATTCGCTCGAAATCCATCAGGATGCGGTGCGGCCGGGCCATCGCGTTGTTCTGTGCGACGATTTGCTGGCAACGGGCGGCACTGCGGCAGCCGCAATCGGCCTAATTCGCCAACTGGGAGGCGAAGTAGTGGGCGCGGCATTCGCTGTCGAATTAAATTTTCTGCACGGGCGTTCGAAATTACCGGGTATCGATGTATTTTCGCTGCTGAAGTACGACAGCTAAGAATCAAACTCCAAAAAAGCTAAGACCCCAGCCGCGCGGCGCTGGCGGACGGCTTCAAAAAGCATCACGCCTGCGGCCACGGACACGTTGAGCGAGCGCACCGGCCCACTCGTTGGAAGCGAAACTAGAAAATCGCACCGTTTGCGCGTCAGCTCGTGCAGCCCTTCGCCTTCGCTGCCGAGGACGATTCCAACCGGCCCTTTCAAATCAATCTCGGTGTGTTTTTTTTCGGCGCGCTCATCGAGGCCCACCAACCAGTAACCCGCTTCCTTCATTTCTTCCATTGCGCGCACAAGATTCTTCACGCGTGCGATCGGCAAATGCGCGAGCGCGCCAGCGGACGCTCGCTCGACGGTATCGCTCAGGCCGGCGGCGCGCCGTTCCGGGATCACGACACCCTGCGCCCCGGCGGCAAGCGACGTTCGCACAATCGCGCCCAAATTGTGCGGATCTTCAATGCCGTCGAGCAGGACCAGCAATCCGTGAGCGGTTTTTGCACGCAGCAAATCTTCAAGCCCGACCGCGGGCTTGGCAGCGGCGAGCGCAGCGACGCCCTGGTGTTCACGCGTGCCGGCGAGCCGGTCCATCTGCTGGCGATCCTCAAATCGCACCGGCACTCCGTGCGACTTCGCCAGCCGGACGATCGTCTCTACACGTTCCCCGTGGCGACCTCGCGCGATCACGATGCGGTCCAGCGCGCGCCCTGCTGTGAGCGCCTCTTCGACCGCGTGGAATCCCGTCATCCAGTTCATGTGTTGGTGTTGGCTTCAGGAGCCGAAGGCTATTTAGCGCAGACGAATCGTGGCAATCGCGTGCGCTGCAATGGCTTCGCCGCGTCCGATTTCACCGGTGCCTTCGTTCGTTTTTGCTTTCAAGTTGATTTCATCGGTTGTAATGCCCAGGGATTTCGCCAGGGCGGCACGCATGGCCGGAAAATGCGGCCCGAGCTTAGGGCGCTCGCAAATCACAATCGCATCCGCATGAACGATTCGCAACTGGCGATCCGCCAGCATTTTGCGAACGTGTTCCAGGAAGATCAGGCTCGAAGCGCCCTTCCACTTGGGGTCAGTGTCCGGAAAGTGCGTGCCGATATCGCCGAGGCTGGCCGCTCCCAAGAGCGCATCGCACAGCGCGTGGCAGAGCACGTCGCCGTCAGAGTGTCCCTCGGACCCTTTCTCGAACGGCACTTCGACGCCACCGATCATGAGCTTTCGCCCCTCCACGAGACGGTGCAGATCGTATCCGATGCCAGAGTAAGTCATCGCGTGCTCACGCTTTCACGCCTAGGCGTTCCTGTTCGAGGTAAAAGCGCGCCAAGTCCATGTCCGCAGGGCGAGTGATCTTCAAATTGCGTTCTGAGCCGAGCACGACAAACACATCGTGTCCAAAACGCTCGACAAGCGCGGCCTCATCCGACGCGGTAACTCCATCTTCCTGGGCTTTGCGAAAGGCATCGCGCAGCAGCGTGTAGGAAAAGACCTGCGGCGTTTGTGCGAGCACGATTCGTTCGCGCGGAATCGTCGCCGAAATCAACGCGACATCCTGCGGCAAACTGGCGCGCTTCACTTCCTTAACAGTGTCAATCGCGGGAATACCTAGGATGGCGGCGCCTCGCGCGCGCACTTCGGCGATCAAGCGATCAATCTGCTCGAGCGTCACAAAAGGACGCACCGCATCGTGCACCAGCACAATCTCTGTGGAGGGATCCACTTGCGCCAGAGCATTCGCCACGGATTGCTGGCGCGTATCTCCGCCATGAATCACGCGAGCGGGCCGCCCCAAGGCAGCCTTGGCTACTTTGTCTTGCAGAAAAACTACGTCGTCGCCGCGAGTGGAGATGAAAAAATCCGTGATCGCGGTGCAAGCTGCCAACCGCCGCAGCGTGAAAATAATCAGCGGCATGCCGTCCAGCTCGAGGAATTGTTTCAGCTGATCGGCGCCCATGCGCGTGCCAAGCCCCGCAGCCGGCACAATTGCGGCAATTCGGCTCATCGGAGCGTAATCCTATCGCAATCCACGCCTCGGGCGCGACACAAAGGGATTTGCACGTCCTCTAGGAGCGGCCCGACTCGGGATAGAGCGCACGCGGCGGACGTTCCCCGCCACCGGTGGCGCTCTCGGGCGAGCGGCTTGCCTGCGGTTCCGCGGAAGGGGCGCTACGCTGCGGCGCTTCGCTGCGATCGTCATAGCGGCCAAAAATCATTTTTCCGGCCGTCGTTTGGTGGACGGACGTGACGCTGATATCGACAGTCTTGTTGATCATCCTGCGCGCCCCATCGACCACAACCATCGTGCCATCGTCCAAGTAGGCGACGCCCTGATTGTATTCCTTGCCTTCGCGCAGGATAAAAACACGCATGGTTTCGCCGGGCAGAACGACAGGCTTCAGCGCGTTCGCCAGCAAATTCACGTTCATGATTTCGATGCCCTGAAGAGTTGCCACCTTGTTCAAGTTGAAATCGTTGGTCACGACCTTCGCATCGTAGCGCTTTGCCAGCTCGATGAGTTTCATATCCACTTCCGCAATGTGCGCGAAATCGTCTTCGGCGATCTGCACCTCCAGATGCGGCATTTTCTGGATGCGCTGCAACACTTCGAGCCCGCGGCGGCCGCGCTGGCGCTTCAGCGGATCGGCTGAATCGGCAACGAGTTGCAATTCGCGCAGGACGAACTGAGGAATGATGATTGTGCCGTCGAGGAACAGCGCATCGGCAATGTCCGCCACGCGGCCATCGATGATCACGCTCGTATCCAGCAGCTTGAACGAATGCTTGGTGTTGCGCTCGCTGCCGAAAACCCCGCCAAACGCTTGCAGGTTCAGCATGTCGCCTTTGTTCGCGCCCAGCACCAAGCCGATGTAGGTCATCACTAGAAAAATTCCCAGGCTGAAGAAGGATCGCGTGCTTATCGGGATCGTGGTGTGCGTAAAGATCAGCGAGATCAAATATGCGCCGAGAATCCCGAGGATGGACCCGATGGCGGCGCCAATAAGCCTCCGAAGGCTTGCCTTCCGCAGCCGCAATTCGAAAAGAACCACGGCGATTGCGAATAGAAAGCCGGCAAGCGCGCCATAGGGCCCGGAGAGACCAAAAGGCTGAAAGTGAAATCCGGCCGCAGTGCAGATGATCGTGAAGATTGCGCGGAACGCCAGCATATCCCAAAACGTGCCGACGCTATCCCGGTAAGGGCGCGAAATCAACGTCGGCTTGGAAGGTGGCTGGCTTGGCGCTACGTCCGGGGGAACTCGCCCAGGCGCGTTAGAAGTCCTTGGCATCGTGGCACCTTATGAAGTATGAAAATCGGGCCTTCATCGACCTATTAAGTTATTCGCCGACGACCTGTGGAGCATCGTTTGGCGCCCGAGATATAAAATCGACTTTCACTGAAATTGAAAATGATGCCCGCAGTATAACACCGCGCGCAAATCCAAGTGAACCGAGTTTCCGCAAACTTCTCTCAGAGATAATGTCGCGGCACGCGACGGCCTAGCGCGCACAGCAGATCCGACGTAACCGTTCCGATTTCGCGAGCGACATCCGAGACTTGAATTTCGGCTTCCCCATCGCGGCCGTAGATGGTGACGATATCGCCCAGCGCGACGTTTGGAACGTCAGTTACATCCAGCGTGGTCAAATCCATCGAAATTGTGCCCACCAGCGGCACATGCTTGCCGCGCACAAGCGCACAGCCTCGATTCGTTCGCTGCCGTAGGATGCCATCGGCGTAGCCCGCGTTGATCACGGCTATCCGCGATGGCCGGTCGGTGATGAAACGCGCGCCATAACCTACTGGCTGCCCCGGCGGAAGATCGCGCAGCGTGATGATGCGAGCGCGAAGGGAAAGGCTCGGCTTGATCGGCAGCTTTTGCCGCACTTCCTGTCCCTTGTCGGGAGGATCGAATGACTGGTAGTAGCCATAGAGAATCGCGCCGGGACGCACCATGTCCGCCCACGTGCTCGGCCGCGCGCAGATCGCCCCGCTATTCGCCATGTGAACGATTCCAGGCGACACGCCGAGCGCCCGAAGGCGGTCCAAGCAATCGCGGAACACTTGCTCCTGTTCGTCCGTTTGACGCGCGCTGAAATCCTCCGCCGAAGCGAAATGCGTGAACGTGCCTTCGAGTTCCAGATGACGACTCTCCGCAAGCGCGCCCGCAAATGAGTCAAGCTCCGAGGGCGAGATACCCAGCCGGTTCATTCCCGTGTTTATCTTCAGATGAAATCGCAGCGAGATTTGACGCGCGCCGCCTTTGCCGCGCGTTCGAGGTGACGCACATCTTCCAGCCGCGTCACGGTAGGGAGTGAGGTGGTTCTTGATGAACCGCGCCTCTTCCCCCGGCCAGAATCCCGTGAGAACCAGAATCGGTTTGCGAATCCCCGATTCGCGCAGTTCGATGCCTTCATCGCCGCAAGTTACGCCAAAGCGATTCGCTCCCGCTTTCTGCAGCGTCTTGGCCACGGGCACGGCTCCCATGCCGTATCCATTCGATTTCACCACCGCCAGAATTTCAGGCTTCGGCCCGATGTGCCGCCGAACGACCTTCAGATTGTGTTCGAGAGCCTTGAGCGAAACCTCCGCCCATAGCGGCCGCCCCTGGACTCGAATTTGCTTTGCCATGTTTCTTTAGGATGCCAGACCGCACCCCGGCCGCGCGAAACATTTCGCCGCAACCGTGCCTCCCGAGTCACCCAATTCCAAGGAGCACATTGGAGGGAACAAGAATAAAGCGCGCACGGCGGGGTTGCTGGTCAGGTCGCTTGGCCCTTAGGTTGGATGGGACGAGCGATGGGATTTGAATTTTCAAATCAACCGCTAAGTCTCGCTGAATCTGTTGCCCTTATCCGATCGCAGACCCGATTTTGGGACTCCAATTCTCCACATTTTGGCCCTAGTTGGACCCCACTTTCTCCGCCAAATTCCACTTGCCCAGTTAGCCGACTTATGTGGCGCAACCCGCCACCGCCTGCCGAATAGCGTTGGCACAACGCCTAAGAGAGAACCGCGAGAACGAAGGCTAGGAAGGTCGTGAGTTTGCAGTGATAGTAGCAGCTCGGAGATGCAGAGACCGCCAGCCTCCTACTGCTTATCGAAAAACCTCACGCTGCTGTCGGATTTCCCGCTGACATCTGTTCCCTTGGTCGTAATTGTGGTGGTTTTTCCATCTTTGGAGGCCACGACCCGGGCCGTCAGCACAACTTTGCCACCCCTTTTTGCCGTCACTTCATAAGTATTAATGTTAATGCGCTTAAGCGCTAAGGTGTCGGCGCCGTTTGGCGTTCCCATTCCGGTCAGTGGATAATCCTTGCCATCGTACTTGGCGGTGTAACCGTATGCGATGCGGCTGCCATCGGCGGCCGTGCCCTCGTAGCTCCCCTTGACGCTGTCGCCTTGCGCCACTACAACGCGCGTTTCTTCCTTGGGTCCCGGATTGGGACTAGCCTTCGATTTTTCTGGGTCCATTTTCCAAGTTCCCACGAAAGGATTCCCTTGGGCCTGTGCCAGTCCCGTCGCGGCCAGGCAGAAAACGATAACGACCAGAGTTGCGATGAATCGCTTCATTGGTGTCTCTCCCTGTCAAGTCTTGCTGGGTGTGGCCGTGGGCCCGGAGCCGGTTGGTTTTCACGCAGGACACTACGGTGGCGCCGCGATGGAGTCAATCGAAATTTCCGCTACAACCTAGGTGACTCGCGCATCGTACGCGCCAAGCAACCAGGCGGGTGGCACATCCTTTGTCTCCGTATTCCCCATCATTAACATCGAAGCGCACGCATGACACCACACCAGAACTAGCCACAGGCTCGACACAAATGCGTGTGGTTGCCGCATCCTTCGCGGCGTCTGCGAAGGATGCTATTCTTCTCCGCTCGAACTCCAGGCGTCAGGCGCGGCCTCTTCGAAGCGTGTGTGGCGGCTGAGGAACACAAAATTCAAGTTGCCGGTCGGCCCGTTGCGCTGTTTTGCAATTATGATTTCCGCCTTGGCTCGATCTTCTTCCGCCATGTCCGTCTTGTAAAAGTTCGGCCGGTTGATGAAAAGGACGACGTCCGCATCCTGCTCGATCGCGCCCGATTCCCGCAGGTCGGCCAGTTGCGGCTTGCGATCCTCGCGCTCGGGAGCGCGCGTCAACTGGCTGAGCACCACAACTGGAACTTTCAACTCCTTGGCGAGCGCCTTTAGCGCGCGCGAAATGCCGGAAACTTCCTCTTGCCGGTTGCTATTGCGCCGATTCGCTGTAGGCACCACCAGTTGTATGTAATCGACAATCACAAGTGAAAGTCCGCGATCGCGCTTCAGCCGCCGCGCCTTCGCTCCCATTTCGAGGACTGTTGACGACGCGGAATCGTCGATCCAGATGGGCGCCTCTCCTAGCTCCGCCAGCGACTTGGTCACCTTGCCCCAATCGTCGCGATTCATGTGTCCCGTGCGGAACTTGTGAGCATCCACGCGCGCGTGCGACGCCAACAGGCGCAGCAGTAGAGACTCCTTCGACATTTCCAGGCTGAAAATCGCCACCGGCTCGCGATGTCGCAATGCGACATTCTCGGCCATGTTGAGCGCTAGCGCCGTCTTCCCCATCGACGGCCGGGCAGCCAGAATAATCAGCTCTGACGGTTGCAGCCCGGCTGTTTCGTTATCAAGCCCGGCGTAACCGGTAGCAAGGCCGGTGATTCGGCGCCCCTCACTGAAAATTTTCTCGAGTCGATCGAAGCTCTCCTTAACTAAATCTTTTACGCCGATCAATCCGGCTTTTACGCGATCTTCCGCCAATTGGAAGATCGTGGACTCCGCGCGATCGAGAATCACATCCGCATCGTCGCCGGCCGCGAGCGCTTGCTCCTGAATCGCGGACGCCGAATAGATCAGGCTCCGCAGAATGGCCTTTTCTTTCACGATGCGCGCGTAGTGATCCACATTCGTCGCGCGCGGCAATCCGTCGGCAAGTTGCGAAAGGTATGCCACGCCGCCCGCAGCCTCGAGCGCGCCGCTTCGCGCCAAGTCTTCCATCAGCGTGATCGTGTCGATGGCCTGTTGCTTCTCGCCGAGCTGCACCATTCGTTCGAAGATGTGCCGGTGCTGAGGAAGAAAAAAATCCTCGGAGCGCAATTGCTCCACGGCGGCATTCAGCGCGTGATTATCCAGCAGCACGGCGCCAAGAATGCTGCGCTCCGCCTCCAAATTGTGAGGCAGCGGCCGCTCGATACCGGTATTCGTGGGCATCTAGATGTTCGCCTTATATTCGCCTAATGCTTCGTTCGACGCAAGAGGGCGTTTGCCGCAGCCTTCTGCGCGCCGGACTGCTCGTGAATGTCGAAATTTTCGCAACCGTGCGCGCGAGTCTGCACCCCTGGAACACAAACGTCAACCACGAGCGCCTGTGGACTTTTTCGGAAAAGTGGAAAACACCGATCGGCAAGAAATGTAAGCGAGGGATTTCGTTTTTAATTTCTGCGGCGCGAGTCGAATGAGCGAAACCTGGATTTTACGTGCGCTTTTTTCGGACAAAATTGTTCGAGTTTACCGCACCAACTTCTTTCAATTGAAACATTTAAGAGTCTCAAAATGTCAAAAACGCCGCCTCCAGCCACATTACCCGTCGTTTCAGGCACAAACTTTTCAGTGTCCGGCCAGGCCGACTCCTATGCTTCCTTTTTGACGCTGAGCTTCACGTTCGTGGCAATTTCGCGGTGCAGCTTCACGGGAATTTCGAATTCGCCGACAACTTTGATGGGATCGGCCAGGGCGATTTTGCGTTTTTCCACGTTAAAGCCCTTCGCCGCGAGTGCTTCGGAAATATCCGCCGACGTAACCGAGCCGAAAAGCTGGTCGTTTTCTCCAGCCTTCCGCGTAAGTTCGAGCGAAACTCCCGCCAGCAGTTCGGCCAGCTTCTGCGCGTCGCCTTTTTCCGTGGCTTCCTTCTTCGCGAACGTGGCGCGCATTTTCTCGAGCCGCTTCATGTTGCCGGCGCTGGCTTCGAGCGCCAGCTTCCGCGGCAGAAGAAAATTCCGCGCGTATCCTTCGGCGACGTTGACCACCTGGCCTCGCGTTCCGAGCTTTTCGACGTCTTCCTGCAAAATAATCTGCATGACCTTTAACCTTTCGTCTCGAATATGCCATTCCAAGCGAAGCGAGGAACCTCTCTTCGCCTCAAAGGAGGAATGACCGCCACGGGATTACCCAAGAGCGCTTACAGTTCTGCTGCGAACGGCAGCAGCGCGATATTTTGCGCCCGCTTGATCGCCACAGCTAGCCAGCGCTGGTGCCGCGCGCAAGTTCCCGTCATGCGGCGCGGCAAAATCTTTCCGCGTTCCTGCAGGAACGGGGCCAGTATTTCCGATTTCTTGTAATCAATGTAGTCCGACTTGTCCACGCAGAACCGGCACACTTTCTTTTTCCGAATGAAACTGCGCTTGCCTCGCTTCGCGGGGCCACCCGGCCTGACCGCCCTGCGGACGCGGACCTCCCGGCCCGCCAAATCGGCTTGGTCCGCCATGCCCCGGTGGCCCGGAATGTCCCGATGACCCGCTCGGCCCCGAAGTCTGTCCCGGTGAAGCAGTTGGCGCGGTGGGTGGTGCCTGCGGATTCGGTACGTTTTCGTCTGCCATTCGATTTCTCCTAAACTAGAAACTATGTTGTGGCCGCGGCCTGTTCGCCGCTGCCAGGCATTGCCGGAGCGGGCGCTGCGGCGGTTTTGCGAGGGCGGCGAGCGGCGCGCTTATCGCGATGTCTCTTGAGCTTATCCTGTCGCTTCAATTCCTCATCCACTCGCACCGTCAAATACTTCATCACCGCATCGGCAACTTTAAGCCGGCGCTCGAGCTCCTTCACCACCTCGCCGTGAGTGGAACGCACCACCATGTACACGTAAAATCCCTCGCGCAGGCGCTGTATTCGATAAGCCATGCGCTTTCGGCCCCACTTCTCCGTCTTCTCGATTTTGGCGCCTTTCTCCGTGGCGGCATGTTCGAGTGTTGCAATCACTTTGTCGATTTCCGGCTCCGGCGTATCCGGCCGGCAGATAAAAATCAGATCGTATAGACGTTCTTCCATATGCCCTCTCGATTCCTTGCCTTCCCTGCGGCAACAGCCAATTCCTACTCCGGATCTTCCTCGTTAGGAGTCGCCTTGCGATTGAACCGCGACATCGCCTTCTCGACGCCCTCGGTCAAAACCAGTTCCACCGCGTCGGCTGCCTCCACTACCATCTCTTGAGCGATCCGCCGCTCCTCGCGGCTCATCGTCCCAAGGACGTAGTCTCTGCGGTCTCCCCAAATCTTTTCCGGCCGAACGCCCAGTCGAATGCGCACAAATTCGTCCGTGCCCAGCGCGCTGATAATCGACTGCAACCCGTTGTGGGTGCTGTTGCGGCCCTTGTCCCGAATTCGCAGCATGCCCCACGGCAAGTCCACCTCATCAATCAGAACGATCACGTCCGCCGGCGTGCATTCATATCGCTCGGCCAGCATTCGCACCGCCACGCCGCTCAGATTCATCATCGTCTGCGGCTTCGCCACGATCACGTCCTGGCCCGCCACTGCGCCCCGTCCGATCAGCGACTTTGCCTCCGGACGCGTGACCCTGATTCCCGCCCGTTCCGCCAGCGCATCCACGGCCAGAAAACCCAGGTTGTGCGGCGTCCATTCATATTCGGCGCCCGGATTGCCGAGTCCAACGATGAGTCGCATGGGCGAGCTGGCTCCTTACGCGCCCGGCACTTCGGCACCACTCGCTTACTTCTTCTTTTCGGGCTTCTCTGGCTTTTCCGTTTTCTCGCTCTTCGCAGTTGCTTCCGCTCCGCCCTCGGCCTCGCCTTCTTCTTCCTTCTTGCCCTTCTTGATCACCTCGGGCTCGGCCGGTGCCGTTTCCGCCGCCACAGCCGCTTCCGGCGCCGGTTCCTCTTCCTTCTTCAGCATCACGACGTGCGCCAGCACCCGCTGCGGGTCGGTAAGCAGCTTCACTTTGTTCGCATCGATCGGTAGGTCGCCCGCGCGAAGCTGCTTGCCGATCATCATCTCCGTCACGTCCACTTTGAACTCTTCGGGAATATCCGCCGGCAAGCACTCCAGTTCCACTTCGCGCGTGACCATCTCGAAAATGCCGCCCTGCAATTTCACGCCCTGCGGCTCCCCAAACGTGTGTACCGGCACGCGCACGCGCATTCGCACGTCCATCGCAATCCGCAGCAAATCAACGTGCAGCAGCGAGCCGCTTAGCGGATCAACTTGCCAATCCTTCAGCATGGCCTGCTCTTCCCGGCCTCCGGCAACTCGCACGCTAAAAATCGTGTTGTGGCCCGATTCCGAGCGCAGAATCCGCGCCACCTGTTTCGCATTCACCGCCAGGGAAACGGACTCCTTGCGTCCGCCGTAAAGTACCGCCGGCACCATACCCGTTTGCCGCGTGCGCCGCGCCGGACCCTTGCCGCGTCCTTCGCGAACTTTTCCTTCAACTGTAAACGTCTCCATTTGCTACCTCACACTCGCTAGATAAACAATTCGCTGATCGAAGTCTCTTCGTGAATCGATTGTATTCCCCGCGCCAGCAGCGGAGCAACGCTCAGCGTCTTAATCTTCGGCAGCTTCGCGCGCCGCCTGACTCAGCGGAATCGAATCGGTCACGATCACTTCCACGATGTCCGACTTTCGAATGCGCTCAACTGCTGGGCCGGAAAGCACCGGGTGCGTGCAGGCCGCATAAACCTTGTGATGCGCCATTCTCGAGAAGTGCTTCCGCCGTTTTTACCAGCGTTCCCGCCGTATCAATGATGTCATCGATGATCAGCGCGGTACGATCTTTCACCTCGCCGATCAGGTGCATCACTTCGCTCACGTTCACGTCAATCCGCCGCTTATCCACGATCGCCAGCGGCGCATCCATCCTTTTCGCGAATAGCCTCGCCCTCTCCACGCCTCCGGCATCGGGCGAAACCACCGTCACCGGGCCCAGCTGCTTCTTCTGAAAATATTCCACCAGCACCGGCGCGGCATACAAATGATCCACCGGAATATTGAAATATCCCTGAATCTGCGGCGCGTGCAGGTCCAGCGAAAGCACGCGGCTCGACCCCGCGGTTTCCAAAAGGTCCGCGACCAACTTCGCCGAAATCGCCACGCGCGGACGGTCCTTCCGGTCCTGCCGCGAGTACGGGTAATACGGAATCACCGGCGTGATCCGCCAGGCCGACGCGCGCTTGAACGCGTCCACCATGATCAGCAACTGCATCAGGTGCAAATCCACCGGATTCGCGCACGGCTGCACCACGAACACGTCCGCGCCGCGCACATTCTCGAGAATCTGATAGCGCGTTTCGCCATCCGAGAATTGCCCGTGCTCGGCGCGCCCTCGCGGTACTCCCAAATACGAGCAGATGGAATCGCAAAGCGCCGGATTCGAGGTTCCGCAGAAGACTTTGAACTTCTGGTCGGCCAAAGTTCTCCCCTATCGGGTCACACTCCAACCCATCGCACGGCCATACTTTTCCCTGGAAACAGTTTCAGCGACGAAAACCGAATCTTCCGGGAACGCCCGAGCGGCTCGGCGCGCCTGCGCTGGGTTTCGGAATACTCCAAACACCGCCGACCCGCTACCCGCCAGCGCGGCATTCGCGGCTCCTCGCTTGAGCAATCCGTCCCGGATTTCTCCGAGGCGCGGATAGCGGCTGAAAACAGGGCCCTCGAAATCGTTGGAGACCCTGCTCTGCCGGCTCCAGCACAGAGCGCAGAACCCCCAAATACTAGGGGTTTTCGCACTCTTTGTCAATTCCGCCGAAATCCATTGATAAGCTTCTTTCGTGCTCACGCCTATATTTCGCGGCGAAACCACAACGATCGTTTGCTTCGGCAGATCATCGAGCGGATAAATCTCGTCGCCGCGATTCACCGCCAGAGCGCGCCCGCCGAAAAGAAAAAAAGGCACGTCGGCGCCCAATCCCGCCGCAATCTCCATCAGCTTATCGAGTGGCAATCGTTTCTTCGTCAGGCGCAGCATTCCGATCAGCGCGGCTGCGGCATCGCTTGAACCGCCGCCGAGGCCGCGCGCCACGGGTATTCGCTTCTCGAGTCGTGCGCGGATGCCGCCGCGAAACCCAATCTCACATCCCAACGCCTCAATGGCGCGGCACACAAGGTTTTCAGGGCCCGCCGTCAGCGTTGCGTCAGTGGTCTCCAAAAAAATTCCAGGCTTGGATGTGCGGGAAAGTTCCAGCGTGTCGCACAGCGAAATTGCCTGAAAAATTGTGCGCAACTCGTGATAACCATCCGGACGGCGTCCTATCACGTGCAAGCACAGATTGATTTTTGCGAACGCAGGGAGGCGCACTGTCCGTTTCTTGCTCGAAATCATGCGGGGGAGCTTACTGCGGTTTCTCGGAATCCGGAGAGGATTTCTGCGCGAGATGCTTCTTCAGCGTCCTCAGTTGCGCTTCCAATTCGGTCACTTTGTCGGCTTCGTAGTCGGCGGGCACCGCTTTTCGCCATTCTGACAACGCCAGTTCGAAGGTTTCTGCCGCCCGCTCGTTCTGGCCCAGCTTCAAATAAACGTCGCCAAGATGACTCAGAATTGTGGGATCGTTGCCTTGGTGATCGATCGCCTTGCGCAGGTTTTCTTCCGCTTCCGGAAGCTTGTTCTGCTTGTAGTAAGCCCAGCCCAGACTATCGAGATATGCCCCGTTATTGGGCTCCTGCTTCAGCGCGCGCTCGATCAACGAGCCAGCCTCGTCCAAGCGAATCCCACGATCCGCCAGCATATAGCCGTAGTAGTTCAACACCGGCGCATTATCGGGATTCACCTGCAACACCTTGCGAAATTGTTGCTCGGCTTGGTCGAATCTCTTCTGCCGCTCGTAAATGGACCCTAGCAAGAACCAAGCTGTCTCCTTGCCGGAATCCCCGTGAGCCATCTGTTCGGCCTTCTGGGCCGACTGCTCCGCTTCCATGTATTTTCGGCCGCGCTCCTGCACTTGCGCGATGTCGACATAAATTTCCTGATCGCCGTCATTCCCTTGCAGCAAGCCCTGGAGCAGCTGCGTCGCGGCCGCGGTCTCCGTCTTTTCACCGTAAAGCATGGCCAGCGTAACCGTCATCTCGGGGTCTTTCGGGTCCGCATCCAGCGCCTTCTTGGCCTCGGCGATGGCCTGATCGATGTTGTGGTTCTCGCGATAGGTTTCGATGGTGAGGGTTTCTGCCCGCTTCTGCGAATCTCGGGCCAAGCTTGCCCATCTCCGCATATGCATCGAGGGCTGCCGTGTAATTTCGCGCGCCACGATACGCGCGGCCCAATTGCTCATAAAGAATCGCCAGGGCACTGGAATGCCCCCCGCCAGCCTGGCTCTTTATACCTGCGATCGCGTCCGTCAGCAGCTTCACCGCATCGTCGTAATGCCCCTGATCCTCATCGAGCAGCGCTTGGTTGAAAAGAATTTCGAGGCTCCCGGGCGCGAGCTGTTTCGCACGCTCCAAACTCGCTTGCGCCTTGTCAAACTGGCCCAGCCTTCGATACAGCTGCGCCAGCCGGAGATGATTTTCCGAAGTTCCGGGCTCAAGCTCTACGAGTTTCTTATATTGTTCGAGCGCGTCGGCATACTTGTCCTGCTCCATCAGGGCTTCGGCCAAGCCGTGCCGGTGGCCCGCGTCGTCCGGATCGATCGCGACTGCTTTGCGGTACGCGTCTTCGGCTTTTGCATAGTCCTTCGCCTGGGAATACGCGCTGCCCAAAAGATCGTAAGCATCGGGGGAAGGAGAATCCTTGGACGCCTGCGTCAGCAGACCGATGGCCTCCTGCGACCTGCCCTCGTCGATCAGAAGCTGGCTCAACTGTTCGAGCGCGGCGCCGTTCTCCGAATCCTTCTGCAACACCTGCCGCAGGATCTTCTCCGCATCCGAGTGATGATTTTCGAAACGATACAGCCGCGCAAGCCACAACGCCGAATAAGTATCGTCTGGTTCGATCTTCAGAATCGCTTGAAACTGCTCGATCGCCTGGGTGATGTCCGCTTGTGGAACTTCGCCCGCGCTCGCTTCTCCCAATGCGCGGACATAAATCCGCGCCAGCAGTCGGTGCGCATCCACGTTGTCCGGTTCGATCTTCAGCGCCGCTTGCGCCTCTTCCGTGGCTTCGCGCATGTGCCCGGATTTCGCGTGGATCTCCGCCAGCCGTTCCACTATCACAGCCGAATCCGGATCCATCGCCAGCGCTTTCTTGTACGACTCGATCGAGTCATCCGCAAATTGCGATTTATTCGTGGATTCGTATTGCAGCTCTTGCAGGTGTCCCAAAGTGAAGTAGTAATACGCGTCTCCGGGCATAGAATCGGTTGCGGCTTTAGCGCCAGCTACCGCCTGCGGTCGAGCGGAGGGTTCCGCCAACGCGAGCGGTGCCGCGATCAGAAGCGCTGCAATGCCGGCACTAAGAATCACTTTCATTCGTCACCAATTACCGATTATCGTACACCTAGAAGGACGCGTCAAAGCTTTCCGGGATGCTCTAGTTCCGCTCCGATTCGACTCCACATGCCTTAATCTACGTGGCATTCGGAACTTCGGCTCCTCTCTTGGTATAGTCATGGTGACTAAAGCCCTTATGGTGTCTAATGCCCATCAACCGGCGGTGGTGACCCTCGCTGCCATGCTTATCCTGCTGAGCTTTGCGGCGGCTCCATCCGCGCAAGAGCCTGCCGGGAACGGGCACACAAACGCTCCCGTCGTCCGCGGCTAGTGCCGTTTCGGCCTTTCCTGCGGTACCGCTCCCTCAGCCGACACTTGCGGATTTCGCATGGCTCGCGGGCGAATGGCATGGCACCTGGGGACCTCGCCTCGCGCTCGAAGCGTGGACGCCGCCGCATGCCGGCACCATGCTCGGCTCATTCCAACTGTCGGAAAATGGCAAGACGCTGGTCATAGAGCTGCTGACGCTCACCGAAGAGGACGGCATGCTTAAATTGCATATCCGCCATTTCACTCCTTCACTCCTCGCCTGGGAAAAGCAAGACGCTGTGGCACTGAATTTACAGAGCGCCAATCCGACCACTGCAATCTTTGAAAATCACGCCGACGGTGAACCCAAGACCGCCACGTTCACGCGGCTCGGTGCGGATTCCTACGTCTCTCGATTCGAACTCACATTGGAAAAAGGCGATGCCCATATCACCCAAATCGTTTATCACCGCCAAACCGCCAGCGCGCCGTCAAAACAGCCCAAACACAAGCACAAACGGGATGGCCCCTAGCTCCCAAAAAAACTTCGAACCCATGTCGCGATGGCCGAACCCAAGCCCCCAAAATCCGGGCACCCTAAGCTCATCGAGGAGCAGCTTCGCATCGGTCCTGCCGGATGGTCCTACAAGGATTGGCAAAGCATCGTCTACCCAACTCCGCGACCGCGCGGTTTCCACGAAGCCACCTATCTCGCCGACTACTTCAGCACCATCGAAATCAACACTTCATTTTATCAACCGCTGAAGCCGGAACATTGCAGGCAGTGGATCGAACGAGTTTCGGCCAACTCGCAATTCCTCTTCACCGCCAAGCTTTGGCAGAGATTCACTCATCAAACAGACGCTACCGCGGAAGAGGAAAGAGATACCCGCGCCGGTTTCGACGTGCTGCGTGACGCCGGAAAACTGGGTGCGGTGTTGCTCCAGTTTCCTTTTTCTTTCCATCAGACGCCCGACAATCTTGCCTACTTGAAACGCCTGGCCGCCCGCTTCCAGGATTACCCTCTTGTCGTCGAGGTGCGCCACGCTTCCTGGAACGAGCCTGCCTTCTTTCAGCTCCTGCATGAAATCGGCGTGGGCTTCTGCAACATCGACCAGCCCCTCATCGGCCGTTCCCTCAAGGCCTCGGAAATCGCTACCGCGCCCGTCGGCTACGTCCGTCTCCACGGCAGGCGCTACGACACGTGGTTCAGCGACGATCCCGAACTTCCACCCCACGAACGCTACAACTATCTCTACTCGCAGGCGGAACTAGCGCCCTGGGCCCAGCGTATCCAGAAAGTGCAGAAAACCACCCGCACCACCTTTGTAATCACCAACAACCATTTCGAGGGAAAAGGCGTGGTCAACGCGCTGCAACTTATCAACATGCTAACGCACAAAAAGGTAAAGGTCCCGGAGCCGCTGCGCCACCACTACCCTGAATTGGACGCGATAGCAGACGAGCCACCCAGCGAGCCCACACTGTTTCCCTGAACTACGACAGGCGACGAGCGCACAGGACCCGATCTTCGCGGCGGGGTCCTACTCGCAGGAAAGGACCCCATCACGCGGGCCGGATATCTTCCAGCTGCGAAACGCTCTGCGGTATCATGGCCACACGGCGGGGCTGTAGCTCAGATGGATAGAGCAGCAGTTTCCTAAACTGCGTGTCGGGAGTTCGACTCTCCCCAGCCCCACCACTCTTAGGCGCGACTGCTGCGGTTAGTATGACTTGACTCCCGCGTCCGCACGGGACTATACGTAGCAAGAAATAGAAAAGGAAACACGCCGACTTTCAAGGCCGAAACGGATTCGTGCATGAACAGGCGCGCGATTACGCTATCCCTTGCAGTTCTTGCAGCGACGGTGCTGGTGCTTGTCCCACCCGCGCAAGCGCAGCGACAGTTCTCCTTCGCGCCCACTTCCAGCAGCCGAATGGGACCTGGTTCATCGCAACGCGGTCACACGGGGCGCGGATTTGTCCGCCAGCAGCGCGCGCGCCGTTATTTCCCCGGCTCATTCTATGCGCCGTATTTTTATTCTGACTATGATTACGGGTACGATTCCGAATCGCAGATAGCCGAGCCGCCTCCCCCTCAGATTATCGAGCAAGTTGCTCAGCCAGCACCTGCGCCAGTTGCTCCTCCGCCCGATTCGGTTGTGATTGAACTGCAAGGCGACCATTGGGTGCGCGTTACAAATTACGGTCAGTCGCAAACGGATGGACCATCCGGCCAGCCCGGGTCGGCGCGAGCACCGAGTCCACAGACCGCCGTCCCGCGCCGAACTCAGGCCCTCGAGCCTCCTACCGAGGTTCCGGCCGCTGTCCTCGTTTTTCGCGACGGACGCCGCGAAGAAATTGGAAAATATGTAGTCGTGGGATCAACTCTGTATGCCAGCGCGGACTATTGGAGCAGCGGTTCGTGGACGCGGCAGGTTCAGTTGCGTGAATTGGACGTTCCCGCAACTTTGAAACTCAATCAAGAGCGCAACGCCAAGTTTAGTCTGCCATCCGGGCCGAATGAAGTCATGGTTCGACCCTGAATTTCTTCCACCTGAGCTGATCATTGCCTTAGGGAGATTACCTCGCCCCGCCTTATAACAAGCGCTCGTCGCTCCGGCTGCGTCCTTTCACTGTCTCAAATCGGGTCCAGTACATCGGTCGGCCACGGTTGCACCCAGCGTTTTCTCGCTTCAACGCCCAATACTTTTCCTGACCACGCCGCAAGAACATGTCAGTTCAACGGAGCTGGCATCAACGTCTTCCACGTTCCTGTTGATGCTCGCTACTGCTGATGCAATGGGGCATCCACACTTTGAACATTCGAAGAGAAGCACGTGGACAAACGTCTCAGCAATGTCTGCCATTGTTGCCTCCAGCTGGTTGAAGCCTAACGCGGGAGTCCGTTTCTCGCACATACCGAATGCGTGAAGATCGCGGCAAAAACCGCGTTAGAAAGGAGTGCGGGTATCGCGTCCTTTTTACATAGTTTCAATCTGGTAATCGACTTCCGCTTCCCCTAGATCCCCACTTTCGATATATAGTTCTCCCATCTAGCAGGGGTCGCACATGCCATTGGATTCAGCAGCAGTTCCGATGTCCAACCTGATTTTAGAAACGCGGCCGTGGGACGACGCCATGATCGTTCAGTGCAAAGGCCGCCTGACCGTGGAACACTCTGCAGCACTGAAGAACCATGTCCGTACTCTGCTTCCTGCCACTCGCCGAATCATCCTCGATCTCCAGGAACTCACCCGCATGGATAGCTCCGGCCTCGGCGCCATCGTCGGCCTCTACATCTCGGCGAAAAAGTGCGGCTGCGAGTTGGTCTTGATCAACTACAACAAATCGATTAGGGATCTTCTCGGTCTCACCAACCTGCTCTCCGTGTTCGAATCCTGCGCGCAATCCGGCATGCGATTGCCTTAACCTCGAACCCGTCGGCCACTCCAAAATTGCGCCGCTCCCCATCGAAAATTTAAATCGCAGCGATCGGATACGAACCGTTGACACCGCCTTCGACCGCCGTATAATCGTGGCTGCCCAGCAGTTAGTAGAGTAGATACCCCTTGATGCCTCCATACAATTTGGCGGTGTGCGTGTCTTTGGCGGGCGATCCTCTCAACTCCTATTGGCGGCATCTGATCGATCCCACTTTTCGCGGGCTTTACCAGGCCAACGCGTTCGATCTCGCCATCATGATTCCGTATTTCCTGGTGATGGTGGTTTTGGCGATGTACGGAATTCATCGCTACCACTTGGTCTACAACTTACTTCAAGAATCGCAAAAATATTCCCGGCCCGCCGCCGGAAATCGCGGAATGGCCTAAGGTCACAGTTCAGCTCCCGATCTACAACGAGCGCTACGTGATCGAGCGCCTCATCGAGACCGTCGCGCAATTCGATTACCCGCGCGAACTTCTCGATATCCAGGTTCTCGATGATTCCACCGACCAGACTCAGCAGGTCGCCAGCGATTGCGTCGAGCGACACCGCGCTCTCGGCGTCCCCATCACCTACATTCATCGCGACAATCGCGAAGGCTTCAAAGCCGGCGCGCTGCAGGAAGGTCTGAAAACGGCAACCGGCGAATTCGTCGCCATTTTCGATGCGGACTTTATTCCGCCCGCAGATTTTCTCCGCCGCACCGTTCCCTATTTTGCAAGCTCCAGGCTCGCCATGGTCCAGACGCGCTGGAGCTACGTCAATCGCAATTACTCCAGCGCTCACCGAAGTGGAAGCCATCATGCTCGACGGCCATTTTGCCATCGAGCACTCTTCGCGTTATCGCAGCGGTCGCTTTTTCAATTTCAATGGCACCGCGGGCATCTGGCGCCGCGCCGCCATCGAGGACGCCGGCGGCTGGCAGCACGACACTCTCACCGAAGACACTGACCTCTCCTATCGCGCCCAGATTCGCGGCTGGCAATTTCTCTACCTGCCGGAAATCGAGTGCCCTTCCGAGCTGCCGGTCGAGATGAACGCTTTCAAGTCTCAGCAGGCGCGCTGGGCCAAGGGCCTGATGCAGACGGCCAAAAAAATCCTGGCTCGCGTGATCCGCGCGGACGTTCCTTTCGCGGTGAAATCCGAGGCCTTCTTCCACCTCACCGCCAACATCAGTTACCCACTGATGGTTTTTCTTTCCATCATTTTGCTTCCCGCAATGATCGTGCGCTTTTATCAGGGATGGTTTCAGGTGATGGTGATCGACCTACCGCTTTTCCTCGCCTCGACCTGCTCGATTTCCTCCTTCTATTTGGCGGCCGAGCGCGCCTTCTATCCCAAAACCTGGAAGCGGACCTTCTGGTACTTGCCATTCGTGATGGCGGTGGGAATCGGCCTTTCGGTTCGCAATTCGGTCGGCGTAATCGAGGCAATCCTCGGGATCAAATCCGAGTTCGTGCGCACTCCGAAATACAAGAGTGGAAGCGGGTGCGAAAAAGTCAGGGTGAGTGGTTAAAGAAAAAGTATCACAAGCGCGCGGGGCTGATGCCTTTTGCCGAAGTTGCGCTCGGCGCCTACTTTGCCGCGGCCACCATCTACGCTATTCAGAACGAAAACTACGCCACAGTTCCCTTCTTCGTCCTTTTCGTGTGGGGATACTTTTACACCGGCTTCATGTCTCTCGGCCAAACCTACATCGACCGATTGCGCTTTCTGCGCGGCAGCCGTGCCACCGGCAAGCCCGCCTTATCGGACGCGGGCCTCTTTCGTTTCCCAGCCTCGCCGAAGCCCAGTTTGACGGTGAGTCCTCTGCTGCGCCCATCGCACCCCCCGAAATCGGCGCAATTTCCACCGATTACTTACAGGTTTTTTGATTTCGTGGGGCCTTAGCAGGCTCCTAGCGAAAGGCGGCTCCGGCGGAAGGCGGGCATCTCCAGGTGGGATGGCGGACACCGCCAAGAAGGCCGAGTTGTGAAAATGATGGATGAAGTTTATGATTACCTCGGGCTTTGCATCGCAGCCACGCAGTCCTCAGTAAAAAACAGTAAGTCCTTTGCGGTCGTGGCGGAACTGGCAGACGCACCAGCTTGAGGGGCTGGCGCTCGCAAGAGCGTGGTGGTTCGAATCCACTCGACCGCACCAAACATACCGCCAAAAATCCAAGCGATCAGCCGCTTTCCTTTGAAATGCCTTTCGGGTTTTGTATGATGGCGCTTCGCAAACGACGATGCGACTCTCCCGATTGCTTTCTGCCGATGGATTCGCGCGGATAAAATCCCGCCGCACGGACAGAGATCATCGGGGCTCCGCCGCGCCGTCGGTCCTCCTGGCGCTTCTTTTGGCGGTACTGGTTGCGGTCACGGTCTACGTTTTTGCCGCGCACATATACGCGGCGCCTCCACCCATCACTTCTCTCGGCCTGCAAATCGATCGGCAGTACAACCTCACGCTGTACGTTACCGGAGCGGCGTTCATCCTCGCACAGCTTGGACTCGGCTACGCAATCCTGCGTTTCCGCGATCGCGGACAGCGTGCTCACTTCACGCGCGGAAGCACGGTTGCCGAAATTTTATGGACCTCCACCACAATCATTGCGTTTGTCGGCCTGGGGATTGCTGGAAGCAAGGCCTGGGCGCAGATGCGTTTCACGCCTGCGAGCCGCGATTCCGTACAGATAGAAGTTACTACCACGCAATTTGTCTACACCTTCCGCTATCCGGGCGCCGACGGGAAATTCGGGCGCCTCGATCCGAGCCTCGTAAATGCGCCGGCTGGAAATCCACTGGGCCTCGACCCGAACGATGCGGCGGGCCGGGACGATGTGGTTGTGCCGATCCTAACCGTCCCGGTGAATCGTCCCGTGGAACTTCTGTTGCGCTCGCAGGACGTGATTCATAATTTTTTCGTACGCGAATTGCGCCTTCAACAGGACGCGGTGCCAGGTATGGTGATCCCCATCCATTTCACCGCAGATCGAATCGGCAGGTATGAGATCGTGTGCACGCAGTTATGCGGACTGGGACATTACAAGATGCACAGTTTCATGGATGTGGTGTCGGAACCCAACTACGAACAATTCCTCAGAAAACAGGCGGCCCTGCAATGATAGCGATAGTAATTCCGCCGCGCTCTGACAGCCGCCATCCAGCGCGAGGCTGCGCGTGAGTTCTCCGGCCCGGAATGTTCACGACACCAGCGAAGCTCCGCAGCAGTTTTGTCCGCCGCTACATCTTCAGCTCAGACCACAAGGTGGTGGGCCTGCAATATTTCTTTCTCGCCCTCACGGCGGTAACGATCGGAATCGTTCTTTCGCTTTTAATGCGCTTTCACCTGGTGTGGCCCGCGGCGCATCTTCCGTTTGTGGCCGGCGGGATCATGGCGCCGGAGCAGTATCTCGCGCTCGTCACCATGCACGGCACGCTGATGATTTTCTTTGTGCTCACGGTCGCTCCCCAGAGCGCCTTCGGCAATTATTTTTTGCCGATCCAAATCGGCGCGCCGGACATGGCGTTCCCGAAACTCAACATGCTTTCATTTTGGCTGACCTTCATCGCTTTCCTTTGCATGATCGCCGCATTTTTTGTTCGCGGCGGCGCGCCGATCAGCGGTTGGACAGCGTATCCGCCGCTCAGCGGCTTGGGAGAAATCACGGGTCCCGGGGAGGGTCTGGGCCAAACGCTGTGGATCGTCAGCATATTGGTCTTTTGCTTTGCGTCCCTGCTGGGCTCGGTGAATTTCATCGCCACCATCATTGACTTGCGCGCCCCGGGAATGACGCTGATGCGCATGCCGCTCACCGTTTGGGCCTGGCTGGTCACTGCGGTTCTCACACTGCTCTCGTTTGCCGTGCTGCTTGCTGGTGGAATTCTCCTGCTGCTCGACCGCTCGGCGGGGACCAGTTTTTTCCTCCCCACCGGCCTTGTGGTGAATGGCCAAGTGCAAAGCCATAGCGGAGGCTCGCCGCTCCTCTGGCAGCACCTTTTCTGGTTTTTCGGGCATCCGGAGGTCTACATCGCGATTTTGCCGGGCATGGGCGCCGTCTCGCACATTCTCGCGAACTTTTCGCGCAAGCCGGTCTTCGGATATCGGGCAATGGCTGCCACTCTATGTGCGATCGGTTTTCTCGGCTTTCTGCTCTGGGGCCATCATATGTTTGTGAGTGGCATGAACCCCTACTCGGGAATCGCATTCTCGCTGCTGACGCTCTCGATCGGCGTGCCGTCGGCGGTAAAAACCTTCAATTGGCTTGGAACACTGTGGGGGGGCAAGATTCAATTTCATTCCCCGATGCTTTTCGCCATAGGCTTTGTTTCATTTTTCGTTACGGGCGGGCTTTCTGGAATTTTCCTCGCGCAACCGGCATTAGATAGCGTGCTACACGCCACCTATTACGTAGTCGGTCATTTTCATCTCGTCATGGGAGTGGCGTCGATCTTCGGAATTTTCGCCGCAACGTATTACTGGTTTCCAAAGATGTTCGGGCGAATGATGAACGAGCCTCTGGCGAAGATTCATTTTTGGCTTACATTCGCGGGAGCATACTGCATCTTCATGCCCATGCATTTTGTGGGCATTGCCGGCGGAATCCGCCGCTACGCGGATTGGACGGGCGCGAATTATCTGGCTGCCCTCCAGCCGCTGCATCGCTTCATGACCATTGCGGCATTCGTCACCGCCGCTGCGCAGATCATCTTCTTCTACAATTTCTTCAGCAGCCTTTCCAAAGGCGCGCGCGCGTCCGCCAATCCATGGAACGGCACGACGCTCGAATGGACAACTGCGTCGCCGCCTCCGTTCGACAATTTCAACGGGCACTATCCGCGAGTTTATCGCGGCCCTTACGAATACAGCGTTCCCGGCGCGAGCCGCGATTTCCTTCCCCAGAATCTCGCGCCGGAAAAAGTTTTAACTGATGACGAGGAGTCTCAGCATGCCGGATAGCGCGCTCACAGAATTCATCAAATCGGGCGATGCAAGCGGCACGGGAAACGGCGGCGCCTCGCGAGCCGATGGCCCAAACGCAGGAGATCCAAGTCCCTTTGACGGCAGCGGGGTTCCACAGCGAGCCTACGTGACGGGAATGATGATCGCTCTCGGCGCGATATTCATGTTCTTCGTGGCGCTGGCCAGCGCGTCGATTGTTCGCAAGGGTCTTGGCAGTTCCGACTGGCAACCCTTCGAGCTACCGCGCATCCTTTGGCTCAACACGCTCCTCCTCGTTGCCAGCAGCCTCACGCTGGCGCATTCCAGGCGGCGTTTCCTGGCGCAGCAGTTCGACGAGTTTCGCCACTGGTGGGGTGTTACGACGATTTTAGGTATCTTTTTTCTTGCGGGGCAGATTATCGCGTGGTGGCAACTCGCTTCCTCAGGAGTCTTTCTATCAACGAGCCCCAACAGCGGCTTCTTCTATGTGTTCACGGTGGCGCACGGTCTGCATCTTCTTGGCGGCATCGCGGGCTTGCTGGCGGTTTTATGGTGGTCGCCTGGCCGAATACTGCGGAAGACGGCCACTGAGGTAATAGCGCTATACTGGCATTGCATGACTGCACTATGGGTCGGCGTATTCCTGTTTTTGGTTGTGACGAAGTGAAGAATGGTAAGCGTGAACACGATGGCCGGCAAATCGGCGGCTCAATCCAGTACTCGGCTGGCGAAGACTTTAGGCGTGCGCGGTAGCGATCGTCGGTCTTGCACCCTTCCGAGCTGTCGCGCAGGGTTGTGCGATGTGCTACCAGAACGCTGCTGCAGCCGATTCTCACGGCCGGACTGCGCTTCAGCACGGAATTTTAATTCTCCTACTGCCCGCGCTCAGCCTCTTCCTCGGAATATTTGGCCTGATGTATCACCGCCGAAACACGACTCGCTAAAAATGAGTTGGGAGAATTGGCGGAGAAGCACAGGCAGGGCTGATCGCCCACGTCAAGAGATTTTCTACCGCGAGAGAAAAAGTTTTAGACAGCTTCGAGCTGCGTGAGAAGGAACGGATCTCCCGATTTGGTATGGAGCTCTCGCCATAATTGCTCAGGTTGTGCGAGGAAAACCTTCACCACCTGCGGGTCGAATTGTGTACCCGAGAAGCGGCGTATTTCGTCCCGTGCGGCAGAAATCGGCAGAGCCTTCCTGTACGGACGGTCGGAAATCATCGCGTCAAGCGTGTCTGCGACAGCGAAAATTCTGGCCCCGAGCGGGATCTGTTCGCCTTTCAGTCCACGCGGATAGCCGGTACCGTCATAGAACTCCTGATGCGCCAAGACGATCTCCGCCGCTTCCTTCAGGAACGGAATTCTTTCCAGCACGGCGAAGCCGATATCGCAATGGCGGCGCATAATTTCACGCTCTTCCGTCGTCAGGGGGCCGGGTTTGCGCAGAATTTGATCGGGCACTCCCATCTTGCCAATGTCATGAAGGAATGCGCCGCGAGCGATTTGCCGGAGCAGCGAGTTGTCTACTCCCATTGCTTTTGCAATCGTAATCGTAAAAGCCGTCACGCGCTGGCAGTGTCCCTCCGTCTCCGCATCCTTCGCATCGAGCGCCCCGCCCAGTGCTTCGAGCGTGTAGTCGTACGATTGTTCCAGGTCTTGCAAAGCGATGGAGAGTTGCCTGGTCCGCTCGGCGACCAATTGCTCTAAGTCGCTCTGGTAGGTCCGGTTTTCCAGCACCAACCTGCGATGTTCCAGCGCACGCCGCACGCTCAGGTAAAGCTGATCCTTCTCGAATGGTTTGAGGATGTAATCGTAAGCCCCGGCGCGGATCGCTTCGAGCGCGATGGAAATGTCGTGCATGGCGGTCACCATAATCGCTGGAACATCCGGATCGGCCATTCGTAGCTCCGCCAGTAGCTTCAGGCCGTCCATCTCCGGCATGACAATGTCGCTCAGCACCAGATCGTACGAATCTTTTCGAAAGGTTTCGAGTCCAACTTTGCCGTTCACGCAAGTTGTGCACTGAAAACCCTGAGCATCCAGCAAAGTGGAAATCACTTCCCGGATCGCTTCTTCGTCGTCCACCACAAGTATCTTTTCGTGGGCCATGTGCGCTCCGCCTGCCGCTACCCATTATAAAGGACGGCACATTCAACCGTTGCTCTCGTTGCCGGATTTCTGCCCGGTGTGCTAGTTTGCACAATGGCTCTCTAATATCCCCGAGATCTCTGGCGCGACGTGCCGCTAGGCGGCGGACACGTCTAGTTCGAAGTGCCTTCAAATGATCGTTTGCTTCCAACTCGGGTTTTCTCGCGATTGCCTTCATGGAGGGCTCCGCTGCCTTTATCCTTTTGCTTTTGTACTGGCTGCTTCTGCCATCTTTTCCGGCGCGATTTTTCCGCTACTGGCTCGCTGGCTGGACGCTCTATACCACATTGCAGGGACTTCGCATTTTCTCTCTTTGGCGCGGTGGCCCCGATGTGCCGCATTTCGGCCAAGCGCTCTCTTTTGTGGCCGCAGTGTTCTTCCTGGCATCGGTTCTCGACTGTCGCGATCCAGGCAAGCCGGTCTGGAAACTATGGCCTCTATGGCTGTTTGCCGCATCCGACGTAGCCGTGCTCGGATGGGTTGGCCGGATACACTACTCGCCGAACTGGTCGGAAACGCTGCTCGAGTGTTCGCTCTATCTCTCTGCCGGCTGGTTCTTTTGGCGGTCGCAAGCCCGCCATCGCGGCGTTGGGTGGAAACTTCTCGCGGGCGCCCTGCTACTGCGAGGCCTTCACGGCCTCGACCAGCCCGAATGGGCCACGCACTCCGCAGGGATCTTCCGAGTTTCCTTCCAAGGGCTATTCGGGATCATGATGGGCATCGCCATGGCCGTCCTCGTGCTCGAAGCAGGCCGCGGCCGCACTGAAGATCTCAATGAAAAGTTGCGCCGCCTCTCGCTGATCACTGCCGAAGCCACTCAGTCTCTCCGCGTTGACGAAGTTCTTCAGGGGGTCCTCTTACACTTGGTCGAAAGCCTCGGCGGCAGCCACGGACTTGTATTCTTGGTAGACGACAGCAAACAGCCTCCTGCCCTCGCGTGCCGAGGGTCGGTCGGATTTAGCGAACGTTTTCGCAAACAAAGTCCCCAAATTTCGGCGAGATGAAGAGTGGTTGCAGCAATTGCTTCTCCGGGAAAAGCCCCTTACCTTGTCGCCACAAACCAAGAACGTAGCTGCCCGTTCCTGGATGGAAACTGAAAAACTCGCCACCCTCATGCTCGTTCGTATTCCCGGAAAAGAGGAGCCCCGTGGCTTCCTCGCAATCGGCTCCTTGACGCCCCGTGATTTCGAGCGCGAGGAACAGGACTTCCTCGTCAACGTTGCCAATCTCCTCGGTCTCACGGCACAGAACGTCGCGCTCTTTCAAAACGCCGCGACCGCTCGCAGGCAGTGGCTCGATACGTTCGATTCGATTGACGATCTGATCCTGGTTCACTCACTCGACGGCACCATCCTCAGGGCCAATCGCGCGTTGGCGGACCGTCATAGGGGTCGAGCTCGCCACTCTGGTCGGACGTTCGGTCCGCGATGCTTCTCCATTCGTCCGGTTTTGCATGGTCGCGTTGCCCCTATTGCGAAGGCGCCGCCGGGAAAGCCGACGAGATCGATCCCGCGTTCGGCGGATACTTTCTTGCCAGTGATTCTTCGCTTCACGACTCTGAAGGCGGCTATCTCGGCACCATTCACGTGCTGAAGGACTTGACGGACCGGCGCCAGGCCGAGAACAAGTTCCGCACTTTGTTTGAAAAGGTTCAGGAGGGCATCTTCATCTCCACGCCCGATGGCCACTTCCTCGATTTCAATGACGCTTTCATGCGTATCCTCGGGTACGAAAGCCATGACGAATTGCTTCAGGCCGATATTCCCGCGCAGTTGTATGTCAACCCCGCGGATCGTGATCGCCGTCAGCGCTTGCTGAACGAATACGGCGAGGTAACCGATTTCGAATTTCAGTTTCGCCGCCACGACGGGGATATTCGCACCGCTCACGAATCCAGTTTCGCCACTCGGGACGATTCCGGCATCGTCATCGCTTATCAGGGCTTTTTGCTCGACGTCACCGATCAAAAACAGGCTGAGTTTGACGTTCGTCGGCGCAATCGCGCCTTGCTGGCGCTAAACAATATCGGGGAACTTCTAGGCCAGTCTCAATCGCTCGAGGAAGGACTCACCGCCTCCCTCGCTAAGGTTGCCGAACTTTTTGCCACAGATTTTGGGACGGTATATCTGTTGGATGAAGCTACGAATTCACTTAAGCGAGCCGCCGCTATCGGTTGCCGCTCGAATCAGGCGAGCCCACCTGAACCAATTGCCATTCCGGCGACGCTTCTGGAACAGATACGCCAGGCTCACGCCACACTTCTATCGGGATCACTCCCCTCGCTGCCGGAGGCCCTGCGCGAATTCCACGAGCGTGAAGGCATACAATCTTCCCAACTGGCCATGCTTTGGGCCAAGGACAGCGTGGTCGGCGCCCTCGTCATCGGCAGCCGCGAGATGAGATCCTTTTCGACAGCCGAATTGAATTTGCTCTCGGCCGTCGGCAATCAGATCGCCACCACAATTGACAAATCGCTTCTCCTCGCAGAAAACTCGCGAAGCCTACGATACGTTGCGCCGTACGCAGGAGCAGTTGCTGCAAAGCGAAAAGATGGCCGCTGTCGGACAACTGATTTCCGGCGTGGCGCACGAGCTGAACAACCCCTTAACCGCCATACTCGGTTATACCCAGCTATTGAAATCCGACGAACTTGTTCTCCCGCGCGGGCTGGATTACGTCGAAAAGCTCTATAAACAGGCGCAGCGAACCCATCACATCGTCCAGAACCTGCTCAGTTTTGCCCGCCAACAGAAGCCCGAGCGTGCTTCGGTTCAAATCAATCAGATCCTCGAGGAAACTTTGATCCTTCGGGAATTTGACATGAAGTACAACAATATCGTGATTCGGCGGGAATTTGACGCCCACCTCCCGCCCACCGGCGGCGACTTTCATCAGCTCGAACAAGTTTTTCTCAATATTCTCAACAACGCCGTGGATGCCATTCAGGAGGCGGGCGCGCCTGGGGAAATCACCATTCGAACTGAAGTTGCCGGGAATCGCCTGTCGTGTCGAGTTTAGAGATAACGGTCCCGGCGTTACCAACCCCCACCGCGTCTTCGACCCGTTTTACACCACCAAGCCCGTCGGGAAAGGGACCGGTCTCGGTCTCAGCATCTGCTACGGAATCGTGAAGGAGCACGGCGGCGAAATCCGCGTTCGCAATGTGGAGCCTCGCGGCGCCGCTTTCACCGTTACGCTGCCTTTGACGGTGGTTAGTCCCTCGGAGCCGCCCGTGCTAGCATCTCCCATTTCCACCGTCTCAGACTCCTAAGAATCCGTGCCCGCTTCCGCCGCGTTTTCTGTTGTGCTCAGTCGGGACTAAACGCCAGCAGCACATTGCCCGGCATTCCAAAAAGCGCGCCGTATCCGGAATTCACGAATACCATCCCGCCCGCAATTGCCGCTCCGCCACCCCCGTCGATTGACCCGCCGTGCGCCGGAACTTTATTCACCGTCTTGAACTCGCGCGCCGTATCGAAGTCCCACACGATCTTCCCGTTCTCGGTCGAATAGGCCCGCATGTGCCCGTCATCCGCAGCCGGAGAAAACCACTCCCCGGCATGGCCGTCACTGCCGCGGATTGGGCGGGCGTGCATCGCGCAACGCGGCAGGTTCCCAGCCACAGGACGAGCGGCCCATATCTGTTTGCCCGTCGCAATATCGAGGGCAAATAATCCTCCGCCTTTCTTGGAATCGCCCTCGATCCCTTGGGGAAATGAAATTACGTCCAGGTCCGACAACGCCTCGTACACTACTTTGCATCCGCCGCGGGCCCCCATTCGATTCCACCCAAGCGGTCCTCCCTTGCCGATCTGCGCTTTCCAAAGCGCGGCTCCTTGCTTGTCCGGATCAATGGCCTAGCACCGTCGCGGACTTTTGGCTCAGGATCAGCACCCGCTGCCCTCTAGGAAGCGCGCGCAAAAGAGGCGGAGCCGCGAAGTCATAATCGCCGCCGGGTTTTGCCGGGCAATTCACCGTATCTCTCTGAATGCAGCTGGTATTGAACGTGTCTCCACGCGTAAGCTGCTTCGACCAGACGATTTTCCCCGTCTTCATATCCACCGCGAGAATTGAATCGCTATGCTCCGTCGGCGGATCGGAATAGTTGTCGCCCACTCCCACGTAAAGAAGTCCCTTTTGCGTGTCCACCGTTGGCGATGACCAGATGGCCGCACCGGAAGGTCCCCACTTTTTCATGCCGTCAGGCTTCGTCGTGGTCGGATGCGGCGGAGTGGAAATCGTGTAGAGCCTCCAAATCTGCTTCCCTGTCGCGGCATCCAGCGAAACCAGAATTCCTCGAAATGTGCAGCATTCGTAATGCGGGTCGGACGCCATCCATTCCTCGCGCGACGATACTCCTGCGTAAAGCCGGCCCTCGTAGAGCTTCGGCGCATCCGTCACCCGCGCATACGGATGATCGGTGATGCGGGTTTTCCAGACCAGCTTTCCCGTAATCGCATTCACCGCATAAATGTTCGTGCGGTAATCGCCAAAATAGGCCAGGTTTCCCGGACCGATCACCACGGCGCTGCGAACCGCCTCTTCGGCGCGGAATTTCCAGTACGTGCATCCCGTTTTAGCGTCGAGTGAATAGACCACTCCCATCGAGCTTCCGACAAAAACACGCCCTCCCGCGATCACCGGCTGCGCAAACGCGCCCCAATCGCCCGCAAATCCAAACGCCCATTTCAGTTTTAGTTTGGGTACTTGAGCCGCAGTCAGGCCGGCTTGATCGTCAGGTTGGAATCGGCTGTTCTCCATGTTCACGCCCCAGCCGTTCCATTCGGGCCCGGAAAAATTCGAAGGTGCTCGGGCTCGTGCACTGGCCTGCAAGCGGATTCGTCGGCCGTGAACTTCCTGCGCGCTTGCCGGTCAAATATTCCGCAACCGCCACGCGCTGGCCAAAAGGTATGTCGGCGGCAATCTCCCGCATCGCCCCCGACTTGAGAACGTAAAGGATATAGTCCGGCGACATGCTCTTGAGGATGTAGTGATTGAAGAGCGGCGCCGTTCCCACTTCGTGGCACGAAGCGCACTTGTTGGCGTAGATTGCGGCGCCTTCTGCCTCGGGCGAATTCGAAGACCGTCCGCGGCGCGCGTTTTGGCGCCCTTCTTCGCCAGCGAAAGCAAATACTCCGCGAGATCGCCAATCTGGGCAGGGCTGTAGGTGTCCTTGAACGCGGGCATCGCCGTGCCGGCTTTTCCATCCGAAATCACCCCTGCAATTTGGCCGGCGGACAAATCGAGGTTGCGGAGGCTCGGAGCGGCGACGCTGCCGTTTCCATCCACGCCATGGCAGAAGACGCAGCTTGACGCATAGAGTTTTTCGCCCGCTTGGATTTTCTTCTCGGCGCCCGCGGTTGTCGCCGTATTTTGTGCGCGGGCGGGGTGGACCGCCCAGGTGGAATGGAAAGCAAAAGAAATTACGAGGCAAGCGATCGCCGCGCGAACCGCGCTATTCATGCAGCTCGTCCTTCACTTGCAGTCCCCGCACCATGCAATGCCTCCACTCGCCGCTTCGCTCGTGCCAACATAAAGATTGCCATAGTGCGTGTCAACCGCGCAGCGTAGAGCTTTCCGTGATTCATTTCAATCGATTGTGCAGCGCCATCAGTCCCAGAATCGGCAGCAGCAAAATCAACGCCATGATGACCCATGCCGAAACATGGGCGAAATTCATCGTGTAGCCGATGCCGGCTCGCTTCTCGACCCACAGTGCTGCATCGTCTGGATTGAAATAAAGCATTCCGAACTTCCAACATTCGTCGGGCGTGCCGTCTCCGGCTGCTTGCGGATGCATCTCGCTCGGACCTTTCAATATGTGCGCGCCCTTTGTTCAGCCACACGATGAGAACGAAAACCGCCGGCAGCATCAGAAACGTCACAATTATCACCGGCATCGCGCCGGTCAGCGGAAGCAGTCCCACACATGAAAAGACCACCGCTAGAAAAAATTCGATCACCAGGAGAAACAGTCCCACGCGGTGCGCGAAATCATGAAGCACCAAGACCGGTCTCGCGCGATCGACAATGCGAGCGGATCGAATCAGCGTATTGGCTGTCAGCCACATGCATGCCGATATCACGGCCCAAGAACCAACGGGCCGTATACCCCCATTGGCGTGCGGCTGGACCATCCGTTCGGTTGCCCGTCAATTCCCCAGTGGACGGGGAAGCGCGGCGGTATTTCATCCCAGTGAAAATGAAGAAAGATGCCCGTGGCGAGCAGAATCGCAAACGGACCCACCTGCACGATCCATCCTCCCGGCGGGTGCGTGCTGCGCGGCTCGAGTACCGCTTCGCGAACGGTCACTGCTTGCACAGCATGCCGCTGCACCCGCTTATGAGCTTCCACAAAAGCCGTCAGTGGGCCGACGGCCAGCCAGATTGCTCCAATGATTGCAAAAAACTGATAATGTCGGTAACGCGCTAGCCAGAATCATCGCAAAAGCAATCGCCACGTGAATCATCGCTTCGAGCCTGTACCTTCGGAGCAGGTGTTGGGCTTCCACGGTCTTCCTGAAATCCGGTTCCACCGTGACGCCGAAATAAATTCCAGGTCGCGTCCACTGCGGCAGCATCCAGAACGCCCAGGTTACCAACGCCACTAGTGCCAGCATGAATGGGCCGAAAATCCATTCGGAATGTTGAATCATCTCGTATCTCCTTGGCCCAGCTTCCTTGCTATTTCCGCCATGCGATCGGCGATCGCTGACCGCGGGACTCCGTTCGTGATGGCCTTGGCGATCAGCTCTTCCAGATGCTTCCGGAAATTCTGCTTCGCCTCGGGAGTGGCCTTCGGACCATGCCGGTCAAGGACCATCGCGCCTCGCCTCCTGCGTAAATCTAGCCAGCCTTCCTCCGCCAGCACTCGGTACGCCTCCGCGACCGTATTGTGATGAACGCCCAGATCGATCGCCAGTTGCCGCACGGTGGGAAACTGCTCTCCGGATTCAAATTCGCCCGAAACCAATAGCGCGCGCAGCCCGCTTACGATCTGCTCGTAGACCGGCTGCGCGGAGGCCAAGTCGATGCGTAGCGTGCGTGAATTTTTCATTGCCTATTGTACATATACAATATACAAATGGAAGAGCTGGAGTCAAGTGTAAGATTCTGCGCCGGCAAATGGAGTCCAGGCGCATCCGTAGCTGCTGGCCGCCGCATCGGTTTTGGCACCGCGCACCACTCTCACCCCGTCGCGCTCAGGCTATCCAAACCTGCTATCCTTCTTGCGCGGCCGTATTTTTCCGGAGGCGGGAATGAAGCGATGGGTCGGCTTGCTGTTTGTGCTCGCGGTCGGAATTACGGCTGCAGCACGGCAATCCGCGTGGCCCCTGGCGTCGCTGCCACGGAACTCCTCGTCGCCTCAGGCTGCTGTCGCTCCGAATCCCGAATTTCTGAAGACCGCCGACGAGGTCTTACAGCAGATGAGCGTTATTCTTCACCTTCCCGTCAATCAGCCCCTCAAGAAAGCCCTACGCTCGAAGCAGGAAATTCGCGACTACTTGATCCGCGAAGAAAAGGAAGACAAGAACGAGGCGCAGCGCTACGCCGATACCAAATCGCTCGAAGCTTTCGGCCTCATCCCCAAAGGATTTCCCCTCGATTCCTTCATGCTCGATGTCCTCACCGATCAGGTCGCCGGCCTCTATGATCCCAAAGCGAAGGAGTTCTACATCGCGGATTGGATCCCAGCGAGCGAGCAACGAGAGGTAATGTCGCACGAACTCACGCATGCTCTCGAGGACCAGTCCTTCAATGTCGACCCTTGGATCAAGGCCGCGCGGCCGAATGACGACGCCGAAATGGCGCGCGACGCGGTCAGCGAAGGCACCGCCATGGCTGCGATGGTCGATTACGCGCTGCGCGATCAGAAAGTCACGGTCCGCGATCTGGTTGACGTGAGCATGCTCATTCGCGCCGGCGCCGTCGCGGAAATGAACAACGACCCGAAACTATCGAAAGCGCCGCTCTACATTCGCGACGGTCTTTTGTTCCCCTATCTCGCAGGCACCAGTTTTGCGCAGCAATTCCTGAAGGCGCACACCGGCTGGGCCGATCTCCATCTGCTCTTCGAGCGGCCGCCCGTTTCGACGCAGCAAATTCTGCATCCCGACTTTTACTTGAAGGACGTCGGACCCGCCAAGGTCACGCTGCCGCCCTGGAAAGGCTTGGTTCCCGCGGATTGGAAATTGCTCGAGGAAAATGTGATGGGCGAATTCGGCCTCGAGGAATTGCTCAAGCAGTTCCTGGATCCCGCGCGAGCCGCGGCTCTTTCGCCTGCATGGGATGGCGACCGTTACGCCGTCTTCGAGGACGCGAAAACAAAGGAAACGCCGTTGGTGTTCCATCTGGCGCTCGAAACCCCGGACGATACGGCGCGGTTTTTCGGACAATACAGCGAAGCTCTGGAAACGAAATACAAAACGCGCACCGCGCTCTACCGCCGTCCGAATTTTTTCCAGTTCCAGACGGATGCGGGCGGCGTCTACCTTCGATGCATGGAGCTGCAATGCCTAAGCGTCGAAGGCGCCACCCGCGCGACCTTCGACGCAATCAATCGCGCCATCGGCTGGCCCGCCGCGCCGGGCCCGGTAGAAGATCGAACCCTCGGTGGCGCAGCTCCGAGCCTCCAAGGCAGCCGAAGCCGCGCGCGCGCCGCAGCCTCACTGAAACCGAGTATTTCTCCGATGAGCGTTTTCGAATTACCGCGCGTCGCTGAACCTGAAGTGATGGACGATTCCGCGGAAGTGGAAGCATATTCTTCGGCGGCCGCGCAATCTCACCTGAACGCCATTGATGACACTTTCATCGACCACGCCGTCACGCCTCGTTGCGCGGAAGCGCGAAAGAGGCCGCGCGCTCGATATCGGCACCGGTCCCGGGCAAATCGTACTGAAGCTTGCGCGCCGGCTCACGCGATGGAAATTCGTCGGGGTGGACCGATCACCCAACATGATCGCGCAGGGCGTTGCGAGTCTCGCGCCTGCTGCGGATGTTACGGGACGCATTCATTTCTATGTGGCCGATGGAAATCAGGTTCCGTTTCGCGATGGAAGCTTTGACTTGGTGGTGTGCAATTCCGTGCTGCACCATCTCGCCGAGCCGCAAAAACTGCTGGCGGAAATTGCGCGCCTCGCGAAACCGGAAGGCGCGATCCTGCTCCGCGATCTGCGAAGGCCGAGCCGCTTCGCGTATCCCTTCCACGTCCGGCGGCACGGGCGCCATTATCAAGGACTGATGTACAAGCTCTACTGCGATTCCGTGCGCTCGGCGTACACGGTTGAGGAATTGCAGCGGCTTCTCGATTCCTCTCCGATGAAGGGCGCGCGAATTTTCGAGCACAACCGCACGCATATCGGAATCGAGCGCCCGACTCTCGTCATGAGCTCGCTCCGCGCGGTTAGTCGTTGAAGGATGCCACTCCGCCGCCGGCTCGCTGAATCGCCATGAGGGTCTGATCGTCCGCTTGCCGCGTCCCGGACGAGTGTCTTTCCAGGTCTTTCATGCAAGCCGCAACGAGCGCTTCCGGCGCCCAGCCGTGCTTTTTGTCCACAGCGAGCGAAAGCCCGCCGATCCCGTATTCCTTTCCTGAAGGATCGCGCGCTTCTGAAATGCCGTCGGTATAGAGGAGCAGGCTGTCATCCGGTTCGAGGCGCGCGCGGCGAACCGCATAGCTGCTGTTCGTAAACATTCCCAGCGGCAGGCCCGTAGCCTCGATCCGGCTGACGCCGCTTTTTCCGAGCAGCAGCGCGGGGAAATGGCCCGCGCTGGCGATTTCGACTTCTCCGTCGCGGCCGATCCGCCCGCACACCAAAGTGGCGTACTGCCCCGCGATCGTGCTTTCGCAGAAGAGGCGGTTCACCATTTCCACCAGCTTATCGAGTTCGAGGCCGATGCCCGCCAGACTGCGGAACATCGCGTGCAAGTGGGTCATCAGCAGTGACGCCGCCACTCCTTTACCCGTCACGTCTCCGAGAAGGAAAATTACCTTGCCGTCTCCCGTGGCGGAGGGAATCACATCGCAGAAATCGCCGCTGACGACTCCCGCTGGTTTGTACCGGTAATGAACGCGCCAGTCCTGAAACCGCGTGTCTGTTTGCGGCAGCAGCCCACGCTGGATGCGCGCCGCGAGTTCGAGATCGCGTTCGAGCGCGCGCTGCTCTTCGCCAGTCAAGCAGTCAAGACACATCTGGGCCAGCGGATCGGTAAGGAGCCGTTCCTGTGCGAGGGTGTCGTGGCAGGCCTCGCAGATTCCGTAGGTTCCATCGTCCATTCGCTCCACCGCGGAATCCACTTCCTGCAGGAGGTCGAGCAAAGGAGCGGCCGCTTCCGGATCGTCCACCGGGATGACAGCAATGTTTGTCTTCAACTCCTCACGTCGTTTCTCGAGTTGCTGGCGCAGATAAGGATCCGTGATTCCAGGCATGGCTTTGTTCTCCGGCTCCGAGATTCTCGCAGTTCGGGCTGCAGTGCTATCCAATTCAGACATGGGACTCCCCCTTTTATTCTTCCTAATTCGATTCACCTGCGGCCGCAAGGGATTCCACTTTTGAGCGCGTCCAAGAGGCCCCGGCTCGCCTTGCGTTCGAGCCGCACTAGTCGCCGCTCGAAGCGAACGCGGCGCTGGCGATATGCCGTGGGCGCAATGGCGCCGACTTCGCAGGCGCGATGAAGTTCAGCGAGGGCCTTGCGTACGAGCGAAGCCGCGCGATGCGGCTCGCGCGCACGGTGCTCGTAGTGAATCGCCAGTTGCTCGTAGGCTTCGACAGCCCTCGCGGGAATTTCCGAGCATTCCTTCCCATAGCTCGCATGCCAGCGCCAAATCTCCCTCGCGTTTCGCAAGCCGCGAGAGCGACCAGCGAGCGGCGCGATCGGTTTCCGGGGGCAGTGCGCCGGCAATCGAGTGCTGATAAAGCTTTCGGGCGCGAACTGATTCTCCCCGGCGTTCGCAGATGCGTGAAATGCCGAAAAATTCGAGGGCGTCCGTTCCATGTTGCTCGGGCTGGCTGAGCAAGGCAAGCACGCGGCTAGCAAGCCCCGCCAGTCCTCGCAAGTCCATTTGATTGTGATGGAAGATCGGGACAAGAGGATCGGGCGGAACCGCCGCGCAAAAAATCGAAGTAGATAGAAGGAATCAATTCAGACATCACGTCTATTCCGCGATTCCAGCCGAGCACGTGTTTTTCGAGATCTTGCAGCCGCACAGAGCCGAGCCGCAGCCGCCACAAATTCCTGGCGGGGTGGAGAAAATCGATATGGGCGCGCGGCGCGGGCAGCTTGATCGCGCGCGTCATGCGGTAACGAGTTTCGAGCAAAGGCCAGTCAAACGATTTTCCATTAAAGGTGACGAGCACACGGCGCTCGGCCATGCGCTCGGCAAGCGCGACCAGCAAGGAATGTTCCTCGCTCTGCTCGCGCATGAAAAACTGCTCCACTTCGAGGCCTCCCGCGTCCCACCAGGCAATGCCGACGAGAAAGGGATACGTGCCAGTGCCTCCCGCGAGGCCGGTGGTTTCCGTATCAAGGAAAAGCCATTGCGCGGGGTCACGCACTTCTTTAGGCGCTCCAGGAGCGAGCAGGCTGAGCGCTGCTGGATCGATTTCGTGTTCTGGCGCGTTCAGTGCGAGGCCGTCTCCGACGGCCTCCGAGAACCACCGGCGCAGGCCGAGGTGTTCGCCGAAGCGATTACTTCGGGGTGAGGCGCCCAAAATTTCGGCGAGGCGGACGGCGCCCGCGGGGATGTCCGGCGCGAGTCCACGCGTCGCATTGCCAGCCTCGGTAGCAAGCGGCACTCGGCGCTGGAGTGGGCTGGGCTGGAGCGCCTTGAGCCGATTTAGAAGTACGTGAGCGGTCATTGAGGCCTCGTGCGATTCGGCAAAAGGCTCGCCAAAATCGCCAACGCGGCTTCCTTGGTGCGCTCACTTTTTTCTCCTGCCGGGCCGACGCAAGACGGACATCCGTTTTCGCACGGGCACGCCGCGATAAGCTCCCGCGTGCGGCACAAGAGCAAATCGTGGACACGATAGAGCGGCTCGCTAAACCCTATGCCGCCGGGATACGCGTCATAGATGTACAAATTCGCCTCGAAGAATTCTCTGGTCGCGGCGACATCGCGGATCGAGCCTGTAAATTCCTGCCAGTCGGTTTCAATCCCCGCGCTGGGTGGGCGCTCGCCCACGGCCGTGCCGAGATCGCGGCGGTCGCACATCAGGAGCAACGCAGCCATCGATTCCAGGGCGTAGAGCAGACCGAAGATTCCGCTTTGGCGGTCGGAAAGGGCGAAGGGAAGGGCCTGCAACAATTCGCGATCGAGCGTGAGCCAGAAGGCGGTGGTATGCATCTCGTTTTCGGGAAGCTCGAGTTTTCCATCGCCTACATTTTCGTTGGTGAAAAATTTTATTTTCTTGAAGCCGATGACCTGGGAGCGGACAAGAACATCCCCATGGGAACGAGGAGGCGTTTCCGGCAATCGAAGAGAGATTCCTCGCTGCGGGGCCCGACCGGACTTCGTCCGGAGAAGCCAAACCGTCGGGCCCCTCCGCTCGGAATGACGGATTGGCGGGAGGGGCGTACAAAGGACCCGCAGCGGGGGTGATGCGGTCTTCTTCGGCGATTTCGAGGACGCGGACCTGGGTGTAGCGGATTGCGTCCGTGTAGTAATCGACGTTTACCGGCTTGACGTAGGCTTTGCGCCGATCGAAATCGAGGTGTTCGACGTGATACTGCTGCCCCTGATGAAGATAGATTGCTTTCGGATGAACCGTGGTCAGCGCTGATGAGAAATCGACCTCGCCTATTACTTCCGGGCCGCCTTTCTTGAAGCGGTAAACGTTGCCATCATCTTCCGCGGCGGTTTCCACGATTACGAAATTATCGGAAGTAACCGAGCGCAAGCTGACGGTATCCGCCGGATAAGCCTCCTGCACCCAGTGCCAATTGCCGCCGCTGCGATGAAAGAAACCCGCTTCGGCAAGGCGCTCGCAGAGATTGGAAAGATCGACGGCGCCGAATCGTTCGTCCGGTGCAATGGGGAGTTCGAAGGCCGCGCACTTCAGGTGGTTGACGAGAATTTCCAGATTATCGGGCTGGATGTAGGCGTGCTCGGGCGAGCGGCCGAAAAAATATTCCGGATGCTGGACGATAAATTGATCGAGCGGCGCGGAGGAGGCGACGAAAACCGCGCAGGAAGCGCCGCTGCGGCGGCCGGCGCGGCCCGCACGCTGCCAGGTGGAGGCAATCGAGCCGGCGTAGCCAGCCATCACGCAGGCGTCAAGCGAGCCAATATCAATTCCCAATTCCAGGGCGCTAGTGGCGACGACGCCGCGGACGCGCCCCTCGCGCAGGCCGCGCTCGATTTCGCGGCGTTCGCCAGGCAAATAGCCGCCGCGATAGCCGCGAACCGGCTCGAGCCGCGCCGGGCTGCGGCGGATTGGCCTGCTGCAAATAGGTGAGCAGCACTTCGGTGTGCAGGCGGCTGTTGGCGAAAACGATGGTTTGCAGCTTTCGCGCGAGAAGTTCCTTGGACACGCGCGCGGTTTCATTGAGGTAACTGCGGCGGATGCCGAGATTTCGATTGACCATCGGGGGGTTGTAGAAAACGAAAAGTTTTTCGGCAGCGGGCGCGCCATTTTCTTCGATGGTTTCAACCATGCGTTCGATCAGTTGCGAAGCAAGTTCGCCGGGATTAGCAATGGTGGCCGAGCAGCAGATGAATTGCGGCGCTGAGCCATAAAATCGCGCGATGCGCGCGAGGCGGCGGAGCACGTTGGCCAGGTGGCTGCCGAAAACGCCGCGATAGGTGTGCAGCTCGTCAAGCACGATGTAGCGGAGATTCTCGAACAGGCGCATCCATTTGGTGTGGTGCGGCAGGATGCCGGTGTGCAGCATGTCCGGATTGGTGAGGATCACGTGGGCGCGTTCGCGGATGGCTTTGCGCGCGTCGCTGGGCGTGTCGCCGTCGTACGTGAAGACACCAAACGAATCGTGAAGCCGCGTGGCGAGGTCGTGAAGCTCCGCGAGTTGGTCTTGCGCCAAGGCCTTGGTGGGAAAGAGATAGAGGGCGCGCGTATCCGGATTTTCGAGAACGGAATTGAGTATCGGCAAGTTGTAGCAGAGCGTCTTGCCAGAGGCAGTGGGAGTGACCACCACGAAGTCTTTTCCGGCGCGAGCAAGCTCGGCAGCGGCGGCTTGATGTGAGTAGAGGCGCTCGATGCCCTTGGCGCGATAGGCGGCGGCTAGTTCGGGGCGAACCCAGGCCGGCATGGGGCAGAATTGCGCTTGGCGAGCAGGGAAGTGCTTGACGGCGGTGAGGACATCATCGTGACGATGACCGAGCCGAGAGAACAGCGAGGACCTCCTCGACGGTTTCCAAGGTTGATTGCGAACGTGAGGCCAAACCGTTCGATGATGCCGCCATAACTTCCTCCGAGAAAGCACTGGCCGCCAACGCTTGCGTTCCGTTTTTTCTCTCTGCATTTATTCGCTTTTTGTTCGCTGAAGCTAACATGAGTTGAACCGCCCCTGCAATAGCGATTTCTCGGAGCATTTTCACCATAGCTGGAAGTCTTTGTTTATGAGCCTGTTACACGGGACTTCCAGATTGCCACGGCAATTCCACCCTTAGATCGCACTAGCCTTAGAACGCATCTTATCTATGGAGGGGAAAACATAATGTGGAACTTAGCGCTGAAAAGGCACGGCAGGGTTGTTCCTGGCGGCGGTCCTAAGCGCTCCAGCCTGGGGAGTATCAGACCATCCTGGGACGGCTTATCCGGGAACTTTGAACTACGTGGAAGGACAAGTTTCGATTGGATCGCAGCCGGTAGATTCGGAGTCGATTGGAACGGCGCAGCTCGGCGCCGGCGAGACAATCACGACGCAGCTCGGCAAAGCCGAAGTGCTGCTTACGCCGGGCGTGTTTCTGCGGGTGGGCGATAGCAGCGAAGTGAAGATGATTGCGCCGAACCTGACGGATACCGAAGTGGCTATTGAAAAGGGCGAAGCGACAGTCGAGGTAACGGACATACATCCGGAGAATCGTTTGATTGTCGAGGAAGGCAACGCGGCGGCCCGCATGGAGAAGAAAGGATTTTACGATTTCGATGCGGATCAGGGAGTCGTGAGAGTTTTCAGCGGGCAGGCCGAGGTTCAGGAAAATGACCAGAGCGCCAAGGTAAAGGGCGGCCATGAGGTGATGCTTGCGGCCGAAAACTTGAAGGCTCACGGCTTCGACGAGAATGCCTACAAAGGAGACCTCTACAACTGGAGCAAGCTGCGTTCGTCATATATGGCGGAAGCGAATGCCGATGTGGCGCCGATCTACGAAGGGTACGGACCCGGATGGTACGGCACAGGCTGGTATTGGGATCCGTGGTTGAGCTGCTACACGTTCGTACCCGGCGGCGCGGACATCTTCTACAGCCCATTCGGATGGGGATTCTATTCGCCGTTCGCGTTTTACGGGGCGTATGGGGTGCCTTGGGGCTTTGGTTACGGTTATTATGGCCACGGCTTTCATGGCCGCGGATATTACGGTAGCAGGCCCGGCATCGGCGGATACCACGGCGATGGTGCACGCGGCTTCGGTGGCGGAGGCTTCAGGCGGCTTCCATGGTGGCGGAGGCTTTCATGGTGGTTTCGGAGGAGGACGCCGGTAACTGACTGCAATCGAGAGGATGGCTAGCGGGGCGCGAGATGCGCCCCGTTTTTTTTGTGCGCGACTTTGCGTGAAATCAGCTAGAGCGTTTTTGAAAAGAGCGGCTTCCGGTCCATTTGCTGTTCGTGCAGATAGCGGTCGAAAGCCATGGCGACATTGCGAATGAAGATGCGGCCGAGCGGCGTAACCCGGATTTCGGCTGACTCCAGAGTGACCAGGCCGTCGGAGGCAGGTTCCTCCAGCCGCTCGCAGTTCCGGAGCGAAGTATTCGTCAAAGGAGATGGTGAACTCGCGCTCGATTTCCGGCTTGCGGATCACGGTGTGGCAAAGCAAGCGGCCAATTACTGCGCGGCGGATGAGGTCGTCCTGCGACAAGCGATAGCCGCGCATCGTGGCGATGCCGCGCGTCGGCGACAGTCGTCTGATACGCGGGAATTTCGCGGCGATTTTGCGCGTACGCTTCGCCGATGGAGCTGATCGCGCTGACTCCCATGCCGTAAAGATCGGTGCCGGCCTTGGTGGTGTAGCCCTGAAAATTGCGGTGCAGCGTGCGATTGCGCTGGGCGGTCGAGAGTTCGTCGTCCGGGCGCGCGAAATGGTCCATGCCGATGTAGATGTATCCTGCGCTGAGAAACCTTTCCAGTCCGGCGCGAAAGATGCGGAATTTCTCGGGTCCTTCGGGCAGGTGCGCCGCAAATGCGCCCTGCTGCTTTTTGAGCCAAGGCACATGCGCGTAGCTGAACATGGCCACGCGGTCGGGCGCGAGGGTGAGCACCTGGTCGACGGTGTGCTCGAAGCTGGCGGCGGTTTGATACGGCAGACCGTAGATCAAATCGACGTTGAGGCTTTGGAAGCCGAGTTCGCGCGAGGCGGCGATCAGGTCGCGCGTCATTTCATAGGGTTGCACGCGATGGATGGTTTCCTGCACCTTGGGCTGAAAATCCTGAATGCCCATGCTGAGGCGGTTGAATCCGAGATTGCGAAGGGTTTCCAAATGCGCGCGGCTGGTGACGCGCGGGTCGATTTCGATTCCGATTTCGGAGTCCGGCGCGAAAAAGAATCGCTCGCGGGTGTAGGCGAAGAGGTCTTCGAGTTGCGCGGGAGAAAGATACGTGGGAGTGCCGCCGCCCCAGTGGAACTGGATCTACCGGGCGCTTGCGCGAAACCATTCGCGCGACGTGGTCGATTTCTTGCTTGAGCGCGGCGAGATAGGGAATCGCCACGCTCTTATCTTTTTGGATCGAGACGTTGCACGCGCAAAAAAGGCAAAGGCTTTCGCAGAAAGGAAGATGCATGTACAGCGAGAGCGGCGTGCCGCGCAAATCGGCGGTGGCGTAGCGCCGTTCGAGATCGTCGGGGCCGAAATCGTCCTTCCAAACCGGAGCGGTGGGATAGCTGGTGTAGCGCGGGCCGGGGCGATTGTATTTGGCGAGAAGTTCTTCGGAGATTTGGCCGACGTCGAGGCTGCCATTGCGGCTCGCGCCAGAGGTTTTTGCCGCGGTGGCCGCAGGAATCGACGCGCGAATCGGCGCGGTTTGTCCTGCGTCCACAAATGCTTTGGCGTTTGCTACCGGCGTCGTCGGCAAGATTCCGTGGCCAGATTCAAGATGTGGCCGAGGCCGCCGGTTTTCGCGATGGCTTCGCGCGCGGCGCGGCGGATAGAGGCTTCATCGCCGAGCAGGACTTCAGGGTCCACATTTCCTTGCAGCGCTATATGAGGGCCAAGTTTGCGGCGCGCCTCGGCGAGATCGGTATTGCAATCCACGCTGAGAACGTTCGCGCCAGTTTTCGCCAGGCTGCCGAGATGCCGCGCGGACCCCTTGGCGAAAAGTATTTTGGGAACATCGGCGCCGCCGAGCGCGCTGAAGATCATTTGAGTGGCGGGAAGTTCGAAGGCGTCGTATTCGGCGGGCGCTCAGTTCTCCCGCCCAGGTGTCGAAAAGCTGGATGGCGGATGCGCCCGCTGCGATTTGCGATTTCAAATATAAGGCGGTGACGCGCGGCAATTCGATCCAGCAGTTCGCGCAGAACTTCAGGTTGATCTCGTAACATTTGCTTTGCACGCGAGATATCGCCGCGCGTCTGGCCTTCAATCATGTAACAGGCGAGCGTCCAAGGAGCGCCGGCGAAGCCAATTACCGGCACGTTGGGGCCGGCTTCTTTGCAGATGGCGCGAATCGCGTCGGCCACAAATCGCGTCTCGCGCTCGGGATCGAAATCGCGGAGGCGCCGCACCGCGGCAATATCGCGAATTGGATTCGAAAGGATCGGGCCGGAATCGGGGACGTCCAGCGGCAATCCCATGGCTTCGGCGACGATTAAAATATCGGAAAAAACGATGATCGCGTCGACGTCCAGCACGCGGAACGGCTGAATGGAAACCTCGGCCGCCAGTTCGGGCGTTTTGCAGATTTCCAAGGAACGAATGCCGGGCGCGCATCAGCCTGATACTCGGGCAAATAACGTCCGGCTTGGCGCATGATCCACACCGGAACGCGGTGGACCGGCTCGAAGCGGCAGGCGCGGAGGAACACGTCCTTCTTATTTTCGTCGGCGCGAGGCATTGGATTGCAAGGTTCTTAACGATGATAGCAGAAGCGCAAGTCCACAGAAATATTCCCAGCGAAGCCAGCGGGGAGAGCGGTATCTTGTCGCTAGCGGCGCGCATGCGGACACCGGAGAAGCACTATGGCGAAAAATATCGTGATCTGCTGCGATGGAACGGGAAACGAATTCAGCGATTCCAATTCCAACGTGGTAAAGCTCTACAGCGCGATCGTGATCGAGGAGCGGCGGCAGATCGGCTACTACCACCCGGGCGTCGGAACGATGGGCGCGCCGACGGCGCACAATAAATTCACGAAGGCTTGGTCCGTGATCATGGGGCTGGCGTTCGGCGCTGGATTGCTGGCCAATGTGGGCGACGCGTACCGGTATCTGATGAACGTCTACGAAGACGGCGACAATATTTTCCTTTTCGGCTTCAGCAGAGGCGCATACACGGTGCGAGTGCTCGGCGGGATTCTGCACATGTTCGGATTGCTACATCCTGGAAATGACGGGCTGATTCCGTACATCATTCGCCTGTATGCGAGGACGTCTCGCAAGGCGCAGGGCATGACGCATACCTTCGGCGTGGCGCAGGGCTTCAAGGAAACTTTTTGCCGCGATTGCACGCTGCACTTTGTGGGCGTTTGGGACACGGTAAGCTCCGTAGGCTGGATTTGGGATCCGGTCTGGTTGCCGTTCACGGGGCAAAATCCGGCGATCGCCAACGGGCGTCACGCGATTTCAATCGACGAGCGACGCTGCTATTTTCGCGACAAGCTGTGGGGCGCGTCGCTGCCGGGACAAAATATGAAGCAAGTGTGGTTCGCGGGCGTGCATTCGGACGTGGGAGGCTCTTACCCAGATTTGCAAAGCGGCTTATCGCAAATTGCGCTGGAGTGGATGCTTTGCGAAGCCGCGTCATTCGGATTATTGGTCGACGCGGGAAAAGCGGATAAGGTGCTGGGGAGGATTCCGCCGCCTCCGCCGGTTGCGCCCGATCCGGCGGCGAAAACGCACAACTCGCTCACCTGGAAATGGTGGATCTTGGAAATTTTGCCGCACTCTTACTACGATTTGGCGGCCCGGCGAAAAAAGTGGCGAATTCCGCTCGGCGCGCGAAGGGAAATTCCGGCAGGCTCCGTGCTACATGAAAGCGTAGCCCAGAAACTTCATGTGGATACTGGCTACCATCCGCCGAATTTGCCTCCGCAGCCCTGGGACGAAGAACCGGCGAATCGCTGCGATTTTTCTTAAGGAGAGAAGATGCTTTTTGGAGCGCGCCCCTTGCCCGCCGACGGCGGGTTTGGCGCTATAATTACGCGAACGGGGAAGGTTCGCGTCGCATGCTGAATCATACGGGATACCTGAGTCTCGCGTTGTATGTGGCGAGTTTTTGCTGCTACGCCCGGATTCTCTACGCGCCGAATGTGTGGGTGGGGCGGCTGGCGACGCTTTTACTGTGCGGCGGAATTGCGCTGCATTATTTTTCGCTGCTCGAGCGTTCGCACGGGATGCACACAGTGCCGTACGACGATCTTTTCGGGTCGATGTCGCTTTTTGCGTGGCTTTTGGGAGTCACCTATCTGGGTCTGGAAACGGTGCACCGGCAGAGATCGGTGGGGGCTTTCGTGACGTTTCTGCTGGCGATATGGATGGGGCTGCTCGGTTGGTTTGCGCCGAGCGCGCTGCCGCCGCCTCCGCCGGCGCGAGGTCCGTTGTTCGATTTTCACGTGACGCTCAATACTTGGGCGTATGCGGCTTTTGCGCTGTCGTTTGTGGTGAGTCTTGTTTACCTGGCGCAGGACCGCATGCTGCGTTCTCATCGGGCTGGCGCCGTCTTCTGGCGTTCTCCGGCGCTTAGCGTGCTGGACCGCATGGCCCGCAGCAGCGTCTACGTTGGCCTGGCAACTCTGGGCGTCGGAGTGGCGAGCGGCCTGATCTGGGAGCACCGGCTGACAGGCGCGTACGCCATGGGCGATCCGAAAGTGATTGTCACCATCGGAATTATCGCGGTCTACATTTTATATCTGGCGCTTTCGCGCAACGCGCGATGGCGGGGCGCCCGGGCTGCCGTAATCTGCGCGCTGAATTTCGGAGCTGTGCTCTTCAGCTATACAATCGTGAATTTGTATCTCACAAAGTTCCACCGCTTCTACTGATGACGACCGTTTCGAACTCGAAAAGTTTCGCGCGCAGCCGCGGCGTGGGAGGCGCTCATCTGGCGCTGATCGGCTGCAACCATCGCACCGCTCCAGTGGAGCTTCGCGAGCGCGTAGCGTTCACCCCCGAGCAAGCCTTGGAGGCCGCGGGAGAACTCCGCAAGCGGGGAATTCTCGAAGAAGCCGTGGTGCTTTCCACGTGCAATCGCAGTGAACTCTACGGCGTGCCAGCAACTTCGGGCCCCGCGGTCACCGATGCGATGGAAGATTTTCTAACCGCCTATCACCGCATTCCCCGCGCCGAACTTCATGGGCGCACCTATCGCTGGTTTGGTTCTGAGGCCGTCCGGCATCTTTTCCGCGTGGCCGCAGGGCTGGATTCCATGCTGCTTGGCGAAGCCGAAATCTTAGGCCAACTCCGCACCGCATACGGACAAGCGCTCGACAATGGTTCTACCGGACCAATGTTGAACCGCGCGTTTCAGGGCGCGCTCGCGGTGGGCAAGCGCGTGCGTTCTGAAACCGAAGTGGGCGCGCGCCCGATGTCGGTGGCTCTGGCGGGCGTGAAGCTTGCCGAGCGAGTGTTCGGAAATCTGAAGGGTCACAGCGCGCTGATCGTCGGCGCGGGCGCGGTGGCCGAGCAGGTAGTGGAGCATTTGCGCAATCGCGGCATCGGCAGCCTGCGAGTGGCGAATCGTTCGCACGACCACGCCGCGGAACTCGCCGAGCGACTGGGCGGCGAAGCGGTAGCCTGGGCGTCGCTGGACGATGTTCTCGGCACACCGGACATTATCGTCACGTCGGTCAGCAGCGGCGCCGTGCTCACTCGTGAAATGCTGGATGGCGCATTGGCCGCCCGCGACGGCCAGCCAGTTTTTGTGGTAGACCTCGGCGTGCCGCGCAACGTCGATTCCAATGCAGCGGACCTCTACAATTTGTACCTCTACAACATCGACGATCTCGGCGAAATCGTCGAGCAGAATAAACGCGCCCGCGAAGCAGAAATCCCGCGCGCCGAAGCCATCATCGCCGAACACGTGGCGAAATTCGAATCGTGGCGCGCGGCGCTCGAAGCCGGTTCGATTGTCGACGATCTTCGCGAGCAGTTTCGCAGACATCGTGAACTGCTTTTGCGCGAACACCTCGCCAATGGCGAAGGAATCTCGCCGGAAGAACAGCAACGCCTCGCCAGCATAACGGAAGAATTGATCGAGCGCGTTCTTGACGAGCCCGCGCAGCGCCTCGGCCGCGGCGGCGCGATGCGGGGACGCCTGGGCGCAATTGAAACCATCCGGCACATTTTCGGGCTCGACAAAAGTGGCGTAAGGGGCGAGGAAGAGGAGTGAAGCGGCTGCGCATCGGCACCCGCGGCAGCTCGCTGGCGCTGTGGCAGGCGAACCACATTGCGGATTTGGTGGCGCAGCGCCACGGAATCGAAACCGAGATCGTCCGCATCCGCACGGCCGGTGACCATCTTCAGTCCGCCTCCGTCGCTCAAGTGAATGCCGCGATCGGCTCGGAATCCGGTGCAAAAGGCATCTTCATCAAGGAACTTGAAGAGGCGCTGCTGGCCGGCACTATCGATCTCGCCGTTCACAGCATGAAAGATGTTCCCACGGAAATTCCGGCCGGTCTCGAGTTCGCCGCGATCACGCGCCGCGAAGATCCGCGCGATTGCCTCATCTCTCGCGAAGGCACCACGCTGAAGGCTCTTGCTCCTGGCGCACGCGTGGGCACCAGCAGCCTGCGCCGCCAGGCGCAGCTTCGCCACCATCGCCCCGATATCGAAGCTGTTGATTTGCGCGGAAACGTGGACACGCGATTGAAGAAGCTCGACGCTGGCGAATTCGACGCAATCATCCTCGCGGTTGCCGGCGTGAATCGGCTGGGCCTGAGCAGCCGTATCACACAGGTCCTCGAAGAAGATGTGATGCTCCCCGCAGTCGGCCAAGGCGCTCTGGGAATCGAGACTCGCGCGAACGACACAGAGACTTCGCGCTTGGCCGCCGCGCTAGACGACGCGGAGACGCGCGCATGCATCACCGCCGAACGCGCGCTCTTGCATGAATTGCAAGGCGGATGCCAGGTGCCCCTTGGCGCGTGGGCGCATCTCGCCGACGGCGAAATCTACATCGAAGCCGCGGTTTTTTCCGCCGACGGTAGGGAGTTCGTCCGCCGCGATTCGCGCGGGACTCCGGCGGACGCCACCGAGGTAGGAAAGCGTCTCGGCCAAATTCTGATCGGTGCGGGCGCGGACAAGATTCTGCGCCTCGCGGGACGAACCGTTGGCCAACGCTGAAAAGCCGCTGGCGGGAAAGCGTGTTGTGATCACGCGTGCGCCCGAGCAGGCGCCTACTTTCTTCCGGGCCCTGAATGAAAAAGGCGCGGACGTCACGGTCCTTCCATGTATCGATTTTGTTCCCCCCGAAGACTGGAACCCGCTAGATTCCGCTCTCTCTCGGCTGTCTCAATTCGATTGGATTGCGTTCACCAGCCAGAATGCCGTGCGCTTCTTTTCACAACGTGCGAGAGAACTAGACCTAGCGCCACTGGATTTGCGCGCCGTAGGGCCAAAGATCGCTGCGCTGGGCACCGCGACTGCCGAGGTGGCGAGAAAGGAAGGCCTGCCGCCGGACTTTATTGCCACGGCCGCTCGGTCCGGCTCCGAATTCGTGGCGGCCTTCGCGCGGCTCGCGCATGGCACGAAGATCCTTCTGCCTGCAAGCGATCAGGCCGGCGATCGAATCGCTGAGGCACTCCGCGCAGTTGGTGGGGATGTCACATCGGTTGTCGCTTATCGAACTTGTATGCCAGAATCGCTCGATGGCGAGGCGCTCGCTCGCGTTCGGCGCGAAGGTGCTGACCTGATCTTTTTTGGCAGCCCTTCGGCATTCCGCAACTTTGTGAAGGTGGTGGGTAAAGACACGTTGGATTGCCTTGTGAAAAGCTCCGGGTTCGGAGCGATCGGCCCGACTACGGCTCGGGCAATCCGGGATGCGGGCGTTGAGGTTAATTTCGAAGCGCCGCAACCGAATACGAACGACATTATTCAGGCCATGACCCACTACTTTGCCTCAGGGAATCGAGAGAAGGCGCGCAAATGACATTTCCGACACATCGTCCGCGCCGCCTTCGCCGCTCCGAAGCGATCCGCGGACTCGTGCGCGAAACACAAGTCTCAGCGCACGGTTTGGTCTATCCCATGTTTGCCTGCCCCGGCGCCAAAGTGCGCACCGAAGTCAGCTCCATGCCGGGAATATTCCAGCAATCGCCCGATCAAATCGTGGAAGAGTGCCGCGAAGTCGCCGGCCTCGGCGTTCCCGCGGTAATTCTTTTCGGCCTGCCAGAGCACAAGGACGAAACCGGCTCGGAAGCTGCGTCGGCAAGCGGCGCGGTGCAGCTTTCGATTGAAGCCATCCGCAAGGCCAAGCTCGATCTGCTGGTCATCACGGATGTTTGCCTGTGCGAGTACACGAGCCACGGCCACTGCGGCGTCATCAAAGACGGAAAAATTCTAAATGATCCGAGTATCGCGCTGCTTGCCGAGGCCGCTCTGTCGCACGCGCGCGCGGGTGCCGATATCGTCGCGCCATCGGACATGATGGATGGCCGCGTCGCTGCTATCCGCAGCAAGCTCGACGAAAACAGCTTTCACGATGTGGCGATTTTGTCCTACGCCGCAAAATACGGTTCCGCGTTCTACGGACCGTTCCGCGAAGCGGCGCAATCCACGCCGCAGTTTGGCGACCGCCGCAGCTATCAGATGGATCCCGCCAACGCTCGCGAAGCTCTGCGCGAAGTCGAGCTCGATATCGCCGAGGGCGCGGATATGATCATGGTCAAGCCCGCGCTGGCCTATCTGGACGTGATCGCGCGCGTGCGCGAGCGTTTTGACGTGCCTGTGGCGGCCTACAACGTGAGCGGCGAATACTCGATGGTTAAGGCAGCGGCAGCCAAGGGCTGGATTGACGAACAGCGCATCGTCCTCGAAATCATCACCGGCATCCAGCGCGCCGGCGCCTCGATCATCTTGACCTATCACGCCAAGGACGTCGCCCGCTGGCTGAAAGCTTGCTGAGACGGTGCCTCCCGACTCCCGCTCATCCGATCTTCTCGATCGCGCACAAAAAATCCTTGTTGGCGGAGTGAATAGCCCCGTCCGCGCATTCCGAGCCGTGGGCGGCGCGCCTCTCGTAATCGACCGCGCGCAAGGCTCGCGCCTTTGGGACACCGACGGTCGCGAATACATCGACTACATCTGCTCCTGGGGCGCGCTGATCCTGGGCCACGCCGATCCCGATGTCGTTGCCGCCATCGCGGACCAGGCCGGGCGCGGCACCAGCTACGGTATTACCTCGCCGCTCGAAATCGAGCTGGGCGAGCGCATCGCGCATGCCATCCCCTCGATTGAACGCATCCGCTTCGTCAGCTCCGGGACCGAAGCGACAATGTCCGCCATCCGGGCCGCTCGCGCATTCACCAAGCGCGATCTGATTCTAAAATTCGAGGGCGGCTATCACGGACACGCCGATAGCTTTCTCGTGGAAGCCGGCTCCGGCCTCGCGACGCTGGGAATTTCCTCCAGCCCCGGCGTCCCGGAAGCTCTCGCTCGCCTCACGCTCAACGCGCCTTACAACAATGCCGCGGCCGTCGAACAGATTTTCTCTGAGCACGCGGGAAAAATTGCGGCGGTAATCGTTGAGCCGGTGGCCGCGAATATGGGAGTGGTCGCGCCGCAGCCGAATTTTCTCGAATCTCTCCGCGAGATTACCCAGCGCGATGGCTCGCTCCTGATTTTCGACGAAGTGATCACCGGTTTTCGCGTCGCATACGGGGGCGCTCAGAGTACTTTCCAAATTCAACCGGACATCACGGTGCTCGGCAAAATAATCGGCGGTGGATTGCCGGCGGCCGCGTACGGCGGTCGCCGCGAAATCATGGACATGATTGCGCCGGTCGGTCCCGTCTACCAGGCCGGCACACTTTCCGGCAATCCGCTCGCGATGCGCGCCGGATTGGCTACGCTGCCAAAGTTGGAAACGCCCGATTTTTACCACTCGCTCAACCGAAAGGCGGAGCGCCTCGCCGCCGGCTTGCGCACGGCGCTGCAGCAAGCTGGAATACCGGCGCAGGTGAACGCGACCGGTTCACTGCTAACCATATTCTTCAGCGCCGATACCGTCTGCGACTACGCGGGAGCAAAAAAATCGGATACAGCGCGTTTCGCGGCTTTCTTCCGCGAAATGCTGGCGCGCGGCGTCCTCCTGCCGCCCTCTCAATTCGAGGCTCTCTTCGTCTCCGCCGCTCACACCGAGGATGATATTGAACGAACGCTCTTGGCCGCTAAATCAAGCCTCGCTTCAATTTCCAGCGCCAGATAGCCCTACCCAGTAGCCTTCCAAACCAAGCAAGTGCGGCGAGAACCGGCTATTGGCCGAGGCTCAGGTTGAGCCCGGTCGATAAAATAAGATCATTGGATCTAGCGCCCAGAATTGGCGGGTTCGTGACGTAGCGGTCCCCCAGGCTAATTTGCCAGCCGAGCCATTTATTGAATTTTGTCACCCACCCCGCGTCCAATGAAAACCGGTATTGGCTGATGTCGCTCAGGTCCGGATAAAAGGTGAAGTTTTCCGTAAAGGTGGACACGCTGCCGAACTTGTGCGTGAAGTCCTCCCCTGCCGTGATCCCCGGAAGATTCCGGTCGAGGCTGGAAGTAACGACCGACGAAGCAGTTGGGCTGTACATTTCACGCGTGTAGTTGATGCCGGCAAAAATATCGAGCGTCGTGCTAGGACGAGCGATCGCGTGCCAGCCGAGGCCTCCCGCGTAGATTGACTGCAAAGTGAGGTCCTGCAACTGGTCATGCGTGAAGTCCACACTCGCAAAGCCAAACATCTTATCCGTAATATTTCGATCGTAGCGCGCGCCTCCTAGAATCGCGTTAGCCGTCACGCCCGAGGTCGGCGTGGTGGGTGTGGCGCCGCTGGTGGCATACACCGAGGATTCGTACAGTTTGATTTGGTCTGTCAGCGTCTTCCGGTTCAGAGCGAGCCCCGAATTGAGGTCGGTCGTGTCGCTGTTGCCGCGCGCGAGCGCGAAGCCAACTGTTGCGCTGCCCTTCCATTCGTGTAACAAGCCGGGATGGGCGATCTTTTCGTACGTTTGCTGCCCTTCGGCGGAACGAACGGCCGTAATTTTTGCCAGCGGCACCACAACAGCCGATTCTGGGGTGGTGTGAACCACAAGATGGTCGCCTTCCGGAGCGATTGTTCCGCTGATGACATTCTTATCCGACGTCACCACGAATACCGGTTTCGCCGAAGCGACCTCCTTGATAGCGGACCAATTCACCTTGACGTCTCCAGCGTAATCCGTGTGAATCGTTATCGCCTTGCCGTCGGAATCCCCGAGCGTGCCAGTCAGGCGGTCTCCATTCTTCATCGTTACCGTATCCGCCAAAGCTATCGACTGCAGAACCAGAGCGAAAGCGATGAATGCGAGAAAGCGTGCGACCTTCATAATTCCCCCTGAAATAGATGTGAATGACGAAATCGGAATTGAATGCGGGAGCTGGGCGTTCCCGCGGCTGGTCCGGTGCTACGCAAAATATTCTACTCGATTCCCTCGGTCTGAAAGCGCCACATATTTTATTTCGCTTGGTAATATCGGGGGTCTTTGGGAACCTTGCCAGCTATGTGTGCGGTCTCTAATTCAACCAGTGCGAAAATCCGCCCTTGCCCTCTGTGCGGTGCGATGGATCGGAAAAGGATTTTGCAACGCGACGAATGGGAAATCGTCGAATGCCGGCGTTGTGCGATGGTATTCCTCGGTAGCGAACTCGATTATTCGGCGCAGGCGGAAAATTATGATTGGCTGGAGGAATATGCCAAGGAAGTTGCGCGCCGCAAGCAAACGCAACCGGTCATGCTGTTCCTTTCGCGCCTGTTGCGCCCGCTGCGCCCGAACACCAATCGCCACATGCTCGCGCAAACTTTGCGGTGGAAAAGGAGCGGAAAGCTGGTTGATTTCGGATCCGGCGATGGTGGTTTTCTGGTGCTTGCCGCGCGCTATTTTGAAGTGACCGGAATCGAGCTGAGCCCACGCGGAGTGCAGCTTTCGCGCCAAAAATTGCCTCCTGACACAATTCTGGAAGGTCCGGTGACGCAAATAATAGATCGAGTTTGCAGCGAAAACTCCTTCGATGTAGTAACACAATTCGGCTACCTGGAGCACGAATGGAACCCGTTAGCTGGCCTTCGCAGCGCGTTTCGGGTGCTGAAGCCCGGCGGCATCACCGTCCTCAAAACACCCAACTATGCAAGCTGGAATCGCCACATTCGCGGTGAGAAATGGTGCGGATATCACATCCCGGCGCACTGTAACTATTTCACTCCGAGGACGCTTGCCCAAATGCTTCGCCGGGCTGGATTCGAACCTCTGCCGCGCCCACTCGGCGATCACCTCCCCACCAGCGATTCCCTCTGGATGGCCGCCAGAAAACCGTAATGGAAGTGCAGCCCAAGATGCCGGCCGGCCCTTCGCCACACCGTTCAGGGTAAAAAGGCCCGGCGGTACAGATGCAAAAGCAAGGCGACGGTGTTACAAATGCGGATCGTATGTTCAATGCTTTGCACTACTACTGGATCATTGCCAAGGGCTACCGGCTGCGTCCCTGGAAATCGCCCTACATTCAATGGCGGCTGGAAACGTTCTTTGGCCACGAAGCCGCCGACCTCGACGCCGGCAAATTCCTTCGCCTGATGTGGCGCGAGCGCGCCCGCATGGATCGCTTTTTGGGCTGGGTCGCGCAGCGAAGGGCCGCACGGCGGTCAGCGAACTGAATGGTGCAGGAAATCGCGGATGGGAGTAATCTTTCCGTCGAAGCAAAGGATGAGAAGCAAGGAGGTGCGGTGATGGGCAAGTCCAAAGACGATTCGGTGAACCGGCGCGATTTTCTGAAAGCCGCCGCCGCGGGCACCGCGGCCGCCGCAGCGCTGGCGGCCAATCCCGTTGCGAGCCACGCGGGATCGCCTGCTGTGCCGCACGGCAATGCGACGGCACCAACGGTCGCCAAACCTCCTCTCGCTGACGCTGCGTCTCACGTTGACGTTATAACCGTCGATCGGCCCGGCTCCGACTTCATGGTCGATGCTCTGAAGACGCTGAACTTCGAATACCTCTGCGCGAACCCCGGCAATTCCTTCCGCAGTTTGCACGAGTCGCTGATCAACTACGGCGGGAACAAAAATCCGGAATTCATCACCTGCTGCCACGAGGAATCCGCAGTGGCCATGGGCCACGGCTACGCCAAGATCGAAGGCAAGCCGCTGCTCGTCTGCGTGCACGGCACGGTGGGATTGCAGCACGCGTCCATGGCCATCTACGACGCGTTTTGCGATCGCGTTCCCGTCTACGTCATCCTCGGCAATTTCAACGATGCGGCGATGCGTTTCGGGCAAGTCGACTGGACACACAGCGCGCAAGACCCTGCGGCCATGATCCGCGATTTCGTGAAGTGGGACGATCAACCCATCTCCCTGCAGAGTTTTGCCGAGTCCGCGGTGCGCGCTTACAAAATCGCAATGACTCCTCCGATGATGCCGGTGGCGCTGGTGGCGGGGCACGAGCTGCAGGAAGACGCGGTGCCCGACGGCGCCGCGCTCAGTATTCCGAAGCTGACTATGCCATCGCCTCCGGCTGGAGATTCTGGCGCCGTCGCCGAAGTGGCGCGGCTTCTGGTGGCTGCGGAAAATCCGGTGCTGGTGACGGATCGCGTGGCGCGCACGCCTGCGGGCCTTGCCGGAATGATCGAGCTCGCGGAATTGCTTCAAGCGCCAGTGGTCGATCGCAATGGACGCATGAATTTCCCCACGCGGCATCCGCTGAATCAGACCGAACGCGCGGGCGCGGTAATTGACACTGCCGACGTGATCGCCGGTCTCGAGCTGACGGATTTCTGGAGCACCGTGAATTCCGTTCATGGACAGGTCTATCCGATGGTGCGGCCGGTCACCAAGCCTGGCGCGAAACTGATCAGCATCACGGCAAACGATCTCTATCTGAAGAGCAATTATCAGGATTTCCAGCGATACCAGCCAGTTGACTTGGCCATAGCCGCCGATGCCGAGGCCACGCTGCCTTCGCTGATCGAAGCGGTGAAGCGCCAGATTACTAGCGACCAGAAGAACGCCTTCGAGGATCGTGGCAAGAAACTCGCGGCGGCTCACCAGCAGGCTTTGGATCGAGCGCGCGAGGCCGCTACCCCCGGATGGAACGCCAGCCCCATCAGTACGGCGCGGATGTCCGCCGAGCTTTGGGCGCAGATAAAGGACGAAGATTGGTCACTGGTATCGAATTGCCAGTTCGTGAGCCGCTGGCCGCTGCGCCTTTGGGATTTCAACAAGCACTATCACTACATCGGGACGGAGGGCGGCTTCGGTGTCGGCTACGGCTTGCCGGCAGCGGTGGGCGCGGCGCTGGCGAACCGCAAACACGGGCGACTGACCGTGAACATTCAGAATGACGGGGATGCAATGTTTGCGCCCGGCGTGCTTTGGACGGCGGCGCACAGCCGCATTCCGCTGCTCACCATCATGCACAATAACCGCGCCTACCATCAGGAACTGATGCAGATTCAGATCATGGCCGACCGCCACAATCGCGGGATTACGCGCGCCAGCATCGGCAACGTGCTCACCGATCCTCCGATTGATTATGCCAAGCTGGCGGAAAGCATGGGCATGCACGGAGAAGGCCCGATAACCGATCCTAGCGATCTCGCGCCTGCGATCAAGCGCGCCATCGCCGTGGTAAAAAGCGGAAGCCCGGCTCTAGTGGACGTAGTGACGCAGCCGCGCTGACGCGATTTTCTCGCGGATTTACGTGCGAACGGGGAGGGAATACGTGCGGAATTTTCGGCGCTTCTCAGTGTCTATCGGCGTTCTGTTGATGCTGACGGGTTCCTGTGTCTGCGTGCAGGCTCAGACGGACGCCGAGAAATCAGGCGGCGCGCCCACTGCGAAGGTGGATAGCGGCAAGCGCGCTTTCTCAAGCGCCGGCTGCATCGCCTGCCACGGGGCTCAAGGGCAAGGCACGAAGCTCGCGCCACAAATCGCCCCTCCGCCACTCGAACTCCCGGCCCTGATCGGCTACGTCCGCCAGCCAAGCGGGACGATGCCGGCTGTTTCGGCTGCGAGTGCGTCGGACCAGCAGCTCTCCGACATTTACGCCTTCTTGAAATCGGCGGCACCGGCATCACAGGCCGAGGCCCCGGAAGGCAACGCCGCGAACGGCAAAAGGCTTTTCATCGCCTATGGGTGCTATCAATGCCACGGGTACGAGGGACCGGGCGCTTCCACGGGCCCGCGCATCGGCCCGCCGCCACTTTCGCTGGCGTTCCTGCTGAGCTACGTCCGCCATCCCACCGGACAGATGCCGCCCTATACTGAAAAAGTGGTCCCCGACCAGGACCTCACGGACATCTTCGCGTATCTGAAAACGATGCCGGCGCCTGTGCGCGCATCGAGCATCCCGCTCCTCAATCAATAGAGCGGCGAAACGCGTTTGTCGTCACGCGATGTGCATCTCGGGAACTGCGGCGGCCATCGAGGAGCTTTCGTTGAGGATGACGCCCGCCCGGTGCAGCAGGCTGTCGCGGGAAAACGGCTTTTGCAGATATTCCGAGTCCTTCAAGAATTCTTCGCTGCCCTCTTCCCCCAAGTACCCGGACATGTAAATCACCTTCATATTCGGCTGCAGGCGCTTCAGCTTTTTCGCCAGCTCCGTGCCGCGCATTCGGGGCATGACCACGTCGGTAACCAGAAGGTGAATCGGCTGGGACAAAGTTTCCGCAATCTTCAGCGCTTTTTCGCCATTTTCGGCCGCAAACACGCGATATCCGGCGGCGGTAAGAAATTCGCACGCCAGTTCCCGCACCGCGCCTTCGTCCTCCGCAAGCAGCACAGTCTCGGCGGCGTGTGAGAAGGTGGCCTGCATCTTTTCCGCGCGCGGTGTCTGCGCGGGCGCTTCGGCCTGGGGCAGATACACCTCGAACCGGCAGCCGCGCTCTGGCGCGGTTTCCACCCAAATGAATCCGCCGCTCTGTTTCACCACGCCGTATACGGTGGCAAGACCCAGCCCCGTGCCTTTGCCATTCTCTTTCGTAGTGAAAAACGGTTCGAACATTCGCGCCTGGGTTTCGGCATCCATTCCGTGCCCAGTGTCCGTAACGCTTAGGACGGCATAATTTCCAGGCGGCACAGTTGGTCGCATCCGCGCGTATTCCCCGTCCACGAAAAGATTTTTCGTTTCGATGGTCAGCTTTCCGCCGTTGGGCATGGCGTCGCAGGCGTTCACCGCCAAATTCAGGACCACCTGTTCGATCTGCCCCGTATCCGCCTTCACTTTACCTAGCGATGCGCCCGTGCGGAGGGAAAACTCCACGTCTTCGTGGATCAGCCGCTTCAGCAGTTTGCACATATCCGTCACCAGGACATTTAGGTCGAAAACAGTCGGCTCCAGCGCCTGCCTGCGGCTGAACGCCAGCATTTGCCGGGTGAGCGATGCCGCGCGATCCGCGGCGCTCCGGATTTGCTGGCCGCTTCCGAGTAGCGGGTCCGTGGGCTGCAGCCGTTCGATCATCAGATCGCTGTGGCCCTTGATCACCGTCAATAGATTGTTGAAATCGTGCGCCACTCCGCCCGCGAGACGCCCCAGCGCATCCATCTTCTGCGACTGGCGCAGCTCATCTTCGAGTTTGCGCTTCTGCAATTCGTTCTTTTGCAGGGTGCCGCGCATCCTACCGAACGCTCGCGTCACGCGTCCCACTTCATCCTCGCCGCCCGCATCGAGAGGGAAGGCGAAATCCCCTTTCTCGAGGGCTTGTACGCCCTCGTCCAGGTTCGCCAGAGGCCGCGTGAACGCTTCGGAGATGAAGAAGGCCAGCCATATGGCGACAACCAGGGCCAGCCCTCCGAGCCCGAGCAGCAGCCGGTTGATTTCGCTGAGGAATTCCGTGGCGGCCTTATAGGGCTTCAAAATCACAATCCGAGCCGACGGGAATGCCGCCTTCGTCAGCGGCAAGGAAACACCGTAGAACTCAGCGCCGCCGATCCAAACGTCTCCCAATTGCGGAGTGGCGCGCAGCTTCGCGCCCAGATCGTCTTCGTTCAGGGGCGTCAGCGTGCTGGCGGCTATATCGCCCCGGTAGCTGAACGCCACTTCGCTCGCCGAGATTCGTCCGAGATCGTGGACTGCCGAGTATCCAACCTCCCGGCCGACCACCACCGTTTCCGGCTCGCCGCCTGTCGCCGCTGTCCGGTTTTCGACGTGTTGGATCACGATTTGATACAAGGTGCCGGCCGCGTACCACCAATCCGCTGTGGTGCGTTGGCCATCCGCATGCGCCACCAATTGCCGGGCGTCAGCCTGTTGGAAACGAGGATTCGTGGTGTGCAGGGCGGTGATTTTGTGGTCGCCGCTGGCCAGAATTACGAGGTCGTTGCCCTCGGTATCGAGAGGGTTGTCCGCCGAATCTTGCAGAGTCGGATCGTCGTCCAGGGTCACAGCCGCAAGGGTTCCCAGCAGGCTGGCCTTCCGGTTAAGCATTGCTTCGCGCTGGTGGAGCAGCAATTGCAGCGTGAGCCCCGAATTCTGGGCGTCGCTGACGATCTCCTGCTGCAGGCGCTTCTGGGCGGTGCGCCGCACCACAAGCAATGTGGCACAGCTCAAGCCCGTAGTGGTAAGTACCAATGAGAGCAGGAACTTGGTGCGTAGGCCCAAGCTCCAATGCCCTCTCAGTATCCCGCCGGTTTTCATGGATGAAGGTCGCCCGGCCCGCCTAAGCACCGGAATCCCGCACCCCAATGTACAGTTGCGGACACCACTGAGGAATGGCCCAACCGTACCCCCCAAAGGGTACTTTCGCGCCCCCCTTTTCAGCCCAACTCGCCTGTGGCCATCGCCAGACCATTCGCGGACCAGCCGGGATTCTCCACTGCCGGCGAGCAGATGTGTGGGGACCTTGGGAGCGAAAGACGGCCGTTTCGGGGACACGTCCAGGCCGTCAGGCCAGGCTATAGGCTGGAAGAAGAGCTACTTTTTCGGAGGCGGAGCCGGATTCTGCTGCGGTGCTTGTTGATTCTGTGCTGGAGCGGGCGCCGGCACTTGCGCGGGGGGAGCCGATTTCGCGGGAGCATTGCCGGGCTGCGTCTGTTCCAAGATAGAGCCGGTGCCTGCTTGTGCCGGAGCGCGCTTAAACGACAGCGTCAGGGAAGTCATCATGAAAACAATGGCGCACCAGGTGGTGGCGCGAGAGAGAAATGTGGTCGCGCCGCGCGGGCCGAAAGCCGTCTGACTGCCCGCTCCGCCGAAAGCGCCCGCCAGGTCGGCTGCGTTGCCGCTCTGGAGCATGATCACAATAACCAGGACAAAGCACACCAAAATATGCAGCGTCACTAATACCGCCGATACGCGCCACCCGATCCAAATTAGACCGAGGGCCACCAGCATTGAGACAGTCCATTTTGCCCAAACCGGCATTCACCACTCCATTTTGCCGCCGCCTTACACTGGCGGTTTCTAGAAATTTACAATCGTGGCAAACGAGTTCGGATCTAGGCTCGCGCCACCAACGAGCGCACCATCAATTTCCGTCTCCGCCATCAATCCCTTTATGTTTTCGGGCTTGACGCTGCCGCCATACAGAATGCGAAGAGCAGACGCTTGTTCAACCGTGAAACAAGCGGCAGCAAGGTTCCGCAGATGACGATGAGCCTCGGCGGCCATATCCGGAGTCGCTGTTCTTCCCGTTCCGATGGCCCATATAGGCTCGTACGCCAACAGAATACGCGAGAACTCCGCAGGGGTCAACGCGGCAAGGGCGCCGTCAAACTGGCGTTTCAGCACCTCCTCCGTACGATTGGCGTCTCGTTCCGCGAGCGTCTCTCCCACGCAGACAATCGGGGTGAGGCCCGCCTCCAGGGCAGCTTTGGTTTTGCGATGAACCCAGGCGTCCGTCTCGCCAAAGTGTTGGCGCCGTTCGGAATGCCCCACGATAACGGCACGGCATCCGGCGTCAACCAGCATGCGGGTCGAGATTTCTCCGGTGAAGGCGCCCTCACGCTCCCAATACATGTCCTGCGCGGCGATTCCGACTTCAGTCCCCTGCGCGGCCTCAACCGCGGCCGTTATCGCGGTGAAGGGCGGTGCTACAATGATGTCGCAATGCTTGGACCCGGCTGATAGAGGCTTAAAGGCATCGAAGAAAGCCCGCGTCTCCGCGCGGGTCTTGTACATCTTCCAATTGCCTGCGATCACTGGACGGCGCAATCAAAACTCCTTCCTGTTCTTTGGCGTTCAGCTTGGCGCGTCGGTCAGCGCTTCGACGCCAGGGAGCTTTTCGCCCGCGAGGAATTCCAGTGAAGCGCCGCCGCCCGTCGAAATATGCGAAATCTGCTGGGCTACTCCCGATTGCTCGACGGCGGAGACGGAGTCGCCACCGCCCACGATGGACGTGGCGCCTGCCTGCGTAGCCGCAGCCACCGCTCGGGCCATGGCCAGCGTTCCTTGAGCAAATGCCGGCTTTTCGAACATGCCGAGCGGGCCGTTCCAGACAATTGTCCTACCTTTAGCAACCTCTTGGCGAAAAAGCTCTGACGTCTTGGCGCCGACATCGAGACCCATCCAGCCCTCGGGGGTATTCGCGATGTCGGAAATCTTGGTGTGAGCGGAATCGGGCGACTCCGCGAGGACGTGATCGACGGGCAGCAACAGACAGAAATTGCGTTTGCGAGCTTCTTGGAGCAAATTGTGCGCTAAATCGAGCTTGTCGTCCTCCACAAGGGACCGGCCGACCGGGAAGCCCTGTGACTTCAGAAACGTGTAAGCCATGGCACCGCCAATGAGCATCGCATCGGCCAGTTTCATCAGGTTTTGCACCACTTCAATTTTGTCGGAAACTTTCGCGCCCCCAAGAACCGCGACGAAGGGCCGTTCCGGATTGGAAATTGCCTTTCCGAGATATGCCAGTTCCTTTTCCATCAGCAGGCCGGCGGCAGCCTGATGAACAAACTTCGTGATACCCACGACTGAGGCATGGGCGCGGTGGGCCGAGCCGAAAGCGTCGCACACGAAGATTTCATCGCACAAACCAGCCAGTTGCTTCGAAAAACCGGGATCGTTGGCTTCCTCTTCGGGATGAAAACGGACATTCTCAAGCAAAAGCACTTCCCCATCGCGAAGTGCCTCGCTTTTCGAAACGGCGGCCGGCCCCACGCAATCGCTGGAAAACTCAACGGGCTTACCGAGCAACTCCTTCAGACAACCAGCCACCGGCACAAGGCTGTATTTTGGATCTGGCTTGCCTTTTGGACGGCCTAAGTGCGAAGCCAGAACCAGACGGGCACCGCGATCCATTGCAAGGCGCAATGTGGGCAAAGTTTCGCGGATGCGGGTGTCGTCCGCAACTCTCGAGCCATCCAAAGGAACGTTGAAATCAACACGAATGAAGACGCGCTTGCCGCCAAGATTCAGGTCGCGGATGGAGAGCTTTTTCATGGTTCCGTAGAAGCGCCCCTGCGGAGAATTTGGAAAACTAAAGGCGCGCCGCTAAAAGCTTGATCAGATCGCGGCAACGGCAGGAGTAGCCCCATTCATTGTCGTACCACGAAAGAACCTTGACGCAGTTGGAGCCGACAACGCGAGTGTACTCCGCGTCTACGATCGAGGAGTGCGGGTCGCCACGAAAGTCCACCGAAACCAATTCCTCTGTCGTGAACGCGAGAATGCCTTTCAAGGGACCTTCAGCTGCGTGCTTCAGCGCGGCATTCACGCTTTCAACCGTGGCGGGTTTCTCCGTCATCACCGTCAAATCGACAACGCTTACGTTCGGTGTGGGCACACGCAGCGAGTAGCCGTCGAGTTTTCCCTTCAACTCCGGAATCACCAGATGAAGCGCCTTCGCCGCTCCCGTCGAAGTGGGGATCATGGAAAGCGCGGCAGCGCGGGCGCGCCGGAGATCCTTGTGCGGAAGATCGAGAAGCCGCTGGTCATTTGTGTACGAGTGGATCGTCGTCATCGTGCCGACGTTGATGCGAAATGTATCGTTGATCACCTTCGCCACGGGGGCCAGGCAATTCGTGGTGCATGAGGCGTTCGAGATTACATGATGTTTCGCAGGATCATAGGTCTTTTCGTTGACCCCGAGAACGAAGGTCGCATCGGGATCCGTGGCGGGCGCGGAGATGATTACTTTCTTCACGGGCCCGCGAATATGCTTGCGCGCGTCGGCGCCGTTTGTAAATAAGCCGGTGGATTCAATCACGATCGAAGCGCCCACCGACGCCCAGTCCAAATCCGCGGGATCCTTGGTGCGAAAGACTTTCAGGCTTTTGCCGTCCACGGAAATCGTATCGTCCGTGCAGGTGACTTGATTCGTAAGATTGCCCAAAATGGAGTCGTATTTCAGCAAATGTGCGAGCGTCTTCGAGTCTGTAATATCGTTTACAGCGACGACTTCAATGTCTCGATCGCCGAGCGCGGCGCGAAAAATATTTCGGCCGATGCGCCCGAAACCGTTGATGCCCACTTTCACTGACATGCGTCCTCCGGAGAACAGCCGCTTAAATTATCTGATGACGAGAAACTCTGGCCGGACTCGCAGCAAGTTGATGATGCTAGGGTGAGCGACTAGAAAAGTCAATCGTGGCGCCGCAGCATTTTTGGCCAGTGGGTTGCGGCAGTGTGACTCCCGCGACTGCCCCAAAGCGGCCAACCTTAAGCCGGCAACCCGAGTACAATGGCTCCTGCAATCGCAGCTGAGTGGCGCATGGTGAAGACCAAACCGAAAGCCAAACCTGACGCCGTGGGGAGCGGCATCCTTTACGTTGTATCCACACCCATCGGCAATCTTGACGACATCACGCTCCGCGCGTTGAGCATTCTCAAGGAGGCGGATGTGATCGCCTGTGAGGATACGCGGCGTACCTTGAAGCTGCTTTCCCATTTCGAAATATCCAAGCGCCTTGTCAGCTATCACGAACACAACGAACTTATGCGCGCCCCGGAAATCGTGATCGATCTGGAGGAAGGCGCCAAAGTCGCGTTGGTTACCGATGCGGGAACGCCCGCAATTTCCGATCCTGGCCACCGCCTCGTTAGCTTGTGCCTGCGGCATGGAATCAAGGTGGTGCCCATTCCCGGCGCATCGGCGTTCGTCGCCGCTCTTTCGGCTTCTGGATTACCCACGGAGGAATTCACATTCGCGGGATTTCTGCCTTCGCGTCCTACCGAGCGTCGCAAAGCCCTTCGAAAACTCGCGGCGGAGCCCCGAACGCTCGCACTGTATGAGGCGCCCCATCGTCTGCTCGATACCCTGGAGGATGCTCTCGAAATCTTCGGTAACCGGCCCGCCGTGATGGCGCGGGAAATCACTAAAGCCTTCGAGGAATTCTCACGCGGGCATATCGAGGATCTTGTCCAGGCCGCAAGGACCAAGCTGCCGCGTGGCGAGATTACGCTGCTCATCGCCCCGCCAGATGGGCAGACGCAGCACGCCGGGGGTGAGCAAGCCTCCGCCGAAGCCGTTCCGCTGGCACGCCACGTCGAAGACATCATGCGAGAGCGAGGTTTAGACCGAAAAGCCGCGCTAAAGCAGGCGGCCCGCGAACGCGGCCTGACACGCCGAGAGGCCTACAAGCAGCTCTTGATTACGCGCGACGAATAGGCCCGCCCGACAGATCCGGACTTGCTTAGAGAAATGAGCGGATCGGGTCCTTGCCATGCCAGCCGATCGTAGCGCCGTAGAACCGGCTAAAGATCGGGTCGAACGAAGCGCCCAGTTCAATCATCTCCACCATTCCGGCCAGCTCCACGGTCGTGTCCATGTATACGACGCGACCTCCGCTGGGAACGCGGGCGAAGAAGGCCAGTTCATGCCCCTGGGCGCGGTGTTGTTCGACGTCGCGATCGAAATTCGACGTAGCAACGCCCCAGTGGTGGAATCCATAACCGCGTTTCTCAATCGTCTCCCGGTAGACCGATGCCGCATCGTTGTTAGGCGCGATGAGTTCGATCATCATGTGGCCAGCGAAGCTCATGGCGATAGCGACGTCGGCACTCGATTGGCCGCCGCGATATTTCGCTTCTTCTCCCATGAAGTGCTCGAGCAAGAACCACGGTCCGACCTTCAGATCCTTGACCCAACGATTGATCGCCTCGCGGACATCCTTAACAACGTACGCCGTCTGGATAATCCCATTGTCGGGCTGACCGAAACTTACAAGGCCCATGAACCCACCTCCCACGCAAATCCGTTTCCGCGCCCGAGGAATTTCGAAATGCGCGCTGCGGACCGATCATTCTCCAGGCGAAAGCGCCAGCAAAACATTGCCAGGCATTCCCCCTCCAAACGCGGCGTAACCAGAAGGCACATAGAGAACGCCGTTGACCACGGTGGGCCCGGGACCACCCATCGAGCCACCTTTCGCCGGGACGCCGTTCACGGCGTTGAACGCACGAGCGGTATTGAATTGCCAAATCAGCCGGCCATCCGATGCCGACAGCGCCCTCAGGATTCCATCCCAGCCACCGGTAAAAACGACGCCGGGTATCGCCGAGACTGCGGCGGATTGTCCAAAGCGCAAGCCAGCCTCAGTGCGATTCTCGCCATTGGACGTAGGCTCGCCCAGATCGTCCAGCGATTCGAGGCGAGCGAGCCACTTACGTTTGCCGCTTGCGAGATCGATCGCCACAGCAGTGCCGTCTTCGAGGGCCACATACAGATTTTGACCGTCGCTCGCGCCGCCGAGCGCCAATTGCCCGTTGTTGGGAGCCACGGCTTCCGTCGTCGCAAACTTCCAGACAAGTGCGCCTTTGCGATCAGGGTCGAGCGCAAAGATTGTTCCACTCTTAGGCAAGGCGATTAGCAGCCGATGACCATCGGCCATTTTCACCAGAATCGGCGAGGCGCCGATATCGTGGTCGGGACCGAGGTTCTTTGGGCAATTGTCGGTCGGCGTAGGAACGCAGCCGACCATCCACGCATCGTCCTTGACGGCCTGAAATGACCAGACGATTTTGCCAGTTCTCAAATCGAGGGCGACAATGGCATCGGTCGTCTTTGGTGCAGGCTCGGTGTAAGAGTCTCCGGTGCCGATGTACAGCAACTGGCGCTCCGCATCAATCGTTGGTGAATCCCACACCGCGCCGCCAGCGGGGGCATAAAGCTGCACGCCGCGCGAATTCTTCCTGACAGGCTTGGGGAGCTCCGGGATGACGTAGGATTTCCAAATTATTTGGCCCGTGTTCGCGTTCAGCGCGACGACGCTGCCGCGAAACTTGCAACATGGATAGGTCGGATCGGCGCCGAAAACTTCCTCCGCGGAAGAAATAGGAACGTAGAGGCGGCCCTTGTAGAGCGTGAATCCGGCGCTGAGGCGAGCGATGTAGTTGTTGTCGATTACGTTGCGAATCCATAGCGGTTTGCCGGTCGAAGCATCGAGCGCGTAGACGTTCCCGCGGAAGTCGCCGAAATAGACAGCGTATTTGGTTGTGCCGTGGTCGGCAACCCGCCCAACGGTCGCCGCCGTTCGCACAGTGGCCTGCGCTCGATAAGACCAGTAGACGCAGCCTGTATCCGCGTTGATCGCGTAAAAATAGCCGATGTCGCTGCCCACAAACACGCGGCCGCCGACGATAGACGGCTGGCCGAACGACGTGTCGCCGTTAGGAAATCCGAATGCCCATTTCAACTTCAGGTGCGGCACTTGCTGTTCGGTAATTCCTGCGCCCTGCGCACTTTCAAATCGGGTGTTTGCCAGGTTGACGCCCCAGCCGTTCCAAGCGGGAGTGGACGAAATATTTTCGATGGGCGCGTTAGCCTCGCAGTGATTGCTCATCCTCCTTGCGCTGCCCGCGTCTGTCAGATCGAGCGGACGCCCACCTAAGTACGCGGCGAGAACTTGCTTGTCGGCGGCGCTGAGCTGCTGGGCCGCAGTGGCCATTGCGCCCGTGGTGATCGCGCTGTAAATCGTCTCCGGAGACAGCTTCATCAGCGCCTTCAGATCGGGAGCTCGGTTCGAAGCAGCCGGGCCGGAATGACACTTGGCGCAGCTCTGCTGATAGAGAGTGTCGCCGGGTGGCTTCGACACCGCCGCGACTCGCCCCTGCGCGATCGATCGAGGAGCGAGCAAAACTAAAATCAGGACGGCAGTCGCGACCGATGCGGAAAGGCTGGCCGATCGTTTCATGAACGATTTCTCCTCAGTCGCTGGCGTAGTCAACAGGTCGCAGCTCGGCCACGTTGATACTAGAAATTGCGCCCTCTCGCAATGTAAACGTGTACGTCACGGAAAGAGCGGACGCAGAACAAATGATGGTTTCGCAAACCGGAAATCTCATAGAATCAATTAAGCGCCCGTAGCTCAGTTGGAAAGAGCGTCTGCCTTCTAAGCAGAGGGTCGGGGGTTCGAATCCCTCCGGGCGCGCCACCTCTTTTTGCAGTTTCTTTTCGATAACTTCCGTCGAGACCCATTGATTCGTTTCGAACTCTGGAATCCGAGTGTTGGCTCGGGCGAAATCGACAAAGTTCACTTGACCGGTTGCCGCAGCGTTAACCAGGAGTTGAGTCTGTGGGTACTACCGGGGCCTATAGTTGTTGGTGACTGCTGTCAAGGCCGAGCGGCCGGATTGGCAGGGGAAAGTCAGTTGCGGCAAGGGCCCGTGTTCGGCGACTCCCGCAGCCAGGGCCAGTACTTCAGGTGACCAGCAAGAGTCCGGTGTTCTCGTGCTCTTTGCAAAATCCTTGAGAAGGGTAAGGTTTCTCTCAGCCGAGCGAACTCTTCTTCGTCACCCGCTCTAAGGGCATCGAATATCTCTTGGACCCGACTCGTGCCAGCTAAACCTCGTTCAAATGCCGTCCGAGAGGACTGCAAGAGTGTTTCGAGTTCATTTTCGATTGCGCCACATTCGTCACACGTCGAGGTGTGCATGGGCCAATCATAAGCCAATAGAAGCATTTTTCAACATCCGCGCCTCTCGAATGCTAGCCCCTGATTCGTCGGATAACCGTCCGTTTGAAGTAATGTTTCACTTCTCCCGTAGCAGTGCAAGGCAAGTAATCAGAACAAGGACAAAACACGACACGCTTTTCATAGATCACATGACTTTTGAGAACACACCGCTCACATTGGTTCGCATTGCTAATACTTGACTGGGTCTGCCGTTCCATCCGACCATCTGCCCACGGGAATCATGAATACGTCGATTGGTTCCGGATCGCCATGGAACTGTGGATTCAACATGACGGGAGAGTGGGGCAGATCTGCACCCCAAACGGCACTGTCCATGAGCGGAGTGTAAATCATCACGTGAGCGATCCAGTTGGGGTGAGCGCCATCGTTAAGGTACTGCTCTTTCGACATCATGTAGCTCATGGCTCCAGGCTCCAGAGGCGGCAGCTTTTCCTTCGTGAATGTCTTGATGCCCTCGAACATCTGAGCTTTGGATTGAGCGGCTAATACCATCTCCGTTCTTTTATACGTCATCGGCAGAATGGAGCGGGCGGCCGGCGGATTGTAGCAGACCGGGCCTCGAAGTTTAGGGTTCCAAAAATTAACGGCAGATTCGCCATTGAATGGTCCCATCCATCCTCGCTCCACGACACACACGAAACCGTTCTTACCTTTGACCGCGGTTTCGTAGCCATGTCTTCCCAGGACCAGGACATCGGCATCGCGCGAGATGGCGTCCGGGGCCGCGCTCCGCGCCATGGCGATCTCGGCGTTGCGCTCCATTAAGTATTGATCGAGCGGAGCCATGCTTGGATAGGGTTCTTTGGCCTCCTGCGCTTGCGCTTGCCGCAACTCGCCGAGCCCGATAACCAGCACAAAAGCTCCCAATGCGATCATGGCGACTATTTTTTGGCCCATTCGGTTCATTGATTCCTCCTGGGGAATTAAAAGACCAATACATACCCATATGGATGTCTTAATCGGGATTTCCGATTTGGCCCACTCTCTGGCGCATCGTACATCTGTCCTGCCTTCGAGACCACGAACCTTGTCACCAGAGCAGGCCCCATCGAGACTGCTGGCGTCCCGTAATCGTCATGTGGGAGCATCTTCAGAGCAGCTGGGCGGCTAACTCCTGATAAGTCGTGCGGGCTCAAACAGCCTACACGCTCAATCCCAGCGGGAAATTCAATCTGTGGCATGGCTGCTATGAAGTCGCCGCGAAAAGTTCCAGGATCGTCCCCTCCGGGCGCGCCATCCTTCATTTTGACTCCTTGCGAAGATGAAGATCAGGTCGAAGGGCTTTCTGTACGTAGGGATACACATTCGTTGAATCTATCGAGCAGTTCGAAAACAACCAATTTGAGCGGTCTTGAAGGTGACTGTCTCGCTGAGCATTGATGCTGGATTCTGAAGCTCGCCAGGGCACTCAGTGGGCGGCTTCCTTGCGAGGAATTGTCACGTAGGCTTCGTAAGCTGCAGCATCCATCAATCCGTCTGTTTCCCTCCGATTCTTCAGCCGCACCTTGACCAGCCATCCCTGCCCGTGTGGATCAGAATTGATTTTTTCCGGAGCATCCTTCAGCGCGGCGTTCACCTCAACGACCTCTCCAGATACCGGCGCACCGATTTCGCTCACTGCTTTCACCGATTCCACGCTGCCAAGAGGCTTGCCCGCCTCCAGCATGGCCCCCGCTTTCGGCAGTTCTACGGAAACGATCTCGTTCAATTGGGACTGCGCGTAGTCGGTGAGCCCGATGGTGCCTATGTCGCCCTTCACCTCGATCCACTGGTCTTCCTTCGAGTAGCGAAATGTCGCGGGATACGCCGTACGCTTGCTCCCTGAAATCGGCCTCGTTTGTCGCGGCTAGGATCGATGTTTGTCGGCCGGTGTTATCATAACGCCGCCAGCAGCCAGTTCAACTTTTGAGGATTCCTATGCGACCCGACATCGTTCCAGGAGCTACTTTCCCCGATTACGAGCTTTCCGACCACACGGCCAAGCGCCGGAAGCTTTCCGAGCTGCAAGGACAACATCCCATGGTCCTCGTCCTCAGCCGCGGAAGCTTCTGCCCTAAGGATCGCCGGCAGGCCGAAGGGCTCGTTCAGCTCCATCGCGAGCTTGAGGTTGCCTATTGCCGGCTCGTCACAATTAGCACCGACAATATCACCGAGACGAACGAATATCGCACCGGCGTCGGCGCGCACTGGCCTTTCCTGTCCGACGCAGGACGCATCGTCCAAAAAGATCTCGACATCGCCGAATACACCGATCCGGCCCACAATCCCATGATCCCTCACGTCATTGTCCTCGAGCCCGGCCTTGTCGTTTACCAGATTTACAATGGCTACTGGTTCTTCGGCCGGCCTACTCTGGAAGATCTCCGCCAGGACCTTCGTGCCGTCACCAAGAAATGCCGACCCGACTGGGACATCACATCACCAGAACTCAAGGTGGCGTGGCAGCAAGGACGCAAAGAACTCTTCTACCCCTACGGCAAGACGTACCTCCAAACTCTCGGTGAACAGGATTAGAAGCGGCGTGCGATACCGCGATCGGCGACTCGCCTGGATGGGACCAAGAAATGGAGTTTCACGCAAATCGTGGAACTCAAGCAAGCCCGGCGCGGAATCATATCTGTCGCGGCAAACCAAGCGTGACTAACGAAGCGCCCGATACTGAGGAGTTCTTCCATGATTACACTTTTTCACAAAACTTATCGAAATCCAGGTAAGGAGTCTTCGCCTTATCTGCCCGCGATTCTCCTGGGATGTGTTTTCGTTTTGATGCCGCTTGGCATTTCGGCTCAGAATACTCCAGCCGGACCAATAGCTGCCGGTGCGTCATCGGACCAAGCTCCAGCGGCACAGACCCAAACTCCAGCCGCTTCTTCTGACGCGCGTCCGAATCTGGCGGGAACTTGGCAGCTCAATAAGAAACAGAGCGACGATCCGCGCGAAAAAATGCGCGAGGCGCGGAATGAGCAAGGAAACGGAGGGGGCGGCGGCGGGTTCGGCGGCAGGGGAATGGGCAGAGGACGCCAGGGCCAAGGCCAAGGCGGCGATATGATGAAAGAGTTCTCGCAGCTTACTATCACCCAAACGAGTTCAACGGCCAAAGTAACCGGCGAATCAGGCCGCGTCCTTGCTCTCTACTCAAGCGCCGATCAATCGCAAAGCCCGTCCGCAGCCGGCGATTCGAACAAGTCCGATAACTCAACGCCGGAACAGGATTCTGCGGCGGCACAATGGCAGCAGGACCAGCTTGTGGTGACCACGCAAACTCGCCGCGGCTCCACAACTCGCAGCTATGAACTCTCTCCAGACGGCAAACAACTCTATGTGACAACACGCATTGAAAATCAACGATTGAGTCAGCCAGTTGTCATTCGCTTCGTGTACGATCCGACCAAGTCGAGCGAGTAGTGTTATTTCGTGACGGTACTCCAAGGAGCCTCCTGCTGTGGCCCATGTGCCCAGGAAACGGCAATTGTGCGACAGTAGGATCGTGAAAAGGATTGCGGCCTTTCCACCGATGGTGATTGCGATGATTCTCGCCGCGCCTTGCGGGAACCATCCCGGCTTGCTTTCCGCAGCTGAGCGGCCAAATTCGCAGCAGCAAACTGGACAACAATCACAGCCTGAATCCAAGCCGGCGTCTGCGGCTACTTTCAGCGTCGGCGGAGTGGCGCATACAGCCGACGGCGCGCCGGTTCCCGGTGCGACGGTGCGCTTCACGAATACCGATACAAATCAGGTCTGGGTGAGCTGGACGGACCCATCGGGCAAGTTCGAATTCCCCGCGCTTCCCGCCGGACCTTATCGAGCCGAAGCTAGCCAGCTTGGCTTCGTTTCCTCCTCTCTTGAGTTGCATCTGGGCGCCGGACCAGCTGCGCCCTCGATGCAGTTTGTGCTCCGCGTGGCCACGCTTGCCCAGCTTACTGAGCCAGCGGGCGGCGGGAAGAGCGCAAATCCACCGAGCCCCGCCGAGCGGCGCGGCAACAGGAATGCAAATGCCGGAAACGCGCCTGCATCGAATGCGGGATCGAATGCGCCTGGCGGGCGCGCCGGATATCGTGGCAGAGGTCAACTCCCTCCCGGCGTGTTGAATGCGATGACCCAGGGATTGGCCACAGGGGGTTTCCAGCAAACCGATTTGGCGGACGAGTCAACTGGAGAGAATGAGGAAGCCGGCCCGCCCCCCGTGGCTGCATCCTCGAATGGGCCGGGATCATCTTCCGACGCGTTTCTCTTGCAAGGGACCGTAGGGATGGGACTGTCGCCGACCGGTCCGGGCGCTGCGGGTGGTTTTGGAGCATTCGGTCCTGGCGGAATCGGTCCCGATGTCCCCGGGGTTGGGGTCCCGGGCGGACCTGCCGGTGGTGTCGGCGGCCGGGGAGTTGGGGGAGGGCCGGGACCTGGTGCGGTGCAAGGAGCCGGCCGAGCTGTCTTTTTCGGCGGCGGGCCTGGAGGCGGGGGAGGTGGTCCTCGGGGCGGCGGCGGTGGCGGAGGCGGCAGGCTCTTTCGCCAGGCCGTGAATCGCGTTCGCTTCAGCTTTTACGACCGCTATGAAAATTCAGCATTCGATGCAAAGCCATACTCGCTCACGGGCAACCAATTTCCAAAGATCGGCCACTACAACGAGCGGTTTGGAGGGAACATAGGCGGTCCGCTTGCGATTCCGCACATTTACAACGGCAAAGACCGCACGTACTTTTTCGCGAACTACCAGCACGATACCGAGCAAAGTCCGATAAACACATTTTCGACTGTGCCGACGCTTGCCGAGCGCCAAGGCATTTTTTGCGGCACCACGCTCTACGAGCCTTTTTCTAACCCGGGCACTCCGTTCCCCTCGGTGAGTCCGGGTTGCCAGCAGGTTCCCGTCAGCGCAATTTCTCAGGCCTTGCTGGCGTATATTCCCACGCCAAATGTGCCCTGCACGGCAGCGGGATGCCCCGTCACTCGGAACTATTTACTGCAAACCACCACTCCATCGAATACCGATTCCGTGAATGTTCACGTGCTGCACACGCTCAACGCCAAGTTCAACCTGAACGGCGGCTACAATTTCAATTCTGTGCGCGAGAACACTCTCTCCAATTTCCTGGATACCGCAGGAAACGAATCCACTCGAAATCAAGGCTTCAATCTGAGCCTGGCTCACAATTGGTCGCCCAGACTCGTCGAAAACACTTCAATTAACTGGAGCCGCAGCCGGGCGCAAATCCTGAGTGACAATTCATACGTCAACAACATCGCCGGCAATCTTGGAATCAATGGTATAGCGACCATCCCCATCGATTACGGTCTTCCGTTGATCCAGTTTACGAATTTCTCGAGCTTGAACGATCCGGTCCCCTCTCTGGTGCGCAATCAGACGCTGCGTTTCGATGACGGTCTCACGTGGGTCCGCGCAAAACACACCATGCGATTCGGGGGAGAAGTTCGCCGCATACAACTCAACAACGATTCGAATCCCATTCCGCGCGGCCAGTTCACTTTCACGGGACTTGTAACCGCCCAGGAAAGTTCGAATGGCTTTCCGCTCGAAGGAACGGGAAGTGACTTTGCGGATTTTCTCTTGGGATTTCCCTACAATACCCGCGTCCAGTTTGGAAATCCCAGCACGCACTTCCGGAGCTGGGGCTTCGCCGCCTACGCCCAGGACGATTTTCGCGTGAGCAAGACCTTCACTATCCAATACGGGATTCGCTACGACGCCGTCACGCCTCCGATCGAGCTTGCCAATCAAATCGCGAATTTGGATTTGAATTCAACAGCTACAGCGGTAGCGGTCGTAACTCCCGGCTCGCCCGGCACGCTAAATGGCGTCACCGTGCCCGGCGACGTTGGCCCGTTCCACGGCACGTATCCGCGCGCGCTGATCCACGGTGACTACAGCAACTGGGCCCCTCGAATCGGGTTCGCGTGGCAGCCGGGAATCAAACCTAAGACAGTCGTCCGCGGCGGCTTTTCAATTTTTTACGACACATCCATCTACAACACGCTCGCGCAGCGATATCTCGCCTACCAGCCGCCCTTCGACGTCTCGAACACCATCCTGACCACGCCGCAACAGCCCCTTACGCTCTCCAATGGCCTATTGGCACAGGGGCAATCGTCCTCGACCATCTCGAACACCGGCAGTATCGATCCGTACTATAGAGATCCGTATGCGCAGATTTGGTCGTTGGGCACGGAGACGTCCTTTTCGCAAAATTGGATCTTGGACTTGACCTACACCGGAACGAAGGGCACCGATCTTGAAACTTTACGCTCGCCGAATCGGGCGCCCCTCGGCACACCTCCGAATCAGACGCAACTCGATCTGCAAATTCCGGACGCCACCAGCTTCTACTACCTCCAGTCGAACGCCAATTCCATTTACAACGCGTTGCAGGTACGCCTAATGCACCGGTTCACGCACGCGTTTATGATGCAGGCCATCTATACGTGGGGAAAATCGCTCGATGATGCCGGCTCGCTCGGCGGCACATCGGCGACGGTACAGCAGCAAGATGGAAACATTCACGCCGAATATGGATTGTCTTCATTCGACGTCCGGGATCAATTTCGCCTGCTCTCGGTTTATCAATTCCCTTTCGGCGAACGCAATCGCCATGCAAATCACGGCTGGACGAGAAATATTTTCGGTGACTGGCGGCTTCAAAATGTCTTCACTTGGCAAACCGGAACTCCCTACACCGTGCTTGTCGGGGGCGCCGCGACTGACAACGGCACGGGCGCCAACTTTTCCTTGCGTGCCGATCAGGTTGGCAATCCGAACGCAGGCATCTGTGGCGGGTCCCAGGCGCAGTTCTTCAATACCAGCGCCTTCGTCGCCCCGCCCGCCTTTGCCTATGGCGACGAGCACCGCGGCGCCGTCGAAGGTCCGTGCACGATCAGCTGGAACATGTCTCTCGCAAAAACTTTTCGCTTCGGCCCGGAACAACGCCATCGCGTGGACGCGCGTTGGGAAGTTCAGAACCTTACCAACACCGTCAACTACAGTGGTGTCGGCACCTCCCTTGGCTCGCGCTACTTCGGCGAGGTGACCAGCGCAGGTTCCATGCGCACTATGGATCTAATGATCAGATTCAATTTTTAGGGTGAACTCGGTATGACAAACGTAGCGAAGCATCCAGTGGCCCTCGCCCAAGCAATCGTCGCGGTGATGCTGGCTGCGAGTTGCCTTGTTCCTTTGTTGTTGTGGGCGCAGCAATCGAAGCCGACCGCCGTTCCAGCTCCTCGCGAGTCGCAGGCCCCTCCGCGGACCAACCAAGTGAATCCGGCCTCCATCCTGCGCGCGCAATCGAACGTGGTGCGTATCGATATTGAAGTAACCGGCCGCGATGGTAAGCCCATCAAGGGTTTGCGAGCCGACCAGTTCGTCATCACCGACGATGGCAAAGACCAGAAAATCTCCAGTTTTTCTTATGCCGATATTGAAGCCGTTGAGCAAGCCGGCGCGGAAGACGCCAAGCCGCTTGTCGTTCCAGTCGATAACCCAGCGCCCGTCGCCGGCTCGAACGCCTCCGACGCAGTCGCCGACCAAATCCGCAACCGGCGCATGATTGTTCTGTTCTTCGATCTCACATCGATGGAAACGGACGATCTGATACGCGCGCACGATGCGGCCGTGAAGTTCCTCAAGGCGCAAATGAAGCCGCCGGACTTGGTCGCCGTGGTCACCTTCGGCTCCAATCTTTCCGTACTCGCAAACTTCACGAACAACCGCGCCACCCTCGAAAAGGCCGTCGCGCAAGTGATTCCAGGCGTCTCGTCCGGGATTGCGAATCCTCTTTACGCGGCCGCTCAAAACGGCGAATACGATGTGCAGCAATATACCGGCGATGCCTACACTGCCGACGAAACCGAATTCAACGTCTTTAACACAGATCAAAAGCTGGTGGCCATCGAAGGGCTGGCGAATGTCCTCGCCTCGATTCCGGGCCGAAAGGCGCTCGTCGAATTCACTGGCGGCATCACGCAAACCGGAGAAGAAAATCGCGCCGAACTGCAAGCCGCCACGGACGCCGCGAATCGCGCCGACATTTCCATTTATTCCATCGATGCCCGCGGAATGTATACCACTCCGCCCGGAGGCGACGCGACAACCGCGGCGGCCAGCGGCACCTCCATGTTTAGCGGCGCATCGGTATTTCATCAGACGGATCAGCGAGAGGATTCGCGCGACACGCTCGCAACGCTTTCAACGGATACGGGCGGACGCGCATTCTTCGATCTCGGCGATCTCAGCGATGCCTTCCCGAAAATCCAGCAGGAAAATGGCGGGTACTATCTGGTGGGCTACGATCTGCCTGCGGACGCGAAACGCGACGGCCGCTGGCACGCTGTTCGCGTAAAGGTCAAGTTTTCCGGCGCGCACATTCGCTACCGCAACGGATACTACGCTCCGCGAGATTTTCAGCACCTCGAAAAAGAGAGCCGCGACGAGCAGCTTGCAGACGCTCTGAACTCGGAGAATCCCGAGGTTGATTTGCCGATTGCGGTGGAAACTTCGGTCTTCCGGCTCAACGACGAGCAAGCCTACGTTCCCATCTCGACAAAGCTTTCCCCACGTGCCCTGGACTGGGCGCAAAAGCACGACCGGCGCGAAGCTGCTTTCGACTTCGCCGTCGAGGTACGCGCCGTGCCGTCCGGCCAGTCCGTCGCCGCTTTAAGAGATACGATCAATGTGCGTCTCGATCAGCAGCGCTTTGCGGAGGTAAACCGCAGCAGTTTGGTCTATCAGGGTGGCGTGGTTCTCGCGCCGGGAAACTACCGGCTGAAGCTGGTGGCCCGCGAAAATGAGTCCGGAAAAATCGGCACCTTCGAAGAAAATCTAACGGTGCCTCCGCGTCCCCCGGCGCGCATGAGCCTCAGCTCGGTTCTTCTGTCAAGCCAGCTTGTGCCGGTTGAAAAATCGGCGGAAGCTGAAACGAAGGGCCAGGGGTTTCACGCAAAATTGGCAACCACACCGCTCGAAATTGGAGGCGAAAGAATCGTTCCCAGCGTGACGCGCTTTTTCAGCCAGCGGCAAACGCTTTACGTTTTCTTCCAGGCTTACTATCCCGAGAAGCCGGAAAAAAATCAGGCCTTCGATCCAAGCACCTTGCGCGCGGGCCTGATATTTTTCCGCGGCGGAATGCAGGTGAATATGACTCCGCTGATCGAGCCTACTCAGATCGACGAAAAAATGCACACCGCATCGTTCCGGATTAGTCTGCCGCTTGCCAAGCTCCCCTCGGGACGCTACACCGTGCAAGCCGTGGTCATCGCTGCGGGGACGCAGCAGTCGGCATTCGGCCGTGCCTATTTGGCCCTCGAACAGCCGCCGCAAGCATCTACTTCCGCGGCTCCCGCTGCGGGGCCTCCGGCCAGCTCCCCTGAAACACAAAAGTCGCCGAATCCTTAGAGGTTTTTCAGGCTGTCTTGTGCGGGTAATAGCAGAGTTTGTAGAGATTGCATTCAGCGCACATCGGGTATCGCGCGCGGCAAACGCGCCGCCCGTGCCAGATCAACTGGTGAGAGAAAAGAATCCACCTCTCCGGCGGAATTATCTTCATTAAATCTTTCTCAATTTTTTTTGGATCGGTATTTTTCGAAAGGTCGAGCCGCCCCGCGAGCCGTTGAACATGCGTATCCACCACCACGCCGCTGGCGATCCCAAAAGCCGTCCCGAGAACCACGTTCGCCGTCTTTCGCGCCACACCCGGCAGCGTCAACAATTCCTCCATCGTCTTGGGCACTTTACCGCCGAATTCTTCGACGATTAGTTTGCTCGCGCCCATGATTGATTTGGTTTTGTTGCGGAAAAATCCGGTGGGACGAATCTCCTGCTCGAGTTCTGCCGGATTGGCGTACGCAAACGCTTCCGGATTTGGATACTTCGGATAAAGTGTTGAAGTAACCTGATTGACGCGCTCGTCCGTGCACTGCGCCGAGAGAATCGTCGAGATCAGCAGTTGGAAGGGATTCTCATGGGTGAGGGCGCAGGTGGCCGCGGGATAGGCTTCGTCGAGCGCCTTTAGAATCGCTCGCACCCTGGCCCGGTTCGTCCCCCGCCCCACTCCATTTTTCTGAACGCCGATTTTAGCAGATGCGATCTTCGCGGGCTTTCTTGCGGACTGATTTTTTCTCGGCGCGCGCGCAGACACGTTCTTTTTCTTTCCAGCCATGGAGCCAGGAACTATAGCACAGGCAGGAATTACGCTTCGACGCGAACGCCTCTCCAGAACGCGACGTGGTCCTGGATCTCGGCCGCGGCGGGCTTCGGGGCGGGGTAATACCACGCCGCATCCGGGTTTTTCTCGCCATTCACTTCAACGTCGTAATAGCTGGCAGTTCCCTTCCACGGGCACACGGTATGCGTTTCGCTCGGCCGCAGATATTCGGAATGCACTGAGTCCAAAGGAAAATACTGATTCCCTTCCACCACAACGGCGTGATCGCTTTCGGCCAGCACCGCATTCTTCCACACAGCTTTCGCCATCTTTTATCCTCCTATGCGCTTAGACCGCGAAGAAGAGGTTCTGCGCCAGCGGCCACTCCGAATCGAACCACTGTCCGGCGCAGCGATAGCCGGCGCGCTCGCCCATCTGGATCACTTTCCGCGGATCGTACTTGTGGGAGCTTTCGGTCCAAATCGTCTCTCCTTCGCGAAGATAAAATCGAAATCCTGCCTTGCGAATCGTTATTCGCTGCCATTTTTTCGACCGCAGGTGCATTTCGATGCGGCGTTCCTGTTCATCGTACCGGACCAGATGCTCGAATTGCGCAATATCGAAATCTCCGTCGAGCTCGCGATTAATTCGCGCAAGCAGGTTCTTATTGAACGCCGCCGTCACCCCGGTAGGATCGTCATAGGCTAGTATCAAAGTGGAAACCGGCTTCTCAAGGTCGGTTGCGAGCAAAAGCGCATCGCCTTCGTGCAAAATCGAACGTACTTCGCGCAGGAATTGCTCGCCCGCCGGCCGGTCGAAATTTCCAATCGTGCTTCCCAGAAACAGGACGAACAGTTTTTCATCTTCGCGCCGCCGCGCCGCTACTTCCTGAAGACCATCCAGATAGGCGCGTTCGAATCCCACGATGCTTACCCGGTCCATCTGGCCCAATTCCTGCTGGCAGCGGGAGAGCGCGGTGCCGGAGATGTCGATCGGGTAATAATTCACGCGCTGCCGGTGGGCCAGAGCCTCAAGCAGCCAGCGCGTCTGTTGGCCGCTCCCGCTTCCCAGTTCCGCCACCACCGCGGGACCGGGCACGCGCCCAACGATTTCACCAGAGTATCGTTCAAGCATGCGCATTCCCGCGCGCGCCAGTCCATACTCCGGCAGCATGCAGATCACATCGAAGAGCGCGGAACCTACCGAGTCGTAGAGATACTTCGACGGGAGTTCTTTCTGTCCAGGTTGGGTGAGCCCCACCATTACGTCTGAACAGAATTCAGACAGCGCATGACTCGGAGCGCTTACGGCCGACATTCGCGGAGCCGATCCCATGATTTATTCCTCTATGCAGCGGAAAGTTGCGTACGTGTGCGGGTAGTGCGGCTGGAACCAGTTCCGGAACGATCGCCGCAGCATGCATGCATCGGTTCGCGGCGATCCGCCCTTCATGACGAAATGTTTGCCGTCGAAAAAATTAGCCGAGTAGCCAGGATAAAAAGAGGAGCGCGCAAACCCGGGCAAAGGACCGAACGGTGTCGAGGTCCATTCCCAGCCATTGCCAACCAGGTCTTGCGCGCCGAATGCGCTGGCGCCAGCCGGATGCGCATCCACCGGAGTGGCATCCCAATTCTGATGATGGAAATTGCCGCGCGACGATTCGGGAGGTGCGCTGCCCCACGGATATGCAAGCTCGGTTTCATCCGGCGCACCGTACGCGGCTCGATGCCACTGAGCTTCCGTCGGAAGTTTCTTTCCCGCCCAGCGCGCGAAAGCCGACGCTTCCGCATGGCTCACATACACCGGCCAGGAAAGCGGCAACGGAATTGTCCCAAACATCGCTCTGTATTCCCACTGCGTGTCCGGATCGGCCGCCCGTGAACTTGACCGCTGAACCCAGTAGTGCGGATGTGCAATGCGGCCGCGACGTATCCACTCCCAGTCTTCCGGTTTCCAATAATTACGATCTTCGTAGCCGCCCGCGCGCACGAACTTTAGATATTCGTCGTTCGTCACGGGGAATACATCCACGGAAAAACTAGGCACTTCAATTTGTTGCCCTTCGAATTCGTTGTCCCAACCGAAAGCGCCGCTGCTGCGGGACTGTCCCAGCGTTGCGATTCCCGCGGGGATCGTCACCTGGCGCGGTCTCGGCGCGGGTCTTGGATCAGCGAAGGCTGCGGCCTGCGGAGTTTTTCGTTCCGCCGGTAGGTTATGCAGCAGATACGCCAGCGTCTCGGCATGCATCAAGCGGTGCTCGATCGCCGTCTGGAGAAGCGTTCCATCTTTGAGGTAAGGATCGGCGGAACGCCGCGCGCGAGAATTGCGCAGACTTTCATCGAGCCTGTCCCGAACACGCCAATTGTATTTTTCCACCTGAGCGATATTCGGCCAGTCTCCGGGCTCGTCGGTCGGCAATCCGCCTTCCACCGGATCGATTCCAAAGGCGAAAAGACTATCGAAAGCAGGGTCGTGCGACTCCAGATCCAGCGCGGGCGAGAGCAGGTTCCAATCGAAAGCTTCCAGATGCCCTAGATAGAAGATTAAACGATGGCGCTCCGCCACGGGACGGTCATAAAAGGAATTCGGAGGCAGCAAATCGAAAAGACGGTCTGTGCGTGAACGCGCTTCCTCCAGACGCAGGAATAAGGGGGGATAGAGCTCTGGCGCTACACCGGAAGTCGCCATTAGTTACCTCTCCAAGAGGGGGAATCTCTTTTACTCCGGCACGCAGCGCCAGGGCAAGTTATTTGTTCCAAGTAATTGGATGCGACGAGAACCGCCAAGGTCGCGGAATCATTTGCGTGGAAAAGCCGCAACGAGTTTGCTGAATGATCTGCCGCGGTGGCTCGAATGATTCTTTTCTTCCGCGGCCAACTCGCCATAAGTTCTATTCGTATCAAGCATCTGGAATACCGGATCGTACCCAAAGCCATTCGATCCGCGCGGATCTTCCGCGATCATGCCTTCCACAAAGTCAGAAACGACGGCGAGTGCGCGCCCACGCGCCGCAATCGCCGTCACGCAGACGAATCGGGCGCGCCGCGCATCCCCTTTTTTCCCTTCCATTGCGCGCAGCAATTTTCCGATGCGGTCCGCATCCGTGGCCTCCGGACCGGCGTATCGCGCCGAGCGAACTCCCGGCGCGCCATCGAGTGCGGGAACAACCAAGCCGGAATCATCAGCGAGCACGACGCCGTCCGCGAAACCGCTGTAATGCAACGCCTTCCCTGCGGCGTTTTCTGCAAAGGTAGGCGCCGATTCTTCAAATGCGGGAAGCTTCTGGAAATTCGGAACCAGTTCGATCTCAATCCCGGAGATCTCGGCAAGTTGCTTGTATTCGCGCAGCTTCCCAGAATTGGACGAGGCCAGCAGAAGGCGAATGAACGCAGGCGCAATCACGGAGTCTATCGCGAACGGCCGCGGAAATTCATGTGCAGCAGTTCCTGCTGCGCTTTTGTAAGTTCCCGGATGCCGCCGCCGGCTAAATCCAGCAATTTTTGCAGCTCATCAGCAGTATAAGGACGCCCCTCCGCGCTTGCCTGCACTTCCACAAATTGGCCGCTCCCGGTCATCACCACATTCATATCCACCTGCGCGCGGGAATCCTCTTCGTAGACCAGATCAAGCAAGAGCTGTTCGCCCACGATGCCCACGCTCGTGGCCGCCACGGAATCAAAGAGCGGCACCGAGCGTATCATTCCCGCGGCCGTCATGCGCTCGAGCGCCAATGCCAGCGCCACGAATGCGGCCGTAACGGACGCAGTGCGCGTGCCGCCGTCGGCCTCGATCACGTCGCAATCGAGCCAGACGGTTCGCTCGCCGAGTGCCTTGAGGTCCGTCGCGGCACGCAACGTCCGCCCAATCATCCGTTGGATTTCGAGCGTCCGGCCGGACTGGCGCCCGCGGGTGGACTCCCGCGGCGTGCGCTCCTCGGTGGAACGCGGCAGCATTCCGTATTCGCCGGTAACCCATCCCTTGCCCGTTCCCTTCAAAAAGGAGGGCACGCCATCGTCAACCGTGGCCGTCACGATTACGCGGGTGCGGCCCATTTCAATGAGCACGCTGCCTTCGGCGCTGGGAATGAAATCCGGCGTCATTTTTACCGGCCGCAAATCTTCCGGCCCCCGTCCGTCTGCTCTCAAGAAAAACTCCTTCCCTCGCGCGCTTTCTATCGCAAGCCATTTTTGACTACGGTCAACGAATGTGTCAATCGCCTGAAATCAGCGCGGCGTTTTTTTGAGGGCGGCCGCGGCGAGCGGCTTCGGCCGGGGCGACGCGTCTGGCAGCGGCGAGCCTGCATTCGGCGGCGCGGACAAAACTGCCTGACTTGGAGGCGAATTCAAATCGAAAAAGCCGGTCAGATCCACGTTGCCCGCAAGCGTATCTACTTCCTGTCCATGAATCAGAATTTTCAACCGCCGCAGGCCGGGCACATTGACCTCAAGCGTCCGCGCAATGGAGTCCACCGCCAACTGTTCGCTCAGAATCCCTGATGGCATCTCAGAAGCGACGGTATCAGAAAAATTGGCAACCGCGGTGCCATCTGGAAGAAGGTAAAAATCCAGCAGCGTTGCGTCCGCGGGAAGTGTGCGCTGATCCGGGCTAGGAGGATCCGAGATGAGCTTGCTCAGCAACTGCTTCGAGCGCTCCACGGGATCGGCTGAAAGGGGCAATTCAACTTCCACCGGAGACACGCTATCTGGACCGGAGGCCCAAAAGATCTCCGCCTTTGCGGTCACGTCCGTGGGAGTGGATATCGGCGGAGCCAACACCTCGTGCCGCGCTTTCTCATCCGCCGATTGTGTTTCCGCCAGATGCCGCACTCGCCGGTGCAAACCGCGAAAACTGATCAGCCCGACGATAACGCCTATCACCAGGCACGCTAGGCCGACCTTCACGTTCCGCCCCATTATCTGGCCCCGATCGCGCCGCCCTGACGAAAGGCGACCACGCTTGCGGCAATCGCTCTCGCGAGAGGCTCTGCAGCCGCCGTCAGCGAATCGGGACTCGAGGCGGACACGCTCGAGATTTCGATCGCCACCGCCGGTTCGTCGATCGACCGGAGGCCGCGGATCGCTGCCGCCGTCGAAACGATGGAGGATCCGGGAAAAAGCTGGAGGAGTTGCACTTGAATCAAACTGGCGAGGCGGTGACTGGCTTCGAGGAATGGGCGCTGCGCCTCGTTCCAATCAATCAAACCGCCCGACGGCGGATTCGCCGCTCGCGCGGCCACTCCCGCCACGCCCGTACTGCCGGGCGCGGGCGCGATGGGCGTTCCAAATCGATCATAGTAGGCTCTCGCTGTGCCCGGCTTGCCGGTCGAAGAGATATGGATGCTGACGAACACAGCGCCCGGATAGGCATTCGCGATGCCAGCCCGGTCGTCGTAGGAGGGATTCGTGTCGTCGTTCCGCGTGGTGATCACCCGATAACCTCGCTGTTCGAGTTCCGCGCGCATCGACCGGACAATTTGCAGCACCGAATCCTTTTCGACCACGCCATCCGGCCCGCGCGCTCCGGTATCCGTGCCTCCGTGCGCGGGATCGAGCACAATCACGGGACCTGTGGGAACCGGCGGAGCAGGAACGGGCGGCGTGGGATTGGTTTGCGGAGCGGGCGGGGGCTGCAAAGGAGCTTGCTGCTGTGAAGGACTTGGGGAGTCCGCTGGAATTGCGAGTGTCGCGGCGGCAGCAATTACTATGCAAATCAGCACCAGGAAATGTCGCACGGCAAAAAGCATAGCAGAAGTAATCCTGGTTGCCGCAGCCAGAAGGGGGCCGTTGCCGTAACGCGTCATGGTTGCGGAAGCGGAGAAACATCGAATATGTGGGCCTGAATCCCTTCGCGACGGACGAAGAGGCCGGCCCCCCGCACCTCGTCACCCGCTCGAACGTAGCGGACATCATTCAGCTCATCATAGAAAACATATTCTTTTGCCGGGAGCAAGCGGCCTCCAAAATGAACACGTCCCTGCGAAGGCTGGTCGACGAGATTCATGGCAATCACTTTCCAGGAATTCTCCGATCGCCACTCGTAGACAATCAAGCCGTCGGGCGGCGCGTCGCCTTCGGGCGTCACAGTCAGCAAATTCCAGGAGCCTCTGTGAAATACATCTTCTCCCGTTATGCGAAGTATTTTAGCGAAGAAAGCGGCGGTGGACGGATCGGGAGGCTCGTCGGCGGCCATTCGGAGTGTGATCGGAAGATGAATCTTCGATCCATCAAGCTCGCCTTGCTGGTAGAGGCGCAAGCCGGGCAGCGTGCCCATCAGCGTTCCGGCGCAAGCCAGCCGCTCTGCGCTAAAAACCGCGGCGCAGCGCGGCTCGTCGTGATTTTCAAGGAAGCGGGCGAGATGACTTTGGTACGCGAGGTCGTCCTTCAGACGCGAGCGCACATCTGGCACCACAACATCTCGGAGGGCATCATACAGCGCCTTGTCGTACGCGAATGAGAAACCTAGATCGAGCAGCCGCCGCTCGGTTCCCCAGTAAGCTTCAGCGAGCAGGATTAGGTTCGGCACGGCCAATCGCGCTTCGGTCCAAAACTCTGTGGCAGGCGGGGCGGCTCCCTTCAAAAAGCGGCTCCAATTTTTTTCGAAGATGTCATTCAGATGCAGCATGGCCATATCGCAGCGCACGCCGTCGCAATGCTGTGCAATGGTGCGCAGTGTCGCAAGCTGGGCGGCGCGCATCGGAAGCGAAAAATGGTTCAGCTGCAGCGTATCCGTCCACGGCGGAAAGTAAGGATCTTTGCCGTGCGCGAAGAATAATGGCCCTCGCGGAGTCTCCATTCGGTAGAAGAGCGATGGGTCATTGTCGAAATCGCGTTGTGCGCCTTGAACGTAGAAATCGGGGTGCTCGCGCGTCCACGGATGATCGAGGGCTGTGTGATTGCCGACGAAATCGAGGAATAGCGCCATACCTCGCGCGCGTAGTTTTTCGCGGACACTGTCAAGTTCGTCCCAATTGCCGATGCGAGGATCGGGAACGTATTCCGCGACTGCGTACGGCGAACCAACTACGTCCTCGGATTTCCAGCCGGGCAGCGCGCGGTCGTATTGCGGAATGCTTGAGGGATCGGCGAGCGCGATTCGGCGAGACTCAGGGCTTCGCCGCCAAACGCCCATCAGCCAGATGGCGTTGAATCCGAAATGCGCAAGCGCGTCCCACTCCGCGTCGGGAATATCGCCGAGCTTGATGGGACGCCCTCCGCGAGCGGAAAGCTTTTCGAGCCAAGCCCAAGTGTTGATTTCGTAGAGGTGGGGGTGCGGGCGGATCGCAAAGGGCTTCGCGGATGGTCTGGAGGGAGTCATTGCCGGTTCGCACTCCGATCCGAGGGCGACTTTTGGCCTCCGTTTTTGTGACGGGTAGATGGTGCACCGATCCCTTGTTTTGAGTAAGTTACGGGGGATTCTACTCGGCAAGTGTGTCGAGCAGGCTGAGGAGCGTGGCAACCGGTGGCGAGGGCCGAGCAGCGACCTTGGAAACGGGCCGGACCCGCGCCGAGCGCTTCGTCGAGTTGGCGCTTCCAATTCACAATTCTCATCATCGCGTGATCAGGCTAGCAAATTGCGGGAAGCAAGCAAGGACGGAAGCCTGTCGACTTCTTCTGAGGCGCCATTTAAGCCGGGCCTGTAGGGCGAGGACTGGCCACACGCTCACGCGAGAAATCCAGCACCGTCGGCGATCCAATGAGCGATCATGTTTCCATACAAGTTCCGACGCCACACATAAAGGACCGTCAAAACGACGCCACCGAATCCTGCCACGATAAGCTGCGCCCAGCCCCAGGAGCTCAGATGAGCAATCGTGAATACCGCGCATGAGATCACGGCGGCTAACAAGGTACTGCCAGTAAGTTCTTCCATGCGCTCGATGGGATACGCGCGGAACAAAATTTCTTCCGCCACTGCCGCGCGTGTGACCATCATGAAGCGATACCAAAACGGATACCGAAGCAAGGTGTTCATCTCGCGCGCGTTCTGATGGAGATGGAGCAAAGGAAAGACAAAAGAGTAGATCACCACGATTGCAACGACCATGAGAATGCCCGCAAAAACGGCGAGCAGAATATCCCAGACTTTAGGCTTGCGGAATCCGATGGACGACAGCGGGCGGCGCTCGACGCGAAGTACATAGAAGAGCAAGATCCCGACCGCCAACCACCACAATACTTCATGTGCGAAAAGCGGTCCGAACACCGTCAGATGCACACCCCAAGTACCCAGCGGAAGGCTGGCGACGCCGAGAGTCAGTAAGAGTCCGACTAGAATCTGCACGCGCCGTGTATTTGATCGAGTAATTTGCACTTGGTCTCTCATTCAGCTTTCGATAGCAACATAAGTCCGATCCTTAAATCAACGCGCATTTCTTTTATCTCTCCGCTCTATTATGGGATCGACTCAGGAGCCAGGCGACGGTGCTCTGGAAGCCGACTGAAGGGTCTCTCGTGACACCCTCAGGAACGCCGCTTAGAATAGAAGATATGCACGGACTGACGACGCGTGGCGGCAAAGAAAACGGAAAGTTTGCGGGCGTTCGGGCGCTGATTTTCGATCTCGACGGCACGCTGATCGATTCCAAACTCGATTTGGCGCTGGCGGTGGATGCAACGCTCAAACACATGGGCCGTCCTTCCCTTCCCCACGATACAATCGCCGGCTATGTGGGCCGCGGCGCGTCCGCGCTGATCCGCAGCGTTCTCGGCGAAGACACTGCAACGGAGGAAGTCGAAACAGGGCTCGCCTATTTCCTTTCGTATTATCGCGCGCACATGCTGGATAACACCGTCACATATCCGGGAGTGCGCGAGGCGCTTGCTTCCCTGGCGAAATATCCCATGGCCGTGCTGACGAACAAGCCAGTGCGATTCAGCAAGGCAATTCTCGAGGGCCTGAGTCTATCGCCCTTCTTCAAATATGTGTACGGCGGCAACAGCTTCGAAACGAAAAAGCCCGATCCCGAAGGGGTCAACATCCTCTTGCGAGATTTGGGAGCTACTCCGCGTGAGGCGATGGTCGTGGGCGATTCCGATGTTGACGTGCGCACGGCGCGCAATGCGGGTGCCTGGGCTTGCGGCGTCACCTACGGACTAGGCTTGGCGTCGCTTCGCGCTTGTCCGCCGGACCTGATGCTCGATAATCTCGCCGACCTGCCTGCTTATCTCACCAATTCGACGGCGGCGGTGTAGAATCGCGAATGTCGCGGAGCTGGCGCGAAATGGGAGCGTGAGGAATGAAAATAGTAAGAGTTTTGGCGGTATGCGGATTGCTGGCGGCGATGGTTGTGCCATTGCGCGCCGAGCAGAACCAAGTGTGGACCGGTTCGCTTGTCGACGCCAGTTGCTATCTGACGGATCACGCGCAGGCGGGAAACGATCACATGGGAATGAAGAACTGCGGAACGGCGTGCCTCAAAATGGGACGCCCGGCTGGACTGGTGACGCCGGACAAGAAATTTTTCATTCTGGCCGTGCCTTCTCCGGATATAGCCGAATATGCCGGCCAGACCATTCGCGTCACCGGCAAATTGCGGAGCGGCTCGATCCTGGTTGATAAGCTCGAAGTAAAAAAGGGCGGCAGTTGGGTCGCTGCGAAGTTCAACACCATGATGTGAGGTCTAGAAGCTAAAGGCTAGAAGTTGGAAGCTAGAGATTACAAATCCAGGATTAGAAATTGGGAAAGCGTGCCCGCCTGATGCTACGCGGCGTTTAATAAACTGGAGAGAAACAGCGTAGCGACGATTCGGAATCCCGGTTCCGAAACCACGAAGACGACTCTTTGCAGAAAAAAAGAGGGCCTGATGAATGGATAGAGTGATCTCTTTTGGGGAGGCGCAGGAATTTCTAAGTGAGGCCCGTTCGGAGCTAAAAGTGACGCTGGAAAGGAAGGCGGATGAGCCTGGGTAAGCACGCCGTTTTGGTGATTGCTGCACTGCTGGCCTTTGCTGTTTGCGTGGCCTTATACATTCGCTTCACGAGAACTCCTACCAATGTCGCTTATGTGAGTGAAGAAGACGGCGGAATATCCGTGATCGATCTGAGTACGCTGACGGTAGTAAAGAGGGTCCACCCGAAGAATGTTGCGCCGCGCGGTATCGCCGTCACGTTCGATGGAAATTACCTCTTCACGGCGAATAAGGACACAGCGGACGCCACAGTGTTCAAAACCAGGGGGATGAGCCTGCTCAAGCGGATTCCGGTGGGAGACAATCCGGAGTTTGCGAAGATCGGTCCGAGCGGCAAATGGGTTTATACGTCGTTCGAGCCAGGTTCTACCGGCGGCCCGCCGACGGAAGGGTCTGCCGAGGAAGAAGACACTACCGAGGATGAACCACCGGCGCAGATCGTTTCGTTCAATACGGGCGATTGGTCGCGGGGAAAAAGCTTCACTGCGGGAAAGGAAACCGAAGGGATCGCATTCTCAGCCGACGGCGAACAATTGATTGTCGCCAACGAGGCGCAAAATACGCTGGGCGTCTACGACGTTGAAACAGGAGCGCTGAGCAAGGAAGTGAACCTCGTTTCGTATGGCAGGCGTCCTCGGGGCGTGAAGCTGGCGCCGCAAGGCGATCGCTACGCGGTGACGATGGAAGGATCGGGGACGCTGCTTTTGCTGGATCAGAAGTTTAATGTGATTAAATCCGTCTCCACCGCCGCGAAACCATATGGTGTGGCGTTCGATCGCTTGGGCACGAGGATTTTCGTGGCGGCGGCAGCGGCGCGCGAGTTTCAGGTCTATTCGGCGGATTCGCTTCAACTGCTTGGGGAAACTCCCATCGGCAAACGCTGCTGGCATTTCACGCTCACTCCGGACGATTCGAAGATTCTGTTGGCGTGCGGGCGCTCGGATAACGTGTATGTAATCGACGCGAATACGTACAAGCCCATCAAGGTGATTGGCGGGTTTCAGACGCCGTGGGGAATTATTACTTATCCGCTAGCGTATGGGAGCCTGGGGCTACCGTAGATCGCAGAAGAAACGAGAAGAGTGTCCTCAGGCGCTAAAGCGCACAAAGAGCTGCGCCTCTTTGTCGGACCTGAAGGTCCGACCCCCTAAAGATGCGACCAATAGAAGCATCAGACCGGCCAGAAATCCAAATTGCGACTGACGATACCTCATGAGAATTCCCTCCCGCGTAATCCGGCCAATCTGCTTTATTTCCGACGGCGCCGAAACGATCGGATGCTCTTCCATCGCGACGGTGACTTCGCACCGCGGTCGCGGATTATACACCCGCGTTCCTGGCTCTGGGCGATCCCTTCATCAGAGAACCGCGCTGCGCCGCTGTATAATAGGCCCGTAGCCGGTGGGCTACGCGACTGAAATGCCAGAGGTCTCAAGAACGCCGCATGCTAATTCGCTTGGGGTACGACATTATTTTCGACACGCCGCGTCCAGCAGCGGTAGTCGCTCTCTTGAAAGTCCACCCTTCCCGCGCAAATGATCTGCGCGAGCCCGACCAATTAACGCTCGAACCTGCAACAAGCGTGGAATGTTATCTCGATTCGTTTGGAAATAACTCCTGCCGCTTTCTGGCCCCGGCCGGCCAGATCCGGCTGATGAATTCGACACTGATTTACGATACGGGTGCTCCTGATCCGGTCGCGCCGTGGGCGCGCGAGATACCAGTGCAGAATTTGCCGATCGATGCAGTTCGGTACCTTTATAACAGCCGCTATTGTGAAGTCGACCGAATGTCCAACATTGCAGCGGAGCTTTTCGGCGGTGTGGCGCCGGGCTGGAATCGAGTACAAGCCGTGTGTTCCTGGATACACGAAAAAGTGACATTCGGATACCAATATGCGAACGCGATGAAAACAGCTCTCGACGTCTTCACCGATCGCTTCGGGGTTTGCCGCGATTTCCAGCACTTGGCGGTAACGATGTGTCGAGCGTTGAATATACCGGCACGCTACGCGACAGGATATTTGGGAGACATCGGGGTCCCGGCTGCGCCTGTACCGATGGATTTCAGCGCGTGGTTCGAAGCGTACCTGGAGGACCGCTGGTGGACGTTTGATGCACGTCACAATCGACCGCGCGTGGGCCGAGTGCTGATGGCCGTGGGCCGCGACGCGTCTGACGTAGCGCTCACGACCTCGTTTGGCACCGCGAATTTGCGGCAATTCAGCGTTATTACCGAGGAAGTGCGGGAATCTGAAGCAGCAGGTTCCTGAGCCACTCAGTTCGATCTCTTCAGTGCAACGCCGACAGGATGATTGAAAAATGGCGTGGACCCTGGTCGCTCGCGAAGCTTGACACTCGAGATTTCAGTGTAATAATTCGCACCGATCGACGTTTGTGCGGGGGGACTGCACATGAGCACGATCCGGCTATTGTGCGTAGCTGCGCTTGCGTTCTTCGCGTTGGCGCTGGCCGCGAGCGCGCAAATTCCTCGCGATACTACTCCCGTTGTCGCAAAGACTTCGCCGGCAGATATTGCCGCGGGCAAGGTCCTCTATGAATCGACTTGCTCGAACTGCCACGGACTAGACGGTGGCGGAAGCAATGGCCCGAGCTTGCGAGGTGCGCCCGAGCGATTGGGCGATGCCGAGGTCGGCACAATTATTCGCTTCGGGATTCCCGGTACGGGGATGAACGGGTTCGGATCGCTGGGCGTGGATGAGGCGGGACAGATCGTTGGTTACCTGCGAACGCTGGGACGCACAGCGGATACGGAAGTGGCCAAGGGCGATCCTGCAAAAGGAAAGGGTGTTTACGAATCCAGCGGCTGCGCCACCTGCCACATTATTAATGGAGAAGGCGGCGCGGTGGGTCCGGAGCTGACGCGCGTGGGCGCGATGCGCGGAGCCAGCTACTTGCGCACGACTCTGCTGACTCCCGGCACGAACTTGCCGAAGGAAGGCGGCGCAATGGAGCGCGGACGTTTCACGCAGTTTCTTTTCGTCCACGTGGTCACGAAGGACGGGCACTCCTACGACGGTACGCGCGTCTACGAAGACTCGTTCACGATCGAGATCAAAGATGCGGCGGGCAAATTTCACGGGTTCAAGAAACTCGATCTGGCAAAATTCGAAAAGCTGCCGGGACACAGCGTGATGCCGAGTTTCAAAGGCACGCTTTCGGACGCGCAACTCGATAACCTGGTCGCATATCTTGCTGACTTGAAAGGCGCGCCAACGCCATGAGAGCCATCAGCCGGATACTGATTCTACTCGCGCTTTTGGCCCCAGCGATTGCGCGGGCGCAGACGCCAGTGCCTTACGAGCGCATCGTGAAATCCGATAGCGAGCCGGCCAATTGGCTCACCTACGGCGGCAATTATTACGATCAGCGATTCTCGGGACTCAAGCAACTCACTCCGCAAAACGTCAGCGGGTTGAAACTCGCGTGGGCGTACCAACCGAGTCGTCCGGCGGGCAACGTGGAGACATCGCCGATAGTGGTCGACGGAATCATGTACGTTACCGAGCCGCCAAGCACGGTGACGGCGCTCGACGCGCACAATGGTGCGAAACTCTGGACGTGGTCGCCGATCTTGCACAATGTGGTGGCGATTGGCCTTTTCCAGACGAATCGCGGCGTCGCGGTGATGGGCAATCGCGTGTATGTGGCGACGATTGACGCTCATCTCGTTGCGCTCGACGCGAAATCAGGAGCGGTTATTTGGGACACGGTCGTCGCGGATAATAAGCTGGGGTATGCCATCACTGGCCCGCCCCTCGCGATAGATGGCAAAGTGATGATCGGAACAGGCGGCAGCGAGGCGGCCGTGCGCGGACTGCTGGATTGCTTCGATGCCAAAACGGGTAAGCGGCTGTGGCGCGTCTGGACGGTTCCCGCGCCGGGCGAGCCTGGCTCGGAAACGTGGGGAAATACGGTCCCGGCCGGCGGCACGACGTGGAATGCAGCCGCTTATGATCCGAAGCTGAATCTTGTTTATTGGGGCACCGGGAACCCTGCACCCGATTGGAATGGTGACGAACGTCCCGGAGCAAACCTCTATACGTGTTCGCTGCTGGCGATCGATCCCGACGAGGGAAAAGTGAAATGGTATTTCCAATTTTCGCCGCATGAGACGCACGATTGGGACGCGTCCGAGCCGCCGATCCTGTTCGACCAAACGATTGACGGGAAGCCGCGCAAGCTTCTCGGCTTTGCAAATCGCAATGGCTTTTACTACGTGCTCGATCGTGAGACGGGCGAGTTCATCGCAGGCCAGCCTTACGTCAAAGAGACCTGGGCGAAGGGTCTTGACGCCAAGGGCCAGCCGATCGTGCTGCCCGATACTGGTCCGACTCCCCAGGGGAACCTCGTATTTCCGAGCATCACCGGTGCGATCAACTGGACCAGCAATTCCTATAGCCCGTTGACGAAACTCTTTTATGTGGACGCGCGCGAAATGGGTTCGTACTTCGTCAAGGGCCCCAACACGCACTGGGAGATGGGCAAGTTTCCCATCAATGCGGGAGGCGAACGAGCTCTCAGCGGAGATGACGCGTACGGCGCGATTCGCGCGCTGGATGCCACCACTGGTGAAAGAAAATGGGAGTTCCGGCTGCACTCGCCATCGTGGGTGGGCACGCTCGCTACGGCCGGCGGCTTGGTGTTCTCAGGCACCGATGAAGGCAATTTCTTCGCGCTTGATGCGGAAAGTGGAAAGGCACTTTGGGAAATTTACCTTGGCGCTTCGCTGCGGTCGAATCCGGTCACCTACTCGGTTGGCGGCAAGCAATACGTGTTCGTGACGGCGGGCACCACTTATTTCGTGTTCGGGTTGCCGTAGTCTGCGAGCAACTCCGTTCAGCATCTGTAAATTTTCCAAGTGCTACAGAACACCGCGATCTTGGCAGCAATAGTGAAAATCAGTGATCAGGGGAGCGAAATGATGCGATTGAGATTGCCGCGTTCGTTCACGTTGTTCGCGCTTGTGCTGTTGTTCGCGGGCTTGGCGCTTCCGTTGAGTGCCGCCGCGGGATCGCCCGCGCCACAATGTGATCGCGCGTGCCTCGAAGGATTCGTCAACCAGTATCTGGCCGCTCTTGCGACTCGCGGTCCAGCGAAGTTGCCATTCGCGAGCAACGTGAAATTCGCTGAGAACACCGCGAGGCTGAAAATCGGCGAGGGTACATGGGGCACTTTCAATGGCGAAGGTGCGTTCAAGCTTTATTTTGCGGAGCCCGAGGCGGGCCAAGTCGGTTTCATCGGCGTGATGAAAGAGTGGGATAATCCAGTAATTTTTTGCCTGCGATTAAAAGTGGCTGATGGAAAAATCGCCGAGGTCGAGGACTTCGTCGTCCGCGATCCTAATGCGGCGAAGAAGCTCGACGCGATGGGACAGCCAAATGCGCTGCTCGTTACGGAGATTCCCGCCGGGGAACGCGCGACCCACGAGGAATTGGTTAAGACGGCTAACATGTACTTCTCCGGGCTGCAAAACAACGACGGCAAGGGCGTGTATCCCTTCACTGACGATTGCAACCGGATCGAGAATGCGTCGCAAACGACGAATAATTCCGAGCCGTACAAGAGCGATCCAAGCATCGGCAACGAGATTATGAGTCTGGGATGCAAGGCGCAGTTCAAGACGGGATACTTCCGAATCGTCACGCGAATTCGCGACCGGCGATTTGTGGTCGTGGACCGGGAGCGCGGGCTGGCATTCGCGTTCGCGTTTTTCGATCACGCGGGCACGGTGAAGTCGATGACCCTGACGGATGGCAGGATAGTGCCCGCAACGCTCCGTCACCCGTTCACTTGGGAAGTGGGCGAACTATTCAAGATTGAAAAAGGAAAAATCCGGTTCGTTCAGGCCGCGCTGACGCAGGAGCCATACGGCATCAAGTCGGGATGGGGCGCAGAGGGAGTGAAACCGACACGCCGCGCTCGAGCCGAATCGACTGCGCGGCGATTGCGATCGAAAGTGCCTGGATGAGATGGTGGACCGATACCGCGCGGCGCTGATCGATCACAATCCCTCGCTGCTGCCGTTGACGAGCGATGCGCGCTACACCGAAAACGCGCAAGATTTGAAATTTGGCGACGGGCTCTGGGGCACGCTCACCGGCTGGGGCGGCTACAAGCTCTACATCGACGATCCTGAAAAAGGCGAGGTGGGCTTCGTCGGCGAGACTTTCGAAGCAGGGATGCCGGGGTTGCTGTGCGCCCGGCTCAAAGTAGTGGATCACAAGGTCAGCGAAGTCGAGGCGCTGATCACGCGCAAGGAAACGGCGGCGGGCTTCACGCGGCCCGACGGGCTCACCGATCCGAAAGTCGCGCCAGCGCTCGCGGGATTTTTCGAGGACGTTCCCGAATCCGAGCGCGAGTCGCGCAAGGATCTAATCGCGCAAACAGACCTCTATTTCGACGGCATCGAGAAGAGCAGCGGGAGCATCGTTCCGTTTGCGCCCGACGTGATTCGCGTCGAGAACGGCACCCAGACCTGTCCTTCCACGTTCGGCGCTGCATCGAGGAACGGCAAGCCTCTAGGCTGCGCCGCCGGGCTTGATTCGCACATCTTCGAGTACATCTATCCGATCAGCCCGCGCCGCTACACAGTCGTTGATCGCGAACGCGGGATCGTGATGGGCGATTTTATGTTCAATACTTCCGGCAAGGTGAAAAGCGTGGACGTGCCCGGGGTAGGCAAAGTGAACGAATCAGCGGCCGCTCTGCGCCCGTTCAGCGAAGAGGTGGACGAAATTTTCAAAATCAAGGATGGCAAGATCGACTCGATTATTGCCGTGATGACCGGCCTGCCGTTTGGCGACACTTCCGGTTGGCAGTAGCAGCGGCGCTGCCGCAAGATTCGGATGTTTTGAGAGGAGAACCTGGGCCGACTGGACAGATTACGTGGATACAGTATTTATTTTACCAAAAGCAAGCAAATCGTGCAAAACCCTTATTTTTACGAGTGAAAATCGTCCACGGTAGAAACTGTCGGGAACTGGAAGTCTGATCGCAGACCAGTTTCCGTTAGCCGATTAATTAGCTGTTTGCCTGGCCAAAGGCGGCCGGATTCGAGACTGCCGCTGCAAAAAAAAAGTGGGCTGGTTTTCACCAGCCCACCGTCCCAGCAGGAAAGTAAGAACGCCTATCCGCCGACACGAAGATTATTCGTTACCGAAAACACGCCAGGAACGGTATTGGCTGCAATACCAGCCACGGTCCGGTCCATTTCATTTATCACGCTGCCTTCCAGAGTGACGTGGCCATTCTCCACGATGATGTGAATCTGCGGAATCGTACCGAGCGTGTACCGGCCAAGTCCGGGTCGAGAGAAAATCGTCCGGAACTCCGCCCGGCGAATTTGGTCATCAAAGCCCGACAGCGGGAGAACATGGATGTCGTTGACGACCTGTGTTACGCCCGGGATCTTCTTCACAACTTTTTCCGCGTCGTATTTCGTTTGATCGTGTAGCGGGCTCACGTCGCCGCTCAAAATCACCTGCGTGCCGTTCACCTGGTACTGCAAATCATCGAACACACCGTACCAAGGAAGCAGGGCCAACTGATGGCGTACCTGTTCAGTCAGGGGACGGTTCGTTTCGCCAATGGTTTTCGCACTCGTGCTGGTCACCAGGCCAGCCAACATCAGAGCGAGAACGGTAACTGCCGCTAGAGCATGTGTTTTCATGTGATTTTCCTTTCAAACCTCCTTACTGCTGCACTGCTCGCTTGAACTTTTAATCAGTTCGTGCCGAGTGCATTTACGCAGATAGCAACCGCAGGGCCATATGCGAACTCCTTGATAACACGCATGCTGTTGGTCCCGCGTGGCTGGGCCAGTCGGCTGAAATCGACCACTGATGGTTGATCTCAACCGCTGACGGAAATCGGGCTGAATTCCGCGCGACGGATCCGCCTGTAATATTCGACAAACGCGGTGACCGGGAAACGACCCACTGGCTCACGCTGCGCGATTGACATTCGGAGCGGCGCTGACTATCGTGAAGGCACTTTGCGCCGTGTAACTGTATGGGCGCGACGCCGGTAAGCTTCGCGGGGGATACAAATCATGAGGAAATACACGAATTGGCTGCTGGGCGCTGCGTTGGCTTGTGCGAGCTTGTTTCTAGCTGCGGCAGCTTCGGCACAGGTGACGCTCGAAGTGATGAATCCGCGCGGCGAGATTCCTCCGCCGAAAACGGTCGGAATCAGCCCGCGCGTGCCGAATCTCGCCGGCAAGAAAATCGTGCTGATCGATAATGGCAAATTCGGCGCCGACAATTTCCTGGACGTGATCGCAGCGATGCTGAAACAAAAATATCCCACCGCGACCATCGTGATGTATCCAAAGCCCTCCGCGCAAACGATCACGGATATGCCCAAGTGGTACCCCACGGTGAAGCAGCAGGGCGACCTTTTCATTTTCGGTGTTGGTGATTGAGGGAGCTGCACGTGGTGGGGTTCCCACGACTCAATCGAAATAGAAAAGTCCGGAATGCCAGGCGTTTACATCACCACAACTGAATTCCTTGACGACGCCAAGTCCGCCGCGAAAGACCGCGGAATGCCCGCGCTGCGGATGGTTGCGCTCCCTGCGGACACGTATTATCGCGCGCGAGCGAGCCAGGACGAGTTGAAGCCCATCGCCTCGGCGGCATTCGCGAAGATCACCGACGATCTGGTCCGCCCGCTAACTGCTGAAGAGACGAAGCCACAGCAAATTCAGAAGCAGCATGAAAACACCAACATAAAAGTCGCGGGCAGGGACTATCAGGATGCCTATCAGAAGGTGAACGATCTATTCCTCGATAGTCATTGGGCAGATGGTTTGCCGATTGTTCCGCCGACGCCAGAGATGGTGAAGGCGATGCTCGCGGCGACCACGCGCTCGCCTGACGAGGTTCTTGGCCAAGTGGCTCCCAAGAACGGAACAGCGACGGTGGAAAAGATCGCGGTGAATGCCGTGATGGCGGGAGCTAGGCCGGAATATTTTCCGGTGATTTTGGCGGCGATGGACGGTTTTCTCGACAAACATTACGATCTCACTCATATGCAGGCGTCCACTGGTTCGTTCACGCCGGTGGTGATCGTGAACGGCCCGTTGGCCCGGGAATTAAACTTCAATTCCGGCATCGGCATGTTGGGACATGGATGGAGAGCGAACAGCACGGTCGGCCGCGCGCTCAGGCTCTCTCTGCTGAACCTCGGCCAGACTTGGCCGGCGGTAAACGACATGGCGCTAACCGGACGTCTTGAGTCGTACACGTTCTTCACGTTCGCCGAAGACGAAGCCAAGAGCCCGTGGGAACCTTACAGCGTGAGCCTCGGTTTCAAGCCCGAGGACAGCACCGTAACCGTTGCGACGGTGGGCAATCCGCTGGTTCTGGGCGGCGGCGCCGTAGCACCGTGGACCGCGCAGGGAATCCTCGATAGGGTTGTCGCCGCAACCAGCAACAATGTGTTCGGTTGGGTCCACTCGCAGACTTATATATTGGTGCTGCACCCGGATTGCGCGTACGAGTTGGGAAAGCTCGGCTACACGCGGAAGAGCCTGCAAGAGTGGCTCTACGAGCATACGCGGATTCCGTACGAGAAAATTCTCAAGGCTACGAGCGGCTTCGGACATGCCAGCGAGATTGACGAGATCCAGCAGTCAATCGCCGACGGGCGGGTTCGTCCGGACCGCGCGCAAATATTCAAGGATGCTTTGAAGCCGGGCGGCAAAGTCCCAATCGTGCAAAGCCCGGACGACTTTCACATCGTGGTCGCGGGCGGGTCGCCGGGCTACAGCTTGCTATTCAGCTACCCGGGGCCGAACTGGGCTGACGAGACGAAGAAAGTTACTGGAGTGGTGGCGACGACGAAATCCGGCAACTAGAAATGCCAGCGATCTGCGATGTAACGAGATAGACCTAGCACTCGTCCGTTGGTGTGTCGGCTTTTGGGGGCAGGAAACCGAATTGAAGAAAACTGCGCTGATTGCGTTTGCGATGTGTGTGGCTGCGTTATCGCTGCAAGTCCAAGGGGGCCCGCCGGGCGGTCAGCGCGGCTCAGGCGCGCGCAACTCAGCGCAGAAAGAGGCTGAAGCCGCGGCAGCCGATCGGGGCGGCACCATCTTCAAAGAAAATTGCGCCGCCTGCCACGGCGAAAACCTCACCGGCGGGCGAGGCCCTGACCTCATTCGTTCGTCGCTTGTGCGGCACGATAAGAATGGCGACCTGATCGGCCCCGTCGTCACGAACGGCCGCGCGGACAAGGGCATGCCGGCCTTCCCGCTTACCCAAGCCCAAGTGGCCGATCTCCTAGCTTTTATTCAGGCGCAACTCGCCCTATTTGATCTCCACACGCGCTTTAGTCCTTATCCAAACGATATTCCGGCGTCGCGACTTTCCACCGGGAGCGTCGAAGCGGGAAAATCCTACTTCGACGCTCACTGCTCCAGTTGCCACTCGCCGACAGGAGACCTCGCGCACGTCGCAAGCAAATACAATCCGCCCGATCTCGAGGTTCGCTTCCTCTATCCTTCCGGCACACCTTCCGCCGCGGTCGTGACGCTGCCCAGCGGCGAAAAATTCGAAGGCACGCTCCTGCTGAACGACGGCTTCAACGTCGCCATACAGGGCAAAGACGGCTGGTATCACTCCTGGCCGCGCAACGACGTGAAAATCGAAGTGCATGACCCGCTGGCCGCGCATGCCGAACTGCTGCAGAAATATACCGACACCGACATGCATAACATCTTTACCTATCTGGAGACACTGAAGTGAAACGACTTCTTGTCCTGTTCGCATTCCTGCTCGCGATTGGTGTGCGCCTGCCTGCGCAGGAACTCGATCCGTCCCAAATCCTGAAGCCGCCGACCAATGACTGGCCGACCTTCAATGGAGACTACACCGGCCGTCGCTACAGCCCGCTCACACAGATCAACAAGGACAACGTCGGCTCGCTCACTCTCGCATGGGCCTTCCAGAGTCACTCGCAGGGCCTGCAATCCATGCCGCTAGAGGTCGATGGCATTCTCTACATTTCAGGTGGCAATCAGATTTGGGCCGTGGACGCACGCACAGGCCGCCAGATTTGGCATTTTGTGCGTCCCGGTTTTCCTCCGGGTGGAGGCAACAAAGGCGTCGCGATGTGGAGGAATCGCCTCTACATGAATACCTTCGACGCGCAACTTCTCTGCGTCGATGCGCAAACGGGAAAAATGCTGTGGCAGGTTCAGATTGCCGACGCCGCCCTGAAAGCATTCGGCACCGTGGCCCCCCTCGTGGTTGGCAATCACCTGATCGAAGGAACTTCCGGCGATACCGCCGACCTTCCCGGTTTCCTCGAGTCGATTAATCCGGTAGACGGCAAAATCGAGTGGCGCTGGGATTCCATGCCCAAGCCCAACGATCCCGCGTGGAACACCTGGCCGCATGATACGGACGTGATCACTCGCGGCGGTGGGATGACTTGGCTGACCGGCACCTACGATCCCGAACTCAATTTGCTTTACTGGGGCACCGGCAATCCGCATCCGGTCGAAAACGGCTACACGCGAGTGGGCGCGAACCTTTATACCTGCTCGATCGTCGCGCTGAATCCGGACACTGGAAAACTCGTTTGGTATTTTCAGAGCTCGCCGCACGACACGCATGATTGGGATACGGTGATGACGCCGGTCCTTTTCGACGGCACCTTCAAGGGCAAGCCTCGAAAAATGCTGGCGCAGGCAAATAAGAATGGAATGTTTTTTGTCCTCGACCGCACCAAGGGCCAAGCGCTCTTGTCCGAGCCATTCGTGCCGGCCAACTGGTTCTCGGGCTTCAATAAACGCGGCGAGCCGATTCCCGCGAAGGATAAGGAGCCGCAACCCGACGGCGTTTTGGTGAGCGGTGGCGTCGGCACAAATTGGCAAGCGCCGAGCTTCGATCCGGAAACAGGACTCTTCTACGTCAACTCGCGCGAAACCATGGGCGTCTTTTACCTCACCATGCCGGGGAAAAACGCCGAGGGCTGGGCGGGCCGCGACTTTTTCCTGGGGTCCAAATCGATGCTGAAGGCCATCGATTACCAGACCGGTAAAACTCGCTGGGAGCACACCGCAAACGGCCGCGGCGGCCAATCTGGCATCCTCACTACCGCTGGCCACCTGCTCTTCACCGCCGACGACGCGGCAAATTTGGTGGCGCTCGACCCAGCCACGGGAAAGGTTCTCTGGCACATGTATCCAGGCGGCGGGATGGGTACCGGCCCTATTACCTACGAGTTGGACGATCAGCAGTACGTCGTATTTCCAGTTGACGGAGTGGTCTACGGTTTCGCCTTGCCGAAGGCGCCCCGCGCCAATCCTCGAGACCTCGGCCAGTAAGGCTGCGCCCTACCATCTCGTTGAAACCGAGTCCGCGCATCCACGTCTAAATATGTGTAGGCCAAATGTTGGGATGCGGCTAAATGGCGGATGGCTCGGAAGTACGCGGTATTGACACCCTTTCGGGCCGTGAGTAACATCCACGGTTAGAAGCGGATAGTGGAGCGATCGGCGCGCACCCTTTTGGTAGCTGGCCGAATCCAATTCATAGGGGCGGAGCAGCTCAATTTCGGGAGGTTATTATGAGGAATCTTGCTAAATGGCTCGCGGTGGCGACCCTGGCGTTGGGAGTTTTCGTGTTTGTGCCGAAGCTTACGGCCGCTCAGGATGATCTTGGGCAGGAGGGTTTTGGAGATCCCACTGCCGAAACCGCAAATCTTCCCATCGACTTTATAAAGCCTGCCGACGTGGAAAAGGCTCTTGCGGACAAAACCGCGAAGTTTGTCTTGGTCGATACGCAGCCTGCTGAGGCGTTTGCCGAAGGCCACATCCCCGGGGCGATCAATTTCCCTGGGCGCCAAAGGTCACGCCTCCGATCGCCTTGCCACGATTCAAGGAGCTCGTTTTCTACTGCCCTTGTAATCATGACGAAGATTCGATTGACATGGTCAAGAAGCTGCGCGAATTCGGTTATCTCGATTCCAAAGTTCTTGAGGGCGGTTGGTATAAGTGGGTTGCCCTGAAATACCCTGTCGACGGTACGGACGCAGCCAACGCCGTTAAGGAAGCTGACGCCGCCGCAGCCAATGGCGCAAGCTCCAGCAACGCCGGTAATGCTGCCAACTCCTCGGCGTCTGCAACCACTGCGGCTGCTCCCGCCGCCACGGAAACAGCAGCCACGTCATCCGGTCCCCTCACTTCGGGCCGCCCAGCCGGCGCTGTTACGCCGTCATTCCGCGTAGTCGACGTAACGGGTAAGTACAAGGGACAGGACACCTGCTACGTCTGCGAATACGGCGAAGCGCCCACGGTCATCGCCTTCTTCGATAATCCCAGCGACCAAGCCGCCGATCTGATCGCGAAGCTCAACAACCTCGCCGAAAAAGAGTCTTCGAAAAATCTCAAGGCGTTTGTTGTGATGGTCAATGGACCGGAGTCGAAGCCCTGGCTCGAAAAACTGGCCCAGGACAAGGGCATCCACATTCCGATGGTTTATCTTGCAAGGGGTACCAAGGACTTGGGCGTTCGTCTCTACAAAATTAACCCACAGGCCAAGAACACATTCCTGGTGGACGACAAGCGCCAGGTTGTCACCAATCTTGTCAACGTCGACGACTTCCAAAAGGTTGCCGACGCTTCCGAGAAAATGCTGGCTACCGCCGGATCCACGGCCTCAGGGAGCGGCGGCCAATGAGACCGCGTTTCAGCGTGGGTTCCCTGAAGCCCTTTGCGTTAGGGCTTGCGGCGCTGGCGCTGTTGGCGGTTGTGCCGTCGGCAGTGCCTGCGCGCCCTGGGCCTGCTCCCGATACGGACTTGAAGGTCGTTCAGCCTCAGGATGTGAAGGACATCATCGCTGCCAACAAGGGGAAAGTGGTTTTCGTCAACTTCTTCGCCACCTACTGCGTCCCATGCCACACCGAATTCCCGGAGATCATCAAGCTTTCGAAGAAGTATAAAGACGGCGTCCAGGTCGTCGAAGTCTCCATGAACGATGCCACGGATGCTTCCGACAAGGCCGCGATGGCCAAGTATCTCGAAGAAACCAAGCCACCATTCAAGGTCTACATCGCTTCGTCTCTCGAGGACGATTTCTATAAGGGCGTTTCGCCGCAATGGGCCAAGGATGGTGAAGGCCTTCCCATGACCATGATCTTCGACAGGGACGGCAAAATGGTGCACTACTACCAGAGGGCGCTCACGCTCGCGGATATGGAGCACGACGTGACCCCGCTTCTCGCCGCGAAATAAGACGGGCATTCAGCGAATGCCCACTGGAAGATCCTTACAAATTCCGGCAAGCAGTCGTCAATCGAGCGCTGCCGTCTGCCTGGTTCTTTTGGCTATTCTGTTCTTCCCCGTCGCGCTCGCGGCGCAAAAGAATCTTCAGGCAAAAGGTCAAGATGACTGGCCCTACGCCGGCCACGACCCTGGCGCCATGCGGTATTCTCCTCTCACTCAAATTAACGAGGGCAACGTTGCCAAGCTGCGTCGTGCCTGGACGTTCCATACCGGCGATCCAGCCGCGGACGTGAATTCCGAAGGCGCCCCGCTTGTAATCGAAGGCGTGATGTATCTCGACGCTGGCAAAAATGTCTTCGCGCTCGATCCCGTTACCGGCCGACAAATTTGGAAATTCGAAGTGAAAGGAACCAATCGGCGCGGCCTTTCGTATTGGCCGGGCGACAAGCAAACGCCGCCGCGCATCATCCTCGGCGTCGCGGACGACAAAATGCTCGCGCTCGACGCCAAAACCGGAAAGCCCGCATTAGGATTCGGCGAAGACGGCTTCGTTTCCGGCGTCAGCCCCGCGTCGGCGCCGGTCATCTATCACGATCTCATTATCGCCGGACAAAATCGGGTTCAGTCCGTTCGCGCTTTCGACGCACACACCGGCAAACTTGTTTGGACTTTTTACACCAAGGCTCAACCGGGCCAGCCCGGCCACGAAACCTGGAAGGATAATGCTTGGGACGTCCGCGGCGGAAACGATGTCTGGAGTTATATGACGCTCGATCCCGAGCGCGGCATCGTTTACATACCGATTCCGCCCGCCGGCGGTACTGATTTTTACGGCGGTGTTCGCCTGGGCGACACGCTTTACGCCGATAGCGTTGTCGCGGTCGATGCCGATACCGGCAAACTAATCTGGTATCAGCAGCTCGTCCATCACGATCTTTGGGATTGGGACGTTCCCGGCGCGCCCACTCTCTTCGACGTGAAGCTCCACGGCAAAACCGTTCCCGCCGTCGCAGAATTCGGCAAGCAGGCTTACCTCTTCCTCTTCGACCGCACCAACGGCAAGCCGCTCTTCGGCATGCAGGAGCGTCCCGTGCCGCAAACCACCGTACCCGGAGAGCAGACTTCTCCCACGCAGCCTATCCCGCTGAAGCCGCCAGCGCTCGCGCCCACCAGCATCTCGAGAAGCGACATCTACAATCTCACGCCCGAGCACGCCGCCTTCTGCCGGAATCTGTGGGACGCGAATCACATGTACAACAATGGCCCTTTCACCGTTTACGGCATCGATCCCAATAAAATGGCGGTGATTTTTCCCGGCCGCGAGGGCACTGGCAATTGGAGCGGTGTCGCATTTGATCCCAAGCTCAATTACGTCTTCGGCACCACCACGTTCAACGCGGGCCAGATCGGCCGCCTCGTGAAACTCGATAAGCCCGCTCCGGGTCCATTCGGCGGCCCTTACGACAAAGTCTTTCCCAACGGACCTTCTCGCTACCAGAGCCGCTTTTGGGAACCGAGCAACGGCTGGCCCTGCATCAAACCGCCATGGGCGGAAATTTTTGCCGTCAACGCCAAAACCGGCGAGATCGTCTGGCGTGTTCCCTTCGGCACGGTTGATGCGCTCGCCGCGAAAGGTTTTCCGGATACTGGCGCGCCCAATACCGGCCCGATGGTCGTCACGGCCGGCGGCCTGATCTTCATCGGCGCCACCAATGACGGTCGCTTCCGCGCCTTCGACGCCCGCACCGGAAAGGAATTGTGGACCGTCAAAATTGACGCCAGCGCCCACACCGTCCCCATCACCTACAGAGGCCGCGATGGTAAGCAATACGTGGTCGTGGAAGCCTTCGGCGGGCCCGGCATCGTCGCCTTGAACGGTTACTTCAACGATACTCCGGGCGACAGCGTGATCGCCTTCTCGCTCCCATAACATAAAATCGTTTCAGCCTAGTACCGGCCGCCTTCAGGTGGGCCACTATCTGTCTCCATGCGACATCAGATTATAAGTATCGAAATGCAGTAGGCTGAATGCAGGATCAGGCAGACACGAGTCGTGAACTCGATGCAAAAAAATCTACATGGGAAATTTACCGCCCAAAAAACTCGGCTCTCGATCGTTGACCTGCAAAGTTTGCTCTGGCTAAGCCTGGGTCTTCTGCTTTTTGCCATGCCATCTTCAGCCTTGGCGCAATCTACCCAGATTCCGGGCGCCACCACAGCCCAAGATAGCCAACCCGTCGCACCGGAAACAAACTCACCAACCACCCAGCAGCTCGGTCAGCAATCGTCAGGAACCATTAGCGGCACAATAGTCGATCAATCCGGAGCCGCGGTCCCTGGAGCTCAGGTAACACTCACGCGGGAAGATCAATCGCCAAAACAAGCAATGTCCTCAGGCGACGACGGACAATTCTCATTCGACAACCTTGCTCCCGGAGCCTTCCATCTCACAATCACCGCTGCGGGCTTCGCGACGCAAACATATTCCGGCGCTTTGAATTCCGGCGAAGCTCGCATCGTTCCTGAGATCAGCCTGATCCTTGCTGCCGCTACCACGGAGGTCCGCGTCGGACTCACGCCAACCGAAATCGCGGAAGTGCAGATCCAAACCGAAGAGGCGCAGCGCGTCCTCGGCTTTATTCCGAATTTCTACGTCAGCTACGTCCCCGATGCCGTCCCTCTCAGCCCCAAGCAAAAGTTCCAGCTTGCTTGGAGATCGATGGTCGATCCGGTCAGCTTTGGAGTGACTGCCGCGGTCGCCGGAATGGAGCAGGAGGCAAATGTTTTCAGCGGATATGGGCCCGGCCCGGAAGGCTATGCAAAGCGCTTCGGCGCCGCCTACGCAGACCGTGTTACTAGCACGTTGATCGGTAGCGCCGTCCTGCCATCGCTCCTGAAACAGGATCCGCGCTATTTCTACAAGGGGACCGGCAGTACGCGATCGCGCCTTCTGTATGCGATCAAAACTACTTTCATCTGCAAAGGCGACAATGGACACTGGCAGCCAAATTACTCGTACCTCATGGGAGATTTGGCTTCAAGCGGCCTCTCAAATCTTTACTACCCGGCTCAGGATCGCGGAGTTGGCCTGACGTTCGCAAACACGTTCATCGGCATCGGTGGCACCGCCGCCGCCAATATTCTTCAGGAATTCGTCATCCGCAAGTTGACACCGCATTCTTAAGAATTCCACAAACCGAATACGCGCCGGCCGTGTAAAAGTTAACGCTCCTGCCGCCGGACTCCAGACGGTTTGCTCCAAAAAATCTTTCCGAGCCTTCAATTTCGCGGGAGTCCACAGGCGCGCACGCTTGACACTACCGCCCCTCTCAAACAACATGCTCGCATGGTCCACGAGACCGCAGTTAACACGCAGTTCGGCGGTATGGAAGGCCAAGCGCCTCGAACACCAGCCCTCCACCCTCACTCCCCTCGCCCCGCGAAATTTCTAATCGACAGTACATGCCGAGTAGAACCGGGTCTAACTCACACAAAACAAAGACCCGAGGTACATCCTACTCGACACTTTTCATCCAGGGCTTGCGCATGACCTCCGACTCCGTGGCGCCCTTCACCTACGAAGCTGCACCGTCGCGCGTCGTCTTTGGTCTTGGCAGCCTCGAAAAGGCCCCGGAGGAAACCGAGCGCCTCGGCGCCAAGCGCGTTCTGATCCTCACCACGCCCGGCCGCAAAAAACTCGGCGAAGAATTGGCCGTGAACCTCGGCGCAAAAGCGGCCGGAGTTTTCAGCGCCGCCGTGATGCACGTTCCCGCGGAAACCGCCGAAGCAGGACGCGCTGAGGCCGCCCGTCTGAATGCAGACTGCTACGTCGCCATCGGCGGCGGCTCCGCCACCGGCCTTGCGAAAGCCATCGCGGTGGTCACCGGCAATCCAATCCTGGCCATCCCCACCACTTATTCCGGTTCAGAAATGACGCCAACCTGGGGCTTAACCGACCACGGCATCAAGAAAACGACGCGCGACGCGCGCGCGCGCCCTAAGACGGCCATTTACGATCCGGCGCTCACCACCAGCATGCCCGCCATGCTCTCGGCCACCAGCGGCATGAACGCCATCGCGCACTGCGTCGAAGCGCTCTATTCGCAGGAAGCGAATCCAATCGTCTCGCTAATCGCCGAAGAAGGAATTCGCGCGCTGGCAAAAAGTCTCCCTGCTGTAGTGAAGGAACCGTCAAATGTGGCAGCGCGTTCGCTAGCCTTTTACGGCGCCTGGCTCGGCGGCACTTCGCTCGGCGCTGTTTCCATGGCGCTTCATCACAAGCTGTGCCACATTCTCGGCGGCGCCTTCAACTTGCCACACGCCGAAACGCACACCGTCTTGCTCCCTCACGCGACCGCTTACAATGCCGCAGCCGCTCCCCAAGCGATGGAACGCATCGCGCGCGCTCTCGGCGTGAACGCCGGAGCAAATTCCGCCGCGCAGGGACTCCACGATTTGGAAGCAGCGATGGGCGCGCCGCTGGCGCTCGAATCAATCGGAATGAAACGCGAAGGTCTAGATCACGCCGCCGAGCTTGCGATCCAAAAACCTTTTTACAATCCGCGCAAGCTAACGACTGAGGGGCTTCGCTCGCTGTTGGAAGATGCCTTCGAGGGCCGTCCGCCGCGCTCCTGGACGGCGTAGCGTGCTACGCCGCGACGCCGAGAATCACTTGCGCTGCCAACTCAGCTTCCGCTTGCAGCCAGTCGGCCAGAGCCGAACCGTCGCGTTTCCCGCGCTTTTCGTAAAGTTCGTAGGCGCGAATACGGATTCTCTCTTCGAATCCGTCGAAGGAGGCATCCAGCCGGCGGAAAAGCGCCTTCCATTCCTCAAACGTCAGAAGCGGCGGAAATTGTCCGCCGCGCTGCGCCGTTTGCCCATCAGCCCAAAAGGTGGGCAGAATCCGTTCTTTCCCCGTTTCGGCTTGGCGGAGAACCAAAAGGAAAGGATCATAACCGTCGTTGTCCGCTCTGCGGGTCCTCAATCGAACCGCCCGCGTAACCGTAAAACTGTGCTGCCTTTCATTCGGATCGCCCGCGAACGCATGGTCGATTCTGTAATGGAGTTCCTTCCCGCATTTCTTGCAAACGCCGATTGCGCGCCCATCTGAAATGGCAATCGCCGCGTCGTGAATCGAAATTCCCTTCGTGGCGTGGCTATCGGGACAACATATTCGTGACGGCATAAATTCAACCTCTTGGCGACCCATTTGCCGGCCGGCCGTGGAATGCAAAAAGTTTACATCTAAAACTTCGGCCGCAGCGCGTGCTTCGTACGGTTTTTTTAGTTGCTCTTCAGAGATTCGAGGTATTCGATTGGTAGCGATACCGGGATTCGAACCCGGATTTCGACCTTGAGAGGGTCGCGTCCTAACCCTTAGACCATATCGCCACGGCAGATTCCGCGTCGCAATCGCAAATGCTTCGCGAATTAGCGGAGAATCTTGCGGATAAACGACGCAGGCGATTTTCGCACGCCTGAATTTCCCGCGCAACCGAACCAGCACCGCCAACTTTTTCTCGGCAAATCCGCGGCAATAGGCGGTAGGATTAGCCGCTCTCTAGAATTATTTCGAAGGAAGCGGCAAAGCAGCTTAGAATTCCTCCACCATGCCGGGCACGGAACTCAACGCGGACCAGCTACTTTCGCACTACCGCATTATCGCAAGGCTCGGGGGCGGCGGAATGGGCGTGGTTTACGAGGCGGAGGACCTGAAGCTGCACCGCCGTGTCGCGCTGAAATTTCTTCCCGAAGAAATGGCCGAAGATCCCGCGGCACGCGAGCGCTTCCAACGCGAAGCCTTGGCCGCTTCCGCGCTCAACCACCCGAACATCTGCACGATCCATGCAGTGGACGAAGCCGACGGAAAACCGTTCATCGCCATGGAGCTGCTCGAAGGCCAAACGCTCAAACATGCCATTCGAGGGAATCCGCTCGACCTCGAAGACTTGCTCGACCTGAGCATCCAAGTCGCAGACGCGCTCGACGCGGCCCATTCCAAGGGCATCGTTCATCGGGATATCAAGCCCGCCAATATCTTCGTCACTCAGCGTGGGCACGCGAAGATTCTCGATTTTGGCCTGGCCAAGGTGACGCCGCAGTCTCGGTCAATCCCGCAGCCGTCTTCAGAAACCACATCGGCCGCAACCACGGAAGTTCCCGAGGCACAACTCACCAGCCCCGGCTCGACGCTGGGAACCGTGGCCTACATGTCTCCCGAGCAGGCGCGGGGCAAGGTGCTCGACGCCCGCACCGACCTCTTTTCTTTTGGCGTGGTGCTGTACGAAATGGCCACAGGCTCACTTCCCTTCCGCGGCGATACTTCCGCCGTGATCTTCGAAGCGATTCTGAACCGCGAGCCAATCGCCCCGATTCGCCTGAATCCGAACTTGCCGCCGCAGCTTGAAGCGATCATCAACAAGGCGCTCGAGAAAGATCGCGAATTGCGCTGCCAAAGCGCGGCGGAGTTGCGAGCGGACCTCAAGCGCCTGAAGCGCCAGCTCGATTCCGGCAAGAGCGCGACGGCATCGACCGCGCCAAGTTCCGCAGCTATGCCTTCCGGCGTAGGGACGCCACCTGCTGCGCCCGCATCCGCCGCCAACGTGACTCCCGCGCTCGCCACGAGACGCCCTCACAAACTGATCGCCGCCGGCATTGTTGCTTTGATTGTTGTCGCAGCAGTCTTGCTCGCGGCGCGCTATCTGCTCGCTCCAAGCGCGCAAACCGTTCACTCCGTGGTTGTCTTGCCCTTCACCGGTTCGAGCGCCAATCCCGACGCCGAATTTCTTCAAGATGGCATCAGCACCGGCGTCACGGATGCGCTTTCCCAATTGCCTGGCCTGAAGGTGATGTCCAGCAGCGCGGCCATGCGCTACGCCGGGAAGAGTCCCGATCCGCAGAAAGTCGGCAGCGACTTGAAAGTGGATGCGGTGCTTATCGGAAGAATCGAGCAGCAAGGGGACACTCTCTCGGTGAACGCTGAGTTGGTGAATGCCGCCGACGACAGTCAGATCTGGGGCGAGCAATACACTGAAAAAATGGCCAATGTCGCGATGGTCCAGCGGGAGATTGTGCGCGACATCTCGGACAAGTTGCGCATGAAACTGAGTCCGGCGCAGCAGGAGCAGATGACCCAGCGCCCGATGGAGAATGCGGACGCTTACCGTTTCTATGTCCTGGGCCGGCGCGCGTTCGACACGTTTACAGTCAAGGATCTGCAAGACGCGGTGGCGTATTATCAGCAGGCGATTGACAAAGACCCCAACTACACGGCTGCTTTCGCAGGGCTAGCAGACGCGTATAGCAATCTCGGGCAAGTTGGAGGTCTCCCACAAAAGGAGGCCCTCGCCAAGGCTCGGGCCGCTGCCGAAAAGGCGCTCGCGCTGGACGGAAATTCAGCCGAAGCACATGCAGCGATGGGAGGCGTTCATTGGCTCTCCTTGGAGTTCGGACCGGCGGGATCTGAAATTCGGCGCGCCCTGGAACTGAATCCAAACTTCCGGAATGCCCATGAGCTTGACGCAGCCTACTTGATAACTTTGGGCCGATACAGCGAAGCGCTCGATGAGGTCCACCGCTCGCTCGCCTTGGATCCCCTTTCGTCGACCTCCAATCATCTGGAAGCCGACATCCTTTACAAGCAACACGATTACGATGGGGCCATTGCCCAGGAAGAGAAAACACTGGAGATCAATCCCAACTTTGCCTTGGCGTATTCCGTTTTGCATGATTGCTACGACGCCCAAGGAATGTACGACAAGGCCGTGAATGCGTACGAGCAGTTCTTCGTTTTAAACGGGGCGCCCGCAGTAGCAGCGGAGCTGAAGCGGGTTTATGCGGCCTCTGGCGTGAGGGGCGCGCGCCAATGGTGGATTCAGCAGCGAAGCGACCCCGCTCGGCCGCCTTACGACCCTTACTCGGTGGCAATCAACTATGTCGGTTTGGGGGACAAGGACAAAGCCTTCCTCTGGCTCGATAAGGCATACGAACAACGGGATGTCGGGTTCGTAAACATCAAGGATCCGGTTTTTGACAGTGTGCGCTCCGACCCGCGTTACGCCGACCTTCTCCGCCGCATCGGCTTCCCGCAGTGACTCGCAAATTTCAGGCGCCGCGAATCGTCGCAAACCATCCAAGACAAATTGACCGGCTGGCGGCTCTCGCCTAATATGCTTCCACAAGGCAGGCTGTGTGCTCGGCCAGACAATTTCTCATTACCGCATCGTAGCGAAGCTCGGTGGCGGCGGGATGGGTGTGATTTATGAAGCCGAGGATACGAAGCTTGGCCGACACGTCGCTCTGAAATTCCTCCCCGCGGAATTGGCCCAGGACCCGCAGGCCCTCGAACGTTTCCGTCGCGAGGCTCGCGCCGCATCCGCTCTGAACCATCCCAACATCTGCACGATTTACGAGGTGGATGAGTCCGATGGCAAGCCGTTCATCGCCATGGAGCTGCTCGAAGGTGAGACGCTCCGCCAGCGCATCGGTCAAAAGCCACTTGATCCCGAAACCACCTTCGAACTCGCCGTCCAGATTCTTTCGGCCCTCGAGGCGGCTCACGGCAAGGGCATCGTGCATCGCGACATCAAGCCGGCTAATCTCTTCGTCACGAATCTAGGCCAAGCGAAAGTTCTCGACTTCGGCTTGGCCAAGCAGGAAACCGCTCAGAAAGCCCAATCCGATTTCGACGGGCCTACGATAACCGCGGAGGAAAATCTCACCAGCCCGGGTTCCGCGGTCGGGACAGTCGCCTACATGTCGCCCGAGCAGGTGGCCGGGAAACCTCTCGACCCTCGAACGGACTTGTTTTCTTTCGGCGCAGTGCTTTACGAAATGGCCACCGGGCGCCAGGCATTTTCAGGCAGCACGGCGGGCGTAATCTTCCACTCGATTCTCGAAAAGAATCCGCCGCCCGCCTCGCAGGTGAATCGAGAAACCCCTTCCGGACTGGACCAGATTATCGCGAGAGCATTGGAGAAGGATCGCGAGGTGCGCTACCAGCACGCCTCCGATTTCCGCGCGGACCTCAAGCGGCTGCGGCGCGATTCGAGCACCGCTTCTTCGCCGCGCGTGGCTTTGCCTGCCGCGATTCCATGGTGGCGAAGAAAGCTGATAGTCGCAGGAATCATAGCGGCGGTGGTCGTGATCGTGGCAGGTCTGGCGGCTGCTCGTTACCTGCTCCCGGCGCGCGCGCAAACCGTTCACTCCGTCGCGGTATTGCCCTTCACCGGCGGCGCCAATGCGCAGTTTCTGCAAGACGGCATCAGCATCGGCGTCACCGACGCTCTCTCGCAATTGCCGGGACTGCGCGTCATGTCGAGCAGCGCGACGATGCGCTATGCGGGCAAGACTCCTGACCCCGAAACAGTGGGCCGCGACTTGAAAGTGGACGCAGTTCTTACAGGAACCATCCAGCAGACCGGCGACATGCTTTCGATCGACACCGAACTTGTGAATGTGACCGACGACAGCCAGATTTGGGGTGAGCAATTCAGCGAGAGCACGTCCAACGTTTCCCTGCTGCAACAAGATATTGTGCACGATATATCCGACAGGCTGCGTACGAAACTAACGCCCGCGCAAAAGCAGCAAATGGACCAGGCAAAGGTTGAGAACCCGGACGCCTATCGGTTGTACTTGCTCGGCCGCCACGAATTCGACGGTTTCACTGCCGAACATTTCACGAAGGCGGCGGATTATTTCCGCCAGGCAATCGCCAAGGACCCCACCTACGCGGCCGCCCACGCGGGTCTGGCGGACGCGAGCACGATGCTGGCACTATTCCGATCATCGGTGGCGGCTGCCGCACTCCCCACGGCGCAAACCGAAGCCCAAGAGGCGCTAGCACTCGATCCAAAATCCGCGGAAGCCCACGAGGCGCTCGCGCTCTACGACCGATCCGCGTGGAAATTTCAGGCCGCTGACGAAGAATTCCGCCGCGCTGAAGAGATAAACCCGAACTACTTTAATGCTCTGGAAGGTTACGCCGGTTATCTCGCCCGTATGGGCCGCTTCAGCGAAGCGATGAACCAGGCTCAGCGGGCTTTAGCGCTCAACCCCTTGGCGAACGCCTCACAACTCGAGATCGCTCTTGTGTTTGGATTGGAGCGCGATTATCCCAAGGCAATCGCTCAGAACCAACTGGTGCTGCAATCGGACCCCAATGATTTAGTCGCGAACAATCAAATTAGCGATTGCTACTTCTACGCCGGAAACTACGACGAGTACGTGGAATCGCACGAGCGCGTGTTGCAGATCTTGGGACGGCCGGAGCTTGCGGCTGAATTCAAGCGAGCGTACGCAACCGCAGGAATCAAAGGCGTATATCGATGGTACATCGCACAGGATAGTGATGCTTCAAAGGCGGGCTATGACCCGCTAATGGTCGCTGAAAATTACGCGCTCTTGGGTGACAAGACCGACGCTTTCGTTTGGCTGGAAAAAGCATATCAACAGCACTCCAGCGGCCTTATATTCCTCAAAGTGGACCCTGAATTCGACGGCCTGCGCTCCGATCCGCGCTACACCGACCTCGTGCGGCGCATGGGGTTACCGCAATGACGCTGTCTAAGCGCACAATTCCCCGCTGATTCGCGCCTCGACGGTGTTAGAATCGCGGCCTTCATGGAGCAAATCAGCGAATTTCTGGGCAAGGCGCTGCGCCGGATGGATCGGCCTGAAGCGGCGATGGCATGGCTTTCGAGCGCCTGGCCCACGATCGTTGGCAAAGCCCTCGCGGAGCATGCCCGCCCGTTGCGCTGCCAGAGCGGCTGCCTGGAATTAGCCGCGGATGGAAAGCCGTGGCAGCAGCAGCTTGAAAGCATGAAGCGCGAAATCTGCATCCGCATTAACCAAGCCTGGGGCGGAAAGCTGGTCAGCGAGGTGAAATTAACCTCCGGTGGCGATTCCTCTGGCATTCGGAATTCCCGATTGACGCCCGGTCCCTCGCGGGTTTCGCTAGAAAACGATAACGAGCACATCCCCTTCATCCGCAGACGGCGCGCCTGACAATCACCCGCAAAAATTGCGTGATAATATTCACGAACCTAATCGCCACGCCCGATCCGAGCCCGCCCAACGTTAGAGTTGACCGAGCATGCTCATAAAAATCGGACATGTGGAGGCGATCTTCCGGTATCCCGTGAAGTCCATGCGCGCCGGCGAACAACTCGAGGCCGCCAGACTGGGCTGGCACGGCATCGATGGTGACAGGCGCCTGGCATTCCGGCGGACTGATAACCACAGCGGGTTCCCATGGCTATCAGCAAGCAAGCTTCCCGACCTGCTCCTGTTTGCTCCGTTGCGCCGTAAAGACGGCACCCAGGAAGACCTTCCTACGCACATTCGCACGCCGGATGGCGAAGAGATGTCTGTCTTCGGTGAAGATTTGGCCACCGAGGTCGGACGCCGATATGGGGCTCCCGTGGAGATGATGCAGTTGAATCATGGCATCTTCGATGAAGCGCCCATCTCCGTGATCGCCTCCGACACGGTGCGCGAGATCGGACGACTCGCAGGGCGGAGCTTGGACGTGCGACGATTTCGCCCGAATGTTGTAATTCGTTTACTGCGATCTGTTCCCTTCCAGGAGGACGAGTGGCTCGGCGGTGTGCTCTCATTCGGCGAGGAGGAAGACGGCCCCGCCATCACCGTCACGATGCACGACGTTCGCTGCTCGATGGTGAATCTTGATCCCGACTCAGCAAGTTCTGCGCCAGAAGTAATGAAAGCGATCGTTCGTGCGAACAACAACAACGCGGGAATCTACGGCGCGGTCACTCGCATCGGTCGACTAGCGCTCGGACAGACCATATTCCTCCGTCCGGCGACCGAGAAAATGGAACGGGCGTGATCGAAATACGATGTCCCCGGAACGTCGCCCAACCTGGCGTTGGATCGGTATGTCGCTACCAGAAGTTGCCCGCGAAAAAAAAGTCCACAGGCGCCACCGCTTGCATTGCCGTGGGTTTCCTCTAAGATAATTTCCATGATTTACGATTGTATTTCTGGAGAAGCTGGCAGCAGTCGGCTGCCCGCGCCGCGTCGCCTGAAATTGACGCCCGGGCGCGGAAGGACCGTCGGGATCATGCGAGCAATCCTAATCGACACATGAGCCGAGTAGAAAGTGACGTAACACCATGAAAACAAAGGATCGGCGTCGTGCCTACCCGTCACAGAATCGGGGAGGCTGCTTCTTCGAACGCACGGCGCCGAAAGATCAAAGCCATGAAAATTAGCCGCGAAGAAGTGTTGAGAATTGCCGAGCTGGCCCATCTCGGGCTGTCTCCCGAGGAAGTTGACACCTATCGTGGCCAGCTCGACGGAATCCTGAGCTACATCGACAAGCTCAAGGAAATCGACGTCAGCAACGTCGAGCCAATGGCCCAAGTGCTGCACGCTGGTGCGGGTAGTGATGCCAAAGCCGATCACCCGGAACTGCGCGACGACACGCCGCGGCCGTGCGATATAGCCGATGCCGTGCTGGCCGCCGCGCCGGATGCCGAGAAGCCGTTCTTCCGCGTTCCCAAGGTGATCACGCGATGAGCGCTGCCGCCCCTTGGACTGTGGAGAGCGTCCGCGCGGCCCTGCTCGCAAAAAAGATCTCGGCGCGCGAGCTTGCCGCCGAGTTTTACGGGCGCATCGAGCGCCGCAACCCCGAACTGAACGCTTATCTGACGCTTTCGCCCGAGCGGGCCTACGCTCAGGCCGACCGGATCGATCTATCGGTAGCGCGATGCGAAAATCTCCCGCCGCTCGCCGGCGTGCCGATGGCAATCAAAGATGTAATCAGCACGCGCGGGGTTCGCACCACCTGCGCCTCGAAGATATTGGAACATTACGTTCCTGCGTACGATGCCACGGCCGTCGAGCGCCTCGAACGGGCGGGGGCTGTCCTGCTCGGAAAAACAAACTGCGATGAATTTGCCATGGGCGGCTCTAACGAGAATTCAGCCTACGGCCCGGTGCATAATCCCGTCGCGCTCGATCACGTCCCCGGCGGATCGAGTGGCGGATCGGCTGCGGCCGTAGCCGCCGGGCTTGCGGTAGCAGCGCTGGGCACCGACACAGGAGGGTCCATCAGGCAGCCCTGCTCATTCTGCGGAATTCCGGGGCTGATGCCAACTTATGGCCGCGTATCCCGATACGGGCTGGTGGCCTTCGCGTCGTCGCTCGATAAAATCGGGCCGCTCGCCGGAAATGTTGCCGACGCGGCCGCGATAATGTCCGTGATAGCGGGCCACGACGAAAATGACTCCACCTCTGCGGCCGTTGGTGTTCCGGACTACCCAAGCGAGACGCAGAGACCCATTCAGGGCCTGCGAATCGGCGTCCCGGAGGACTATTTCGCCGAGGGTATCGATCCAGAGGTGAAAGAGAAGGTCCAATCAGGCATCGCGTTGCTGGAGCGCCTGGGCTGCAAACGAATTCCGTTGCAGATGCCGCATACAGACTTCGCAACCGCCGTGTATTACGTGCTGGCAACCGCGGAGGCAAGTTCGAATCTGGCCCGATATGATGGCGTCCGCTACGGCTTGCGGGTGCCTGGAGCGACGCTGACCGAGATGTATCGCAACACCCGGGAGGGAGGCTTCGGAGCGGAAGTGAAGCGCAGGATTATGCTCGGAACATACGTACTTTCGTCCGGCTACTACGATGCATATTACTTACGAGCGCAGAGCGTGCGAACTTTGATCGCGCGAGATTTTGCAGATGCTTTCAAAGAGGCCGATGTGATCGTAACGCCGACCGCCCCGACTGCGGCCTTCGGGCTAGGTGAAAAGATAGCCGATCCACTCCAGATGTATCTCGCTGATATATATACAGTTACAGGCTCCCTGGCGGGGGTCCCAGGAATCTCGGTTCCCTGCGGTACGAACAGAGCTGGCTTGCCCATCGGCATGCAAATCTTCGGATCGCACTTCGCGGAAGGCCGAGTTTTGCAAGTCGCCCGAGCTTTCGAGGAGGCTGGCGGCTTCCGATTGTAAAGCCGCCCAAGGCTGCCGCTACTGGATTTCGTTTACTAAAAATTTGTAACAAAATCCCGTGTCGTGAATTTTCTTTCCGTTTCTGAGCACGGCGAAGCCTGATTTTTTCGCCGGTCGCTGGCTTTCTATTTCGTTAAACCGCGGAAGATAAAAGGGTTCTGTGGGGCTTTGTAATTGAAAGTCCCATACGGTTGGTACGGAACGGCTATTGCAGGCGAAGTTGCCGGCAGTTAGGCTGCTCTTAGCATCCGAGAAGTTGCGAGGTGGCACGATGGTCCGAATCAAGTCGAGCCAGAAGATTTTCACCGAAGACGAAGTCGCCAATCTGACAGGCATTTGCGTCGAGCACCTTCGCGGCCTGGCTCGCAACAAGCATCTCGGAACTCTCGCAGGCGCCGCTGAAGCTGCTGGCACCCAGGCCGGACGGTGGCTCTTCACCAACTCGGAATTGATGATCGTGACGGTCCTTCAACCTCGCTGCCAGCACTAGCCAAAAAATCTTCGAACTTTCCCCTGAACGCAAGAAAGTGAGGGCCAGAAGTCAGTGGAGGCTGGCCCCCAAATCGAGCATGTCTCGATGCACGCTTACTTCTTGGCAACGTCAACCGAAACCACTTCCGCGTTGCGTGCTTCTTCGGTGGCCCTTCCAGCCCCTGCGAACGGATGCGCCAATTGGAAGACCTCGCCGAGACCTTCCAACCGCACGGAGTACACCGCGCGCTGGCTTCCGCGGAGAGCTATGTGTAGTTTGCTGTACCCGTTGTCCGTCTTATCTCCCGGCCGGGACAACAGGCGAGCGACCATCTTGCCGGTGTGCACATCGCGAATGATGATGATCGGGATAGACCTGGCCGGTTGGTCGACCGTGAGCGAATACGCCCCAGGGCCCAGGACAGCATTGCCCCAATGGACTTCGTTCGTCAATTTGAAGGTACCTGTGAAGAGCGAATCGGCATGAGCCGCCGTCGCTAGGACACAAACCGCCAGCAACACACCGAGGAGCAGTTTCAAGTTGGCCGCATGTCGTATATGGTTCAGTCTCATCGAAGTTCTCCTTTTTTCTCGTCCTGGCCCTTAGTGCTCTCCGCCGGACTGCCCAAGTCCGCTGTACTTGGTTCATGCCCTGCGGCATGCGGGGCACCTTGCGCTCGCTGGCTCAAGCGATCAATCCCTGGGGAGTAGCTTCACGGTAAAACGCGTATATCTGCGTAATCCACTCAGCAGGTGGGTCTTAGCTGCTGGAGTATCCGCGAGCGGTGGACTTTTCGCGGTTGTTCTTGTTCTATTGATTGGTGGTAGACTTCGCGGCAATAAAGGCAATAGAGATGTCTCAATCTCCAAGCCAACCCCGCAGCGTGCGCTTCGGCGCCTTCGAAGTGAGTTTCCCCTCGCGCGAACTCCGCAAGCACGACGCTCGGGTGAGGTTGCCCGGTCAGCCCTTCGATATCTTAGCCATCCTTCTGGAGCGTGCCGGCGAAGTAGTCACGCGCGAAGAACTCCGCCAACGCTTATGGCCGGCCGATACTTTCGTGGACTTTGAGCACGGCGTGAATAACGCCGTAAAGAAGCTGCGCGCGGCGTCAGGCGACTCGGCAGATCGTCCGCTCTACATCGAAACTCTCGCACGCGTGGGTTATCGATTTATTGCGCCACTGGATCAAGCCGCGAGTACTTCGACCGGAGCACGCGGGCAGGTGGGAATGCGCTGGAAGGTGGTTGTTCCCGCGACTGTCGCAGTCGCAGCGGTTGTAGCGCTTGCCGCTGGCAGTTACTCATATCTCCGACGCGCACCGAAGCTCACGGAAAAGGATTCGATCGTCCTCGCGGATTTCACGAATACAACAGGCGATCCGGTTTTCGACGGCGCGTTGCGCCAAGGATTGTCTGTCCAGCTTGAGCAAACGCCGTTTCTCAAAATCGTCTCGGGCGATCAGGTCACGCAGACGCTGAAGATGATGGAGCAGCCACTCGATGCCCGGTTGACTCCGGCCCTGGCGCGGGAAGTCTGCCAGCGGAGCAACGCGACGGTGGAAGTCGAAGGCTCGATCGCCGCACTGGGAAGTCAATACGTCCTCGGCCTCAACGCCGTCAACTGCACTACCGGTGAAACATTAGCTCGGGAGCAAGTGACAGCCGAGGGCAAGGAAAAAGTGCTCCCCGCCCTCGGCGACGCCGCCTCGGAACTGCGCTCAAAGCTCGGTGAATCGCCGGCCTCGCTCAAAACGTACGATGTGCCGCTCAGGCAAGCCACCACGCCGTCGCTCGAGGCCTTGCAAGCCTACAGCCAGGCCACCCAGGCATTCTGGAGGTCCGACATTCCGGCCACGGTTTCCTCGCTCCAGCGCGCCGTCGATATCGATCCGAATTTCGCCGTGGCATACTCCGGGATGGGAATCGTGTACGGTTTCTTGGGTGAGAATGACCGGGCGGCCGAAGACATCACGAAGGGATATGACTTGCGCGATCACGCGAGCGAGCGCGAGAAGTTCTCTATTTCCGCCGACTACAAAACCATCGTAACTGGAGATGTGGAGAAGGCGGATGCAAATCTGTGAGCAGTGGACGAAGCTCTTTCCGCGCGATCCGGGAGCTTTCGCTGTGCTTGGCTCCTGGGCCTTTGACGCGGGCTGATTGGATGAACAGCTGGCCGCATTCCGCGAACAGCTGCGGCTCGATCCGACGCCCCTTGCCTATCGTAACGTTGTCTGGGCCTATATCAATCTCGAGCGTTTAGACGAAGCACGCACGACGATTCGACAGGCTGAAGCTAAGCACGTCGATCCTTCTGAGTTCCGAGATCAGCTGTACTATCTTGCCTTCTTGCAGAACGACACGGCGGCCATGGCAGAACAGTTGGCTGGTCCGTGGACAGGCCCTCCTGCTCTCTCCGATGAAGTCCAATCTTATACAGCTGCCTATAGCGGCCACCTGTTGCATGCCCGAGATCTGGAGCACGTTGCGATCGCGTCCGCCAAACAACAAGGGGCGAACAACGTGATGGTCGCTTACCAGATGAACGCCGCGCTTTTGGAGGCGCTATTTGGTAATTTCTCGGAGGCGCGGAAGGCCGCGAACGATGTGCGTGGCGTCAGGACGGACCGGGAGCTCGAGGGACAGGCGGCCATCGTGTGGGCGCTTTCAGACGATGCAGCACAGGCTCAGAAGCTTGCGGACGATCTAAACAAGCGTTTTCCTCAGGCTACATACGTCCGGTTCGGCTCTCTCCCAGCAGTTCGGGGCATTCTCGCGATTCGCCGGGGAAACGCACAGAAAGGTATCGAGAATCTGCGTACAATGTCGTCGCACGAGCTGATCTATCCTATGAACCCAGCCGTCCTTCCGATTGTGCCGGTCTACGTCAGCGGCGAAGCGTATCTCGCGGCACGACGCGGAGCGGAAGCTGCTGCAGAGTTCCAAGTGATCGTCGACAACTCCGGCTTGGTCTTCAATGGACCCATTGGCGCTCTTGCGCACCTTGGCCTCGGCCGCGCCTATGCGCTCGCGGGGGACACGGCTAAGGCCCGCACGGCATATCGGGATTTCCTTGCGCTGTGGAAGGATGCCGATCCCGATATCCCCATCCTCAAGCAAGCCAAAGCCGAATACGCCAATCTGAGGTAACGGCCGAAGCCACCGGGGCAATAGGAACAGGGCGTCCGTGCATGGTGAGAAATTGGAGAGGAACGCAAGGACGTGTTACAGGAACGCTGGCTCTTCAACTGCCAGCCCTAGCCGGAATCTTTCGATTTTTTTCCCCTGAAATCTTCAAGGAATTTGGGGGCCAGAAGGTGGGTGAAGTCTGGCCCCCGGTTGGACAGGCATCATCGAGACCCGCGTTTTCGGCCGTTACTTCTTGGCCACGATCACGGGGATGGCCTGCGGTTGACGTGCTTCTTCGACTGCGCGTCGGGCGAGTGTGCGGTCATAGATGAAGGTCTGACCCAACTCCGCAAGGCGAAACGAATGAACAACCTGCTGTGACCCTCGAACACCGATGAGCAGCGCACTTCCGCCCTCGCCGCTGTCCTGCCTATTGTTGATTGGCTCGTACGCAACCGCCTGACCGCTTTCTGCGTCGCGGACGACCAGCATGTTAGACAAATGGTCATCGAATGTGACTATGTAGTTGCCTGCCGGGAATACTGCTTGGCCCCAGCGGGTTTCGTGTTGCAGGGTGAATTTGCCCTTGAACGGCGATTGGGCGTTGGCGCTGCCGGCGAACAAGATAGTGGCCAACAGGGCGGCCGCGAACAGCGTCAATCTGGTTGCATTTCGCGTGATATTCAGTTTCATGGTCGTATTCCTCCTTTTAGTTGGCCGCTGCGTCTCAACCTGTTGATTGGGTCCGCATCGTGCCTTCACCTCATATAGCGAGAACCGGCGGCAAAGTGGCTCACTCGAATCCAGGATTTCTTAGGGGGCTCGGTGCGCCAGGCGCCCAAGGAGCTCCGGTTCTGTTGCTCATGAATTGACTTTGCCTGCGTGGGGCGCTACCGTTTCGATTAACATTTGGTAATTCGTACCCCACGGGAGAGGAAACGTGTGTGCGGATTCATCCACGCGGATCAATAGGCTGCTCGCCGATTGGGGCCACGGGAATGAGGAAGCGCGGGAAGCGCTGATTCCCGTGGTTTACGACGAATTGCGCCGGGTGGCACGCCGCCATCTGTGGCGCGAACGTCCCGACCACACCCTGCAGAGCGCCGCCTTGGTCAACGAAGCGTATTTGCGCCTTGTTCGCGAGGAAGCGCCCCAGTGGCAAAACCGAGCGCATTTTTTCGGCGTGGCTGCGCAAATGATGCGCCACATTCTGGTGGATCATGCGCGCAACCGGCTGGCGGCCAAACGCGGCGCGGGAGCCCCTCGCCTCACCCTCGATCCGAATCTGGCCCCGGCGCAGAAACGAGAAATCGATCTAGTGGCGCTCGATGACGCGCTCGGCAAGCTCGCTTCGTTGGATCCTCAGCAAGGCCGCCTTATCGAGCTGAGATTCTTTGGAGGGCTTTCCATCGAGGAGGCCGCTGTCGTTTTGGGCGTTTCGCCGGCCACTGTAAAGCGAGAATGGGCGACGGCCCGGGCGTGGTTGCGGCGCGAAATGAAGAGGGACGCGGGAAAGTGACGCAGGAACGCTGGCAAGAAGTGAAGGCCATACTCGCGGGCGCCCTCGAACGGACGCCCGAGGAGCGGCGCGTTTATCTCGACGAGGCTTGCACCGAACCTGCGCTGCGTCGCGAAGTCGAATCGCTCATCCTTGCACACGAACAGGAGGAGACCACCTTCTTGGCCCAGCCAGTAGCTCCTCCAAGAGATCTCGCAATTGGATCTCGACTCGGACCCTATGAAATCCTCGCGCGCATCGGCGCGGGCGGCATGGGCGTCGTCTATCGCGCGCGCGACACCCGCCTTAAACGCACCGTCGCTATAAAGATTCTTCAGCCGGAGTTCTTCGTCGACCCAAGACGGCGGGAACGGCTTGCCGCCGAGGCGCGCACCATCTCCTCGCTGACTCATCCGAACATTTGCGTCCTCTACGATATTGGCCAGCAGGATGGCACGGACTATCTGGTAATGGAGTACCTCGAGGGCGAAACACTCGCCGATCGGATCTCGCGTGGGCCCTTGAGCACGGCGGAATTGCTGGCCGTCGCCGCGGAGGTTGCGGACGCGCTCGCTAAAGCGCACGGGCAGGGAATCCTCCACCGCGATTTGAAGCCGAGCAACGTCATGCTCACGAAGGCGGGCGCGAAGCTGCTCGATTTTGGCTTGGCGATAGCGGAGGCAAACACTCCCACGCGAAGCGCCGCCTCGGCGGACACGATAAGCGCTCTTGATCTCACAGTCCCGCAGGAATCCCTGACGGCTGCCGGGACGCTCCTCGGCACCACCTATTACATGTCACCGGAAGTGTTGGAAGGAAACAAAGCGGACCCGCGCAGCGACATCTTCGCGTTTGGCGCGGTGCTCTACGAAATGGCGACAGGTAAGCGTGCGTTTGACGGTAAGACTCCGGCGACCGTTATCGCCGCGATACTGGAGCGCGATCCGCCGGCTGTAACGACCGTGCGGCCGGAGTCGCCCGCAGCGCTCGACCAGATGATCCGTTCGTGCCTCGCGAAAGACCCTCAACAGCGCTGGCAATCGATGCACGATTTAAGAATCGAGCTCGGCTGGGTGGCCGACAGATTCAAGCAGCCCACAGCTGCGAGTCACAGCACCTCGAAGGCATCCATCCGCGAGAAACTTGCCTGGGGCGCCGCGCTGGCATTGTTTGCTATCGCATTGCTCCTGGGCATCGCTCATTTTCGCAATAGGGTGATGTCACCTCTACTCGTTCGCTCGTCGATTCTGCCGCCGCCCGGTTGGTCCTTCTTGCCATTCGATTTCGCCGTCGCTCCGGATGGCACGCGTCTGGCCTTCGTTGCGCTCAATAAGGATGGCAGGACTGAGCGTGGGTGCGGGCCCTCTCCGCGCCCAGCGCGCAGGAAATTGACGGAACGGCGGGGGCGATCCATCCGTTCTGGGCTCCCGATAGCAAACGAATCGGATTTTTCGCGGATGAGAAGTTGAAGATCGTCGGCATCGGAGGCGAAGCAGTTCAAATCCTGTGTCCGGCTCTGGAAGGCCGCGGCGGCACATGGAACCGAGACGGCACGATCGTCTTTGCCCCTTTTGTCGCCGGTCCGCTATACCGGATTTCGGACAGCGGCGGCACCGCATCGCCTGTAACTCGGATAGCTCGTGAAGGGAGTGGGCAGGCCAACCGTTGGCCCTCCTTTCTGCCGGATGGCGACCATTTCCTCTATTTCGTTGACTGGAGCACACCCAAGGATCCGGAAACGAACGGAATCTACGTGGCCTCGCTCCACTCGACGACTCCGAAACTGGTATCCTCCGAAATTTCCGGGAACGTCATTTTCGCTTCGGGCCATTTACTCTATGCCCGCGACAACACGCTTATGGCTCAACCCTTTGATACCGGCCGTCTTGCCGTGACCGGAATTCCCACTGCGATGGCAGCGCATGAAGTGATGAGCCAGGACGGTTTTTCGCAGGTGCCGTTCTCCGCATCTTCGACAGGCATGCTGGTCTTTCAGTCCCGCAGCGACCTTCCTACGCGGCTGGTGTGGTTCGACGCCACCGGCAAAGAACTCGGGCAGGTACCGGGTGTCAGCTTATCCTACCCGAAGTATTCTCGCGATAGTCGCCTGGCGTTCGTTGCAAGCGACACTGGCAGCGACAAGCTATACATAAACGTCTACGATCCGCAACGCGGCGTAACCACTCGCATCACGGACGGTGGCTCGGAAGAAGGCCCTGTCTGGTCGCTCGACGGCAAGACGATCACCTATGGCTCCTATTTGGGTAAAGTTTCCGCCATAGACGAAATTGCGGCGGACGGATCTGGCTCGCCCCAAGTTCTTCGCGAGGGCAACAATCTTAGTCCCGAGAGTTGGTCACCGGATGGCCACTTGGTGTACATGGACTTTGCGAAGGGCGCTCCACACTTGATGATTTACTCGGCGGCGGATCGTCAAGTCCGTGATTTTGCCGTCGGCGGCGAGGCGGATTTTTCGCCAGATGGGAAATGGATCGCTTACATTGGTCCGGGAACCGCCGCTTTCCGAGATGTTTTCATTCAACCTTTCCCCGGTCCCGGGCCGCGTATCCAAGTGTCCGTCGCCGGTGGGGCGCAACCGAGATGGAGCCGCGACGGGAGGGAAGTCTTCTACATGGCGCCGGATAGCCGCATGATGGCGGCCAGCTTCGATCCTCAAAAGAAGGTGCTCGGCGCTCCGCGCGTACTCTTCCAGACGCGCATTGTGGGTCCGTCCTTTGTGGATCACCAGTTTGACATCGCGCCCGATGGCCGCTTCCTGATCAATTCGCTGCCTTCGGGCAACTCCTCGCCTCTTACATTGATCACGGGCTGGAACGCGAATATGAGGAAATAGCAGAGTGACGCAGAAAGGCGGGCACGAGGTGAACCCCATACAC
>CAVWEZ010000017.1:0-73420 GCA_963754105.1 uncultured Acidobacteriota bacterium
GCGAGCCTGGAACGTTCACGGCTCGACAAATACTTGATTGTTGTTAAGCAAACTTCCGAAAACGTCACCGAGCGGCTGCAGCAGAGGTCGGAATCATTGGCCCGCACGCTGAACATCAAAGTCGATCAAGGATGCTTTTACAAGCCAGAGGAGCAGCAAGCTCCCTGCCGATGCAGAATACGATCAGCTTGTGCTGGATGATGGGCACACGCAGTCCATGGTGGCCGCCCTGACGGCCGGTCCATCGTCAGATTTAATCGGAGCTGTGAGCGCGACGCCTCTTGCCGGAGGAGGATCCTTCAGCCCCTACGTGGGAGCAATTGTCGACATGGCCAGACGCACGGCGACTTTGGGGACCGCCTGATTATCAGTATATTCCGGCGCTCGCGCTGCCCCAGCAAAGCCATTTAAATCTTTGATCAATAGAGCCCGCCTCTGTTTGGACCCGAAATCCGTCCTGGTGAATGGGTTGCCGGCGGTGGAAAAGCCCCCACTTCCTCCGCTGCGCTCGGTGAATCCGGATGAGGTTTTATGTCTACAGAAAACGCAACTCGTTCTACCCGTCCAGGGCGCACCCTTAGTGTTTTCAACTGCGATCTCGCATGACTTTGTGCTGCGCGTACCGATAGCGACGGGGCAGACGATTGATCTCCCGGCAACAGCGGACGCCGCCCGCGGCGGCTTTGCAATCGACGCGCATGCCTTGCCGCCGGGAATGCCAAAATCGCAAGTCAAAGGGACGCTTCGCGGCTTCGGGGCTTCGATGCGTATGAGGGCCCGAGCTTCAATCTACGCGCGGCGCACGCCGGAGAGTGGACGATTTCTGCGGAGGACCGTAGCGCACTCATCGCGGACCGAGAAGATATCCTTCACCTCAAATCGGAGTGCGCCGTGTGCGTGGATCAAGTGACGATTGAAAACGCTCGGGGGAAAAATCTGAATGCCACATGGAAGATTGCGAAGCCGGATGAACTGGAGGTACGAGCACCGCTAAAGGGCGAAGCGGCGGGCCCGGTCAAAGTGAAGGTGAAACAATTTGGGATAGCCGATCCCGAGGAACTTCAGTTGGTCGCGTATTCCGAGGCCGCCCATCTCGATAACTTCGCGATCAATACCGGCGACCGCCAGGGCGTCCTAACAGGAACGCGGCTGGACGAAGTGCAGAAGCTGAAGCTGGGTGGAATGGAGTTTGTGCCTGGGAAACTGTCGCGCGCGGACCAGAAGGACGAGTTGCCCCTCTTGGCTTCGAATTCCGATATGCCGCTAGTGGCGCCACCCGATCAGAAGTTGGTCGCGTACGTTTCCCTCAAGGATGGCCGCGTCCTCAATTTGCAAACGACCGTTGAGCCGGCCCGTCCCAAGGTGGATTTGATCGGGAAGAGCATTCAGACCGGCGCCAGCGGTTCGGCGATTCGCTTCGCGAGCCAAGATCAACTTCCGCAGGACGGCCGGATATCTTTTTTCGTGAAAACTGAAATCCCCGATAAGTTTCCGAGGACGGAAAAGATCGAGGTGGCCAACGAGGACGAGTCGTTCAGCACGTTGCTCAGTATCAGCGATGGCAACATCGTCTTGCAGGATTCACAGACGGTACTTGGCATCGTAGATCCTCTTAAGAATTTCGGGCCTTCTGCATTTGGAGCGCTGCGCTTCCGCGCCATCAGCGACGATGGAGCCAAGGGAGATTGGCAGCCGCTTGCGGATCTGGTGCGAGTCCCATCACTCAAGGAAATTCGCTGCCCCGACAGCCCGGATAAACCTTGCAAGCTTAGCGGGACGAATCTCTTCCTGATTGACTCCGTTGCCTCGGATTCGCAATTCACGCACACAACACCCGTACCGCTAGGTTTCGCCGACAGTTCGCTGACAGTTCCCCGCCCAAACGGCACGCTGTTGTACATCAAGCTCCGCGACGATCCGTCAACCGTGGACGCGGTAGTTCTTCCGGTGCTACCGGATCAACAGTAACTTTTGGGCGCTGTCCCTCGATGAGAGCGGAGCGGCTGCCCGCCTGAATGATATTATTTTCCTCGCAGGCAGGATTCGTTTCGGGGGACAGACTTGACCCAATCTTCAACACCAGCCCAGATTGCGATCGAGCACCGCCGCAGTACTCGGGCGGTGCTGGCTTTGCCAATAGTCGTGAAGGGCGTCGATGCGCTGCATGAGCCGTTCAGGGAAAATACGAACACCGTTATGGTCAGCTGCCATGGTTGCAAATACCAATCCAAGCATTACGTGCCGCGAGGCTCGGTCGTCGAGCTCGAAATTCCCCGGAGCCGGCAAGGCGCGCCACGCCAAGTTTCCGGAAAGGTGATTTGGGTTCAGAGGCCGCGCAATACCCGGGAAGTTTTTCACATAGCGGTGGATTTCGAGGTGCCCGGGAATGTATGGGGCATTCAGTCGCCCCCCGGAGATTGGTTTCCGGTTCCAGGCGATCCAGAGCCTTCAACTCCCGAAAACGATGAAAGGCCCGCGCGATCGGACAAGCGATCCATCGAAGCGACAGCTTCGTGGGACGAAAGCGAAATCGCACCCGCATCCCGAACCGCCAATGAAATCAAGGCTAAGGCTGGAACCGAAGAAGCGAATACCACGGACGTGGAAATTGTCTCCGGCAACACCAGGGCAAATGCTGAGATTTGCTCGGTAATCGAAAACGCCGTGAAGACGGCGGTGGCGCAGCTGGCTAAGTCAATTGCGGACGAGGCGCGCGAAGAGCGCATTGCCGCAGCCGCGCAGTTTGACGCCAAGGTCCAGCAGGCCGTGGAGACTGCCGTAGCGAAACTGCCTTCCCCACAGCGCAAGAAGTCCAAAAAGAAAAACTAGCCAGCTGCCACGCAGCCCGATCCATCTACCAGTTTGGATTACCGCAAACGAAGTTCGAAGCATCGCTGGTGCTGCCGCTGCCCTTGTAGATGGCCACCTGAGGATGCGGGCAGAGCGGCCGCGTCTGATCGATCACGCCCTTCGTCGAATGTGATGCAACGATTTTCTCGGGGGCCCCGCCGTGCTCACGCCACTGCTCGAGGGCGGTAAGAGAATCGAATGTGTTCGGAGCGGGTCCGCCTTGGCAATGGCCCATACCCGGCACAAAAAACAGCCGCAGAAAATCCTGCGTCTTTTGCTTACCGCCCATCGCGTGCTCGACACTCTCGTAATAATTGAGGCTGTTCAGCGGCGCGATCGCCTGATCGGCCCAGCCGTGGTACATGATGACCTTTCCGCCGTGCGATTTGAAGGCTTCCAAATTCGGATCGATGGCATTCACGATCGAACCGAGCCGCGAGTCCGCAAGACGCGTGTCGCGATCCGCGTCAAAAGTGCGGAAATCCCAGCTAGGATTCGCGAAAACCATGTATGTGAAAAAGCCTGTGCCGATGCTGATTGGCTCGGGACCGCCAGCCATCCCGCTCCATGCCAATTCGCTTCCTGGCTCGAAACCCGGGAATATCTGCTTGCCATCGGAATACTTCGCGCCGGCGTAAATCATCTCTGCCGTCTTTACTTGCGGCGCGGTAAGACATGTGGGAGCGTCCGGACCGTCGCACTGAATGCTTTTGGGATCGAAAGGGCAGCGAGTGGGATCTTCGATGATGCCATCCGTGACTCCATCCTTGGAATCGCAGGCAGCGATTGCGCCCGCGTGCAGCACGGCATACTTCGATGGCGGGATATAACCCGGCGCGCTCATTCCGTCCTTCAGCGCCACCCAACTGATGTACTCCGAACCCGCCTGAAGATGAGTGATATAGTTCGCCGGCGCACCGGCGATGATGCCATCGTAATCGTCAGGGTAGCGTTGCGCCTCCGTGAGGCCTTGCTTCCCGCCAGTGGAGCAGCCGTTCCAATAGGAGAGTTTCGCGGCAGAGCCGTAAAACGCCTGGATGATCAGCTTGGAATCCACAGTCATTTCATGCACGGCGCGATACGACCAATCGACGAGTTTTTCGGGATGACCCATGGCCCAGCTTTCGTCATTACCGGACGCGTGGCCGGTATCAGTGCCCGCAGTGGCGTAGCCCCGCTTGAGGGCCGTTTCAAGCGCCCCGTAACCAATTTGGCCGATAAAGCCGCCATTGCCGACGGCTTCGAACTTTCCGTTCCAGCTCGCAGCCGGAGGAAGCCACACTTCAAAGCTGATATGCGAATCGCTCGTGGGCGCGGAAAACGCGATTACGCGGCAAAAAGGCTGGGAGATCCTAAGATCGCGTCCCGGTCCGATCGGCCCGGCGGGAATCGGGACCATCAGGTCCGGCGGCGGATTGATTGCCGTGGCGGAGGTCACGGTCGCGTTGGGAATCTTAAGGGACGTCAGACTGTCGCAGGACTGCTGTGCGGCAACCCGTCCCGGAGCCATCCCAAATACCACCAGGCAAACCAAACAGAAAAGGAGCGTGCGCCAGCGCCTCATGCCCATGCCTCCGCAGATGTCAGTTTCGGAATCCTTGCGAGTGACGTATACACCGCGGCGCGCTTGCGCGCAAGAGTCCTGGTTAAGTGTACTTGGAGCGCCTGACCCCTTTGATTGTGGCGCCGTTCACCTATCCTCCAGCGGCTAACGCGCGCATGGCGGCGTGATAACCACACATCCCATGCACTCCGCCCCCCGGCGGCGTCGACGACGAGCAAAGATACAAACCGGCACAGGGTGTCGCATACGTGTGGCGTGTTGGACGAAGAAAAAGCTGCATCAAATTATTCGCTCCGCCAGAGATATCGCCACCCACCAGATTCGCGTTGCGGCGTTGTAGCTCTGCTGGCCCCCTGATGCTCCGCGCAAGAACGGTTTCTCCAAAACCCGGTGCGACGCTTTCGATTTGCGATTCGATTCGGCTCGTCATGTCGCAATCGCTGTTGTTTGGCACATGGCAATATGCCCAGGCCGTGTGACGACCTTTCGGAGCCCGCGTCGAATCGAATAGGCTCGGTTGCGTCACGAGCACAAAAGGCTTGTCGTCTTGAGACCCGTTCCACGCGGCGCGCTCGGAGCGTTCTATTTCTTCGAGGGAAGACCCAATGTGAATGGTGCCGGCTCTCGGGCATTCCTTTGCCGTCCAGGGAATCGGATCCGACAGCGCCCAATCAATTTTGAATGCAGCCGGACCATATTTATACCTTCTCAACGCCTTCTGATAATTGGCTGGAAGAACCGGCGCAGCGATATTGAGAAGTCCTCGAGGGGTTAAATCGCAGAAAATCGTGCGCGCGGACGGTAAATCGCGAATCGATTCCACACGAACGCCGGATTGAATCTCTCCTCCAAGGGACTGCAGATATGACGCAAGCGCATCTCCGATACGCTGGGAGCCGCCCTTGGGAATGGGCCAACCATAAACGTGTCCCACCGCGGCTAACACAAGGCCGATCGCCGCTGTTCCCCACTTCTCCAGGGGAACGATCGAGTGGCCGGCCAAACCGGCGAACAGCGCCCGCACCGCCTCGGTCTGAAACTTATTGCGCGCAAGACGGGCCGCGGGCTGGATAGCATGCACGCCAAACCGGGTCATCGCGATCGGATTTCGTGGGATACCGAGGGGTCCCAGAATAGCGCTTTCGATGGCGCTCCAATTTTGCACAACTGGGCCCACGAGATTGCGATAGCTCCGTCCGTCCGCGCCAAGAGATTTGCATGTGGCGTCGAGAGAACGATCCAGCACCACCGCACTTCCGTCGTCACGCGGGTGGGCTAGCGGTAGCGGAGGATAAATCCATTCCAAACCGTGTTCGTGCAGAGGGAGCGATCGAAAGAACGGTGATGCCAATGCCATCGGATGCACGGCAGAACAGACATCGTGAACGTAACCGGGAAGGGTCAGCTGGGCCGAGCGCGTGCCGCCGCCAATAGAATCCTCAGCCTCCAAAACAAGGACCGACCGGCCGGCCCTCGCCATCACGACTGCGGCAGCAAGACCGTTCGGCCCCGAGCCAATAACCACCGCATCGTAACCTGTTCGTGGAGGCACTGACGATGGCCTCACGGCCTGTTTAAGGAGAAGAGGTACGGGCGGACGCCGCCGGGGATGAGGCGTATTGCGAGCTAGAATCCTCTCGAGCGAAGTAATTCCGTTCGTACAGCCCTCGGTAGATCCTGCCGGCAATTTCCGAAGCGTGGGGTCCGCTGATAATGCGGCTGCCTCCGTGGAGCAAAACCACAATCACGATTTTCGGATGAGCTTGGTCGGCGTAGGAAACAAACCAGCCGAGGCGTCCGCCCACCCCTTCGTCGTTGCACGTACCCGTCTTCCCAAGGTCCTGTTCGCCATCCGGGTCATAGCTGCGCTTGGCCGTCCCGTAAAGAACGGCAGCGAGCATTCCCTCTCGCAGGTCTGGGAGCAACGGAGCGATATCGAACCGCTCGCGAATCCGAGGCTCGAAGTCCTGGCGCGCGGCTTCCGTTCGCGGGTATTGCAGATAATATTGCGTGCCGCCATTGGCCAGCATTCCCACCAGCGATGCAAGCTGAAAGGGCGTGATGCGGATGCCTTCGCCGAAGCTGGACATGCGTGCCACCCCTCCGAAAAGCGGCGCCGATGGAGGCAGCGATCCGGGCTGCTCTTCAGGAATGTTGTAACCCACGCGCTGCCCCAGGCCAAGCAGAGCATCGTATTTCAGCACACGATCGAAACCCAACCGCGTTCCCACTTCCTCGAAGAACTTGTTATTGGAATGCGCCATCGCCTCTGTCAAATTGATATAGCGGCGCGGCGCAACTCGTATCATGGTGTCGCGCGTGATGATCCCTTCCTTCAGGGCGGCTAGCGCCACGAATGGCTTGATCGTGGAGCACGGCTCGAAGCCGGCGGAGAAGGCCATCTTCTGGTCCACGATGGAAAGGATGCGGCCGTTGGTCGGATCGACGGCGAGCACGGAGCCCTTTTCATGCCCCAAGGCGTCCACGGCAATGTTGCGAACCACGGGATCATCGTTAGCGACGATGTCATCCTTCGCGGGATCGACGTATTGGACGACTCTTGCTCGGCGCTTGTAATGATGACGCACGGGAGCTTTCCCAAATGCAGTTGGGGGAATGCCAATAAGGGTGAGGCACAAAATCGAGACGGCTTGTTTAAGCGCTGGGATCGTCTTCATATTGCAAAAATTAGATGCGGCGAAGCCTTGATGCGTTGAGCCGAGGCTCAGTCTAAGTAACTGCGGCGCGCGTGCGCAACTAAATTACCCATGTATTTTCCACCTGTGTACGGCAAGGCGCAACTGGTCAAGCGGACAGTTCGGCGGCTCGCTGTTCTCGCAGTTGCCTCTTTAGACGCCCTCGCGGACGCAACTTCCCGCCCGCCCGCCGCTGCGATACCATAGAAGAGCGGAACGCTCGTGTCGGAGGCAAGGACAGGATGTTAATCGCGAAATGGGCACCCTTGATTCTGCTGCTTTCATTGCCGGGGCTTACCGCTGCGCAACAATCGCAAACTCAAACTCCGCCCGCATCGGACCATCAGCAGGATTCACTCGCCGCTGCCGCGCGCCGGGCGCGCGAAACTAAGAAGGACCAAGCGAAACCCGCAAAGGTTTGGGACAACGAGAGTCTGGCTTCTGCACCCGGCGTCATAAGCATCGTCGGCCAGCCCACTGCGTCAAACGATAATTCTGCCCCCGCGGACGAGGCCAACTCCACAGCAGGTAGTCCGCCCACTGCGGAAACAAACACCTCAATCGAATCGGACCTGAATGCGGCCAAAGCCAATCTCCAGACCCTAAAGGTCGATCTCGATTTGCTTCAGCGCAAATACTCGCTCGATCAGCAGACGTACTATGGCAAGCCCGAATATTCCTCGGATAAGGCGGGCGCCGCTGCGTTGGCCAGCGAGAAGAACCAAATCGCGTCGAAGCAGCAGGAAATCGCCGACGCCGAAAAGAGAGTTGCTGATTTGCAGGCTCAGTTGAACGCCGCGAACAAATCTTCGGGCAACGCCCATTAGATTTCTCGGGCATGCTACGGTGTTGGCGCCTCGCCCCCCGGAAAATCCAGTATCACGATCTTGCCATCGGGCTCGCGTTCGAGCGTCGGCGCGTATTCGCCCAGCATTTCTCGCCGCCACCATAGTCCGCGCTCCCGTCTGGTTTGCTCGCTTGTGAACCAATACTGATAGACGACGCTGCGTACTTCCTTCGGAGGCGTGCCAGGGAATGGATTGCGCGCAAACAGCTCCAGTACGTCCGAGTCGTTCGCTAGCAGTCGCTCTTCGGTCCACAACACGAAGCGATACTCGCGCCAGTTTCCCAGCGACGCGAACCACAAGTTCCATTCGAAACGCGGCTGATACGGCGCGTAGATTCCCGGTGGTTTGCTCGGATCCTGTGGCTTGTACCGGAATGGATATGGGATCCAGGTCTTTCCATCCAGCGACCCTTGGAACTCGATTTCGTACCGCTGGTGGGTCATGTTGGCAAACAGCGCATACCGATTCGCGATGCGAAATGGTTCGAGCATGCTCACAGGCTTCTGTGGCAGCGGAACGCTCGGCGCCAGCGTCCAGATGAAAATCGCGGTCGTCGCGTAAAAGACGAGACCCAAGCAGATACCCTCCACCGTCATACGTACGGGCTTGAGCCGTTTACGCCAATCGGCGCGCCAGTTATCTGGCGGCGTTCCCGGCTCCGAACCTCCGTCTCGCTTGCGTTCAAGCACGCCTCGAATCCGCTGCGGGACCGTCCATTCCACGAAGCGATCGTCGAGCAAGAGGAAGCCGAGCGAAAAAACCAGATAATTCAAGAACGCATAATTACCGGTGAGAATGATGCTTATTTCAAACGGCGCAACAATCCAGAAGCACGCGATCCGAAATCGGCGCGGCAAAAACACCATCCACACGAGCACCAGTTCGGCCGCCAGCGTGTAAAAAACCGCTGAAGCGTGGAACCAATGCGGGAAATGTCCCACGAACCATCCAATCCACGTTGGCAGCGGCCCATTCTGATAGTAGTCGTCCATGGCCGTGAAGTGCCGCCACGAAGTATCGCCGCTGGCCATTTTGGCGAAGCCTGATTCGAAATAAATCCGGAACCACTCCCATCGCAGCAGAAACAGGCTTGCGCGCGATGGTGGATTCGCTCGGCCCAGGCCTGGCAAAAATCCCGGCGGCGCGAAGAACAGGCTGATGAACCCCGCCCCGAGAAGCATGCCGTCCGATTGATAGCTTGCAAAATCCTGTGCCGCGCCAATGAAGGAGAGGAAGCAGACGAAGCAAATCGCCAGCGCCGCCCGCGGCCAAATGTTCAGCGCCAGCAGTACGGACGCCGCCAGCCCAACCCAGCAGACCAGCATCAGCGCGCGGTCGCTCGAGCTAATCCAAAAAAGCGTGGGCGCAAACCAGAAGCGCGCTGAGTGAAGTGCTGAGGAAACCGCCTGCAAGTAATCTCCCGCGGGCAGAATCCCGCTGGGACCCAGCAGGCCCTTAATCTGAAAAATCAGCGAATAAAATGCCGAAAGATAGATGAGGCCGAGCGCCCGCAGGAAAATCCATCGCGGCCAGAGATGCCCCGGATGTTTTTCGTCGGAAATTTCCGGGCCAAGCAGCCATTCCACCCATACCCTTAAGCGCTCTTCCATGGCCCGCGATTATACTGGCGTTCGGTTGCCTCGAAGCGTCCTTACGTTACCGCTGCGGAAAGCCGCCCGGCAGCGAGCGCAGGTAAGCGATGATGGCTTGCGCGTCCGCGTGATTCATGTGGTAGATGTGCATCGGTGGCTGGATCGGCAGCCCGTTCGGACCAACTCCCTGCTCGAGAATCTGCTCGCCCTGTTCTTCAGTGAACTGTTCGAATCCCGCTAAAGCCGGCGCATTCATGGCCCAGTTCGTGTTGTGGTGAACAGGCATGATCCAGATCGGCGCGCCTTGCAGCCGCCGGGACTCGTCCAGATTGCCGCCGCCATCCCGCGGCGTGTGGCACTCCTCGCACATCGCCACGTTCTCGACCAAATACCGCCCTCGTTCGACGCTGCCACCCTGCTCGGCGGTGGAAGGCGCGTCTTCTGCGCAGTCTTTTGCGCAGCGGCCTTCGGTGAGGATGTTTTGGGACTCTCCCGCGACGACAAGCGCGATGCCCCCAGTCCCACCACTAACAACACGAATAAACAGAGACCCAATCGGCGCATTGATTTCATAAGATTTTTAGTCCTGAATTAAGAGATGCGGCAGGTTTCGCTTGATCGTTCATCGCCGCTTGCACGCGAAAGTATCCCAAAAACAGCGTTTCCCTGTCCATTAGGTTTTTCAGTTCCGTTTTTCATGGAAACTGGCACGCTGGCTAAAATCGGGCGCCCACCGCAAGAATCGTCAAGACGTCGCCGGCCCGTTTCAGTAGACTAACCCACCATGATTCGAAGCGCCCTCGCGGTATTGGCAGGCATCGTCACGCTGACGATCACCTCGTTCGCAATCGAGGCTGCCGCCGATCCGCTGATGATGCGCCTCTTTCCTCATGCTCTGCCCAACCGAGCCGCCATCAGCCATAATCTTCCTGCCACGATCTTTCTGTTAGCTTACACCGCCTTATGCGTCGCAGCCGGCGGCTACGTTACGGCATGGCTCGCGCGACGCTCCCCCGTGCTCCATTCTCTGCTCATGGGCGCGGTGCAGGTCGCGCTCACGGTCCTGGCGATGATGTCATCGTCGCTTCGCAACGAGGCACCCTTGCGCAATTGGATTGGCGCGCTCCTGTTCACGATCCCGGCGGCTTGGTGCGGCGGCCTGCTTCGCGCAAAGCAAATCGCTAAAGAAAGACGCACCTCAGCAAGTTCCTCGACGAGCGACAACATGATCCTGTACCTCAGTTGATAGCCGTGCGCGGGCCCACTTCGCATGTTCGGCTATCAGCGAATCATCCGAAGATGCCAGCCGGTCGAGCACGCGAATCACACGCAGATAGGCCGCCGCGCTCTCCTCCAGTCCCGAATTTCCCAAAGCCACGCAGGCATTTCGAACCAAGCCTCGCCACTTGGCGCGCTTGACGGCGCTCCGGCGAAAAATCGCGCTGAATTCTTGCTGCGAGAGCCCCGCCAGCCATTCGAGCTCAGGCCAAAGCAGCGAGAATCTGGTTCCAGCATTTTCGCTCGGTCGATCCTCCAGCACAGGTGCATCGATTTCAGCCTGTGAAACTTCTCGCGGCTGAAAAGCGAATCACGCTCGTCACGGGCGCCTTCCGATTCCACGGACACACATCCTGGCAGATGTCGCATCCGATCACGGCCGCGCCCATCTGCGGACGAAACTCTTCCGGAATCGCGCCACGCAGTTCAATCGTCAGGTACGAAATGCAGCGGCGCGCATCCAGCACGTAGGGTTCCGGAAACGCCTGCGTCGGGCAGGCATCCAGGCAGCGTGTGCAGCTTCCGCACAGATCGGACGGTGGCATCTGGCCGGCTGCAAGCGACGCTTCAAGCTCCATCGTAGTAACGATCACGCCCAGAAAAAGCCACGATCCCAGCCGCGAATTGATCAGGCACGTATTTTTCGCAAGCCAGCCCAGGCCCGCATATTTCGCCGCCACTCTTTCGATGATCGGCCCCGTGTCCACATAAGATCGCGCTTCGAAAGGCTGGGAAACTGGGCGCGCATTTCCGCAATCAGCCCTTTCAGCTTTTCTTGAATAACTTCGTGGTAGTCGTCGCCCCACGCGTAACGCGAAATCCATCCGCGCGGCGATTCATCGGCCGCGCCTCGCCCTTCCTCGCGAGATGGACTTGAGGATCGAGCCGTCGAGAGTGGTTGCGGCGAATTGTAATTCAGCGCAACCACAATCAGGCTCCTCGCACCTTCCATCACCAGCCGCGGATCGCCTCTCCGCGAGTCATGCAGGTACTTCATCTCTCCCGCGTACCCTCGCGCCAGCCATTCCGGCAGGTAGCGCAGCTCCTCGAAAGTTTCCGGCACGGCTGAGTTTGCCGAAGGGGCCAGTTCCCCATTCACCGGTACGAGTCCGCAAAGATCAAATCCCGCAGCTCGCGCGCGATCATTGATCCATTGCGTTCTTTCGGCCGGATTCATATTCCGATCATGCACCAAGGGAGCGCCGCCAGTCACCCACGGGCATCTGGATGTTTGGCGATTGCCGTGCCCCGAGTCTGCAACAAATAGATGACGGCGCTGCCACCGGTAACCACCAGCAGGCCCACGATTTCGGCGCGCGACGCCAGCGCAATCAGAAGCAGCATGCTGCCGATGCCAATCGCGGCCGCGGCTCCGAGCCAACGGAAGTTCAGCGGCGCGCCGGCTACGGCCACGCCACGGCGCGCGAGCTGCCAGGCTGCCGCGCAGCCCCCCATGTAGAAGACCGCCGTGGCCAGTGTTGAGAGCACAGCCAATTCTGCAAAGGTTCCACTCAATGCGAGTCCGGCCGTCAGCGCGGCGTAGCACAAAATCGCGATATGCGGCGCATGCGTACGCTGGTGGACGCGCCCGAGCGCGCGCGGCAGCAATCCGTCGCGTGCGAAAGCGAAGAGCATTCGCGGCGTGCCGAGGATGTCGCTGCCGATCCAGCCGAACATTGATAATCCCGCGCCCGCCAGCATCAGCAGGCGCAGCGTGGGATTAATCCGCGCCATTGCGTCAGCCAGCGGCACTGTCGAATGCGCCAGCGCAGGACCAAGAATTCCTTGCGCGATAACTTGAATGGCGATGTACAGCCCTATAACGAACGTCATCCCCATCGCCAGCCCCCGCGGAATGGTGCGCGACGGTTCCGCTATCTCGCCGCTCGCGGCCAAGGGCGTCTCCATGCCGGAGCACACGAAGAGCGCGAGAATCACAGCTCGGCCCAGTCCCGAAGTGCTCAGGTGTACCGTCGGCGCAAAATTCGCGCGATGCATTGCGTCGACGCCGGCGATCACAAAAATCGCGATCGGAATCAATTTGAGCGCAGTTGCCGCATCCACCAGCCGCGCCCCGCGCGCCACGCCGCCGGTATTCACCAGCGCGATGCCGCCGATCACGCCGATGATCACCGCCGCATGCGTCGGCCCCACGAATCGTGGCGGCAGCACGCTTACAGCCACGTCAGCAAGCGCCGCAGCCACACCGCCGCAAGCGAGAGCATTGCCCAGCCACAGCATTGTGCCGGCGATATAGCCCGCCAGGGACCCAAAAGCAGCTTCGATATAGCCGTAGGCTCCGCCGCTGGTCGGCATCCGGCTGCCGCCCTCGGCGAAGCAAATGGCCACCGCTCCGATCGCCACCCCGCAGACCAGAAAGGCCGCAGAGGCATACACGCCCATTGAAGCGGCGAGCTGACTGGGCACCGCAAAAATGCCGGCGCCGATAACGATGTTGACGATACTCGCTGCCAGAGCCCAGGATCCCACGGCTCGCACCAGCCCGGCATCGCGTTGGTTCTCTTTCACGCGCAGTACCGTAGCATGCGCGAGCACGCTGGCACAGTGCTCTTGCATCGCCGCAAGAAACGCGTTTTGCTTGTAACCGCGCCGCCGTATTGCATACAATCGCGGACGCTTGTAACTCCACGGGAGAACTGAATGAGCCAGCGGATTGCCGCGAAAATCACCGCCGTAGCCGGTTACGTTCCACCGCGCGTCGTCACCAATGCCGACCTGGAAAAAATTGTCGACACCAGCGACGAATGGATTCGCACCCGCACCGGCATCCGCGAACGCCATTATGCCGAGCCCGGCGTAGCCTCCTCCCATTTGGGTACGGAGGCCGCCAAGAAACTCCTGGCCGCGAAGGGCGTGCTCCCTGAAGAAATAGACATGATCGTCGTCGCGACGGTAACACCGGACATGCTCTTCCCGGCCACCGCGTGTCTGATCCAAAACCGCCTGGGCGCGACCAAAGCTTGGGGATTCGATCTCTCCGCCGCATGTTCCGGATTTGCCTACGCCCTCACGGTTGGCGCGCAGTTCGTGGGCGCGGGATCGCATAAGAAAGTTCTCGTCATCGGCACCGATGTAATGACCTCCATCCTCGATTTCAAGGACCGTGCCACCTGCGTCCTCTTCGGCGACGGCGCCGGAGCCGTGCTCTTGGAACCGGCTTCAAACGATACGGAGGGAATTATCGATTTCTCGCATGATATCGACGGTTCCGGCGGCGGCAATCTCTACATGCCGGCCGGCGGCTCGCTGCATCCGCCATCGTGTGAAACCGTGGAAAAGCGCATGCACTACGTTCATCAGGAAGGCCAGCAGGTCTTCAAGTACGCAGTCAAGCGTCAGGCCGAACTTGCCTGCCAGATGCTGGAGCGCAACGGCCTTTCGAGCCGCGACCTCGCCCTCGTTGTGCCCCATCAGGCCAATCTGCGCATCATCCGCGCCATGCAGGAACGCCTTGGCGTGGACGACTCCAAGGTTCTCGTCAATATCGATCGCTACGGAAACACCACCGCCGCCACAATCCCGTTGGGATTAGTCGATGCCGTCGAGCAGAAGCGCCTGCGCAAAGGCGACCTCGTCCTCCTCGTTGCCGTCGGCGCCGGCTACACCGCCGGCTCCGTCCTAATGCGGTGGGCCTACTAAACCCTGCGTTCGAACATGACTGGCTCGCTGTAGGCGGTTCGCTGTTCTCCAGTCGCGCCGGCGTCTCATCGGCGTCTTTTCTTCGTCTTTGCATTCGTAGGGGCACAGCATGCTGTGCCCGGCACCCATGCTTGGCTACCTTCGCCTCGTCAGCCTCGTGTGAGCGGGCGTGCGGGTTGCGTAGGGGAACTAGGATGGACGCGAATCCGAAACCCTAATCCTTACTTATATCTTTGCTTTTTGTTCGCCTGCTGCTATAATGGTCCCGACAAATCAGCCGTGCGGTCCCGCGTCACTCTGTTAGAATCGGGCCGCCCGCCGTAGGCGGGACCTAAACGAAACACCCCTTCGAGGTAAATCATGAACGACGAAAAGTCTAAAAACTTGGATTTGGCAATTTCGCAAATTGAAAAGCAGTACGGCAAGGGCTCGATCATGCGGCTCGGGAATCGCGACGTTCTCGTTCCCGTCAGCGTGATTTCCACAGGCTCGATCTCGATTGACGCCGCTCTCGGCGTCGGCGGATTCCCACGCGGCCGCGTCATTGAAGTGTACGGCCCCGAATCCGGCGGCAAGACCACTCTCACGCTACACGTGATCGCCGAAGCGCAAAAGACCGGCGGTATCGCCGCGTTCATCGACGCCGAGCACGCGCTCGATCCCATCTACGCGCGGAAGCTCGGTGTGGATGTGGACAACCTGCTTGTCTCGCAACCCGATAACGGCGAGCAGGCCCTGGAAATTGCCGAGGCCCTGATTCGCTCCGGCGGCGTTGATGTGGTTGTAGTGGATTCGGTCGCCGCGCTTGTGCCCAAAGCCGAGCTCGAAGGCGAAATGGGCGAGCCGCAGATGGGTTTGCAGGCGCGCCTGATGTCGCAGGCGCTGCGCAAACTCACCGCGATCGTTTCGAAATCGCACACCTGCCTGATTTTCATCAACCAGATTCGCGAAAAAATCGGCGTGATGTTCGGCAACCCCGAAACCACCACCGGCGGCCGCGCGCTGAAATTCTATTCCTCGATTCGCGTCGATATCCGGCGCATTCAATCCATCAAGGAAGGCGACCGCGTGGTCGGCTCGCGCACCCGCGCCAAAATCGTGAAGAACAAAGTTGCCGCGCCCTTCCGCGAAGCGGAATTCGACATCATCTACGGTGAAGGCGTTTCCAGGGAAGGCGATTTGCTCGATCTAGGCGTAATGAAAAACGTGCTGGAAAAATCCGGCACGTGGATTTCTTACAAGGGCGAACGCTTGGGCCAGGGCCGCGAAAACGCGCGCCTCTTTTTGCGCGAGCATACTGACGTCCGCGACAAAATTGAGCACGATCTTCGCAAGGCGCTCGGTCTCGGCCCGCACGCGAACGCCCACGACGACAAAAAGCCGGCAGCCGAAACTGAAAAAGCCAAGGTCGCGGTCGCGGTAGCGGCAGGCCAAGGCCGCAACAACCGCTAGCGCAAAAGCGATAATCGCTTCAGGCGGACGCGCTCGTTTGTGCCGCGCGTGGATATTCCGCGCTAGCCATTACTTCTTCGCTCTGCGCCCGGTGGCGGTCGCAATGTGCCGCGACCAGGAGCAGCCACTGATACAGATCCAGTTCCCCGAATACGCGATGCGGGAAGAAGTGCTGCCTCAAATCCAAAGTGGTGGTTGCTGCAAACTCGTGCGTCCGCTGCCGCATTCGATCGAATTCCTTCAATAGTTCTTCGTGCGGCCATCGGCCTGTCGGCACGAGCATTTCCGGAGCCTGGAAACGGGTCACGCGGCCCGCCACGTCGGCGACCAGCGCGTCGTCCTTCATCGCACTGCTCTTCGAGGGATCGGGCCCGCTCTCGAGCGTCTTTTCAACAAGGCTTAGTACGCGCCCTTCCACGGTCGTGATGTGCTCCACGCATTCGGCGGCCGACCAGCGGCCCGGCTCAGCGCGATAATGCCATTGCTCGCGCGAGAGGCCGGCTCCCATGCGATGTAGTTGTTCGCGGGATTCCGTCAAACTCTTCAAAACGGCTTCGCGTTCTCCTGGGGTCATAGGGTCTCCCTGCCGGGGCAATTTACGGTCATCCAAGTGGCGCCATCATAGCCAAACTTGCCGTTTTTTGCCGCTTAAAAGTTTCGAGTTAGAAGGAAAACATGCGGCAAACTAGAACGATTTTCGGGGCGATTTGGATCAGAAATAACTACGCTTCGGGGTCGGGTTTCGGAGCGTAGGGATACTTCAAAGTTTTGCTCGTGTGGGCCACGCGGTATTCGTCCAATTCCTGATTGCTCAGCAAAAAATGGCTTTCGGCCGGATGATTTTCCGCGCCGGCGAGCTCGCGGTGCAGCTTATGGGAACAAACATCCGGCGCATCCTGGTAGCGGACGCGGCGGGAATCGAACGCTTCGTTGGTAATCGTGATTGTGTATTCGCGCGGCTCTTCCTCACGCTCTCGTACGGTAAAGGTATACTCGCGGGCCCGCGACTTTGATTGGAAACCGACGAATTGGACGATGATGTTGTCGTTCACGTGAACCCTGGGAACTATCTCCCTCACTACAACTTCTTTCTCACTTCGACGGCGACTGCTTGCAACTGCCGACAAAAAAAGGGCGGGCTGGCGACGAGCCGGCCCGCCCTTCTTCGACTAGAGGCTAGTGACGTTCGCAGCCTGCAGACCCTTCGGTCCACGGGTAACTTCGAATTCAACCGCCTGGCCTTCGTTCAGCGATTTGTAGCCCTCCGCCTGAATCGCGGAGAAATGAACGAAAACATCCTCGCCGGACTGGCGCTGGATGAACCCGAATCCCTTGCTGGCATTGAACCACTTCACTGTTCCTTGTTCTCTCACTGATGTACTCACTTTTCTTTTTAAGCTATTTGTGCTTCTCGACCGCCTCCAGCCGTAAAGCGAAAGAGGCCGCAAGTTGGAACTTGCAGCCCCTTCAAACGAATCTAAAGGTGTTACAAGAGCAACAAACGCAGGCCAAACATAGCACGCTTTCCCCCTCCCCACTAGTAAATTCTCCGCGGCGAGTCCGAACGCATTTTGAACGACTTCCGTTGCAAGCAAATCGCGGGTGAAGCGCCGCGCACGAAAGAATACGAAACCTCCTCGTAATAGACCTTTTCCGATAACCGTGCCATTTCGGACAGATTTCATTCCTATCAGTCATTTAAACTCACGTCGGCTGAGCTTCTTTCGCCTTAAACACCTAATGGTGTATTCGCCTATCTGAGCACCGTCCTTCTCGGTTTGGTTTCCTTCCAATGCGCATCGATAATTCCACTCGTCGCCTCTGTCCGTTGCCGGACCGCTAAATGAGAAGGACCTAACATGAATTCCGTGGACACGGCGATTGGCCAAGGCACCAAAGAGCCAAGTCCCAAGTGGCGCGAACGACTGAAGGCGCTACGCCTCAACACTCCTTCGATCGTTCGCATGGTGTGGGAATCGTCTTCGAAAGTCGTGGTGGCAAGCCTCTCGGCGAGACTAGTCGCCGCTCTGATCCCGCTCGCCATGTTGGCGGTAACCCGGTTAATCATCAATGCGATCTATCTCCTCCTATCGCACCACAAGGCGCTCCCTGCGTATTTTTGGTGGTTGGTTGTGCTGGAATTTGCCCTTGCGAGCTTGGCAACAATCTTGCTTCGCGTCCTCGATTTCTGTGACAGCGTGCTCGCCGATAAATTCACTCGCCACATCAGCACACGAATTGTGAAGCACGCTTCGCGCCTTGACCTAACCTCCTACGAGGACCCGCTCTTTTACGACATGATGGAGCGCGCCAGAGTACAAGGCACAGACCGCTTGATAATGATTCAATCGGCTGGACGCTTATTCCAGGAGGCCATCACAGCGGCTAGCTTAGCGGCTAGCATTTTTTTCTTTTCTCCATGGCTTCTTTTCGCTCTCATCATTTGCGTGGTTCCGGCTTTCCTCGGCGAGACCCACTTCGCATTCCTTGGTTATTCGCTAAGTTTCCGCCAGACCACAGCTCGCCGCCAGATGGACTACCTGAGAACCTTGGGCGGGAGTAAGGAAAGCGCCAAAGAGTTAAAACTATTTGGACTGGGGCCGTACCTCGTGGGCCGTTACACAGCGCTTTCGGACGAACTCCATCGTCAGACAGTAAGGCTAGCAAAACGTAAACTACTCTTCGGATCATTCTTGACGCTCTTGGGCACGGTTGGGTACTACGGGACCTATGCCTTCGTCATCTATCGGACGGTCACAGGCGCACTGACCCTCGGAACCATGACTCTCTTGGTTGGAGCTATTGCCGGGGCCAGCACGAACATCCAAGCGTTCTTTTCAACTTTTTCCGTCATTGCCGACCAGGCGATGTTCATGAACGATTTACTGAAATTCTTCTCCATACAGCCCAGGATTTTCTCGAAACCTGGCGCACTGCCCGCTCCGCGACCCATTCGGCGAGGATTTGAATTCAAGAATGTTTCGTTTTCTTACCCAGCGAATCCCAGGCTCGTACTCGACAATGTCAGTTTTCACCTGGAACCTTTTTCGCGAATCGCTCTGGTCGGAGAGAATGGGCAGGGGAAGACAACCATCGTGAAGCTGCTCACGCGTTTGTACGACCCTACCGGGGGGCAGGTCCTTCTGGACGGTGTAGATCTGCGTGAGTACGACCTGGAAGATCTGTGGAAGGAGATTGGCGTCATCTTCCAGGACTTTACACGCTACGAGATGACCGTCTCTGAAAACATCGCCATTGGTCAAATCAACCGGCGAGATAACACATTTCACATCCGCACCGCCGCCCATAAGAGCCTGGCAGAGCTATTTATTCGAAATCTACCCAAGCGTTATGAACAGCCCCTTGGCTGCCGATTCGAAGGGGCCGTCGATCTGTCAGGCGGAGAGTGGCAGAAAGTGGCGCTGGCCCGGGCCTATTTGCGTGATGCCCAGTTGCTGATCCTAGATGAACCGACAGCCGCGCTGGATGCGAAATCCGAGCATGAGGTGTTCGAGCGATTTGGTGAACTCACCAAGGGCAAGATGGCCCTTTTGATTTCCCACCGTTTCTCCACCGTTCGAATGGCGGATCGAATTATCGTCCTTGAGAGTGGAAGAATCGTCGAACAGGGGTCGCACGAGGCGCTTATCCGGATCGGCGGCCGGTACGCACAAATGTTCGACCTGCAGGCAGCTAACTATCGCTAGGCAAGTCCCGATTAGCCGGAAAATCGGGACATGGCGCGGCCCATTCCCGCGAGTGATTCCACATGTACGAATAGCGCTAATCGTCCAAGTGGCTGCTCGCCGACAACGTAAAGCTCCCCAATCGACTGCTACTTCTTCGAAAGCTCGCCCTTGAAACGGCTTTCGACATCTTTACGACTCAGCGGGTTTCTTGCGTTGGTCAATATGACCGAATAGACGACTTCATTCCCCTCAATCTGCGCGCTGATAAATGCCATGTCCTTCGGTAGCTCTTGGTAGATGAATTTCACCTTTCTGCCGTCTTCAAGCGCTGTGATCCACTCTTCGGCTGGCATGTTCGTGGCTCCTCAGGAGAGGTCGGGGTGTGTCGCGAGTATACGTGATTCGATGCGGGAAATTGCGGACCGGGAATGAGAAGACGGCGTTGCGGAAAACACCCGCTAAACGACTCGCCGCCGAATCCTCACCGGAGAAGTCAATCTATGCGGTCCCTCGGAAGAGATTCGTGGCGGCGTAGCCTTGCTGGATTCCTGAAAACGCACGAAGAAGACTATTGAGTTGTGTCTTAGGGTAGTTGCTGCGGCTTACGTCTTTGATCCGGCGGTCACGGTAACTTTTACGTGAGCGCCCTTTTTGAGCCTTACGTCGTCGCCGTGTTCGTCGGTCAACATGTTTTCAATACGGAGGCTTTGATACCCTCGGTCGGCCCGATCGACAGAAATTTGTGCCTTATCCGGTTGGCTCAGACGGGAAGATGGGATGATTTTGTCGACGGTTCCGGGCATAGTGACGCTTGGGCCTTCTGGAATTCGCGCTGTGTCTAGATTCAGTTCCGCTATTCTTACGGACCTAGCCATGCGTGGCTTCGCGATCTCCTTCATGACGCTGGCACGTGTCGCGTTGCCGGATTCTCTCTCACCTTTCTTGCGCAGCATGCACCCATGATGGCATCAAGATAGAAGCCATGCAGTCTCATTTAGCACAGGCGGCATCCTTACCCTCCGCATTTTCCACCATTGACATCAGAGCACGGATGAAATCACACCGGATTTAGGCAACAGACTGGCTCCAATCCAGAAACGGGGTTCCCGGGCATGAGAACTCAAGTTCTTTTGAGGCAGGTTGCACGCAGGGGGAATATTGCACGACGATAGGACGAGGGTGTACCTTATCGGTCGGCTGGAAGTCGATATGGGGCTCCAGGAATAAGTTGGCCAGCAGTGGCAATGGAGCGAACAGTTGCCGAGTGACTCGACCGCGTCCGCGGAAAAACAACCAGCGCCCCTAAGCAGAGGCAGCGCGCTGCCAAGACTGCTGGGCATTGGAGTTATTATTCTGTGCTTTGCTGGAGGTTTTCTCTATCTGGGTGGCTGGTTCAGCCCAAAGGCGCTGACGCCCGCGCGATTCGTCGACCAATTTGAACGGGACGACGGAGTCCATTCCGGTTTTCGCCGCAATCATGCCAAAGGCGTCGGCGTCAGCGGTTATTTTGAGAGCAACGGCCAGGGAACGCGGCTCTCGAAGGCCGTCGTCTTTAAACCGGGGCGCGTGCCCGTGACCGGGCGGTTCTCGTTTGGCGGCGGCGATCCAAATGTTGCAGACGCGCCTACCCTGGTCCGCGGCCTGGGGCTTTTGTTTTGGCTCCCGAACGGCGAAGAGTGGCGGACGGCGATGGTCAGCCTGCCGGTATTTCCGTTCCAGACGCCGCAAGCTTTCTACGACAATCTGGTTGCGTCGCAGCCCGACCCCAAGACTGGCAAACCCGATCCGCAAAAAATGGCGGCATTTGCCGCCAGCCATCCCGCAACGATGCGAGCGTTGGGCATCATCCAGAGCCACGCACCGTCGTCTGGTTTCGACAACGCGGCGTTTAACAGCCTCAATGCTTTCTGGTTCATCGACGCCGCAGGCAAGTCGATCCCGGTGCGCTGGACGCTGGCGCCGGTGCAGCCGTTTGCAGCAGCCGGCGCCACGGCGACGGCTCAGACAGACAAGAACTACATGTTTGACGAGCTCATCGCCAGCATCATGCACCATCCGTTGCAATGGCATTTGATCGTGACTATTGGGCAACCGGGGGACCCGACCAACGACGCGACCGTGGCATGGCCGGACGGGCGGGAGCAGGTGGACGTGGGAACGCTGACCCTCGATCATATCGAGAGCGAGGAAACCAGTCCCGCCCGAGACATCAATTTCGACCCGTTGGTTTTGCCGAGCGGTATGGCTCCGTCCGACGATCCTCTGCTCAGCGCGCGATCGGCGATTTATTCACAGTCGTTCACACGGCGTGCGGGCGAAGCAAAGACGCCGAGCGCGATATCGCCCGCGGAAGTGCGAAAGTGAACATGGCTAGCCAGCAGACGCAATTCACAGTCCTCATGCGAATTCTGCACTGGCTGATGGCCGCGATGGTCCTGACCATGCTGGGGATTGGCGTTGCCATGGTCGCATCGCTGGGCGACTACCACCGCTTGGTTTCCATCCACCGCCCGTTGGGGATCGCTATCCTGATTTTGGTCGTGATTCGCTTCGTGAATCGCCAGTTCAGCACTCTGCCGCCATTTCCCGCGACCATGTCGTCGCAGGAGCGCCTCGTCGCGCACGCATCCGAACTATTGCTCTACACATTGCTGTTTGTGCTGCCGCTGGTCGGCTGGGGGATGTTGTCGGCGGCGCGCTTTCCCATCGTAATGTATGGGTCGCTGCATGTTCCCCCGATTCTTCCGCACAGCGTGATGTTGTACGCGTTTCTGAGGAGGACGCACACCGTTCTTGCTTACCTTTTGTTCCTGGCGTTTATCGCCCATTTTGGAGCGATTTTGTTCCACACGCTCGTCGTGCGAGACGGGTTACTCGGCCGCATGGTGCCGTGGAGAGTTCGCGCGCGCTAGGCGGATTCCGCACACGCTGCATCTCGCCACCTATTCAAAGCCGTACTCGACACATGAGCGACCATCGTGATTACCATAACTGGGACGACCACGAAGGCTGCGCCTACAGGCGTTACCTCGTGGGACAGCACAGGAGTTATCGCGACTACAACAGGCAACACCACAGAGTGCAGGGGCGTTATTGGAACTGGCACCACAGTCATCCGGACCGCGATTAATGGAGGCCGATGGAAACCAGAGTGTCTCAAGCTTGTTGGACAACTCTGGTGCCGTCAGAATTGACATGAGTGGGAAAAACTTTCGAGTCGTACAGACAGGCGAACGGACCAACGTCGACGGAAAACCAGTAAGGAACAAAGTACTGTTGGCAACGCCTGATAATGAATACGAGTTGATGCGTCCTGACTTGATCCATGTGGACCTGCCGCATCATCTCAGCCTTCATGAGCCGATGCACAAAATCGAGTTCGTCTACTTCCCGAACGGAGGGATGGTTTCCCAAGTTGTAGTAACCAAAGACGGTCGAACCGTCGAAGTGGGTGTAGTGGGCAAGGAGGGCTACGTTGGGGCGGGACTAGCAGCGGGCCTGAGCAGAAGTTCCGTTCGCGAAATAATCCAAATCGCCGGCGATGGCTCCCGAATTATGGCGAATGCGCTCGAACGCATTTTGCGTTCGGCTCCGCAGTTACAGATGATCTTGAGCAGGCATACGGGGCTCCAAGGAATGCAAGTCGCACAGACCGCAGCGTGCAATCGGCTGCACGATATACAGCAGCGTCTCTCGAGGTGGCTGCTGATGACACAGGACCGGGTGGAGTCCGGAGTGCTTCCGATCACCCACGATTTCATTGCGACCATGATGGGTACCGACCGATCCACTGTTAGCTTGGCAGCGTCGGTGCTGCAAAAAGAGGGAATTATAGAATACGTGCGAGGTGCGGTAAGGATTGTGAATCGGCGGAAACTCAAAAAATCCGCCTGTGAGTGCTACGAGGTCATTCGAGAGTTCGAGGATGAACTCGGATTGAAATAGCATTCCTGCCAGCGTGGGGTACCCCACAGACAGCAGCCTCCTTCTATGGCTAAAGTTTGGGCCTGGTATTCACTTCGATTTTGAGTGTCAAGAAGGTGATTTGCGCAACTCGCTCGGAATGAAAAGAGCGGGTTTTGTCGTCGAGTGCGTGAAGAACAATGCTGAGTTCAAAGAAGAAACGACGAGTCTAGGAGGTACGCCACAGAGGCGATGCGTCGCAGACTGGTATGGGTCGAAAAACAGAATTTTCAGGGCTGGGCTTGCAGCGAATGCGCATGGGCGTTCAACCCTTTAGGGCCGCTCGTTGGCAAATCAATCGACGAAATGAAGATGCACTACGAACACCAGCGCGACAAGGAGTTCACGTCGCATGTCTGTGCCGAGCACCCGAGAGCCACAAAAGATCCCCGTTAGCCAAATCGCCGGCGGGCCAAATGCTGTGTAAGCCTCGTCACCACTCATCGCGAACTGAGACGGTCGGTATTGGCATCACAGGCATGCGAGAAAGAGTTGAGCAACTCGGCGGGCGCCTGGTGATTGCAACCAGCTGCAGCGGCACAACGGTGAAAGCAACCGTTCCCGTCCGTCACTTTAGAGCCGCTGGGTCGGCCGCAACGGCGCAGGTAGAACCTTAGTTTACCCGCAGATTAGTCAAGCGTTCTCCGCGAATCTGGCGCTCGTTCTACACGGTTGCTGGCCTCGCTCTCATGAAATGCAAAACGAGTAACACTAGGCCCACAACTAAAGCAATGTGAATAAAAGCAGTGGTTACGTGAAAGGCAAAAAATCCCAGCAACCAAAGAATGATTAGAACTGCTGCGATTATCCCAAGCATGTTTTCATCTCCTTGCGATAGGGCGCGAGAGCATCCGCGATCTCGATCTGTCGAACGGCAGTGGTAGCTCCTCGTCGTCCGGAAACTGTACAAACCAGATTAGTCACAGAAAAGGCGGTAGTCTGTCTCGTTGCGAACACCTTCGCATTATGTTTTATCGTCCAAGGTGATGCCGCTGAGAACGTCTATGTACCTGCAAGAAGGCGGTGTGAAGTTCACCGTAGTCAATGAAGTCGGGAAAGGATCGGTCTGCATTCTCGGACCGGGCGACTTTTTTGGTGAGGGCTGTCTGGCTGGTCACTCTGTTCACCTCGGGACGGCTACTGCGATCACGTCTAGTACTGTACAAGCGTCGAGTCTCAGTCCATTGGCCCTTCATCAAAATTCCAAGGCCATGCACGGACCTGACAAGCTCACTCATCGCAATCCCATTCAGCCTGCCGACCCTTGCGGCGACACCTCGAATAGGCGAAAAGAATCCATCAACTCTCCGACGAACTCCTGCCAGTGCTTCTGCGTTATGGATACCCCAGAAATCTACCGGTCGCCCGGTTTTGTGGTTGTAGGCGAATTTCTGACCACAATCCAAGCACGTGATGTAGCTTTCTCGACCCCGGACAGTTCGGTATCCGGATAGGCTGGACGGGATCCACTCGCGCAGCGTTATCGGAGGACCCTTGCGCCGATGGGGACAAAGAAAAACAAGACGAAGCAACGTCCGCAAAAGAAGCGGGGCCGCGAGGGCGATACTCCACCAGGGATCCGCACGGCGGAGCGATCTTTCCGCTTTGAGCAGCTTTCTCGCTACCGAGCGATACAGAACTACAGCCCCCTTGATTCCATATGCTCGGGCCATTTTTTTCTGCGATTGAGGTTGCATGCGAACACCTCAGCAGGAGGCTAGACGCGGCGAAGATTCGTGTCTGTGCCGTTGTGGACACTTACGTAGTAGATCTCTCTGCTTGTCTCGATACTGCCTTGGGCGGGTTCCGCACTCTCCGCGGTGTTTGTGAAGGGTGCGGATTGTGCTGTCTCAATTCGACCAAGTCGCCTTCTCCGTCGCGAAAACTCCGTCGCGCCGAAGTCCACAGGAACACCTGCTTGCGCCGCTCGTCGCCATCTGTCAGCCTGATCGCGATGTTGAGGCAACCCGCCCTCTTGACGGGGGTCGGAAGAATTGCTCTTTGACAATTGAATAGCGCAGAGAAATTGAGAGGGTTATTGCTCCGCTTCGATCGTCCAGCTAGGGCTTTCTGTCACACACTCGCCGCTCGGAAGGGCGGGGTTCCCAGCGCACCTGCTCGACACAGGCGCCGAGTAGAATGTAACGTAAGCTGCACAAAACAAACGGCCGACGTACACTCTACTCGACACTTTTCCCGCACCCTGAAATACGAGCCAGCACGCGAACTGGAGCGTGCTGACTCTCCAAGCGCTCTATTGCCGAACCACGGTAGTGAACAATCCGGTTAGCCCAACGGCGGGGAGAAATCCGTCAACCTTAGAAACGTCGATTCGACTTTCTCCACTAATTTCCCATTCACTTCCGATTTCTCTTTCACGCTCTGCCATTCCGGATCGTCCTGGAAGGCTTTCCAGTTCGCCGCCGCCGCTTCCCGGCTCGGGTGCTCCAGTATGTAAAAGAAAACAGTGCTTTTCACCGGTTCGTCAAGCGCCGTCCAATACGCCACACTCTTGATTCCATGTTTCGCAAAAATGCCCATTGTGTGGTCTCGGAAGCGCGCCACCAGGTCCTCAAGCTTTCCGGGAGACACGTGGTAGATGCGCAATTCGTAGACCGCAGTTGATCCTGGCACCGCGCCACCTCGCTCTTTCTCGCCGGCCGCCAACTTCATCGCCTCCGCTGTCCCGCCGGGCAACAACAGCGCCAGCGGCACTACTCCCAATAATGTTCGCCTCTTCATAGTGCGGATTCTACCAGAGGTTCCAGGACTTGTGAACTTCGACTTAATCTTCAATCTCCACCACCGTTAGCGCGGCAATCGAGCGTGGGCTGGGTTCCGTCGAAAAATTCTCGGGAGCGCCGAAACATCGAGGGAGATTTATTTGTGCGGCCTTGCGACTACGAATGGGTCGAGGGTGAGCGGGAGTTCGAAAGGGATCGCTTCCGGCACCTCGCACACGGTGTCGCTGCATTGCTGGAAACGGACCTGACCCGACAGCACGGTCTTGCCTTCTTCGAGCGGAAACTTCAGCAGCAGTGAACCTAAGCCTCGAAATGAGCCGCTGTAAACGGGAATCGTTTCTCCCAGCGCAGCGATCCGCATTGGGACAGCCGGCGGAAGTTCGAAGGATTGGCGGATGATTTTCGGATCCTCGAATGGGACCGACGTGGCTGTGTAAGCTTGGGGCAGAGGGGAACCGTAGACGTGCCATCCGGGTTGGAGCGTGAATTTCGCAAAGAAGCTGATTTCCTGGCCGGCGAAGGCTTTTGCGGCAGAAAGTCCAACCTCCACGGTGAGCGCGCCGCTTCGCAGAGTTACGGTTGGGGCGCCGTCGCTTGCAACTCCGAATTCTCGAAAAACGATAGCAGACGCTGTGACACGGTGCTGGTAGTTGGGCACGAAATACTTGCGGATCACGACGCCATCCGGAGCGATCAGATACTCCACCGGGTGCGGAACGCCATGCGCGCGCAGGCCGGGGGCGATGTTAGTGTTCAAGATGCCGAAGCTGCGGATGACAGCGCTATCCCGATCGGAAAGGAGAGGGATTCGAATCTGATACTTCTCCGCAAAACGCTGGAGAGTTTCCTGGGAATCGTAGCTGACTGCCGCGACGCGGAGACCTTCCCTTTCGATCAGCGGACGTGATTGCTCCAACTCGACGAGTTGGGAACGACAGTACTGTCACCAATCGGCGCTCCGATAAAAAACGAGAAGCAGGCCCTTGGGACCGGCGAGATTTGCGAGCGATCTCGAAACGCCTTCCTGGTCTGGAAGGGAGAAATCGGGTATGTGCTCGCCAGGCTCCGGACCCGTAGTGTAGCGATCATTGGTAGCGTTGACGTGCCTGGCGTGCAATTCGGGGGAAACGGGCTCTCCGGCAGCGCGAAGGCGTCCAAACTCCCGCATGATCGCGGCTTTTTCGGCGAGATCTTCCGGTATGTTATTTGCCATCGGCCATCCTCGACAGCAACCATACTACTGCTACCGAGGCTGCATCGATAAACTAGATTTTTCTACGGGGATTTGCAAACGAAATTCGCGGCGTCGCCAACGCTGCCGGAACCTTTGTAGGCGGCGACCTGTGGATAGGCGCACATCGGACGCGTGCGATCCACGACGCCATTGGCACGATGAGAGGCGAGGAGTTGATTGGGAGGCTGTCCCTTCTCAGACCACTGCGCGAGCGTGCCGATAGAGTCGAATGTGTTGGGACCTTCTCCTCCGCCGCAGTGTCCCATCCGGAAACATGAACAGGCGGATCGAATTGGTGGCCGCGCTTCCCATCGTTTTCAGCACGCTTTCGTAATAGTGGATGGTGTTGAGCGGGGAGATATTCGGGTCACTCCATCCGTGATAAATCAGCAGCTTCCCGCCACGACCGAAAAATTCCTTCAGGTTCGGATCCATGGCGCTGGTCGCGCCGTTGTCTACTTTGTCGGCAATGGCCACGTCGCGATCGAGATTCAGAGTCTGAAAGTCCCAATTGGGATTGCTGAAGGTTACGTACTTGAAGCCGTCGGTGGCGAACGACAGCGGCTGCGGACCTGCGTGAATCGCCCAGCCGAGTTCACTTCCGGGCTCGAGTCCCGGGTAGATTTCCTTGCCGGTGCGCGGATTCTTTGCCGGGGAGTAAAGCCTGCGGGCCGTTTCCACTTGCGGGGCGGTGAGGCAAGACGGCTCGTCGCTGCCCTGGCACGTGAGAACTTTCGGATCGAAATAGCAGCGGAGGGGATCGCCGATCAATCCGTCCTTGAGGCCGTCGAGCGCGTCACAGGCCTCGAGGGCGGCTTTGTGAATCACGGGATATTTGCTCGGCGGGATGTAGCTCGATTCGTCTTTGTGAATCGCCTGCGCAATCGAGAGAGACCAGGCATAAAGGTGCGTTCGATTATTCGCGGGCGCGCCTGCGATGATGGCGTTGTAATCGGTGGGATAGCGCTGTGCTTCAGTGAGACCCTGCCGACCGCCGGTTGAGCATCCGTTCCAATAGGAGACGGTCGGCGCCTGGCCATAAAAAGCGGCGACAATCGCCTTGGCCGCGACGGTCATGACATGCGCCGAGCGATACGCGAAATCAGTCATCTTCTCGGGATGACCGAGAGCAAAACTTCCGCCGCTCGTCGAATGTCCCGTATCAGTGCTGGCGGCGGCGTAACCCTCCGCCACACCACGCGCCAGGGCGGTGTAACTGATGACCCCGGCCCAGCCACCGTTGCCGACCGATTGGAGCTTGCTGTTCCACCCTGACGCTGGCAGCCACACTTCAATTTTGATATCGGAATCGCTCGAGGGCGTCAAAGTGGCCGTTACCCGACAGAATCCGGGCAGATGGGCGAAGGGAGAGCCGGAGGATCCTGCGCCTCCTTGGGTGTTCGCCGGTGCAGGTAGCGCAAAGGCTCCGGCCGCTACGTCCGCGGCCGATGTAATTCTGGTGTTAGGCAGCGAAAGATGGGCCAGGCGCTCGCACGGCGCAGCGGCTGCTGGTGAATTGCCGAATGCGACCGTCGCAGCCAAGGCTAAGAAAAATGCGAGAAGCATGGAACGATACGCCGCGGCCCTTGCAAACATGGCGACCCTCCTCCTGGAAATTCATTCCCACCGGCAACATATGGGAGAGCGCTCGCAGTCTCTCGGTTCATTCTGTACAAGCCGCAGCATGATAGGATGTAGCCACTATTCAGACAAGGGCGATGACCCCCGAACGCTGGCGCCAGATCAAGGAACTATACCAGGCGGCTCGCGAGCCGGCCAAGCGCGCCCACGTGCTCGCCGCAGCCGACCCGGAGCTGCGGAGCGAAGTCGAGTCCCTATTAGCCCAGGAATCATCGACCACAGGAATTCTGGACCGGCCTGCATGGGCCGGCGTAGCCGGGCTTGAGGGCACGGATTCTACGGTTACGTTAGTCATACCAGGTATCCAAATAGGACCTTACAGGATTGAAGGGCTCCTGGGTGCTGGCGGCATGAGTGAAGTCTTTCGTGCCGTTGATTCCAAGTTCAACCGTCCGGTGGCGATCAAATTCCTGTCCGCGCATCTGGCCGACGCCGCCGCACGCCGCCGCTTTCAGCGAGAGGCGCAGATGGCCTCCTCGCTGAATCACCCGCATATTCTGACTGTTCACGACGCCGGCGATTTCGAGGGCCGGCAATATCTTGTGACCGAGTTCGTGGACGGTGGGACGCTCAAGGAGTGGCTTAAGCAAGAGAAGCGTGCGTGGCGCCAGAGCGTGGAGCTGCTGACCGGCGTGGCCGACGGGCTGGCGACCGCCCATGCTGCCGGAATCCTGCACCGCGATGTAAAGCCTGCCAATATTTTGGTCGCGAAGAACGGGTACGCGAAACTGGCGGACTTTGGTCTGGCGAAGCTACAAGAGCAAGCCGAGATGGACGCAACTCGCACTCTCACCGAGGGGCAAACGATTCCCGGGACGTTGGTGGGAACCATCCCCTACATGTCTCCAGAACAAGCCTCAGGAGGGGCCGTCGACTCGCGAAGCGACATCTTCGCGTTCGGAGCCGTGCTGTATGAAACCCTCAGCGGCCAGCGACCCTTCACGGGCGCCACGGACCTCGAGGTTCTGCAAAATATCATCCACGCGACACCCCCGCCCCTCCCGCAGAGCGTTCCCGCGGAACTGCGGAGCATCGCGGAGAAGGCGCTCGAAAACGACCCGGCGGATCGCTACCAGTCGATGAGGGAAGTGGCCGTGGACCTCCGGAGGACGGTTCGGCAGAAGGTAGTGGATCATCCCGCTCCCGCGGTGGTTGCGCCGAAGAGTTACGCCTGGTTGCCATGGATTGTGGTGGCGCTGCTGGTGGCGGGATTCGGTGCATGGATGATCGCCAATCGCCCACGGCCGACAGTCCAGAATCCGCTGTCCAACGCACAGTTCACACGGCTCACCGACTTCGCAGGAGCCGAAACGAACCCTGCCATCTCCCCGGACGGGAAATTCGTCGCCTTCATCTCCGACCGGAGCGGCTCATTCGACATCTGGCTGATTCAATCAGACGGTAGCAGCCTCGCGAATCTTACCCATGGCCGGATCGGAGATGCGCGTGCTCCCCTTCGTGCCGTGGGATTCTCAGGCGATGGATCGGAGGTGTGGAGCGGCGGAACGCCGGGCAGGAGGCTCATGCTGTGGCCGTTGATGGGTGGAACGCCGCACGATTTTTTGAATGAACGCGCTGCCGAGGTTGCCTGGTCTCCCGACGGTACCAGGCTGGCCTATCACACCTGGGAACCCGGCGACCCCACTTTTGTGGCGGATCACAACGGCTCCGATCCGCACGAGATCCTCCGAAACGATCCTGGATTGCACAGTCACTTTCAGGCCTGGTCGAAGGATGGGCGCTGGATCTACTTTGTACGCGGCCGGCCAGCCACGCGTGAGATGGATCTATGGCGCATTTCGCCAGACGGAGGAAAACCGGAACAGCTCACACATCTCAACACCGATATCGAGTACCCGACTCCGATCGACGAGCGGACGATTCTTTTCATTGCCCACAACGAAAGCGGGGCCGGCCCATGGCTGTGGTCGTTCGATGCGGAAACCCGAACTTCACGCCGCGTGAGCTCGGGTTTGGAACAATACACTGCCCTGGCAGCGACGGCGGACGGCCAGCGGCTTGCTGCTAGCGTCGTGAACGCCCAAGTCAACTTGTGGAGCGTGCCGATTACCAGTCGTGTTGTCGAAGAGAAAGACGTGGAGGCGTTCCCACTACCCACGGTGCGCGCCCAAGCGCCGCGTTTCGGAGGCGGATCGCTCTTCTACTTATCGTCGCGGGATGGGGCTGACGGAGTGTGGAGCTATCGCAACGACCAAGCACTGGAGATCTGGAAGGGTTCGGAAGGGGCGCTCCAGTCGCCTCCGGCCGTCTCGGCGGACGGCAAGAGCGTTGCGTTTGCATTAAGACGCGACGGGAAGCAGCAGATGCAGATAATCTCCGCGGATGGAACGGGACTGCGCCCGCTTTCGAGCGACGTCGATATTCGGGGGACCGCTTCCTGGTCTCCCGACAGCAAATGGATTGTCGCGGCCGGAAGCGATCGGGCCGGAGCGGGCTTGTTCAAACTACCCGTCGACGGCGGCTCGCCGGTTCGGATAGCAACAGGACCGTTCTTGGATCCTGTATGGTCTCCGCGCGGGGACCTGATCGTGTATAGCGGCACGCAGGTGTTCACGCTCACGCCGCTGCTGGCGGTGCACCCGGATGGTACGCCCGCGAAGCTGCCGGAAATCAATGTGCAGCGCGAAGGTGAGCGTGCGCGGTTCCTACCCGATGGCACGGGTCTGGTTTACATGCTTGGAAGTACGATGGCCGGGCAGGACTTCTGGCTACTCGACCTTAGCACGATGCGCTCACGCCGTTTGACTCGGCTGAGCAATTCCGCCGTAATGCGGACATTTGATATCAGCCCCGATGGCCGACGGATTGTATTCGACCGGTTGCGGGAAACTTCGGACATCATGCTCATCGATCTTGCGACGAAGCAAGCTCGGCCTTAGCGGGAGATCGATGGCGGCGGATATGGATACAAGGCGAGCGAGCCGGATTGGCCTATTGCTCGCCAACCTGTTTCGTGTCGCTCGGGGTTCCAGTTGCCACTGCGGCGTCGAGGACTTGGGCCTTAATTGTGATGCCATTCTTCGCAGCATCGAAGCGAACTTTGCGGTCCATCGTTTTCCATACGTCGCGAAGCGCCTTTCCGATGCCCACGGGTAGACTGCCTGCTTCCACACGCACTTTACCGGCAACCGTCGGCCCACTGCTGCGATCTTGATATTCGATCTCGACTTGAATCGTTTTGCTCATCAGTCTCCCTTTTGGCTGTGATGTGCGCTGAACGCGTTCATTGGGCTTAGGCGAATGGCGGCTGGAATCGGCTTCGGCCCGCGCTAAATTCTATTGGTGTCTTGCGGGTTCATACGACGAGAGCGCGGGCTCCTTTTTCGCGATGTGGGAATAAATGAAAAGAGAGGCGTCTGGCTAAGCTCACAAGCGCCCCTCTAGTTTACGGCTAATTTTCCGTGTACCTCAGGGATCACCTCCTTCTCGGCAAGAACGCCGATGTAACGATTGTTATTGTAAACGATCAGCGGTCGAATTTTGAAGAGGAGTTCGCGTTAATTTTCGGCTTTCAGTTTGATTTCCGCCGTGTCGCCCTTTATTTCAATCGTCGTGCCAAAGGGCTTTGACGCGTCGGCCAGGCGCTGGAGGATATAACCTGCTCTCGCACCCGTCGCCGGCGAGGGCAAGCCGCGCGTGTCGAGGAACTGGTTGTTGGCGTACTCGTTGTGAATATCGGGCTGGCCCTCGCCCACGTTGTTCAAGGCGATCGGCCGGAACGAAATCGATTGCAGGTTCTTCCCCTGAAATTGGACGTACGCGACCGCGCTCTCCCAATTCATCGGTTCGTCGATGTAGGTCAGCGTCGGCGGCACATTGTAAATGAAATTGCCCAGATCGTAGAAGATGGGCCGGCCGTGATAAATCTCCACCCCGTGCAGCAGAGGCGCGCCATGCATCACGATGATGTCCGCGCCCGCATCCACCTCCGCATGCGTCCACTTCCTGAGCCAATCATTCGGAGCGAGCCGCTCCGGCATCCCTTCCGTGAAAATCGTCGCGAACGAGTGATTCGCCGAAGACGTGGTTATGCTGGTACACGATCACGAGGTCCGCGTGCTGGCGGGCGTCGCGAATGCTTTGCAGGATGCGTTGCGAATCCTCCGGATTCGGCGTGTTTGCGGGCGCGCCGGGCAGATCGGCCGTCGCCTCATTTTCCTTGTCGCCGGCTTCGACGCGAAGCTCATTCACGCCCGGCCGGTCCGCCGTGGCGCTTGCCTCCCGGCGTAATCAGGCCTGACGCGCTTGCGATCAGGGCAATCGTGCCCTTCGGCGTGTGCAGATAACCCGGCGCCGCAGCTTCGGCCACGTTGTTTCCGGTTCCGGCATGAACGATCTTCCGGCTGTCCGCCTCCCGGATCGTGTTCTGAATGCCCGTCGACTTTCAGATCGAATGCATGGTTGCCGGACAGGGACAACAAGTTAAAACCGAAAGTCTTCAGCGCATCGAGCGCTTCAGGCGGAGTGAGAAATCCCCTGCCCTCGTGGACCGTCTCGCCTTTTTCGGCGACCGCGGCTTCCAGGTTGGTGAAAACCACATCGCCCTTCAGCAGCCCCTGGATCACCGGCACCGCCGCCGGCGCGGTCGCGCGGATATCCGACCGGATCATCGACTGCCCCGCCAAGGTGATCGTGATCGCAGGCGACTGCGGCCGCGCGGCAGCACACATCGCACAGACGATCGCGAACAGAAGCGCGAGGCGCGATGCCCTCGGCAATAGCCGGTCAGTCTTCGACGTTGTTGCCATATGCGCGATGCTGCCGCCTTGAATCATGCCCGCATGTCAGGTTCCGAGAATACGGTTTATCGGGAACCGTGCGCCCTGGCAAGTGTTTTATGCGGGCGACCAATGCTTGAGGATGGATTTGAAACCCTGCGCTTTGAGCTCGTCCTTGACTCTGTGAGCGGAATCGGGATCGCCATAAGCTCCGACGGCCACGCGGTAGAAAGGATTGGCGCCGCGCTTGAACACAAAGGCGGGAAAATTCTTTTTCTGCAAGGCCTTCGCAAGCGCGTCTGCGTTGTCTTCATGCTTCATCGCGGCCACTTGAAGGACGAAACCGGGAACGCTTAAGGGGAGCGTGACAGGAAGAGAGGGAGTTGGCGCGGGTGGCGGCTCAACCGATGCGGTCGAGCTAGGGGTGGGAATTTCACGAACTTTACCCGCGGCCATGATCTCTTTGCCCTGCCAGCGATTCCCTACGCCGGGGTAATGACGGACGAAGGCGATGCCCGAGAATAGGGACAATGTAGCTAGGACGAATAACATCAGGTAGGGAGAGGTGGGATAGCGACTCAACCCTTGATTAACCGCTGGCTGCTGCGCGAGGAACCCGACCGAATCCCCTTCGGGGGCGAGAAAGACTTGTGGTTGGGCTGCCTCCTCCGCAGCCACGATCAGGTCAGTCGTATAGACATTGGCAGATATCCATTTCCTTACCTGCTGCCGGTAAGTGTCAGCTAACTCCACAAAACGCAAGCCGACCCGATTGTCCGAGTCGTTCGTCCAGGCAATTTCGCCTTTCGCTTCGATACGGCCGTAACCGTCCGGGAGATCAAACAGAAGGGGGATGACCTCGGCGGGGCTGTCGGCAGCAAGGCCGTCGACGGCCATACCTTCTTCGCAGAGATCGAAGAGCAGCCGGCTCTGGGATTGGCCACAGCGGACTGATAGCCGCGCATCAGGAATCACCCGCTGATATTGCCGGCGGTCCGGAAGCATGTGTGCCCTCAGTGAGAGGCTAAGAACTTGAGGGCGATAATAAAACGAAGCTTTGCAGAAGACTTCTATTCGACATGGGGAACTTGTTCAAACGGGCAACACATGGAAGGCCGATGTCGGGTGCTAACTTTGGTGAGTCGGGCCGCCGGAAATTGTTCAGTATTGTTCCCAGCGTGTACTTTCGACTCGTTCGCGCAGCTTTCAAATTAGGATACGTCCGCCGGTGATTTCGATACAATTGGGAATCATCACATCGCGCAAGCGCATTGCAAAAGCAGTCCGGAATACACGGGGCTTCAGTGGAGAGCGAGCATAAATTAGAGAAGGAACGCGCGCGGCTGCTGCGATCGGCGCGGCGGGTCGTGATTAAGATTGGAACGGCGACCGTGACGGGGCAGGAGGGAAACCTGTGCCACGAGCGGGTGGAGCCCATCGTTCGTTCGATCGCCGCTTTAATGAAAGAGGGGCGGCAGGTGGTGCTCGTTTCTTCGGGGGCGGTGGGGCTTGGGCGCGGCTGGCTCGGGCTGCACAGGTCACGCTTGGAGGATATGGTCACGAAACAGGCCTGCGCGGCCGTGGGCCAAAGCCTTCTGATGGATGCTTACAAAAATTTGTTTTCGAGATGGGGCATTAAAATTGCGCAGGTGCTGCTGACGGAAGAGGACTTCACGAACTGGCGCCGTTACTCGAATCTTCAGCACACGATCGAGAAGCTGCTGGGGTTCGGAGTGCTCCCAATCGTGAACGAAAACGACACGGTTTCCACGGCGGAATTGGAACCCGTGACGCCCGAATCGCGCACGCCTGCGTTCAGCGACAACGACCGGTTGGCAGCGCTGGTAATGAGCGGATTGGAGGCGGATGCGCTGGTGCTGCTCACCAACGTGGATGGATTGCTCGAGCAATCGCGAAACGGCGTCCGGAGCGGCGAGGAAGGCGAGGTGATTCCGCTGGTCGCGGAAATCACGCCGGAAATACAATCACTGGCAGCTGGTCCGTCGGAGAGCGGGCGCGGCGGGATGCGGACGAAGCTCGAGGCTTCGGAGATTGCCATGAAGTGCGGCGGAATCGCCATGATTGCCAATGGCAGCCACCCAGACACGCTGGATCGCATTTTTGCCGGCGAAAAGACCGGGACTGCATTTTTGCCCGCCAAGCGCATGCCGGGAAAACGGCGCTGGATTGCCTACGCCGCGAATGTTCGCGGACGCGTGGTGGTGGACGCCGGCGCACACCGGGCAATTACTCAGGGGAAAGCGAGCCTGCTGGCATCGGGAATCGTGCGCGTGGAAAACCGGTTCGCATCGATGGACGTGGTGAGCATCGTGGATTCCGAGGGACGCGAATTCGCGCGCGGCATCGCCAAGTGCACCAGCGAAGAAGCGGAAAAATTCTCCGCGAAGAGAAGCAATGCTTCGGCGGGCAAAGCTAACTCTTCGCCCGTTTTGGTGACGCGCGATAATATCGTGTTGCTGCAGAAAATATGAGCCAACCAACGACAGCATCGGTAGTACAAGCGAACCATACTTCCGTCGCGGCGACAGCGCGGCGAGCCAGAAAGGCTTCGCGGGCGCTGGCCAAGCTGCCGGCGGATGCTCGCGTGGAAGTTCTGATGGCGGCAGCGCAAGCGATCGAAGACGCGCGGCAGCGAATTCTCGATGCCAATGAGCGCGACTGCCGCGCCGCAGAGCCGGCGGTGGCGTCCGGAAAAATGACTGCGTCGATGTTGGCGCGATTGCGCGTGGCGGAGGCTGGCGTCGCGCAGATGGCCGCGCAGATTCGAGAAGTCGCGCGTCTTGAAGATCCTCTCGGGCGGAAGCTATCCGCCACGGAGTTGGATGACGGATTGGTCCTGCACAAGGAATCGTGTCCCTTTGGAGTGGTGGGCGTGATTTTCGAATCGCGGCCGGACGTGATTCCGCAGGTGGCTTCGCTGTGTCTGAAATCGGGCAATGCGGTGATTCTGAAAGGCGGCTCCGAAGCAGCGGAGACGAATCAAGAGCTCGTATCGATCTGGCGGGAGTGCCTGATTCGGTTTCAAGGCGTTCCGGTAGATTCGATCAGCCTGCTGGAATCGCGCGCGGACGTGATGGAACTTTTGACGCAGGACCGCGACGTGGACCTGATTGTTCCTCGTGGCTCGTACGAGCTGGTGAAGTACATCATGCAGCACAGCCGGATTCCGGTTCTGGGACACGGCGAGGGAATTTGCCACGTGTACGTCGATCGCGCGGCAGACATCACGAAAGCCGTGGACATCATTTACGACGCCAAGGTGGAGTATCCGGCGGTGTGCAATGCTGCGGAAACTCTACTGGTGCACGAAGCGATCGCGGCTGAATTTCTGCCGCCGGCGGTGCAAAAATTGAAGGAAGCCGGAGTGGAGATTCGCGGCGATGCGAAAACCATCTCGCTATTCCCCGGCGTAGCAATTTCACCGGCCACGGAAAAAGATTGGGCCACGGAGTACTCGGATCTCATTTTGGCCGTCAAGGTTGTCGCCAATCTCGATGAGGCTATCGAGCACATCAACACCTACGGCTCGCGACATACGGATGCGATCGTGACGGAGGACTCGGAAGCCGCCACGCGATTTATGAGTGAAGTGGATTCAGCGGGCGTTTTTCAGAATGCCTCAACGCGTTTTGCGGACGGTTTCCGCTACGGATTCGGCGCCGAACTGGGCATCAGCAACAGCAAATTGCACGCGCGCGGTCCCATGGGACTCGAAGGCCTGACCACATACAAGTACAAGCTGTACGGCCGCGGCCAGACGGTGGCTGAATACAGCAAGGGAAAGAGAAAATTCACGCACCGCCGGCTACAGTAGCTACGGATCCCCGTTTTCGACGCAATACCCAAGAAAATCCCAGCAGCGCGGCGAATGCCAAACCTGAAATTGCATCTCCTGCACTGCGGTCCCAAGTTCGCCGGAAGCAAAGTTCAACACGGTGATCCCCCGCGGCTAGAGGCACAAGGATTTGAGAGGTCTCCGGAAACACGGTGATGCGGGCGCGTTTGGCGTCAACCTGAACTTCCCACGGAGGATAATCCACGACCCGCAAGGCGAGGGCGACAGGCGTGGCGCTTTCCTCCGTGAATGCTTTGCGCTCGGCCGTCCAGCGCTCAACGTGGAGCCTGATCCCCGCCGCTGGTACGAGAGCGTGGGAGGCAGGGTCGAGTTTTTCAAACCGGGGCACCGGATTTGGCGCGATGCCAGCGGGGCGCTCGGTGTCATCGGGATTTCCTGGGAGGTCGAGACGAGTGAGGCCGACCGGCGCATATTCGTCCGTTCCCTCATAGCCCGCGGCGCGAAGCTATTGCGGCTGCAATCGAGGGGACGTCCTGGTCGTCCCAATACGCGTCTCGGACGATGGTTACGGCAGTGGCGCCGATGGCGATGAATCCCACGGCGGTTAGCGGCCCACGATAACTGCCGGCTGCGGAGGCTGAATATTGCGACGGGCAGAACAAATGCGAAAGAGAGAGCCGACATCTCGAGCCAGCGCCACGGGAATTGGATGAATCGCAATTCGGGAAGCGCGTTCCATAGCCACAAGCTGGTAGGCAACATCAGGAACACCGACGCGACGGCTGCGGAAATTAAAATCCACCACAACGCTCCGAACTCTCGCCGCTTCCGCGCCGCGAAAATTGCGGCGATACCGGTGACAGCAATCACACCGACCGCTATCCAAGAAACCTTGCTATTGAAAAGCACGAAGTCCGGATCATTTATTCGGGTAAAGAGAAAATTTCGGCTGGGGTTAACTTCGCCGGCGACGGCTTGCGCAATTTGAACCCAGCGCCGTTCCCAGGCCGCGGGCAAAATGTAAAAGGCTGCGAGGGCGAAACCGCCAGACATGGCACTCGCGCCAAGGAGCAGGGGACGAAAGCTTTTTCGCGCAATGCATCCGACCAATATCATGAGCACCGTCGAGTACGTGGCGATCACGGCCGCAGGCGCGTTAATTAGCCAAACCGCGGCAAAGATCACGACGAGAGAAGGGACGCGGCCGCCACTCGCCGGCAATGACTCGCAACGACTCCCCAAATGAGCAGCGGAAATAGAGCGCCAGCCAACAGCTCGGCAAAATCGCTGCGGTAATAAACGATCACGAGATTATAGGGATTCACGGCGTATAGAAGCGCGGCGACGACAGCTTGGGGCGGCGGTAACCATTCGCGCGCAAGGACCCACATCGACATACCCGCGAGGACCAGCGCAAGCCAGATAAATGCGCCAGGAACCATTCTCCACGGCAGCACGGAGCCGAGAGCGGCGCCGGCAATCCACGAAGCCGGCGGATAGAAAATGAAGCGCGGCTCTCCGAATCCCCAATTTGCCCACTCGGCCCAGCGAGGATAGACGATGCCTTCGCGCCACTGGCCGGCGACGTCCATCCAGGAGGCAACGTGAAAGTGGAAATCATGGCCCGAGGCATTGCCGAGGAAAAGCATGGGCATTGCCACGAAAGTTGCGGCGACACACAGACAACCAAAAGGAAGAAGCCACGATGAACCTGCGGGTCTCAACGGAGGCTGTGACGTGGATGCGGGCGCCAGGGGGGTCAGAATAGTCTCCGCTGCTGAGATGCTCGGTCCGTCGAGGATACAGAATTAGGCGAGGCGCCGCCACTGCCGTTGTTCTTTTCGGTACAGGAAAGCGATTACCAAATCTTGCCAGGTGCTGCTCGAAACGCTAGAGTGATGTGGCGGCGTCGCCGAAGTGAAAGGTGCGACAGACGCGGCACGCGTCGCAGCCCTCATATAACGGAACCAGGAATGACCAGCGAAGAAGAGAGGCTGCGAGCGAATGCGGAACGAAGCGTCAACTGGAAGCGCTGGGGTCCATATCTCTCCGAGCGCCAATGGGGCAACAGTTCGCGAAGATTACAGCGCCAATGGCGACGCCTGGAATTATTTTCCGCACGATCATGCGCGCTCGCGCGCCTACCGCTGGGGCGAGGACGGCATCGGCGGAATCTGCGACCGCCACCAGCACATCTGCTTCGCCCTCGCGCTTTGGAACGAGAAAGATCCGATCCTGAAGGAGCGCCTTTTCGGCCTCACGAATCCGCGAAGGGAATCACGGCGAAGACGTAAAGGAATATTACTACTATCTCGATGCGACGCCGACGAGCTCCTATCTGAAATTCCTCTACAAATATCCGCAGGCGGCGTTTCCCTACGAGCAGCTGGTCGCGCGAAAATGCGAAGCGCACGCGGCAGGAGCCGGAATACGAACTGATCGACACCGGCGTTTTTCGCGAGAACCGCTATTTCGACGTGTTCGTCGAATATGCCAAAGCGAGCCGCCGAAGACATTCTGATCCGCATCACGGCATGGAACCGCGGGCCCGAAGCCGGCGCCGCTGCACATTCTGCCGACGCTGTGGTTCCGCAATCGCTGGGCCTGGGGCGAGAATTACGATCCGCCGCAGGCGTATCGCATCGATGGCCCCGCTGGCAACTGCGCTGATCGAGCTGTCCGAATATCACTACGGCAAGCGCTGGCTGCTCGATCGAAGGCGCGCCCGAACTGCTTTTCACCGAACAACGAAACGAACATGGAGCGGCTCTTTCGGGCAGAAGAACCGCACGCCCTACGTGAAGGATGCATTCCACCGCTATGTGATCAACGGCGAGCAGCGCCGCCGTGAATCCCGCGATGAAGGGGACGAAGGCGGCCGCGCATTACGCCGCGGAAATTGCGCCCGGAGAAAGCTGGACGATTCGCGCTCGCCTGCTGGACCGACAATCCCAGCGCAGAACCAGACCGCCGCGACAGAAATTCTTTGGCGCGGCTTTCGATAGCGTATTCGACCAGCGCATGAAAGAAGCGGATGAATTCTATGCGCAGCGCATCCACGTCGGAATGAGCGACGATGCGCGGCTGGTGCAGCGGCAGGCGTTTGCCGGGCTGCTGTGGGGCAAGCAGAGCTATCACTACGACGTGCGCGCTGGCTGCAGGCGATCCCACGCAGCCGCCGCCCGATCCCGGCGCGCATCAGGGCCGAAATCACGATTGGACGCACCTCTACAACTCCGACGTGATCTCCATGCCGGACAAGTGGGAATATCCGTGGTACGCCGCATGGGATCTGGCGTTTCATTGCGTGGCGATGGCGCTGATCGATCCGGATTTCGCGAAGGATCAGCTCATCCTGTTTCTGCGCGAATGGTACATGCATCCGAACGGCGAGCTGCCCGCGTACGAATGGAATTTCTCGGACGTGAATCCGCCCGTGCACGCCTGGGCGGCGTGGCGCGTCTACAAAATCGAAGGCGCGCATCCAGGGAAAGCCGGACCGCAAGTTTCTCGAGCGCGTCTTTCACAAGCTGCTGTTGAATTTCACGTGGTGGGTGAACCGCAAGGATCCCGACGGGCAAGAACGTTTTCGAGGGCGGCTTTCTGGGCCTGGACAACATCGGAGTCTTCGACCGCTCGCAGCCGCTTGGGCCCGGGCAATTTCATCGAGCAATCGGACGGCACCAGCTGGATGGCGATGTATTGCCTGGACATGCTGGCGATGGCGATCGAACTGGCGCACGAAGATCCGGCGTACGAAGACGTGGCCAGCAAGTTCTTCGAGCATTTCGTCTACATTTCGCAGGCGATGAACGACATGGGCGGCGAAGGAATCGGACTGTGGGACGAGCAGGACGGTTTTTACTACGACGTGCTGCACCTGGCCGCGACGGCGAGCACATTCCGATGAAGGTGCGCTCGATGGTGGGGCTGATTCCGCTTTTCGCCGTGGAGACGTTCGAGCCCGAGGACCTGGCGCGACTGCCGGCTTTCACGCGCCGCATGCAATGGTTTCTCGAATCATCACCCGGACGTCGCGCGAGCACGTGGACATGAGCCGCGAGAACCGACCGCAGGGCGCGCGGCTGCTGCTGACGATCGCGAACCGCAAGAAGCTCGAGCGCATTTACCGGTACGTGCTCGACGAGAAGGAATTTCTCTCGCCCCACGGCATCCGCGCGCTCTCGAAATTTCACCAGGAGCATCCGTTCGTGCTCGACGTGGACGGCCAGATCGCATTCCGTGGATTACGAGCCGGCGCGAATCGACCACCGATCTTTTCGGCGGGAATTCCAACTGGCGCGGGCCCGATCTGGTTTCCGCTGAATTTCCTGCTGATCGAGTCGATGCAGCGCATTCACTACTATTACGGCGACGAATTTCAAAGTGGAATTCCCGACGGGCTCCGGCCAGACAGAAGACGCTCTGGAATGCCGCGGGCGAAATTTCGCGCCGGCTCTCGCATATTTTTCTGCGGCGAGGATGGCGGCCGGCCCGTGTACGGCGACGACGCGATCTTTTCAGAAAGATCCTCATTGGCGCGATCTGATTCTGTTTTACGAGTATTTTCACGGCGAAACGGCGCGGGGCTGGGCGCGAGCCACCAGACCGGCTGGACGGCGCTGGTCGCGAAGTTGATCGAGCAGAGCGGCGAATAGATCGGCAGGCTCGACTGATCGGACGCTCAGCATGTGTTCGAGCGGCTGCGCTCTTGCTCGCACGAGTTCGATCAGAACATTTCTTGCCTTCGGCCGCTCGGAACCAGAAAGAAATTCACGCGCGTGCCGTTCCGCGCCCGGGCGCGTCGCGGGATAAATCGGCTGCAAGCTCGAATCGCGTGCGCAAGAATCTCGGTCGCGCGGTCCACGTCGCGCACGTGGATCTCGATCTGCTGAATCCCCTCGCCGAATTTCTGGAGGATATCGCGCGATCGCCCCTGCGCCGCCGGGTCGCGCGTGGTCAGAATATCGAGTCGCACGTCGCTCGCCGAGAATCGGAGCTCGAATTCGTTCGCGTCCTGATCGGGCGGCACATCGGCGAGCGCGCGGAGAACCGTTTGCGGCTCGAATGCGTTCGAAAGTTTCCGGGCTGCACCGCGATGCCGACGGTGATTCGCGGACTGTCCGGACTGGCTCGCCGGCGCATGCGCGAGAACGGGGCGTACAAGCTCGCGAAATTCAGGGTCCTTGAACCACTTCTCGTGATGCCGCGAGAGAGCGCGTGGCCTGCCGAGTGCAAATTGCGCTCGCGCCGCTCGCTTTGTCGCAGGCTGCGGACATCGGCGAGGCTGCGTATCCAGCTGGCAGAGATTTGCGGCCTTCAGCCATGCGCGGTCAGTCAACTGGTTACGGCGGATGCGTGGAGGTCTGGACTGCGTTGGCGTCCGAAAGCGCGACGTAGTCGGTCTGGCCGGGCTGGACCGGTTACGGGACGTCCCAGCGCGGGCGCGCGTCGCCCACGTCGGCGGTCACGTCGAGCGTGCTGAGCCAATAGATGCCCGGCGGAACGGCGCGCAGAAATCCTTGCCCTGAAGGTTGGTTTCGGTGCGCGCGACCAGATATTTCGATTGCGCCAGAGTCAGAGCCTGGCGATGAATTTCGGGCGTGCGTCTTGCCGGCAATCGCGTTCCATTTCGGCTCCGGGATCGATATCGGCGAGACTCAGATCGATGCCCGTCGATGGTTTGCGGATTCTGCTCGATGTAGATGGCGGATTGCGTCCTTGTATTCGGCCGATGAGCTTTTGCATATTTCGCGGGATCTTTCGCCTTGTCGGAGGCTTTGTATTTCGGCTTTGGGAAAACTGACGGATTGGTCGCCCGCGTTCCGGTCCATGTAGGCGCTTGAAGAATTCCGGCACATCCATGATGTCGGCCGGATGCAGCTTGTGAATGAAATCGTCGCCCGAGAGCGTCACCATGATTTTTCTTCATCCAGGCTTTCAATTCTTTCGAGACGTCGAGCTTGTCGATGAACGCGTTCATGTCGGGCTTCGGCTTGGCCGCGTCCGCTTCCTTGCCGATATCTTCGAAGCTTTTGCTCAAGAAGATAGAAGGGGAAGCCGCGCACGGGCTCTTCCAGTCCGCCGGAGGGCGTGGCGTGCGCGACAAATTCGATCGAGCCGGCTTGCGCGGCGTGCGCGGCGTGCGACTGCAATCACGCCAGCGCAATCAGGACCGTGCAAGAGCGAGATTGCATTTCATGCCGCTCATCGTAGCAGAGTGCGCAAGCGTGGAGCGCAGCGCACCGATGCAATTGGACCAGTTGGTTAACGCTCGTGGCGCTGGCGCGACGACGAATTGGCTGCAGAACGCGCCGTGCGGACATCTCAGTACAGATGGAAGGTAACTTCGATGATCTGGCGAACCGAGGCGGGCTTGCCATCCGGGCCCAGCGCGGGCGTGAAGCGCCAGGTGCGAACCGCTTCGATGGCTTTCTCGTCGAGGCCAGCCCGAGGCCCTTCGAAACGTGAATGTCGGTGGCGCGGCCATCCGGGCGTAATGATCGCGATCAGCACGACGACGCCCTGATACTTCACCTTCACGGCTTCGTCGCTGTAATCGGCTTGCGGGCAATAGAGGCAGCCGGGACTGCCATAGCCGCCCGTTCCCGCGTTCGGGACGCCGCCGCCGGTATCCTAGCCCTCGCCGGGGCCGACGCCGCGCGCCGTTGCCGATTGCCCATGCCCGATGCCGTGCCCTTGCCCCATCGAATCGTCCGTGAGCATTTGCCAAGCGGGTCGCCCCAGTTCGGCGATTATGATTCGGGCAACTTGATATCTGGATTGCCGAGCACAGTCGGCGTCATCGCGATTTGCGGATGCTCCGGCGGATGCACCATCGGCGTCGAGAATCTGCGTCCATGAAAATTTCGGCAGCTTGCCCCTTGGCAGCCGGGGCCAGGTCGTGCTGCCCCGCCACCACCGCCCGCCGCCTTAGCGGACGGCTGCAAGCTTCGCAAGATAGGGCGAAACGCTCACGTCTACTGGCGGCTGAGGGTTGTAAGCTTTCGTCGTGCGGCGGCGAAATCAATCCGGCAGCAGCAGCGGAATCAGCACCACGAGCGCAATCGCACCGCATGGACAAGAATCGAAAGCAGCCTGCACGCGGGTGAATTGCGTGTTCTTCGACCAAATTTCGGGAACGGGAATAGGCTGGCTGGTGGTCTGCAGCGGGGGCAGTTTTCGGCGGGGAGAACAAATCGCGCAGGTTTTGCCAAAGAGTCGGCTCCTCGTTCCAATTCACCAGCAGCGCGGAATTCACACTTCCACGGGGTGCCGCACGGAAGAATTCCTGCAGGTTGGCGCGCAGGCCGGTGCCAAACTTGGGCATGTCAAACGCAGTGGCAGTACCAGGGCCGAACCTTAGCGGGCCGCTCGGTGAGAAAATCTCGCAGATTCGAAAACAAGCTCTTGAGGCTGGACTCATGAACGGGCGCGGCCAAGCGCCCCAGATGCAGTCCGGGTTCGGTTGATCCGCTCGTTGGGCGATCGGCTTTGTCTAGTCTGGTGCTAAGATCGAATGTTCGCATTACTTGCATCCCATCCGCAGGGGTACCTCATCTTAGACGCACGGCTACGCAAAAGGATGTCTGGCCCCGGCGGCTGACACACTTCAAGATTCATTGTAACATTACGTGGCGCGATGCCAAATTCCGGTTTCCACCGCGCGAATTCGTAGCACAAGCTAACATATCCCAGCCACAAAATGCCGGGGTCTTTCCAGAAAGGGTTTAGCGAATCCCGAAAGATGGCGAAAACGTGGACCTGAAAAGCACCCTGAACCTCCCGAAAACCGATTTTCCCATGAAAGCGCGGTTGCCGGAGCGCGAGCCTGAGCAGCTGGCGGCCTGGGAAGAGATGGGCCTCTACGCCCGCATCCTCGAATCGCGCGCTGGCGCGCCCCTGTTCGTCCTCCACGATGGCCCTCCTTATCCGACGGGCGAAATCCATCTGGGTACGGGCCTGAACAAAATCGTGAAAGACATGATCGTGAAGTCGAAAACCATGGCGGGATTCCGATCGCCCTATATTCCCGGCTGGGATTGCCACGGTCTGCCCATCGAGACCAAGTGGAAAAGGAACTGGGCGGGAAGACGACCAAAGTCAGCGCCGCCGAATTTCGCCGCATGTGCCGTGAATTCGCCGCGCGCTATGTGGAAGCGCATAAGCGCGATTTCAAGCGACTGGGTGTCTTTGGCCAGTGGGACAAGCCCTATCTCACCATGGATCCCAGTATGGAAGCATGCATCGCCGGCGCTTTCATTGACTTCTTCGGAAAAGGGTACGTTTATCGAGGGCTGAAGCCGGTCTACTGGTGCATTTACGATCGGACGGCGCTTGCCGAAGCGGAAGTGGAATACGAAGATCACACCAGCCCTTCGATCTGGGTGAAATTCCCGATTGTACCCGGGCCGAAAACATCCACACTCGCCAGCGACGTGAACGCTCTCATCTGGACGACTACGCCCTGGACGCTTCCGGCCAATCGCGCCCTCGCGTTTCATCCCGATTTCGAATATATGGTGGCGGAAACTCCCGCCGGCAAACTCCTGCTCGCGAAAGAGCGCGTTGCAGCGATCTCCGAGGAACTGAAGCTCGAAGTCGGCGAGGTCCACGGCTCGTGGAAGGGCAAGGATTTCGAAGGCATTCAGTTCCAGCATCCGTTTCTGGATATGCGCGTGCCCGGCGTGCTGGCAGACTACGTCACGCTCGATCAGGGGAGCGGCATCGTCCATACCGCCCCCGGTCACGGCGCTGAGGACTTCCGCACCGGCCAAAAATATGGCCTCGAGGCATATGCCCCGCAGGACGATGACGGCCGCTTCATCGAAGGCCTGCCAGAATATAAGGGCAAGACAGTATTCGAGGCGAATCCGATCATCATTGCAGCTGCTGAAGAAGCGGGGCATGCTCGTCGGCGAACGAAAACTCACGCACAGCTATCCGCACTGCTGGCGCTGCCACAATCCGGTGATTTTTCGCGCCACCGAGCAGTGGTTCATCGGACTCGACCACGATGGCCTGCGGCAAAGTGCCCTCGCCGAAATCGCCAAGGTCAAGTGGAAGCCCGCCTGGGGTGAGGCCCGCATTCGCGACATGGTGGCCGAGCGGCCCGACTGGTGCATTTCGCGCCAGCGTTTTTGGGGCGTGCCGCTGATCATTTTTACTTGCGACGTCATGCGGCAAGCAGCTGAGGGACTTTCGGGCGCTGCGGCACGTGCTGCCCTTTTTCGAACGCGAAGGTGCGGACGCTTGGTACACCCACACCGCCGAAGAGCTGCTCCCACCGGCGACAAAATGCTCCTGCGGCGCCGCGAAGTGGCGCAAGGAAAATGACATTCTCGACGTCTGGTTCGACTCAGGCTCAACCCATCTCGCCGTGCTCAGCGAAAAGGACGGCACCTGGCCCGCGGACGTTTATATGGAAGGTCCCGATCAATATCGCGGCTGGTTCCAAAGCTCTTTGCTCATCGGAGTCGGCATGCGCGGGCGCGCGCCATACAAACAAGTGGTAACGCACGGCTGGACGCTGGACGAAAAAGGCGCGCCGATGTCGAAATCCCTCGGCAACGCCATGTATCCGAAGGAAATTTGCGGATAAGTGGGGCGCTGATCTGCTGCGCGTGTGGGTCGCCTCCCAGGACTTCACGCAGGATGTGCGCATTTCCGACGCAATGATGACCCAGCTTGCCGAGGCCTATCGCAAGATCCGCAACACTTTCCGTTTCGCGCTATCGAATCTTTTCGATTTCGAACCGGGGCGCGACATCGTGCACGATGCGGACATGTGGGAAATGGACGCCTGGATGCTTCGTCGCACTGGAGCGCTTATCCGCCAATGCCACCAATGGTACAAGAAATTCGAATTCCATCGCGTCTATCATGCGATTCAGGATTTTTGCACGGTCGATCTGAGCGCCTTTTATTTCGACGTGCTTAAGGACCGGCTTCTACACGTTCGCACCAAATAATCGCGGACGCCGCTCCGCACAAACGGCGGTCTATCACATCGCACGGGCGCTGGTCCGCCTGATTGCGCCGATGCTCGTTTTCACATCCGAGGAAGTGTGGAAATATCTGCCGCGCGGCGCTTCGGCTCAGCCGAGCGTGCACATGGCTTCGTTCCCGTCACCCGAGCCATTCGAGAGAGCCTTCGACGATGCCCACACAAGAGAGTGGGATCGCCTGCTCGCGGTGCGCGAAGAAGTGCTGAAGGCTCTCGAACCTCTGCGCGCCGCGAAGAAAATTTCCGCGGGCCTTGAAGCGCGAGTTACCCTTGATGCCAAAGGCGATCTTGCGGCGTTATTGCGTAAGCACGCAGCAATCCTCCCCGCATTCTTCATCGTTTCGCAAGTTGAAATCGCTAGCAGACAATCCAGACGGCAAGCCGCGCCGCAGGTGCTGCCGACGACGCGCTGCGGATCCACGTCGAGCGCGCCCACGGCAAAAAGTGCGAGCGCTGCTGGAACTATTCGACGCACGTCGGCGAAAGCGCCGATTACCCGACATTGTGCGAGCGCTGTGTCGCCGCAATGGATGAAATCGAGCGTGGCGGAGGCAGTGTGGCGGGGAGCGCCGGTTCCTGATGCGTCCGGCCTCACGCCCAGGCTGGCTTCTGACCGTTCTCGCCACGGTCGTTCTAATTGCTGGACCAAGCGAGCAAGTATGCCGTCCAGAATTTCACTCAAACCGGATCGAGCCGCGTCTTGATTCCCGGCGTCCTGAATCTCGTTCATACGAGCAATCCGGGCGTGGCGTTCGGCCTGTTGGCCGACTCCCAAATGCCCTGGCGCGCGCCTTTGCTGATCCTGTTTTCGGTGGCCGTGATCGGATTGATCGCCTGGCTGCTGGTAACGGATCGCGCCGGGGGCTGGCTCGGCCAATGGGGTATGGCGTTGATCCTCGGTGGCGCGGCAGGCAATGTTCTGGACCGCATCGTCCGCCACAGCGTTACCGATTTCATCGATTTCTACGTCGGCAGCCACCACTGGTACACTTTCAACGTGGCTGACTCGGCGATCGTGGTCGGCGCTGCCTTGGTCCTGCTCGAACTCCTTCGCGATTGGCGCCATCCCAGCCAGGAACGAGCCTAACAATGCATCCCGTCCTTTTTCAAATTGGCTCCATCACCATCTACACGTATGGGGTCCTTGCTGCGGCTGGATTTTTGGTTGGACTTTGGCTCGCTTACCGGCAGGCTCCGCGAGCCGGCCTGAATCCGCACAGCGTGTGGAATCTTGGAGTCTACGGAATCCTCCTGGCTCTGCTGATGTCGAAGATGTGGCTGATCTTCAGTAGTTGGGACTACTATCTCGCGCACCCCGCCGACATTTTCAGCATGGCGACTTTTCAGTCGGCGGGAACGTTTTACGGCGGCATTCTCGGCGGAATTCTTTGGGTAGTTGTGTACACCCGCTTCCAAAAAATGCCCCTTCTCGCGGTGCTCGATGTCGTCGCCGCTCCCGTCGCGCTGGGACATGCGATTGGCCGCATCGGATGCTTCGTGGCCGGTTGCTGCTATGGCAAACCAACGTCACTGCCGTGGGGCGTCACTTTCACCAGCCCGGTCGCGGAAAAAATTGCGGGAACGCCCCTGCACGTTTCGCTGCATCCCACGCAGCTATACGAAGCCGGCGCTGAATTCCTGAATGTTCTTCTTCTGATTTGGTTAGGCGCCAGGCAGCGATTCGCGGGTCAGTTGATCGGCGCCTATTTTGTTCTATACGGAATCGAGCGCGGCATCATCGAATTTTTCCGCGGCGATCCAGGCCGCACGATGATGTTCCACGGTACCGTGTCGCTGATGCAGATTGTCAGTGCCGTGTTGATCGTCGCTGGCGCGTCGCTCTGGTGGCGCGGGCTGCGTGCTCGTTCGACGGCGCCTGTTCCGATGGCGGGCGCGATAGTGAGCCGTTCCTAGCAATGATCGTTTGATCTGATGAAGCAACAACATGCCCGCGAGCCGCTTAGGCCAACACCTCGAATTTATCGTACCGTCTGACTGCTCCGGCCAGCGCCTTGACCGTTTTCTCGTCTCGCAACTCCCCGAGCTGAGCCGCTCGCGGATCCAAAGTTTGATGGACGAAGGCCACGTACTCGTGGACGGCGTCGCGCGCAAAGCCTCGCATCACGTGGCATCGAGCGAGACACTCAGCGTGGAAATTCCGCCCACGCGGCCTGCGGGAGTCGAAGCCGAACCTATTCCACTCGACATTCTGTACGAAGACGCAGACCTCGCCGTCATCGACAAGCCTGCCGGAATGATCGTGCATCCCGGGGCCGGCGCGGATGCCGGTACACTAGTAGCCGCGCTTCTCAACCGCTTCGGCGGCAGCGCCGGGCTCTCAACCATCGGCGGACCGCTGCGCCCCGGCATTGTGCACCGCCTCGACAAAGATACTTCCGGCGCGATCCTGATTGCCCGCACTGATGAGGCTCACCGAAAGCTCGTGGACGATTTTCGCGAGCGCCAAATCGACAAGATTTATGTCGCTCTGCTTCACGGAAAAATCAAGGGCGACTCAGGCTCCGTCGAATTGGCCATTGCCCGCGACTTGCGCCGCCGTTCCCGCATGACTGCCCGCCGCCGCGTGGGCCGCGAGGCGCGAACCGATTGGCGCGTCCTACTTCGGCTAAAAGGCTACACCCTTATCCAAGCAGGCCTGCACACCGGCAGAACTCACCAGATTCGCGTTCACTTTTCCGCGCTGGGGTGTCCAGTTGTGGGCGATGCGCTCTACGGCGCCCCGCGCCAGGAACGCGCCGCCTCTACGCTGCTCCCACCGCTAAACCGCAATTTTCTCCACGCGGCCCGCATCGCCTTCGTTCATCCGCGAACAAGTCAGCGAATCGAAGTTCGCGCGCCGCTGCCAGCCCAACTCCTGGATTATCTGGCCGCTCTCGCTCACGCCGTCCAAGCTGATCCAGCTTCGGTTGACGCTGCCCTCCGCGAGTTCCTATAATCCTTCTCGTGAAGTGCTGCTTGACGAATCTTCCTAGCCTCCTCCGCACAGCAGTGTTTGTGCTGCTCATCGGATTCGCGGTCTCGGGGATTTGCGCTCGTGCGCAAGAGGCTCCGCCTAAACCCACGGGCCCAGCCATCTCCTCCCCACAGCCAGCCCCAGCTGCACCGACTCCGCAAGCGGGCGCACCTCCTCAGCAGCCACCAATCGTCAGCACCACCGGCCTTGTCCACCTCGTGGTCACGGTTGTCGACCGGCATCACGACTTCATCACCGATCTCGATAAGACCGATTTCAAGGTTCTCGATAACGGCACCCCGCAAGTCATTCGTTTCTTCGGCCGCGAAACCGATCTGCCTCTGCGCATCGCGTTGCTTCTGGACACGTCCAATAGCATCCGGCCGCGCCTGAAATTCGAAAAAGATGCCGCGATCGATTTCCTCGACAAAGTAATTCGCCGCGAGAAAGATCTCGCCTTCCTGATGACCTTCGATAACGAGCCGCAGGTGATTCAGGACTACACGTCCAGCGTCGATCTGCTCACTTCGGCCATTGAGCAGCAGCGCGCCGGAGGCGGCACGGCCTTGAATGATGCCATCTATATGGCCGCGCAAAAGCTGGCGCACCCGCCCGTTCCCGTGGGTCCGGAAACGGAAGTGCGCCGCGTAATCGTTGTCATCAGCGATGGTGACGACAACCTCAGCGACCGCGCGCTCAGCGACGCAATCGACGCCTCCATTCGCTCTGAAGTCGCCGTCTTCACGGTCAGCACCAGCACCGATTGGCTCGCCATCGACGACGCTACCCGCCCCAGCAAATATCACATCGAGGGTGGCGACAAAGTTCTGCAGGAATTCGCGGACCAAACTGGCGGCCACGCCTTCTTTCCGTACCGCGTGGACGATCTCGCCCAATCCTTCCTCGACATCGGGACCGAGCTGCGCAGCCAGTATTTCATCGCTTACGCTCCCGGCAATCCGCCTCCCGTCGGTGTATACCGCAAGATCCAGGTCGAGACGGATCGCAAGGGCCTCACCGTCCGCACCCGCAAAGGGTATTACGCCCCCGGCTCTTCTGAGGCGCCTCCGTCCCAATAGCTGAACCGTCGAGCGAGGAGAGAAAAGTCATGAAAAAGCGACTGAGGGTCGCATTGATCCTCACAATTTGTGTATTCGCGGGAAGCGAGGGGCTAGTTGCGCAGCAGGCCACGCCGACGGAAGGTGACTACGTCGCGAAAAATTTCGTCTTCCGCTCGGGAGAGACGTTGCCCGAACTCCGCCTACATTACACCACGCTTGGAAAGCCGGTACGCGACGAGCAGGGGCGTGTGACCAACGCCGTGCTGATTTTGCACGGGACGGGCGGCTCGGGTCGCGGATTCTTGCAGCCGATTTATGCGGGTGAACTATTCGGACCGGGACAGCTTCTAGACACGAACAAGTATTTCATCATTGTTCCCGACGGGATCGGGCACGGAAAATCCTCCAAGGCGAGTGACGGGCTCCACGCGCATTTTCCGCATTACGACTACGACGATATGGTCGCCGCGCAGTACCTGCTGCTGACAAAGGGGCTAGACGTGAACCATTTGCGCCTTGTGACCGGGACTTCGATGGGTTGCATGCATTCCTTTGTGTGGGGCGAGACGTACCCGGACTTCATGGACGCGCTGATGCCGCTGGCCTGCCTGCCCGTGCAGATCGCTGGCAGGAATCGCTTGTGGCGCAAGATGGCCATGGATGCGATCAAAAAGGATCCCGAATGGAACGGCGGTGACTACACCGCTGAGCCGCAACAAGCGCTGCGAAGCTGGATCAATATTCTGACAATTGCTGGAAGCGCGCCGCTGCAGATGCGGAAAACGCTGCCCACGCGAGATGCCGCTGATGAATACCTGGAGAAAGCCTACGAGACGCGAGTGAAAGACCTCGATGCAAACGACGTTTTGTACCAATTAGATGCGTCGCGGAACTACGATCCTTCGAGCGGCCTCGAGAAAATCGAGGCTCCCGTGATGTGGGTCAATTCAGCGGACGACTTCATCAATCCGCCGGAGCTGGGCATTGCGGAGAAGGAAGTGAAGCGAATCGAGAACGGAACGTTTGTGCTGCTGCCGATCAGCGACCAGACCTATGGTCACGGGACGCACACGCACGCGGCGGCATGGAAGCAATATCTGGCGGAACTGCTGAAAGAGTCGGAACCTCGCTAAGGTTTCATTGTACCGCCGCGGTCTTCAGCAGCGCAGGTTCCCTATCGTGCGCTATTTGGATGGCGCGTAATATCCTTTGCGAGCTAGGATCTTTAGGTCCGCGCGATCCACGTCTACCCGTATCTTTCGAAACGTCCCGTCATGCTTCGTGTTCGCCGGGTAGTAGCCGATCACGTACTGCGATCGGAGTTCTTCGGCGATCGTATCGAAGGCTTTCCGAAGTCCCTCGTCACTGCGCACGCTGATTACACGCCCACCGGTTTCGTGCGCCATCTTTGAGGCCACGCCGGGCCCGTAGCCTTCCGTGGCATTGGGATCCGTGATCAAAATGAAATGGAGCACCGCGTCGGCGCGCTGAGCGGACTCGATCGCGTCGTTCTCACTCAACTTGCTTCCGGTATCCTCCGCGTCCGTCAGCAGGATGATGGCTTTGCGTCCCGCTTCGGACGTTAGTTCGTCGTGCGCCGCCAGATAAACCGCGTCATAAAGATTCGTCCCGCCCCCGCGTGACGGCACGGTACCTCCGGTGCCGCCGATGCCGGTGGCATCCACATTGATTTCCGCCCGCCGGATGGCGTGCTGAAGTACCCCCGGATCCTCGCTGAAATCCGCCAGCAGGTTCACGTCGGTATCGAAGCTCATCACAATCGCTTCGTCTTTCTTGTGCATCACCTCCTGCACAAAATTCGACGCCGCTTCCTTTTCGGCGTTCAAGATTTGCTGCATGCTCCCGCTGGTATCCATCAAAAGTGCGAGTGAAAGCGGCAGATCTACTTCCTTCGTGAAATAGGAGATTTTCTGCTCCACTCCATCTTCAAACACTTTGAAATCGTTCTTCGTCAGGTCGGAAACAATTCCGTTGTGCCTGTCGCGAACCGTTGTGAACACGTTCACCACCGTCGTTTGCACTTGAAGGGGCGCGGACGATTGCGGGGGTTCCTGCTGCTGTGGAGTCTGCGAGTCTTGGCTGGGTCGGGAAGGGTCGATCAGCGGCCCTCGCGGGCCTGACTCTTGAAACGCGCTGCGGCTCAGCGCGGATGCGCGCGAAGCGCTCGGTCTCGCCAGCGGATACGCGCTGGCTGCCAAAACAAGAATACCCGCCGCGATGCTGGTCAGCCGCATTGTATAATTCCTCCGAGGACGGGAACAGACTGATACGATGCGCGGTACGCGCTTACGGATGTTCCGGCCCAAGCCCCCGCCCCCAGGTCCCCGGCGAACTCTCGCAGTCTAGACTGCGGAGAAACGAGACTCACAGATGACGCGAAGACTTTCACTTCTAGGTACGCTCCTGTTGCTTGGCTCTACGGGTCAAGCGTGGCCGCAGGCGCAGCGTCCGGCTGCCCCCAGCGCTCCAACTCCAACCGCCCCGGCGCGGCAGCAGAATCCGCCGCGCATCATTGTTCCAACATACACCGTGATCGTTCCTGTTACTGTAAAAGATAATCGCGGCCAGTTGGTCGGAGATCTTCAAAAGAATGACTTTCGAGTTTTCTCTGATAACGTCGAACAGAAGATTCGGCAGTTCTCCTCCGAGCCGGTGCCGCTTTCGGCCGTCGTTCTTATCGATAACGATCTCGATCAGCGGCAAGTCTCGCAGGTTCAAAAGAGCCTCACGGCCATCTCTGCCGGCTTCGGACCTCCTGATGAAGTTGCCGTGGTAACTTACGACGAGTTTCCCCAAACTGTCGCTGATTTTTCTTTCAACAACGATCACTTGTTCACCCAACTCCAGCGCCTCGATCTCGAATCCCACAATAGCCAGGTGATTGCCGATCCGACCACAGCCGGGCCGGTGATGAACGGCCATCAGCCCGTGGACACGGGGCGCGGCGTCTCGCAGCACGGCTCGAAGCGATACAAGAACGACAATGCTCTGGATGATGCCGTCTTCGCGGCGTCGAATATGCTCAAGGATCGCGGCCGTGACCGCCGCAAAATCATCTTTCTGATTTCCGACGGCACCAACGCGAAGAACGAGCACACTTTCGACGAGACGCTTCACTCGCTCCTTGCCAACGACGTTGCAGTGTATTCCATTTCCGTAACGCATTCGCTCCCGATCGGTAAGGCCCTTATTCAGCGCGGAGCTTCGGAACTCGAAAAGTACGCGTTGAATAGCGGCGGCGACACCTTCTACGCATCCAAGCAGTCCGAGCTCGAGCGCCTTTATTCCGATGTCACCGAACAAGCGCGTAATCAATACACCCTCACCTTTTCGCCGGAGAATATTCCTAAGGGTCAGGACTTCCATGAAATCGAAGTGCGCGTCGAGCGGCAGGGCTTGAACGTCGAGACTCGCCGCGGATTTTATTTGAGCGCCATCAGCGCCGGCCACTAGCCGCGAATATTTTCAAAACGGCAATCGCGCCGAAGTTTTTCTCCTTGACTTCATCCGCTCCTGCTTCTATAGATGAACGGAGCGGGGCCGGCTCCCGAATTTAAATTCGGTTCCATCCAGCGGAGAAAGTTCCGGTAAGTAAATGCGCGGAACCTACTCCAGGCTTTGAATCGGAAAGTCTGGCGAAAATGAAGCGGGGCAATCGGCAAACGATTGCCCCGCTTTTTATTTTGTGGCGCGTCTTTCGTTTTTGCAGCTGTAGGAGCGCGGCATGAACCTCTGTTGGATGTAAGCTCGACCAGCAACCTCAGGGCAACTACCGTGATGCGCTCACTGCGGGCTGAATCGTAATCAGCTGTTCATGCTCGGGGCAAAGCGGCTTGAAGTCGCAATATCCACATCCAAAACCGGGCTTCGCGCGAAAATTTCCGGCGCGAATCTGGTCGGCTATCTCTGCAATTTTTTCCTTCGCCGCCGCGAGAGCTTTTGCGTCGCGCGTGGTCGCGACAGCCTGATTCTCCGTCAGGTTGTAAAGCACCAGGCGCGTCGGCTCCAGGCCCAACACCTCGCGCGCCGCGAGCGCATAGATACTCAGTTGCAGATTTTCAGCGGCCTGTCTTGCGTCCCGAGGCCTTCCGGTTTTGTAATCCACAATCTCCACTTCGTCGGCGCTCAAGCGGTTCACTTGGTCCATCCGTCCCGTCACGACGATGTCGTGATCGAGCGGCAGCTCAAACCTCTTCTCCTGATAAATAACGTCAGGTGGCACGTCGTGGCAGGAGCGATGAAAAGCTTCCAGCTGCTCGCGGCCCGCCTTGCGATATTCATCTTGCTGGTATTCGTCGGGAAAACCAGCTGACGACCATTGCCGGTCGTAAATTGCCAGCACCTCCTCGAAGGGAACAGCCGCCCCCTTGCGCATCTCGCCCACAAATTCCCCAATCGTCGCATGCATCACGTTTCCGAATGTTTTCTGCGCGTTCGGCCCGCCGCGGACATTCCACACATACTGAAACATGTACTTCATCGGACATCGATCGTAAGCATCGATCCGCGACGCGCTCAATTGCAGGGGTTCGGGCTGCGGTGGATGGTAGGCCTTGGCCCACAGCGCGACGCGCGAATACGCCTTGGCAGATTCTCGCGCCACTCGAAAGAGCGGAGGCTCGTCCTGCGAATCCCACAAAGTCCCGGCGGTTTCTTCCACGGGCGGCACTTCCACCTTCGGCTGGCACTGGTCGGTGTCAAACTTCTGAATCTTCGGATTCGCCAGACAATCAACCAGAAATGGCGACTCTCTTTTCCACCGATTGACGACCGTGGAAAGCGTCAGCCGCTTTTGGGCGCGCGTCAGCGCCACATAGAAGAGCCGCCGCTCCTCTTGCTTCTGAAAATCAAATTTCGGCTGTTCTTCCTTCATGAGTTCCGGCGGAAATTCAAACGTGGCCGGGCGCGGCTTCGACGGGAAATCGTTGTTGCTAAGGCGCAGGACAAAAACGTGCGGGAATTCAAGGCCTTTGGCGGAGTGAACCGTCATGAGCTGTATCGCGTCGTCGGAAAGTTCCTCTTCCAGCTGGATATCCCCGTCGAGCTCGTCGAAGAAACCGAGATACTCGGCGAAGTCACGAAGCTGCCTCTTTTCGCTTTTGCCCTCCCACTCCTTCACGAACGCAACCAGCTTTTCCACGTGCTGGCGGTCGATTGCCGACATCAGCACTACGATGCCCAGGTTCGCGATCAGTTCGTCGAGGACCTCGACTGCTCTTTTCTTTGCGGCCGTTTGCCTCAACTGATGGAAGAACTGCACCAGCTCCGGCAGGCGGATACCCTGGCGGTCCAGAGGAGCTTCACTTTGCGACGCTTCCACCTGATCCCAAAGCGGACGCCGGCTTTTTTCCGCGCGTTCAGCCAGACGCACAACGTCGCGCGCTTCCAGTCCCCAATACGGAGCGCTCAGCACGCGCGCGCAGGCCACGTTATCCGCCGGCACTGCAATCAGCCGCATCCATGCAAGCAGGTCGCGGACAAGAGTGCTCGATAAGATCGAGGACTTGCGTATCACAAACGGAATTCCCCTTCGCCGCAACGCTTGTACAAGTCGTCCCCGGTGCCTGTGCTTACGGTAGAGCACTGCAAAACTTCGCCACGGGGCCCCTGCCTCATGCAGCCGCTCGACTTCTCCGGCTATCCACTCCCCTTCTTCGTCGAACCCGCCGAATTCAGCCACGCGAATCTTTTCGCCGTGGGCGTTTTCGGTAACAAGCTTTTTCGGCGGCAACAATGGCGACCGCTCGTTCACGCCGATCACCTCGCCCGCCACCCGTAGGATTCGCTGCGTCGACCGGTAATTCTGCGAGAGCGATACGAGGAAGTCTTTTGCGGCGGCGCCCTGCTTCCCGTTCACGCCGCAAAACCGCTCCAGAAAAATCGTAAAGCTCCCAAACGATGCGCCCCGGAAGCGGTAAATCGCCTGATCGTCGTCTCCCACGGCCAGAATATTGCGGCGCTTCCCGGCCAACAGCCAAAGCAACTCGAGCTGCGCGATGTTCGTGTCTTGAAATTCGTCCACCAAAATGTAGCGGTATTGGCTGCGCAGGCTTTCCAGGAGTTCGGAATCGGCCCGCAAACATTCCACCGACTTCAACAGTTGCGCCCCGAAGGTATAGAGGTTGCGCTCCAGCAGCAGCCGCTCGCTCACGCGATAGACTCGCGCCACTTCCTCCTGCTTCGCTAGTTCCTCTTCGGCTAGTTGCAGCGCGTCCGGCTCCATCGCGTTCTTCCGCGCCTCGTGCGCCCGCCGACGCTCGCTGACGTATCGCTGGTAATCGTCCGGAGTGACCAACTCGTCTTGGCAGCGCGAAAAAAAAACCACGAAGTCTTTCAGGAACTGGGCCGGTTCCGCGAGTCGCCGGAAGATAACCAATCCCAGTTCCGCGAGATTCCGCCGCAGCAAAATCTGATGATCGATTTCCTCGAAGGCTTGAATTTCCGGTTTCGACGCACGCAGAATTTTTTCCAGGCAGAACGAATGGAAGGTGCCGAGCCAGATGCCTTCGGCTCTTTCCCCCGCGGACTTCACCACCCGGCTCTTCATTTCGCCGGCAGCTTTGTCCGTGAAGGTGAGGCCCAAAATATTCTCGCCGTTCAGCGACGCGTCGCTCTCGAGCAACCGGCGAATCCGCTCGGTGATTACGCGAGTCTTTCCGGTTCCCGCGCCGGCGATTACCAGCAACGGACCTTCGCCATGTTCGACGGCGGCGCGTTGCTCCGCGTTGAGCGGAAAACCCAGCGCCGCCACTTCCTTCGGGTTTGCGATTGGATTCATAAAGCACTACTTCCGCTGATTATAGCAGGTTCTACGCTGAGGCGAATATAAAGCGAATGCTCTACGTCCCCGGCCCGCTCCGCAGCCGCGCGACCTCCGCGCGCAGGTCGCGCAGTTCCTTTTGCAATTCCGGCAAACGGTTGAAGACGGCCACCGATTTGCGCCAATCCAGATTGTTCATCGCGGGATAGCCGGAAAAAACCGCGCCCGGCGGAACATCGGCGGGGACGCCACTTTGCGCCGTCAGAGTGGCACCATCGCCAATCGTCAAGTGGCCCGCCGCGCCAACTTGCCCCGCGAGAATTGCACGGTTGCCGACGTGAGTTGTGCCCGCCAAGCCGACCTGGCCGCACAGCAGCGTGTCCTCTCCTACTTTGCAGGCGTGGCCAACCTGTACGAGATTGTCGATCTTGGTGCCGCGGCCTATCTGAGTTTCTCCGACCGTGGCGCGGTCGATGGCACTGTGAGCCTGGATTTCCACGTCGTCGCCGATCGCCGTAATTCCCGCTTGGCGCATTTTGTACCACTGGCCGGTGGCTTCGCGCGCGAAGCCAAATCCGTCGCTGCCCACCACCACGCCGTTTTGCAAAATCACGCGATTGCCGATGCGGCAGCCTTCGCGAACGCACGCATGCGCGTGGGCAAAAAAATCGTCGCCAACTCGCGCGCCGCGATAAATGCAGACGAAGCTGTGCAGCACCGCGTTCGCGCCGATCTCGACGTCCTCGGCCACATAGCAATAAGGCCCGATGTGGGCGCCCGCCCCAATTTTTGCGGACTCGCCGATCACTGCCGTGCGATGGACGCTGGGACCGTAGCGCGGCGTGGGATGGAAGATCTCGATGGCGCGCGCAAAATCAAGATATGGATTCGCTGAGCGGAGCGTCGCCATGCGAGGACGCGTTTCGTCGCGTCCTACAAGAATCGCGGAAGCGCGCGTGGTCTCCAGCGCGGAGCGATACTTGCGGTTGACGAGAAACGTCAGCTCGCCCGGTTGCGCTTCTTCAATTCCCGCGACGCCGGTGATTTCGATGTTCGCATCACCCTCGACTTCGCAGCCCAGCTTCTCGGCAAGTGCCAGCAGTTTCATGGTGATCTCCTGAGCATTTTGCAGCTTTCCGGTCCCTGTGGCTCACCGCTCCTTTTTGCCACCCCTTCTTGGAAAAGTGTCGAGTAGATGGTACGCCCATCCTTTGTTTTGAATGAGTTACCTAACGTTCTACTCGGCTCTACTGTCGATTAGAACCGCACTGTCCGCGCCGAGGTTGCGGGGCCGTGAGTCTGATGCTCGTTGGCCCTCTTAGCCCGCTGATTTTCTCGAAATTTTCATCGTGTCCATGTTAGGCGCTGGGCTGGCGAATTCAAGCGGTTGTTGGTGTAAGGAATTTGCTCAAAGGAAGGGAGATGAAGGTGCGGTTGGCCGCGAGCGCGGTCGGCGCCGGCTCTCTTGAAGGGAGCCGGCGCCAACGTGAGGGTTTAGTGCTGGTGGTCAGACTCAGGCTTCTTCTGCTGGGGCTCGGCTTTGCGCTCCGGTTGAGGTCGGGGCTGGGGCGCTCCCCGTTGTTCGTGCTGTGGCTGAGGTCTGGGCGCCTCGGGACGGACGCTGCGGTTTTGCTCGACATTGTTGTGCGGCTGATTATGCGGCTGGTTTTCAGTGTTCGGCCGGTTACGGTTCATGTTGTTGGGAGGAGTCACGTTCCTATTTTCCGGGCGGTTACGATTCGTGTTGTTTGGAGGATTTACGTTCCGATTTTCTGGCGGAGTGACATTCCGGTTCCTAGGAGGGTTCGGGTTCACATTGCTTGGGCGAGCCTCGTTCCGGTTGTTGGGCTGGACCGGACGGGTAGCAGCGCGATTCGCATTCCCGCCATTAGCGGACGGACGGATCGCTTCCCTGGCGGGCACGACGTTACTTCTGAAGTCACCAGGCTTTGCGGTGGCGGCGATCGGCGGGCGACCGTGGTTCTCGGAGGCACGCAGCGCGGTATTGCGGCTCGCGGCCTGCTCCTGTTGCGTTTGTAAGCTGGTTCGTTGAACGTGGCGCTCGCGTTCCGCGGCTAGTTGGGCGGAATTGGGACGCGCCGAGATGCCGCCGCGTCCGCCATTGTAACTGACACGGTTCTCGGTTCTATTGTTGACAATCACTCTCCTATCAACGTAGGTGTTGTGGATTACGGTGGTGTTAACTCGCGTGACAGCGGTGTTGTAGACAAATCTATCGTGATCCCAACGTCCGCCGACGTAGCCCGCTCCAAAATAGCCATATCCATAGTTGATGCCGCCATAGAAACCCACTTGCGGCCCCCAGTAGCCGGCATGCCACGCGTACGCGTCGTTGCCCCAGCCCCAGTATCCGGGGGTCCATAGCAGGCCAGGCTGTGGCGGAAGAACCCAGGTGCCGGGCACCCAGTAGTAGCCGTCGTCACTGTACGCCCAATAACCAGGGACCCAGATGTAGCCAGGGTCAGGGCAAACAGGCTGTTCGTAAACCGGCAAAGCGGGAGGACCGACTCTTACCGATATGCCCACCGAGATCTGGGCCAGGGACCGAGCTGGGAAGGCTAACAGCAGAAGGGCCAGCAACCCCACAGAGATCAAGGCCGTTTTGCGCATGTCAATCTCCTCTCTATACTTAGATTCACGAAAGCCTTGTAGGGTCACGCGGAGCAGGGCGAGAGGGGCCGCTCGGGCAAACAGCGGGAGCAAGCTCCTGCACTCCACATGGCGGCGCGTACCCGGCTAACACGAGGCGGATGGCGCGCATCGGGCCAAGGAAAAAGCATGCGGGCCCGTTGTGGGAGCTCAAAACTTCCACGCCCTAAATTGGCCTACTTACCCAGGAGTTGGCGGGCGATGACCATGCGCTGGATTTCGCTGGTGCCTTCGCCGATGGTGCAGAGCTTTACGTCGCGGTAATACTTTTCAGCGGGATAATCTTTGATGAAGCCGTAGCCACCGTGAATCTGGACGGCTTCGTTGGCGACGCGGACGGCCACTTCCCCGGCGTAGAGTTTGGCCATGCTTGACTCGCGAGTGATCCGAGATTGTTCTCCTGAGCCTTCGGCAATGGCACGATCGGCGAGCCACGCGGCGCGATAGGTCAACAAGCGCGCAGCTTCGATCTGGGTGGCCATGTCGGCGAGCTTGAACTGGATGGCTTGAAAATCAGCGATGGGCTTGCCGAACTGTTTGCGCTCCTTAGCATAGCGCACCGAGCACTCGTAGGCGCCCTGCGCCATGCCCAGTCCGAGTGACGCGATTGAGATGCGGCCGCCATCGAGGATTTGCAAGCTATTGACGAAGCCCTCGCCTTCCGCACCCAGGAGATTCTTCGCAGGCACGCGGCAATCGGTGAAGACCACTTCGCTGGTGTCGCTCGCGCGCAGGCCGAGTTTATTTTCCTTCTTGCCGGGACGAAAGCCTGGAGTTCCCTTCTCGATGATGAATGCGGAAATGCCGTGGTGCTTCTTTGAAGCGTCCGTGACGGCCATCGCGACGCACACGTCGGCATAGTGTCCATTGGTGGTGAAGGTTTTTGCGCCATTGATCAGCCAACCGCCGCTTTTATTGGCGGCGACGGTGCGCGTGCCGCCCGCGTCCGATCCGGCCTCCGGCTCGGTGAGCGACCAGCAGCCCAGCTTTTTCCCCTGCGCCAGCGGGACCACGTATTTTTGTTTCTGCTCTTCGGTGCCGAACTTGTAGATGTGATTGGTGCACAGAGAATTGTGAGCGGCGACGATGATCCCGACAGAACCATCCACGCGTGAAAGTTCCTCGATGATGATGGCGTACTCGAGGTAGCCCATTCCCGCACCGCCGTATTTTTCGGGGAAAATGACGCCGAGAAAGCCCATCTCAGCGAGCTTGGGAATAATTTCTGAGGGGAATTGGGAGGCTTCGTCCCACTCCATCACGTGCGGAGCGATTTCGGCCTCGGCGAATTCACGGACGGCGCGGCGGAGGTGCTGCTGTTCGTCGGTGAGTGAGAACTCCACGATATGTTTATATCATGGCATCGGAGGCGCAATGGGAATCGGGCGCGACAGCAGCAACGGACAAGAGAAAGCAGATCCGTCGTCGGCCGAAAGACGGCCTCTGTCGGGTCCGGTGTCTGGACTCCGGTGGAATCCACCGGACTCCCGAAACCGGAGATGACAACTGGGGGATTGTTGCTTCAGCGGCTGAGACTCTAAAGGGCCAAGGAGGCGACGCCGGCGCGGCGGCCTACCGCGCGGAGGACGAGGTCGGCAAGAGCGCGGATGAGGAGCGGCGAATCGTTGAGCGCGGGCATCATGTGGAAGTCACTCACGCCGAGCGATTCGGCCTGTTCCCGAGCTTCAATATTGATTTCATAGAGGGTTTCGATGTGCTCAGTGAGGAAGGAAATGGGAATCACCAGCATCCGCCTGATGCCTTCGGACGCCATTTTCGTGATGGTGGCGGTGAGCGAGGGCTGCAGCCATTTCTGAGGGCCGACCTTGCTCTGAAAGCAAAGCACGTAGGGATTGGCCCAGGCTCCGAGTTCGCGAACCAGCCCGACTGTGGCCTCAATCTGGCGCGGATAAGGGTCGCCTTTTTCCACCAGGGCCATCGGAAGTCCGTGGGCGCTGAATACCAAGGGCACTTCCTCGGGATAAGGCAACTGCTGGAGTATCCCGTTAATGCGCTCGACGACTCCCGCGATGTAATCGGGATGATCGAAAAAGTGGTCCACAACATGCACGGGAACTCGAGCGGTGTAGAGGCGATTCCATTCCTTGAGGCTGCTGCCCGTGGTGGCCAGCGAGAAGTGCGGGTAGAGCGGCAGCAGGACGAGTTCGTCAAAAGCGGCGCGCTGCAAAGCCGCCATCGCTTCCTCGGTATTCGGATGCCAGTAGCGCATGGCCACAAAGGTGCGCCCGGAAATATGCGGGCGCAGGGCCACATCGAGCGCTCGCGCCTGTTGCTCCGTGAGACGACGGATGGGCGAGCCGCCGCCGATTTCGGCATAGTGCTGCCGAACGGTCTTCGATCGGGTGGTCGAGATCAACTTCGCCAGCGGTTTGCGCGCGAGAAACGATCCAGGAAAATTGATGATGTCGGGATCGCAAAACAAATTGTAGAGGAAGGGCTCGACGGCGCCTTGCCGGTCGGGTCCTCCCAACTGGAAGCAAACAACCGCGATCTTTTTGTCTGCCGGCATCGCTTCCCCACCAACCACTAAGATGCCACAAGAAGCCGCTCGGCGCAAAACAGCTTCGTACAGGAGCAACGTCCGGTTCCGCACGCGCTCGCGCATCGCGAGTTGACGCATACCGGGAATCTGTCTACATTCATACCGTGCCCACCGGAAAGGTACAAGTTGGTCAGGTCTGGAAGAAGGACGGGAGTGACGATTCCTTTTTGGTCACCAAGATTTACAGCGAGGCGCTGGCCACGTACGCCGTCTTGCGCAAGACAGGAGCGGAGGGCGAGCCGCCGATCCGCATCAGAGTGGCGAAAAGCGGAGCTGTGGCAAGCTTGCCGGGATATACCTTCACTCAACAGTCCGACGATTTCTAAGATGGCGCGCTAGAAATCCTAGAAACGCTCAAAATCGAAAAATTAAGCCCAGATTCGCCTGGAACTGTTGGGCGTAATTATTGACATTGGCATTGTAGAACCCGAAAATGGGATCGAAAAACGTCTCGACCTGGGAAGTAGTGCGAGAAGGCACCCAGCGCACGTCGAAGCGCACTCCGGCATGCGGAACGACGAAGTACTTCACACCACCGCCAAGATTAAATGAGAGTTTGTTCTCGAACGGCAATGTCCCCCCAGAACTGAAGTGCGTGAAACCCATGCCAGCGGCGATGAAGGGCTTGAGCCGCGATCTCCGACCCAAATTATAGTCGATGCCCCACTGATAGTTATTCAGCGTCAGTTTGCCCACAGATGAGGTGACGCCGGTAATCGCGTCGTGGGCGCCGAGCTCGGTAGGCTCTTGGCTCCACATAAATTCGGCCTGGAGACCAGGCAAGGAGTCAGGCAGCAGATCCACATCGGCGATGGCACCGTAGTCCCAGGTGCTTTTGATGGTGAACTCGTCGATGGGGCTGATTCCCCCTGAATTCGTATTGATTACACCACCGAAACGGGAACCCCCAAAGGGAGTAATTTCAATGTTGCGATTGGGTTGGGTGGAGCTCCACTGCGCATTGGCGCTCGATGCGCCGCACGCAGCTAGCATGAGACTTATTAGGACTATTTTTACTGGGTGCATAGGCCTCCCCTTCGACAGTTCGATGATCCAGACGCGGGGCGCGCCAAAAAAACATGGGCCCCTTTTCTTTAGAACACTTAAGGCGGCCGAGAGTTGCAAAGCTTTCCGCAAACATGCCTAGCGAATCGAGACGCGCCACAAAGGGATTCCGCCGGGACGCCCAGAAAGTTCCGATGGCAGGCGCGAAAAGCGAAGAGAAAGGCAACAGCACGCCCTCGGAAAAAAAATGGAAGGCAGTTTTCCACCGAGGGGACGCGGCGCACCCGAGAAAATCAATCGCGGAACTCGCCAGCTGGATTAGAATGGGTCTGCATGGCTTCCTCAGCTTCTCCGAACTTTGTACATCTGCATCTGCACACGGACTACTCTCTTCTGGACGGCGCCTGCGAAATTGGCGAACTGACGGCCGAAGCGGCGCGACGCGGCATGCCTGCGGTTGCGGTGACGGACCACGGCAATCTTTTCGCCGCCGCAAACTTCTATCATCAAGCCACCACGCACGGAGTAAAACCCATCATCGGATGCGAAGTGTACGTGGCGCCGGACAACCACAAGAATCGTGGCGCGGAGGCGGAGCGGTCGAATCATCTTGTCCTGCTGTGCGAAAACGACGAAGGCTATCGGAATCTTATTAAGCTGGTTTCAACCGGGTTTCTCGACGGCTTTTATTACAAGCCGCGCGTCGACCACGAGTTGCTCGCGCGGCACAGCAAGGGGCTGATCGCGCTTTCCGCGTGCCTTCGCGGCGAAGTGGCCGATGCGCTGCTCACGGAAAAATACGAGCGGGCGCGGATCAATGCGTATCGCCTGCGCGATATTTTCGGCAAGGGTAATTTTTTCCTCGAGGTGCAGGACCAGGGATTAGAGGTGGAGACGCGAATCAACCGCGATCTGGTCGCTCTTTCGCGCGAAACAGGCATCCCGCTGGTAGCAACGAACGATTGCCACTACCTGACGCAATCCGATTCTCATGCGCAGGAAGTGCTGATGTGCATCCAGACGGGCAAGACCATGAGCGACGCCCAGCGGATGAAGTTCGCGACCGATCAATTTTATTTCAAGACGGCGGAGGAAATGGCGCAAGTCTTTCGGGAGCTTCCCGACGCGGTATCACGCACCGTTGCGATTGCGGACCGCTGCAACGTGAAAATCCAGCGCGTCAGCAACCCGTTTCCGGAGTTCAAGGTCCCCGAGGGCCATACGACCGATTCGTATTTTGAGCGAGTGGTGCGCGAGGGGTTTGCCGCCCGGGCACAGCAACTCGAACGCCAGGCGAAGGAGAATCGCCTGCGCCATCCGCTTTCGGAGTACGAGAACCGCCTGACTGCTGAAATTCAGATGATCCAGAAGATGCGTTTTGCGGGCTACTTTTTGATTGTCTGGGATTTTATCCGTTACGCTCGCTCGCAGGGAATTCCCGTGGGGCCGGGGCGCGGTTCTGCGGCGGGCAGCCTGGCGAGTTTCGCGCTGCAGATCACGGACGTAGATCCGTTGCAATACGATCTACTGTTCGAACGCTTTCTGAATCCCGAGCGTATTTCGATGCCGGATATCGATATCGATTTCTGCATGCGGCGGCGCGGCGAAGTGATCGAGTACGTCCGGCAAACGTATGGCGCGGGGAGCGTCGCGCAGATCATCACCTTTGGGACCATGGCGGCGAAGGCCGCGCTGAAGGACGTGGGCCGCGCCATCGATATGCCCTACGGAGAGGTCGACAAGATCGCGAAAATGATTCCGGCCACGCTGAACATCGAACTGGAGGATGCGCTCAAGCAAACGCCTCAACTGGATTCACTGCGCAAATCGGACGAGCGAGTGAAGGAGATGGTTGAGGTGGCGCTGCGACTCGAGGGACTGGCGCGGCATGCGTCCACACACGCCGCCGGAGTGGTGATTTCTCCGCAGCCGCTCACCGAGATCGTGCCTCTGTATAAATCGAATAAGGATGAAATAACTACGCAGTACGACATGAATGCGCTGGAACGGTTGGGTCTGCTGAAGATGGATTTTCTCGGCTTGACGACGCTGACGGTGCTGGACGATGCGGTGCGGTTGATTCAGCAGAATCGTGGTATCTCGGTGGATCTGGCAATGTTGCCGCTTGACGATCCGGCCGTGTACGCCCTGTTTTCGCGAGGCGAAACGACCGGCATCTTCCAGTTCGAGTCGCACGGCATGCGCGACATTTTGAAGCGCTACCAGCCTACGCGGATCGAAGACCTAACGGCTCTCAACGCGCTGTATCGTCCTGGTCCCATCCAGGGCGGAATGATCGACGAGTTCATCGCACGCAAGCATGGCAAGAAGAAAGTTTCTTACGACCTGCCGGAGCTCGAGGAGATTCTTTCCGAGACGTACGGAGTAATTGTCTACCAGGAACAGGTAATGCAGATCGCGAATCGTCTGGCCGGATTTTCACTCGGCGACGCGGATCTGCTGCGCCGCGCTATGGGGAAAAAGAAACCCGAGGTTATGGCGGCCCAGCGCGAAAAATTCCTCACGGGCTGCCTAGCGCGTAAGGTGCCCGCGAAGAAGGCTGAAAGAATCTTCGATCTGATGGAGGAATTCGCCCTTTACGGATTTCCAAAGGCCCACTCGTGCGCGTATGCGCTGCTGGCTTACCAGACGGCATGGCTCAAGACACATTACTCGGTGGAATTTGTGGCCGCGATGCTCACTTCAGAAACGGGGAACACGGAAAAAGTGGTGAAGTACATCAACGAAGCGCGCAGCATGGGAATAACTGTGCTTCCGCCCAATGTGAATTCGAGCGACATGAATTTCACTCCGGTGGGCGGAGACATCCGCTTTGGCTTGGCTGCGATAAAAAACGTGGGCGAGAACACGGTAAAAGGAATTTTGGCGGCGCGGGAATCCCTTGGGCAATTCACTGATTTCTTCCAGTTCTGCGAATCGATAGATGCCCGGCTGATCAATAAGCGCGTTCTAGAAAGCCTTGCGAGAGCGGGCGCACTTGACGGCCTAGGCGCGCATCGAGCGCAGATGATCGCGGCCATCGACCGCGCGGTCGAGCGCGCGCAGAAAATCCAGCGGACGCGCGAGTCTGGCCAGCACGGCCTTTTTGGCGGTGAAAGGGCATCGACGCACACGCCGCCCCCAGAAGTCTTGCCTGACGTCGCAGAATGGGTGGAGCATGAGCTTCTATCAGCCGAATATTCGACGCTCGGTTTTTACATCTCCGGACATCCACTCGACAAATACGCCGGGCGACTGCAGGATCTGAAGGCGGTGGAGCTAGCGACTCTGGAAGGCCGGCGGAATGGCGAGGAAGTTACGGTAGCGGGGATTATCGTGCAATGCCGTCCGATGCGCTCGCGGCGAGGCGCCCGCTGGGCCATCTTGACTTTGCAGGACCGAACCGGCGTGAGCGAGGCGCTGGCGTTTCCCGAGGCATTTGAGAAACTGGAAGGAATCTTAAAGGGCGGAACTCCGCTGCTGGTGAGGGGCCGAATTGCCGTGGAAGACGTTGGGACGCGAGTGATCATTTCCGATGCACGGCTTCTCGATCAGGCACGCGAGCAGCCTAGCCCGCCAAACCTCTTGCGGGTCCGCGTGAACCACAGCGCCATGGACGCGGGGATCATCGATCGGCTGCAGGAACTGTTCGCCAGCAGGCCGGGGCGGTGCCGTATTGCGTTCGAACTTGTTCACGAGGATGGCACTGAGGCAACGATTGATGCGGGTAGCGCCGTGCGTGCTGATCCCGATTTTCTCGATCGCGTCCGCGAGATTTGCGGGGCAAATTCCGTTGCGGTGATGCAATGACGGATTCTCTGGAAAAGCGCAAACTGGCGCGCAAGCGTTTGCGCCGGATGCGAGCACTGGCGAAGCAGCGCAAGCTTCAAGCGGGAAGAGGCGCTGGGCAGAGCACGGGCATCCATACTCCCGGCCAGCCGCCTAGCCCTGAGAAAGCGGCGCGCGCGACGAAAGCCCTCGCGAATAACACCGGGGTGAAGGAGGCCAACGCACGCCGGCTGGAAATTGACGCACTCGAACGCGATATTAGCGAGCTCAGCCGCCTGACCGAACCTACCGATAGTACGACGGAAGAGATCGGCCGAATTCGGCGCGAAGTCGAGGAACTAAAGCGGGACTTTTACTCGCATCTGGATTCCTGGCAGCGCCTCCAGCTAGCCCGACATCCCCAGCGACCTTATACCGACGATTTCATAAGTCTCTTGTTTGAGGACTTCAGCGAGGTTCACGGCGATCGGTACTTCGCTGACGATCCTGCCTTAATCACGGGTATGGCGCGCTTCCAAGGCCGCCCTGTCCTGGTGGTGGGAAATCAAAAAGGACGCGACACCAAGCAACGCCTGGCCCGCAACTTCGGCCAAGCCAAGCCCGAAGGGTACCGCAAAGCTCTGCGCGTGATGCATCTGGCCGCGAAATTCGGGCGTCCCATTCTTGTTTTTGTGGACACGCAAGGCGCCTATCCTGGCATAGACGCCGAGGAACGCGGCCAGGCCGAAGCCATCGCTTACAACATTCGTGAAATTGCCCGGCTGCCGGTGCCGATTCTGGTCACGATTACCGGCGAGGGCGGATCAGGCGGGGCCTTAGCGATTGCGATCGGCGACCGTATTTTCATGCTGGAGAATTCCGTGTACTCGGTGATTTCTCCTGAGGGCTGCGCGTCCATCATGTGGCGCGATTCAACGAAATCGGAAATGGCCGCAGATGCGTTGAAGATCACAGCGCGCGACCTGCTCGATCTAAAGCTGATCGATGAAATCGTTCCCGAACCAGAGGGGGGCGCTCACACGGACCACCCGGCCTGCGCCAAACTCGTCGGGGACGTTCTCGCGCGAGCGCTCAATGAGCTTTTGCCGGTGCCCCCGGAACAACTGCTCCAGCAACGATATGAAAAGTTCCGTAACATGGGCCAATACTTCACCTGATACCGCGAAAATATACAGTTTTCATCGTATTGCCGACAGCGCCGCGGGAGCGCATCTTTCCGACATGATATTCGCAATCTCAGGTCCGGGCAGCAGGCTGGCCGATGAGGCCGATGGATAAACCACAAGGGAGGTTGGGAACCCTGTGGATTATCTATGGCTTAATCTGCCTGGCCGAGGCCGTGTGGATTGCGCTGAATGACGCGGCTCTGACGACCATGTGGGGCACAGTTGTTTCGCGTGTGGCCGATCCCTTCGCCTGGATGAGCGCTTTTCGCGTTCTTCTGGTGGGAATAATTGCGCTGGTTATTGTCACGGGTATTTTGTCGCTTCTGGCAGGATTTGCGCTCATCCAGCGCACGTCCTCAAGCCGTACGCTGGCGCTGGCCTCTAGTTTTTTGGGAATCCTCAACGGTCCCCTCGGTATTGCCCTAGGTGTGTACACACTGGTCTTGCTGGTCCCTCGCGCTTCTTGGCAAACACACGAGCGCCTTCCTAACGCCGCTTAGCAACCGCAAAAGTCGGCCTGCTCCGGCACCGTTTTTTCTTCCATTGCGGTATTGAACACCGAAAAACTTAATTCTCATTGCCCGTTACGACGCCGTGAACTAGCGTGAATTCACGGGGGAACCACTAAATGGCGGAACAAGAAGTACCTCTCATGGCAGACGTGTTCAGGCCCTACGAACGGCTGGTGGAAATCACAATTCTGGGAAAAACTTTTCTGGTGCCCGAGAGGAATTCCCTGCTCCGCGCTTTTCAATTCATCAGCCCGGAAACCGTTCCGTACGGACGCTTCTGCTGGAACCAGGAATGCCAATATTGCCGCGCGGACTGCAAACTCCCGGATGACAATGCGGCGCGCCCCATTCTGAGCTGCAAATTCATTGTCTCAGAGGGTATGGAAATTTCGAATCTCGCGCCGGAACTGATCGGCTGCTTGCGCACCAAGCTCGGCCAAACGCAAGCTATCACCCCGGAAGTCGCGGACGGCCCCAACGATCACTAGGAAGTTCTTAGGTACGCACCAGGGGCTTAGATGAGCGGTTTCAAAGTCTTGGTCGTCGACGATTCGCCCGTCTATCGCAAGCTAGTCGAGCACGCGCTTTCCCAAGATTTCTCGGCGGTCCTGTTCGCAACGAGCGGTCATCAAGCTCTTGAAATCTTCGAGCGGCAGCGCCCGGAGGTCGTCATCACCGATTGGCTGATGCCCGATCTTACGGGCATCGACCTTTGCCAGCGCATCCGTGAAGGCACCCAATCTTCGTACACGTACGTCATCATCCTCACCAGCAACGCGGAAAAAGAAAATGTGGTGAAGGGCCTTTCTGCCGGGGCGGATGATTACCTCACCAAACCGTTTCACGCCGCCGAGCTGCTCGCACGCGTCCGCGTGGGTCAGAGGCTTATCGACCTGCACAGGCAGATCCAGACGAAGAACCGGCTTCTGGAGGAACTGGCACTCACCGATGCGCTCACCGGCTTGTCCAATCGGCGCGCGATTGAGGCCTGGGCGCCCCGCCAACTCAGCGGGGCCGCGCGGCATGGCTTTCCCTTCTGGGTTGTGATAATCGATCTCGATCACTTCAAGCAAGTGAATGATGCGCACGGCCACGATGCCGGGGACATGGTCCTGCGGAGGTTCGCCGAAATTCTTAGATCAAACACACGCTTCTCCGACATCTCGGGCCGCATAGGCGGCGAGGAATTCCTTCAAGTGCTCACTCACGCGGATGAATCAAGCATTGCGTTGGTGCTCGAGCGCATTCGCAGCCACTTCGAAGCTGAAAAATTCCTTGTGAGCGATTCGGAATTCATCGTGACCGCAAGCTTCGGCGTGGCCGGATTCTCGGGGAAGAGGGCTCCCGAGTTCTCCGAGTTGGTCACGCGAGCCGATGCCGCGCTATACCGAGCAAAGCATCGGGGGCGAAATTGCGTCGAAATCGAAACCGTCGCCGCGCCCGTAGAGTTAGCCGAGTAGCCGCCAGTTTGGGTGCGGCTTGTCGTTGCTCGCACTCGAAGCAGAGAGAAGAACGGGGCAGCTCGAAGTCCGCGGTGTTAGAATTCGGCTTTCGGGATCATAGAGTGGGAGCGCAAGAATGAAGGCCCGTGGGAAGTTTCTTATTGGTTCGGGAATCATCGTGGCCACGCTCTTGGTGCTGGCTTACGTCGGTTTCACGCAAAGCAAAACCTATTACCACACAATCTCCAACTCCCCACGCTGTCTGCTCCGGCGCTTCATCAGCGCATGCAGTTTCCGGCAATGTCCGCGCCGGGTCGATTTCGCATGTTGGCAACCGCATCAATTTTGTCCTTGAGGAGCAGGGTAAAGACTTGCCGGTCAGCTACGTTGGCCGCGATCCCCTTCCCGATACTTTCAAGGACGGTGCGCAAGCGCTCGTCGAAGGCAGGCTGATGCCCCAGGGCAGCTTTGTCGCCGAACAGGTGCAGGCGAAGTGCGCATCCAAGTATGAGGCGACGCCACCAGGCACAGCAGGCGGCGCGAAGCACTCCGCTCCACCGGTTGACCAATCGACAACCGAACCGAGCGTGCCCCCGTCGGGGCGCAAGAGCTAGCATTCGGCAGGGGGAAACTCGTTGGACATTTTTGGTTCCTTTGCACTTCTCCTCGCACTACTCGCCGCCGGTTATGCCTTTGTAGCCGGCATAACCGCTATCCTCACACGACGCACGCTGCTCTCGAAAAGCGCGCGCAATGCTGGAATGGCGATCTGCGGCCTCGTTACGCTTGCGGTCGCCGCGCTCGAATACTTCTTTTTCACCGACAATTTCTCTCTGGCGTATGTGGCGGAGCACAGTAATCGCGCTCTGCCCCTGTTTTACAAATTCGCCGCGCTTTGGTCCGGACAGGAAGGCTCCTTGCTTTTCTGGAGCTGGCCGATCATTATGCGTTCTGCGCGCTTTTCCTGAATCGCAAAAAACACCCGGGCTGATGCCCTACGTGGGAGTGACGCTGGCCGGCGTCCAGATTTTCTTTCTGGTTCTCAACGTTTTCGTGGCGAGCCCGTTTCACATCCTTGCAGGCGCCGATGCTTCGGGCGCGATGCATATGGCAAGGGTTTCCGAGGGCAGCGGACTGAATCCGCTTCTGCAATATCCCGAGATGGTGATCCATCCGCCGATGCTGTATCTCGGCTATACCGGTTTCGCTGTCCCGTTTGCTTTCGCCATGGCTGCGCTACTTGGCCGCTATCCCGGCGAAAAGTGGATTCACATCACCCGGCGCTGGACGATGGTCGCGTGGGGCCTTCACTGTGGGCATTCTGCTCGGCGCGCACTGGGCATACGCCGTGCTCGGCTGGGGCGGCTATTGGGCATGGGATCCGGTCGAGAATGCTTCGCTGCTGCCATGGATCACCGGTACCGCGTTTTTGCACTCCGTGATGATGCAGGAAAAGCGCGGCATGATGAAAGTTTGGAATGTGTGGCTGGTGTTCGTGACATTCATGCTGTGCATTCTCGGCACGATGCTGACGCGCTCCGGCGTGGTCAGTTCGGTACATGCATTCGCGGAGTCGTCTATCGGTGGATGGTTCGTGGCCTTCCTCGGAATTGTTTTTGTGGCCTGCCTCGCCGCGTGGTACAAAAATCGCGACTACTTACGAAGCGACAATCAGCTGGACTCG
>CAVWEZ010000018.1:0-97778 GCA_963754105.1 uncultured Acidobacteriota bacterium
TTTCCCGGGAAATTGCTTCAATTGAGAGCGATGAAGCGAGTGCCTCTGCTAAACTCTGCGATGTATTTAAAGGGGTCGTTTCCGGTATATGTTTTATTTCTGCTTTTTGCCTCAGGATGCGACCATTATCGCCAGAGTCACGAACGGGTCGGTGAGCAAGGCGATTCTGCCTTCGCGTGTTCTTGAACGGTTTAGACAACAACCGAAGGAACAATGATCGCGGCTAGGCATTGCCGGCTTCGCGGTTGTCAGTTGTAGGAAACGTCGCCTAGAGTGAGACCTCTTAGCCGTGAGTTGCTACCTGCCTTTCAGGTCCCGTTCAGCCTGGAGCCAATCGTCCAAATCCCGTCCGTGAACGCAACCGCCTTGCAAGTGTAATTCGTATGCTCGCTGCCGGATTTCCTCCGGACTCGGGACGTCAGGAAGCTTGCGTTGCACCTTTGCCGATTCGGCTGGGTCAAGTTCTTTGTGCGTCGTATCTTCTGTCGCGGTTTTGGGTTTCATATTTCGTGTAATGACCTCCTTTTCGAGCTGGGTCTTACGGCTTCGTCGTGCCCACAACGTGCAATCAGCGACTGGTCCACTAGCCTCGGATCTCCATTACCGATGCGCCCGATCACCTGTATATCGAAGGTCCTTGGTGAGCAGCACTACCCAGAAGGAATGGAGGACGGAGAAAATAAGGTTGTCGTGCCGCCGCCGCTGACGGTTGCTCTGGACCCGATGCGTCGGCCGGACAGAACTTGGTTGGTGGCATCATGGTCAATTCTGCAAGCAATCCCAGGTCCGCAGCTCAAGCATTTTCTTGTTGGATGGAAGAGAGCAAGTCGGGCTTTATACCAGGAGTTGTTCTAGCTAATCGGATTTTGGGTCGCCCGACCGCCCGCCGAATCCGGGGCGTAGGCTCTGGGCCTAATCCCACGACATTGCGTGGAATTCCCGCATAGAGCCGAGGTGTCCACGAAATACCGTGGGTTCGCCGCAAGGTGCGGCCGGTCCGCAGCGTCCTCTCTGGTTTGCTCTCATTTAGTTAGGCCGCCATTTTCCCGTTGCACTCTGGCCGCTCGATTGCCATGTCGAGTGGGGAAGGAAACGAAACTTGCTCAGAATCTGGAGTGATTGGGCAAATGACGAAGTGGTTCTTCGCCTGGAGGGGGAGCTCACCCAGCCATGGACGGACGAATTGGAGCGAATGCTCACGGCACTGTTTTTCGAAGATAAACGCGTAGTCCTGGAGATGTCCGCAGTTCGCTTCATCGACGCGCACGCTGTCGATGTCCTGCACAAGTGGAGCGACTCGGTCGTTTTGATCAACTGCACTCCGTTTCTGAGGGAGTTACTAAAGGTAAGGACCTTGTGGCGCGAACGATTTTGACGCGACGGCGTTGCCTTGTCCGGCAGGAGTAGGAGAGTCAGGGCGAGAGAGAGAAGATCCCCGCCTGCGAAAGCCAGATGCGCTGCGCATTGGATCTGTTAAGAACGACCTTGGGTCCCGAATTCGTCTATGACTTCCGACAAGAATTTCAGCAGTCCTTCAGGCGGATAAACCTGCCAGGGTCTCGGCAAGCACGATGGTTCCCTGAGCAATATGCTCGGGAGACGCATACTCGTCCGGACGGTGGCTGTATCCGTTTCGGCAAGGAATGAAGAGCATTGCCACAGGCGCCACGGCCGAAATGAACAGCGAATCGTGATAAGCGCGGCTGATCATTGGCCGAAAGCTTAGCCCATTTTTTTCGCAAGAGCGGGAGAGTGCTTCGACAACTTCGGGCGCGCAATTTGCCGGCGGGTCTGCGTTCAGCATCTCGGTTTCAGTGGTGACGTGCCGCCTCGCGGAAATTTCCCTCGAGGCGCGCGCAATAGCGTTCATTGACTCGTCCCGCCGGGCAAGGTCTGTGTCGCGAACGTCGAGGCTCAGGCGAACGCGGCTCGGGATGCTGTTGACGGCCCCGGGAAACACGTCGCATATACCCACGGTTGCCACAGTGTCAATCGATCCGCTCGCCCGCGCCGCATTTTCGATCGCCAGAATCAGTTCGGCCGCAGCGCAAAGAGCGTCCATCCGGTCCGGCATCACGACACCTCCAGCGTGCCCACCCGCTCCCTTGATCGTAATGCGGGCGCTCGCCGGCGCGGCAATCTTTGTCACCACTCCCAGGGCAACGTTTTCTCGTTCAAGCAGCGGACCTTGTTCGATGTGCAATTCCACGAACGCTTTGTAATAGCCGGCTGGCAATTTCACCTCTTCGAGTTCGCCCTTCATGTTTGCCTTGCGGCGCACTTCCTCGACGGACTGCCCATCGTTATCCGTCAGCTTTCGAGCGGCGTCCGCAGAGATACTGCCGGAAAGAAGTCGGCTGCCTATGCATCCGATTCCGAAACGTGTCGGCTCTTCCGAGGTAAGAACGAGCAGCTCGATTGAATTGCGCGGGCGAAATCCGCTTCGTTGCAGCGTGCGAATTGCCTCAAGCCCGCCGAGAACGCCCACGACTCCGTCGTATTTCCCCGCGTTCGGAATCGCATCGATGTGTGAGCCGGTGCCAACCGCCGGGGCACTTGCATCGGAGCCAGTCCACCGAGCGAATGTGTTTCCGATGGGGTCCTGCCGGATCGTAAGCCCCGCCGCCCGGCATTTCTCAATCAGCCATGCGCGGGCCTTAAGGTCCGTTGGAGTGAAGAGGATTCTGCGTTACCGCCGGCGGCTCGGCGTCTGAAATCAGCGCCAGCTCTTCAATTTCGGAAAGCAAGCGGTGCGAATCGATTGCAAGGGTCATTTTCCCTTGCCCGGTTGCTTGTCCGGCAGCGGGTGGCGATTCCAGTCTTTGTAAATCAGATATTTCGCGGGAACCTTGCCGATCGCACCAAACCACTGCGGACACCACGGTCCCATCCATATAAAATCGCCGGCTGTGACCGGATACCACGAATCGCCGAGCCGGTAAATTCCGCCGCCTTCCAGCATCAACAATCCATGTTCCATCACGTGCATTTCGACCATGCTCAGCGCGGCTCCGGGCTGATAGACCATGGTGTTTACAGCGAAATCGAAACTCATGGTATCGGGAATCAGGCATTTCACCTGCAGATCCGGATCGTCTCCGAGGGAATGTGCCGTCACCGCATCTTCGCTGGAAAGAATCGCGCAAGGTGGTTTTGCGGAACTCGAGCGGTTGGTACGGTTTTTCGACGATCGCAAGGCGGCTCTTTTGCGCCGCCACGATCCGATGCGGCGAACCCTCCGGAAAATACGCGTAGCCGCGCGGCCCGAGTTGATTGTGCTTTCCATCGGCTTCCGCTTGAACGGCGCCTTCCAGCACATACACGAAACGCTGCGCATCGGTCTCGCCCAACTCGCCGCCACTTTCGAATTCGGCCGTGTACTGCGTGAAAGCCGCGCCCAGGGCGGGAGCCACATGCACAATCCCGGTGCAGTTCCTCATCCCTGGCAAGGCGGCGCGCACAAAAGTGTCTGGCGTTAGCAATAAATGATTCGGTTGCTGCGAACTTCGCGTTCGACCGAGATTATGCAAGGTGCGTTCTCCTTTGAAGTGCCGGCGTGGACGCCAGCAGATCGAGCAGGTTCGAGCCAGCCTCGATCGCCTTCGCAACGTCGTCAACCAGCACGCTCTCTGAAGGGCTGTGGCTGACGCCGCCGGGCGTTCGCAAAAAAATCAGCGCAGCGGGCATCTTCTCGGCCAGGATCATCGCATCATGGCCCGCGCCGCTTACCATGCGATGCGACTCAGCGCCCGTTCGCCGGATTGCTTCTTCCACTTGATCAAGCAGCGAAGGGTTCAGCGGCACGCACGATTGACACGCCAGCGTCCGATGCTGGACGGTCATCATCCTGCGCCTCGCGATTTCTTCAGCGAGAACGATTAGCCCGCTCACTTCGCGCTCCCGAGCTTCGTCCGATCGGTGACGTACATCGAGAGTGACTCGTGTCTGGCCGGCGATTACATTCGCCGCCCCCGGAATTGCCGTAATTGTCCCCACCGTGGCCAAGAGTCCCGGAACGCGCTGCGCTTGGCGCTCAACCGCAGTGATCCACTCGGCGGCCGCGGCGATCGCGTCGTGACGCAGGTGCATGGGAGTGGTGCCGGCATGGTTCGCGCGGCCCACAAAAATAAATTCGAGCCGGCTCTGTCCGGCGACGGCTTCCACCGCGCCAAGCGGACAGCCTAGCTCCTCGAGAATCGGTCCTTGCTCGATATGAAATTCGATGTAGCCCAGAACGTCGTCGCCAAGGCTGGCATCTGGAAGTTTTCTCGCGTCGAGGCCGAATCCTTCGATCGCCTGGCGAACGGATACGCCATCTTTGTCCTGCCTGCTTAATAGATCCTCGTCAAGCCTGCCTACTAGGGCGCGGCTCCCGATAAAAGGCACTCCGAAGCGAACGCCCTCTTCCTCGGAAAAGCCAACCACTTCGATTCCAAAGGGAAGACGCTTGCCACCGAGCCCTTCGATCAATGCCACGCCGAGCACTACCCCCAGAACGCCGTCGAACGCACCCGCGTCGGGAACCGTATCGAGGTGCGAGCCGATCAACAACCGCGGCGCTTCCGGATCCTCTCCGGCATAAAGACCGCGCAGATTTCCCGCGGCGTCGATCCTCGTTTGGACTCCTAGGCTCTCAAGCCATCCGGCAATTTCGCGATGGCAATCGCGCATCGGCGGGGAGAGAAATGTTCTGCGCGTGCCGCCGGGGTCCTCGCTGAAACTCGCCAGCTTCCGGCAGCGGTCAATCGCTCGTTTGGCTGCTTGGTAGTCGCTCATCCCGCCCAGGAGCTCATCCGTTTCTGCGGACGCACGCCTCAATGTAACCGCTCGGTTCGTTGACAGGCACGAATATTTCATTCGGATTGTCCTGCCCGAATCGCGACAGATCGACCAACAGGCAATGCATGTTCGGCATAATCAAATCGATCTCGTCCACCTCGGCGACGCCCTGAAGCACCGCTTCTCCCATCGCGTAAAGCGTGTGCTGCACGGACTTGCTCGCGTGCCCGGCAAATACCGCGAGTAGAATCGCGCGAATCTTCGACCGCAATTTGGCGAAAGCCAAATCAGCCGTCTTGTACTTCCAGTTCGCGCGAACAGCGGTACCAAACAGGCGATCGGCGGTCTGCGGCAGCGTCGTCAGCGAATCCTGAATGTAGCCTTCAAACCCTGAACCCGCCGTTTTCATGATTACGAGATTCTCTAGTCCCGATGCGACCGAAAAACCGCCGTTGTGCAGTCGCGAAATAACGGCAGTCTGGCACTCACCGCTCGTTTGCACAAAAGCAGTGGGGTGCGGCTTTCCGTCCGCAACGATGTGCTCCCAGGCCTTCTCCCATATGGTGACTTCCGTCTGTGAAACTTGCGGGTTGCGGTCCAGCAGGAAATCGATCAACTCCTTGCCAAATTCCTCCATGCATGCCGCCGACGAATCGCGCGCCAGCGAGTACACGGCATTCTTCATCGTGTCCGTCGCCAGAATTTTACTGTTGTCTCCTTCTTCAAAACAGCTCCCGAAATCACCACGGAGCAGGATTTCGCACCGTCCATTCGCAGAAATCATGCTGTTCCGAATGGCGTTTCACTCGCACCAACCGGACGCGGGACTTGCCGTATCGATTGTCGCCCAGCGCCGCCATCGGTTTAAGCTTCCTCGGTAGGTCGTGTATCCGTGCGGGCTCAGGAGCAACGGAATGTGAAAATTCGTTTCCCCTTCACGCACCACAAAAGTGATTTCCACGAACGGATAGAATCCGTCCACCTTCTGTTTTGCGTAATAACTCGCCGCATCGAAAGTCAGGCGGTAATGTCCCGCTCGCAGAGCTTTCACCCTCCCGTAGCAGTTGCTTGCATCGCCCTTCGCCATCCGTGCTTGCCGACGCGAGCAAATGCCAGTTTCCCGCCGCATCCTGCCTTTCGAGCCGCACAGGCACTTCGCTCGCAGGGGTGCCTCGAGACGTGTCGAGCACGTGCGTGGAAATTCGGCTCATTCGTGGAGCCACCTTTGCAGCCGAATTTGCGTGATTTGCCGCTGCTGCTCGGCGGCCTCGCTCAAGCTCCGCCTGAGGATCATTGTGCAGCCGCCTCCGCAGGATCTGCAGAATTTCAGCGGCGCCTTTGCCGGTAGCGCACACGATAAAGATGCGGTCAAAGCGCCGCTCGTATTCGCGATTGGCCTCGGCCAAAGCATGTTTGACTTCGTCGCCCGCCGCCTCTTGCATCACTTTGCTCGCGCGCCGACCACGCCGCCGAACGAGCCTCGCCGAGCCGTTCCGTTTGCGACTCGCCGATTCGCGGATGGCTCCGAAACGCTTCCATCCAGTCCGCCTCGCCCAAATTGCGCCATGTTTCATCGGAAAACGCCAGCAGGGAAGCCTCGTTCGCGAACGGCCTGCGCGCCGCCATCCCCCGCGCCCACACTCGCGATCCGCAACACGGCAGAATTTCTCTCTCCGCTTCTCCTGCGGGCAAAGCGTTCCAGCGTCTCAGCGCGTCGCTCACGGTTTCTGCAGAGCCGCTCAGTTTCCCGAGGAACTCTGCGACCAGATTGGCCACTACCGCCGCACGATATCTCGCCGTCGAGCGAATATCGTCAATCGGCTGAATCTCGCCTGCGGCCGTCTTTGCGGCCAGCTGCGCCAGCGAAGGATCGAGCGCCTTCCCGTTCAAAAGGCGCTCCGTTTCGGCCAGCCGAATCGGCACCGGCGCCACGCTCCCGACAGCGATGCGAACATCTCGAACCATTCCATTCTCAACCGCGCCGAGCGCCGCGATGCAGACCTTGGAGATCGCCTGCGCGTTGCGCGTCCCCACCTTGCGCGCATAGGAAACATACCCCGCAAAACTTCTGCGGAGGCACACGGCCCGGATCAACTCATCCGGCGCAAGCTTGGTCTCTTTGTAGCCGGTGTGAAAATCTCCGTACGGCACGCGCCGCTCGCCGCGCACCGAAACCAGAATCAGATCGGCCCCGTAAGCCAGCAGCGCGGGCAGGGAATCCGCCGCCGGCGAGGCGTTAACAATATTGCCGCCGAGCGTTCCGCGATTCTGGTTCGCGATTCCGCCCGTCCAGCTCGCCGCGCGAGCCAGCAACGGAAATTCGCGCTCCACCACTTCGTGTTCGCGCAAATCCGTGTACGTGCAACCCGCGCCGATACGGATCTCGCTCGGGAAACTCTCCACGCGTCGCAGATCGGGGAGATTCCAGATGCTGACAAGCTTCCGCGCCTGCGAAGTGTTCCCGCCGCGTACTGCACCATCAGGTCCGTGCCGCCCGCAATGGGAAGCCACGCGCCCGGCTCTTTCGCCAAAAGCGAGACGGCCGCTTCCAAATTATCCGGCGCCACCAATTCGTAATCCGCCGGATCGGACCTCATCGTCGGCCGCACCGCGCCGCGCCGCTTCAGCGACAGCTTCGAAAATCTGGGTGTAGCCCGTGCAGCGGCAAAGATTGCCCGAGAGCCCCTCGCGGATTTCATCGAGCGTCGGCTGCGGTTTTCGATCCAACAGATGAATCCGCCGCCAGAATCATTCCCGGAGTGCAGATGCCGCACTGCGCGCCGCCGCACTCGAGAAACGCCTCCTGCAGCGCGCGATAGCTGCGTCGCCGCGAAAGTCCCTCGATCGTAACAACGGTTGAGCCCCGCGCTTGCAGAACGGGAACCAGGCAGCTATCGACCAGCGCTCCATCCATCAACACCGAACATGCGCCGCATTCGCCTTCGCCGCATCCTTCTTTCGTGCCCGTCAGCCCGAGTTCTGCCGCAGCACGTCGAGCAACCTTTCCATCGGATACGCACGCACGGTTTTCGGCTCGCCATTGACCGTGAAAGAAATTTCCTGTTTGCGCCGCGGCTCGTCGTCATCGCGCTCCGCCGGGGAAAGAATGCGTGTTCGCGCGCCGCCCCGGAAGCCATCGCTTCGAAAATATCTTCGGGAAGCAGCGGAATGGAATCGAACGGGATCCCCAGCGCGTCCACAACGGCATTCACAATCGCCGGAGCGGGACCATCCATCGGCAAGCTCGCCGATGCCTTTCGCGCCATAAGCGCCGTGCGCATTGCCCATCTCCTCGAAGAAAACCCGAATCGGCGGCAGGTCCGCCGAAGTGGGCATGATGTAATTCGTCATCTGGGCGTTTTGCATGCGCCCGTCGCGCCATTCTACTTTCTCATACAGCGCAAATCCGATTCCCTGCGCGACGCCGCCGGCGATCTGCCCCTTGGCCAGAACCGGATTGAGCACCTTGCCGACTTCCTGCAAGCGCCACGAAATCGTCGACGGACACGCCATAGGTCGTCAGATCGACCGTAACTTCCGCGACGTAAACGGCCCAGGCAAACGCCGCGTACGCCTCTCCGCGATAATTTTGATCGTCCCAGAAAATATTCGCTGGCTGCTCATAGCGCGCCAGGGAACGAAGCTGCCCGCGCGTCGGCAACGTATTCGCGGCACGCCGCGCGGAATTCCTCGGGCGTGTAGCTTTGCACCCAGCATTCCGCAACCGCGTCAGCGTCTGCTTCAATCCCAGCGCGGCCGACTGCACCAGCTTCCCCACGACCATCGCCGTGCGCGACGCAACCGTCGGACCGCTGTTTGGCACTGCCGTGGTGTCCGGCTGCGCGATTTCCACGTCCTCATAAGGCAGCCCAAGAGTTTCGGCCGCGACCTGGCACAGAATCGTGTTGGTGCCCTGCCCGATTTCCGTGCTGGAAACCAGCACGCGGACGCCGCCGTCGGCGCGTCCTTCCACGCCGACCACGGAACTCAGATAGCGCTCGCCCGATCCGGTAAATCCCGCGCCGTGAAGAAACGCCGCGATGCCCATGCCCTTTCCTTGTGTGCCGACTCGTTTCTCCTTCGCGAATCGTTCGTTTCTTGGCGTCGTAATCAGCGAGAGTCGAGCGCGCGGTCGAGCAGTTTTCCCAGATCGATCTCCTCGTCGAATCGATTTGATCGGTGATGGTTGTCTCGCCCGGCTTCAGAAAATTCCGGCGCCGGATCTCGACCGGCGATAAATTCGACGGTCTCCGCGATGCGATCCATGTGCCGCTCCATGGCAAAAATGGCTCTGAGGCGCGCCGAAGCCGCGAAAAGCGCCATGCGGCGGCGCATTCGTCGCCACGGCTTTTGCGCGCACCCGAACGCTCGGCCAGTAATACGGCCCGCCCGCGTGAATCGTGCCGCGCGAGAGCACCACCGGCGACAGCGTCAGGTACGCGCCGCCGTCAATCGTGAATTCGATTTCGCCGCCCAGAATTTTTCCGTCCTTGCTGACGGCGGTGCGATGCCGCGTCCGCGAAGGGTGGCGCTTCGTGGTGGCGACCATGTCTTCCAGGCGGTCGTAAATAATCTTCACCGGCCGCCCGGACTTCATCGCCAGCAGCGCCGCGTGCGCCGCGATCATCGAGGGATATTCTTCCTTGCCGCCGAACGCGCCTCCCGTTTCCGCCTGCACCACGCGAACTTTGTCTTCCGGCAGACCGAAGACGGCCATCAAAGCCTTGTGCACGTAATAGGGACACTGCAGCGAACCCCATACCGTGACGCCGCTGTCCGGGTCGAACTGCGCGATCATCCCGTTCGTCTCGATGTAAAGTTGCTCCTGCGCGCCGGTCGAGTACTCGCCCTCGACGATGAATGCGGCTTTCTCCCAGACGCCGTCCACGTCGCCCTTCTCGAATCAGGTAGGTTTTGAAGATATTGTCCTCGCCCCAAATGATCTCGGATCGGCCGCTCGCTTTCCGCGATATTGAACACCGCCGGAAGGGGTTCGTACTCGATGTGGACCGCTTCAACGGCTTTCGGCAGAAGCATGCTTATCCGCATGGGCCAGCAGGAGGATCGGCTCCTCGGGATGGTTGACAACTCCATCCGCGAGGCACGGCTGATCGTTTTCGATCAGCGCAATGCAGTTTTTCCCCGGGAATGTCTTTCGCGGAAACGATGACAAATTCGTCCCAGCGGATTCCGGGCCGAAAGTGATTTTCTTGATTTTGCCGCGCGGGATCTTGCTGCGCACCGTCGCGCCGTAAAGCATGTTCGGCAGGGTAATGTCGTCGATGTAGCGCGCTCTTCCCGTGACTTTGTCGCGCCCTTCCTTGCGCGGCGCCGGCAAGCCGATGATGCGTTCACCTGTCACATCGAACTCGGCGTAGATCTCTGAAGACCTGCGGATAGCCCAAAAAATCGGGTTCCCACTATTGTGAACGAGAATGCGAAATATTTGCACGCCTGATTGCGGTCGATCCGCCGGTGCCTACGCTCGATATTCCCGGCCGTCGGCTCGCCCGGAAACTGTGCCGTCTGAAAAGACAGCTTGCCCTCTGAGGTAGGTGGCTTTGACTACGCCGCGAAGTGTCTCCCCCAGATAGGGCGAAACTGCGTGCCGGTAGAACAGCCGATCTTCGGTAACCACGAATTCCGCTTCCGGGTCGAACACCACGAAGTCCGCGTCGTATCCCGCGGCGATTCGGCCCTTGCGAGAGTCGCAGCCCGCCAGCCGCGCGGGACCTTCCGCCATCCAGCGCGCAATGTCGGCAAGCGTAAAGCCTCGCCGGCTGGCCTCGGTCCACATCACCGGCAGCGCCATCGAAAGGCTCGCGATGCCGCCCCAAGCGTTCTGAAATTGCCGGCTTCAAGCTGCTTCATCGACGGCGGGCAAGGAGAATGATCCGTGGCCACCAGATCGATCACGCCTTCCGCAGGCCCTCCCACAGCCTCTCGCGATTTTCGCGGCTTCGAATCGGCGGCGCGCATTTGCACAGCGTCGCTCCGTCGGCGATCGTTTCCGCGGCCAAATGCAAATAGTGCGGGCAGGTTTCGACGCTGACCGGGAGTCCCTCGGCGCGCGCGGCCCGCAGATCGTCGAGCGCGCTGGCGCGTCGCGAGATGAACGATATGCAGGCGAAAGTGATATTCACGGCACAGCGAGAGCAGCAGCCGAATCGCGGAAAGCTCCGCCTCATCCGGCCGGGATTTCAGATACGTCGCATACGATCTCCAGTCGGCCCGCCAAGTCTGCGGTGGCCGCATCCACAGGGCCGGCAAGTTCCGCATGCACCAGCAGCGGCAAGCCCGTCCGCGCAACGTGGGGCAACGCCGTCGCGCAGTTGCTGTTCGGTAACCATCGTGAAGCCGTCGATGCCCGGATGGATCAGAAAGCATTTGAAACCCGAGCACACCCGCCGCGGCCAGCGGTTCGATATCGCCTTGATTGCCGCTGACGACTCCGCCCCACGCCGCCCAATCGACTCGGCACTTGCCGCGCGCTGCTTCGCGCTTCGCTTCAAGCGCGGCCACAGTGACGTCGCCGGCAGGCAGTTCAGCGGCATGTCCACCAGCATGGTGTATCCGCCCGCAGCCGCGGCGCGCGTAGCCGTCTCGAAACCCTCCCAATCCGTTCGTGCCAGGCTCGTTGATGTGCACGTGTGAATCCACGAGCCCCGGAAGAATCGCCGCCTCGCCGAAATCATGGATTTGCGCGTCGCGCGGGCACCTGGTCCAGAGGAACAACTGCCTCGATTCGTTCGCCGTCGACGAGAATCGCCGCCGGGCGGATTCCTTCGGGTGTTACAACGCGGCGGGAGACGAAGGCTTGTAGGTCCAAAGTAGAGGCACGCACTCCTGAGAGATCAGCGTGAAGTGAGCAGCGTATCCCAGTAGTTTCGGTGTCTTCAACATTCCGGACCGCGAAAAATCGCAACGTCGGCTTATACTCGTCGAATGACCAACCCGTTCATGGCGCGCGCCATTCAGCTCTCGATTGAGAACGTGCGCTCCGGGCGCGGCGGGCCGTTCGGCGCCGTCGTCGCGAGAGGGCGGAGAAATCATCTCCGAAGGCGTGAATTGCGTAACTTTGACGAACGATCCCACCGCGCACGCGGAAGTCGTCGCCATCCGCGAGGCCTGCAGGAAGCTCGGCCTCTTCGAGCTGCGAGACTGCGAACTCTACACCTCGTGCGAGCCCTGCCCGATGTGCCTCGGCGCGATCTATTGGGCGCGGCCGGCTCGCGTATATTTCGGCAACACCGCCGCGGATGCCGCCAGGGCCGGTTTCGACGATTCGTTCATCTACCTCGAAATTCCTCGGCCGCACGCGCAACGCAAAATTCCCATGATTCAACTGATGCGTGAAGAAGCACTCGAAGCGTTTCGCGCCTGGGAGCAGCAGCCGAACAAGCTCCCCTATTAGCGATCGGCAACGCGCCTATCCCGCCCGAGGAAAGCGTAGCGCAGCAGGAACAGAGCGCTTAGGACCCAGATCAGCGGGCTGATTTCGCGATGCCGGCCGGTGAACAACTTCAGGAAAGTGAACGAGAGCAGGCCCAGGCTCAGGCCGGTAGCGATGCTGAACGTTAGGGGCGTGGCGATGAGAGTCAGAAAGGCGGGAACGGCATCGGTGAAGTCGTCCCAATTGACTTTGGCCACAGTGCCGCACATCAGCGCGCCAACCAGGATCAGGGCCGGCGCGGTGGCGTAGGAGGGAATCGCGGCGACCAGCGGCGCGCAAAACATGGCCGCGACAAATAGGCCCGCGATGACCACGTTGCCCAGGCCGGTTCGCGCGCCTGCGGCAACTCCGGCCGCGCTCTCGATGTAGCTCGTCACCGTGGAAGTGCCGGTAAGCGCGCCGACGATGGTGCCGAAGGCGTCGGCCAGCAGCGCGCGGCTCGCGCGGGGCAACTTGCCATCGCGCAGAAATCCTCCCTGCTCGCAGACGCCGACCAGCGTGCCCACGTTGTCGAAAAGATCCACGAAGAAAAATACGAAGACAAGTTCGCCGAGCCCGATCTTCGCGCCGACGCAGATCGAGCTTGAAAAGGTGCCGGAGGGATGGGGCAACGAGAAAATGTGCGCGGGCCATGGCGAGTCCGAGCGGAATTCCGGCGAGGGTGATGGCAACGATGCCGATCAGGATTGCGCTGCCCACGCGGCGCGCCACCAGGATCGCGATCAGCAGAACGCCGAGCAACGCCAGGATCACTTGCGGTCGGATATCTTGCCCAGCGCGACGAAGGTGGACGGGTTGGCGACAATGATTTTGGCGTTACGAAAGCCGACGAACGCGATGAAGAGGCCGATGCCCGCGGCGGTTCCGTGCTTCAGGCAGTCTGGAATGCCGTTGACGATCTGCTCGCGCACATTGGTGAGCGTGAGAAGCAGGAAAAGCAAGCCGGAAAGCAGGACGACGCCCAGCGCCGTCTGCCACGGCACGCCGCGGCCGATCACGATCGAATAGGTGAAGTAGGCGTTCAGCGACATGCCCGGGCGCGAGCGCGATGGGATAGTTGGCCCACAGGCCCATCATGAGCGTGGCGATAGCGGCGGAAATGCAGGTGGCGAAGAGGACTCCCTCGACCGGCATGCCGGCTTCGGAAAGGATGCGCGGGATTGACGACGACGACGTAAGCCATGGTCATGAACGTGGTCACGCCGGCCAGAAGCTCGCGGCGAACGGTGGTCTCGTTTTTCTCGAGGTGAAAGATGCGTTCCAGCAAGTGGCGCAATCCCCGGAACTAAAAGTGAGCCACTATAGGTCGCTGAAAGAGGCGGCGTCAACGGCAGAAAACGAATGACGCATGGCATTTTTGGCGATTAGAGAGTGAAAGGTAGCGCGGTTGGCCGCGACTTTTCGCGTCGCGATAGAGGGGAAGCATTCGAGATGGGGTCTCGCAAAAGAGTCGAAGTAGAAATGGTCCCGGCCCTTTGTTAACGGAGAAGCGTGGCGATCCGACTCGGCTCTGGTGTCGATTAGAAGCGCGATTGCATCCGCATCCTCGAGAAACGAAACGGCGCCGTTTGCGCACGTTTCTTGTGCCGATGACGCCGGGCCGGTAACGTACGCCCTGGTCGCGCGGATTCATCGCGGCGGAAGAAACGATCCCACCCTTAGGGACTCGGATAGCACAAAAACATGGCGTTCATCGGCTACGGCTTGCGCCGCGAAGTGCTTTCGCCCATGGAGACGCTGGCGCAATCGGTCTCGACGATGGCGCCAAGCACCACTCCCGCGGCCACGATTCCGCTGGTGTGCGCGTTGGCGGCAACGGCACGTGGCTCGCGTATATGCTGGCGACCATCGCCGATGCTGCTGGTGGCGATGTGCGTGGCCCGATTCGCGCGTTACTCGGCCTCGCCCGGCTCTCTGTACACCTATGCTTCGATGATTTTGCCGCCGTGGCTGGGCGCCATCGTGCGTGGAGCTTGCTGCTCGCTTACGTGGCGACCGGATCGAGCGTGATCGGCGGATTCTACCACTACGCCAGCTTGACGATCTGCGCACTCGGTGCCCACTCCTTTTCCGCGGTGATGCTTACGATTGCTCGTGACCGGAATGTCATGTGGATCGCGTGGCGCGACGTGAAAATTTCCGCGCGGCTGATGCTGTGGATCGAAGCAGTTCGTTGTTCGTGATCCTGATGGTGGTGGCGCTGGTGCTGGTGCGCCACGGCTTGCATTTGGACTCGGAACAGCTCCACCTGCGAGGCATGACCGGCAGCGGCCTGCGGCTTGGCCTGGTTCTGGCGCTTTTCAGCTTCGTCGGATTCGAAAGCGCGACCACGCTGGGCTCCGAAGCGCGCGATCCGCTGAAGACAATTCCTCGCGCCGTGATTCAAAGCTCGCTTCTCGCGGGCGCAATTTTCATTGTCTGCGCGTACACGGAAGTGCTCGGTTTCCGCATCGCCGGGCAAGATCTCGGCAATAGCCAGGCTCCGATGCAAATCCTGGCGGCAGTGGCCGGCGCGCCGTTCCTGGGTGTCCTGATCAACATCGGCGTGCTGGTGAGCCTTTTTGCCGGCACGCTTGCTTGCGTCACCGCCGCTGCGCGGGTTCTGCTGCTGATGGCGCACAACGGCTTGGCGCACGCTCGCTGCGCATCACCCACGCGCGCAACGAAACGCCGAGCCGCGCCATCCTCGTTACGGGTATCGCTGCCGGCCTCCCAGTTGCGGTGCTGGCGGCGCGCGGCGCGAGCGGGCTGGACGTTTACGGATGGATGGGCTCCCTGGCAACGTACGGCTTCATCGTCACCTACGCGCTGGTTGCCGCCGCCCTTCCTGCCTATTTGCGCCGGCACAGTGCGTTCCGCCCCAGATCGGCAGTGATCGCCGCGCTGGCCTGCCTGGCAATGCTCCTCGCGCTGGCGGGAAACTTGTATCCTGTGCCGGAAGGGCCGTACGGCAAGCTGCCCTACATTTACCTCGTTTATTTGACAGTGGGCTTGCTGTGGTTTTTGTTGAACGACCGCCGCCCCAAAATGGCGCGAGCCGGAAATTAAATTAAGGTTGGCCGTCTTGGTCCGGCTGCGCCACCAAAAGCAGCACGATGCCGACCACAGTGAACATGCGGAAAGCCGCGTCCTGTCCATTCCAGGTTTTCGACTGCCACATCAAAAACCACTCACCGCCAATGCTCAGAAATGCCACGAGCCACATCAGCAGGCTCACCGTGAGCGCCACAATCGCGACGCTCTTCGCTCGTTGAAATTCCGCAGCGGTTCCGTGCAGCGTTTTCAGCAGACGAATGCCGCCCCACCAGCAAAGCGCCATCGTGACCATTTCCCACGCGATAATCCCCACATAGAATGCCGTGTGCAGGGCCGGTTGATTCAGCGCGCGCCACATCCCGTGATTTCCCGGGAAAGTGGAGTCCATCATCAGCACGTGCCGCACGAATTGGTAGTTCGAGGCGTAGTCGGTGAGATTGTTGAAAACCACGAACGCGTAGAAAATCGCGACACCGAACACGAGCGCGATTTTCGCGACGCGCAAGGTCATGGTTGTCCCCGAAACCGCAAATCCTGGAAATAGAGCGTCAAGGCATGCAAGGTTTTCTCGTCATACAGCGGATTGCCCGGCATTTCCGCGTCGGGACTTTTCGACTTCGGATTTCGCACGTAGTTCTGAAGAAGACCGGCGAGTCGGCGGCCAATGCCGACAGCACAGTCCACGGTCACTCCCGATTTTCGGCCGCCCTCGTCGCCAGCGTTGTGGCAGCGGAAGCAATTCTGTTGCGCAATTTTGAAGCCCGCCTGCACCGCAGCGTCATTCGCGTGCGGCCCGCGCGGCGCGATCGCCCCGAAGACCTGTCTTTTCGTCGCGAAACTCGATCCGCACCACGCCCCAGGGAATTTGCTGCTCGTCCGCGTGCGCGAGAATCTTGAAGCTCGGCATGAATTTCGGATGCGAGATCATGTACGGCCCCATATCGTAGCTGATGAGCGTCGGAATCCTTGGGCCAGCCCGAGGGCGGCTTGCCATTGACTTTCAGCACCAAGAACGGATGATGCGCCTCGATGTAGCTGCGCGGATAGTCTGCGCGATACAAGTCATCGCATATGGCCACAACCAAATCCGAACCCGGCTTCGCGGCCGAGACGCCGCGCCAGCTCGTCGAGCGGCACGCCGCTGACTTCGGTTGATCCTGCGAAATTGGGATCGTCGTCCACCGTGTAACTTACTTGCGGCAAGGCTAGAAGGTCGTCGCGCGTCAGATAACGCGTGGCGCCAGGCGGCAATCCTCGCAGGTCGCCGGCTACTTCAAGATCCAAGGGCGACGATCGCTGTATCTGCAGCAGTGGCGCGGAACGCCTTTCGTGGATAGGCGGGTCGCTCGCGTTTCGCCTTGTTGGCAGCGTGAACTGGCGCCGCACCCGCAAGCGAAAGGACAATGCACGCGGAGACGGCGGTGCAGAGTGATTGCATGGCACATGCTATCGCACGGATGGGCCGTCGCAATCGGGAATCTGGCGACGAGCCGTCTATGCTAGAGTTGCGAAACTCGCAGTGGAGGGTATGAGCGTCAATGGCTAGGGAAACGGAAGCGCGGCTCGCGAAGCTCGGCATCGTTTTGCCCGCCGCTCCCGAACCGGGAGGGAATTACATTCCGGCGAAAACGGTGGGGCGCATCGTGTATCTTGCAGGCGCGATTTCGACGGACTCCGAAGGCGTGATCAGCGGCACCGTAGGCCTGGATCGCACGATCGAGGAGGGCTACGCCGCGGCGCGATCGTGCGCGCTCACCCAGTTGGCGGTTTTGATGCGCCATCTTGGCTCGTTCGACGCCGTAAAAAGCATCATCAGCGTCAACGGCTACGTGAATGCCGTTCCAGGCTTTCCCGATTCGCCCAAAGTTATCAACGGCGCATCGGACCTTCTCGTCGAGATCTTCGGCGACTCCGGCCGTCACGTGCGCGCGGCGATCGGCGTTTCCGCATTGCCGCGCAACGCTTTGGTCGAGTTGCAGATGACCGTCGAACTGGAGGCATAGGGTCCACAGATGGCCAACCACGTCCTTTCGGCCGAACCCACCCATTCGCGCTGGAATCGCGATCTGCCGCCACGCCTGACCATCGCTTCGGGCGACACGGTGCATCTCGAATGCCTCGACTCAAGCGGTGCGCAAGTGCATCCGGGGATGACGCTCGGCGAATACATCGACATCAACCGCGAACGCATCCACGCGCTTACCGGTCCGATATTCGTTCAGGGCGCCGAGCCCGGCGACGTTCTGCAAATCGACGTCCTGGAAGTTGCGCACAAGGGCTGGGGATGGACGAGCGTGATCGCCGGCATGGGCTTTCTCAAGCACCGCTTCGCGAACCCCTACCTTTTTCACTGGGAGCTGGAACGCGAGCTGAGCAGGTCACTTGCGCCTGCGGTTGTTCCGCTGCGACCTTTCTGCGGCGTGATGGGCGTCGCCCCTGCCGAACGTGGCGAATTTCGCACCCGGCCGCCCGGTGTCTTCGGGGGCAATATGGACGTGCGCGAACTCTGCTCCGGAGCAACCCTCTACTTGCCGGTGCTGAATCCGGGTGCACTTTTTTCCGCTGGCGATGCCCATGCGGCCCAGGGCGATGGCGAAGTGTGCATCAACGGCATCGAGTGTCCGGCGGACGTCACGCTGCGCTTTTTCGTACATAACCAACGAACGCTGCACGGGCCCTTTATCGAAGCGACTTCGCGAAAGGCCGCCCAGGAAGGCGAGGCGTGGGTCGTGGTGGAATCGGCAACCGACGCGATTGATGCCGCCCGCGCGGCCACTTCGCGGATGATCGATCTGCTCGTCGAGCATTGGGATTTCAGCGAGATACACGCCTACATTCTTTGCAGCGTGGCCATGAACCTCCGGCTCAGCCAGGTGGTGAACGAGCCGATGTTTACGGTAAGCGCGGCGATTCCGAAACGCGTCCTTCCTCCCGCGAAAATCTTCTGACGCGTACCGCCGCAGGCCGTGCCAAACGCGACTTTTCAGACAATCAACCAACGCGGCCGCAGATCAACCGGATTGAAATTGCTGATCGGTGCGACAAAAACAATTGATTGTCCTCTCGGACGGAAGATGGGATAGGCTCTGGGCCAGAATTAAGGGCGTCGCGAGGCAAATTTTGGCTAAGCGATGAGCGTCGCTGAAAAAAAACGAAAACTCCTGCTACGGATTTCATACGAGGGTGTCGTTAGGGTGTATCTGGTCACTTTAGGAGATGCGCGCCATGATTATCAGAATCCGCGTTTTATTTCTTATCTCGTCGCTGTGCCTTTTGCCGCTGGCCTTGGCGCTTCCCACGCTCTCCCAACAAACACTCGGAGGGATCACCGGCACGGTGCAGGACACTTCCGGCGGCGCCGTGACCGGCACGACGGTAACAATCGTGGGGGACCAGACTAAGCTCACCCGCACGCAGAAAACCGACGAGAGTGGCAGTTATACATTTGTGAACCTGCCGATTGGTAGTTACACGCTTACGTTCTCGCATGATGGATTCGACACGCAAAATATCCCGTCGATTCTGGTCCAGGCAAACCGCACGGCCACGGTCAACGCGACCCTACAGATCGGTAAGGTCAACGAAGTGGTTACCGTTGAAGAAACGCCGCTCCTGAACGCCGTGGATACGACCAACGGGTACGTATTGGACAAGATGCAGATCGAAGATGTTCCCCTGCCGACTGGAAGCTTTACCGGTCTGGCGATTCTCTCTCCGGGTGTGAATGCGGAGTTGCCCAACGGCACGGGCGCCAACGCCGGATTAGGGAACCAGCCCATCTGGGCTAACGGCCAGCGCGACACGAGCAACACATTCCTCCTCAACGGAGTCGATGCCAGCAATTTGTTTAACGGGAAAAGCACCAGCCAGGTGGCTTCCGCGCGCATCGTGAACAACACGGGCGTCTCAGGCGCGGGGAGCACCACGGCGGAAATTATTCAGAGCACGGCGTCGCCATATTTGGCGATCGGACAGGCCATACCTTCGCCCGCGCCCGAAACGGTGCAGGAATTCCGCGTCAATACCTCGATGTACGACGCGCAGCAGGGCTCTACCAGCGGCGCGCACATCGACATCAGCACGACCTCCGGAACCAATGATATCCACGGCAGTTTCTACGGTCACCGGGGAACCGACTGGCTCAACGCCGCTCCGTTCTTTTACAAGCAGGACGACAATATACCTGACAACGAAAAGGTGCCTGAACTACACCGTTACACCGCTGGCGGCACTTTGGGCGGCCCCATCATCAAGAACAAGCTTTTCGGTTTTGTCTCCTACCAGCACGTCCACGTTTCGGACCTCGAAATCGGCACGTCGCGAACCGCGGTGCCGGCCTTCCTGACAAATGACCGAAGTCCTCAGGGCTTGGCCAACGCCAACGAAATCACCACGCCTACGCCTGACTGCCCGGCCCCCCCTTGCGGCTACTTCGGGGACACGATTGACTTGCCGGCCACCATCGGTCTCAACTTCGGCCAGATCAATCCGATTGCATTTGAGATGTTGAATTACAAGCTGCCGAATGGGCAGTATATGATTCCGTCCGCCAATCCGAACTTCACGCCGACTCTCAATTTTCCGGAAGATTTATTCATTACCCAGCCTGCCTATTTCATCGCCGATCAGGCCGTGGGCAACATTGACTTCCTTGCGACATCGAAGGACACGCTGTCGCTTAAGTATTATTACCAGCACGATCCGACTCGGGCGCCATTCGCGTTCTCGGCTTTCGAGGGGTTTACGCAGAAACTGGATGCCGGCAGCCAAGTCGCCACGATCACCAACACGCAAACTTTGACGCCGACCTTCAACGTTGCCGAAACGTTTGGTTTCATCCGGGAGAAAATCTACAGCAGTCTCGGACAGCCATTCACACCGGCCGGTTTGGCGGCCTTCGGCGCCACGCTTCCACAACTCGCGGGGTTCACGCCGGCGGACCTGACGATTAACACGTTCGGCTCCACGAACTTTCCGGGCATGACGATTGTGGACGATTACGGCAACAATACTGCCGGCCTGAACCAGCCGGGAACCAGCGATCTCTATAACCCCAACTTTGTGTTCAACGCGGGCGCCACCATTGGCAGCACAGCGGCGTCGCAGGGCGCCTTCACGGGTGTCTTCCAGAACCGTTGGATGCCGTCCGTAACCGCCATCTGGATCCGCGGCAGACACACGCTGACCTTCGGCGGAAGCTACTCCTATACCCAGCTAAATGCTCGGGACGACAGAACCAACAAGGGTATGGTCGGCTTTTCCGACTTCGCGGCCTTCTTGATGGGCCATCCTGTCAGCTACACGGCCGACGGTTTCATCGCCACCACGTTCCTGCAGGGCGACGCGAACCGCTACTACCGTTCCCGCGAGAATGGCGAGTTCGTCCAGGACAAATTCCAGATTCGACCGAACCTGAGCATCAGCGCCGGCCTGCGTTTCGACTATCACGGAGGCCTTACCGAAAAGAACGGGCGGCTCTACAACTTCAATCCGGCGGACTACAGCTACGATCCTGTGAATGACGTGATCACCTCGACGGGATTTCTCATCGCCGGCAACAATCCCGCGTTCCCGACAAAAGGTGTCAGCGATTCAACTCTGACGGGGCGGCAATGGGGACTCGCGCCGCGAATCGGCCTTGCATGGAGTCCGAGGATGTTCAATAGCAAAATCGTCGTGCGTGCTGGTTGGGGCATGTACTACGACCGGGGCGAACTCTTCAGCTACCTTTCTCCCGGCTTTGCTTCGGGTGTGATCGCCGGCGGTCCCTTTGGCGTGAACCAATCTCCTCCGTGGGTGGGTTCGCAACAGTGCAGCATTTACGGCTACACCCCGTGCCCCGGAGGTTTTCAGAATCCTTGGGGCGACACGCTCGCGCCATTCACGCCGGGCGATCCCGCGAATCTGAATCTGCCGAATGCTGCGGCGATCGAAAGCGGGATCCCAGCTGTTTTCGTTCGCGGTCTATAACCGAAAGAACAAGCTTCCGTACACGCTCAACCAGACGCTCGACATTCAGTGGCAGCCGCGCAACGATCTTGCGATCGACATTGGTTATGTGGGCAATCTAGGCCGCCACGAGGTCATACCGGTGCCGTTTAACCAGGCGCAAATCGCCTCGCCTTCCAATCCGCTCCTCAAAGGTAGTGCGTTTGAGCAGGACTACACTTACGGCTACTCGATTGTGGACGCCCCGGGCTCATTCAATACCATTAACTTGCCCAACGGGCAGCCGTATCAGGAGACCTTCGAGGGAGGAAATGTCGACCTACGCGTTCCTTACATCGGCTACTCGTCCGAATCGGAGTCCTACACGGCGGCCGGCGTTTCCGCCTACAACGCGCTGCAGGCTCATCTCGAAAAGCGTATGAGTCATGGGCTCCAGCTCGGCTTTTCGTATACCTATTCCCGCTCCACCGATGAACAGAGCGCAATGGGGCTTTTTTATAACGGGAACAACCCGCTGGATCTGCACTCCGGCTACGGTCTGTCTGACTTCGACCGCACGCACGTGATCAATTTCACCTATCGCTATGAACTTCCCAAGTTTTACGGGGAATCCTCGTTCGCGGGAAAATTTGCCGACGGATGGGCGATTTCTGGTTTGACTGTGCTGCAAAGCGGCCAGCCGTATAGCATCGTCGACTACTCGGGCGCGGTCGGTAGTATTTATTATGGAGTCAACGATGGCATCACCAATCCGATCGTTCCGCTGGCTCCGGGCTGCACGCCCAAGAGCGCACTTACCGGAGCGTCGGGCGCGTACGGTCCTGTTGCGCTGAATCCGGATTGCTTCACGCTCCCCCTGCTCGCGCCTGGGGCTTTGAATGGCGCCATTCCCTCAAATGACCCCTACGAAACCGACTTCATCGCCAACGGCCAACGCAATATCTTCCGGCAGGGCTGGCAGAAGCGCGGTGATATTTCGATCGTGAAGACCACTCAAATCACGGAGCGCGTTTCCGCGAAGTACACCTTTGATGTCTTCAACGTTACCAATACCCCCAGTTTCGACATCCCCATCGACAATGTTGACCAGAACATCGACTTCAACGGGTTTCCATATGCTGGCCAAGCCGGGTCCACCACCCCTTGTAACAGCGACTTCACGGCCATTTACGTTTGTCCGAGCCTCAGCGGCCTGGGTATAACGAACAAGACGATTGGAAGCTCGCGGCAAATTCAGATGTCGCTAAGCATTCTTTTCTAAATCAAACCCTCTGCCAAAAGGGGGCCGGCAAAGCGCCGCCCCTTTTTTGTACCGTCTTTCTGGCATGGGTAAGCACAACGAACGAGCGCGTCTTTCGTCGTGGATCGTTGCCCTCAGCTCGTGCCGACCGTCACCGACAGCGTCTCCGCCCGCGCGGCGGCGAATCGTTCCTGTAGTTCTGCGGCCGACGCGAAGCCTTTGCCCTCCACGTGCCGAGCGGGAAATTCAAACTGCAACGGCTGCTCAGCAAATGGGTAAGGGTCAAGCGCAAAATGCCGCGAGCCGATTGAGCGTACTTCAACTTGAACGTGGCCTCCCTCCCGCAGCGGCAGCGGATGCAATAAACTGGCTGGTCGTGAAAAATTCACGCACGTCAGCAGCGAAAGATTATCGGTCGCTTGAAGCAATCTAAAGTGATCGAGAATTGCTGCTTCGGTCTTCTGCTCCGGGGCAAACCTCGGGTTCACAACTATCTGTTCTCGAAGCTCACGCTGAAAATCCCTTTGTTTTTCGAGGAAAGCGTCCAGTAGGGGCAATTCGGCTGGCGCAATGGTCGAGCGGTCAGCATGCTCGGTGAGCAGGCTGTACGTATGCATGGAAATCAATAGCGCGGCGTAAGAATCCTCAGCTGCAATCAACCGGACTGCGCGATCGCGGACGGCGAGGTAGTCCTTCAGGTCGATCTCCTCAAACGCGGAATACTTGCCAACAAGCTCCACCGAGAACGCGCTTGGCTTTCCCTGGCGGGTGATCTGCGGGGCGGCGTCGCGGGCGAGCCAGCCGTCGTCGTGCCGGGCGATGCCTTTGAGCACGCTGGCGCGGGGTTCGGGTGCCAAGAAGCGCTCGTTCCCCCAGCGCTCCGCAAAAGCTCCTGCCAGGCGCGCGTGGTCGGGATGCGTCACCAGCCACCATCCGGTTTCCGTTTCCAGCCGCAGCATGGTCACCCTCCTCGATGCGCTCGCAATTTCATTCAGCCTCCGGAACGCGCGCTGATTCGTGCCAGTGGTGCAGGAAATACCACTCCAGGAACATTACGGCGAAGAAAAATGCAAACCCCAGCACTGTGGCGGCCAGCACCAGCGCAAACAGATAAGCGGTCTGAAGCTGCGAAGAGGCATACAGAATTGAATAGCCCAGTCCGCCAACGCCTACCTGGCTCGACCCGGCATACAGTTCGCCGGTGATGGCGCCGATCACGGCAATGCCGCTGGCGATGCGAATTCCCACAAACAGTGACGGCACGGCGTGCGGCAATCGCAGCTTGAAAAGCTTTTGTGCGGGAGAAGCATTGTGCATCAGGAAGAGATGCACCAGATTCTCGTCCACGCTGATGAGACCCTGTGTAGTGTTGGCGATGATCGGCGCAAGTGAAATAATGAACGCGATCAGCGCCACCGGTGCGACTCCCGCGCCCACCCACATCAGAATGAGCGGCGCAATGGCCACGATCGGCACGGTCTGCAGCAAAATGGTGTATGGGTAAAGCATCCGGCGTACCCAGCGCGACTGCGCGAAGATCAGGGCGATTACAACGCCAACGACGATACTGGCGATGAGGCCGCCGGCGGACTCCTCGGCTGTGATGGCCAGCGAGGCCATCAGGGAAGGGAATCGCACGACGACGGCGCGTGCCACCGCCCAAGGCGAGGGCAGCATGAAAGCAGGCACTCGAAAGATCCAGAGAATGGCTTGCCACAACACCAGCAAAGCGCCGAAAACGATCAGCGCATTCGCCGCGACGATGAGACGCTGCCTCACCGTTTGAGCGCCTCCCGCAAGGTGTGGGACATGCAAGACACAAGCGCCTCGAATTCGGGTGTATCTCGCAACTCCGCGGTACGCGGAAATGGAAGATTGACCGCGAAGTCGGCGTGAATTCGTCCAGGATTCGGCGCGAGCACGATGATGCGCGTCGAAAGAAATACCGCCTCCGCGACTGAGTGAGTCACGAAGATCCCGGTCCACTTCTGCTCCGCGCGCAAGCGCAGCAGCTCTTCGTTCAAGCGGTCGCGTGTCATCTCATCGAGGGCCGCGAACGGCTCGTCCATCAAAAGCACCGGCGGACTCGTGGCCAGGGCGCGGGCAATGGAAACGCGCATCTTCATTCCGCCGGAAAGCTCGCGCGGATAGGCCGCGGCCACGTCCTGCAGCCCCACCAGTTCCAGCAAAGCGGCGGCGGTCTTGTTGCGCCGGTCCCTGGGAGCCCGCTCCAGCTCCAGGCCAAGTCCGACGTTGTCGTGAACGGTGCGCCAGGGAAGGAGCGTCGCATCCTGAAAAATGAAGGATACGGTCTCCCGCGCATCCCGAGGTGTCATCCCATTTACCCGAATGGTTCCGCTGCTTGGCGGCGTCAAGCCGGAAATCAGCTTCAGCACGGTCGATTTGCCGCAGCCAGATGGACCGATGATGGTGACAAACTCGCCTTTCGAGATTTTCAAGTCAACGGCGGCCAAGACCGGCCGGCCGTGGCCATAGCTTTTTGTTACCGCTGCGAACTCGACTTCCGGAACCGCGACGTTGCCATTCATCCGAGCTTCTCGCGTACGGGCAGGTACAGTGCCGAGGAATGCTCGCCGGTGTGATAGACGAACTGGGTCGACCGTTGCCAATCCCACGAGCTGGCGCGGCACGATGGCACGCCCGTGCCGGGATTGCGGTCATAAAGCGGAAACGCGCTGCTGGCAATTTCGAGACGAATGCGATCGCCCGCGGCAAAACAGCAGGAAGTCGGCTCGAGATCAAATTCCCAGTGGTGAACTTTGCCGGCCGCGTAACCGGTATTCGCAAAAAGCCAACTCGAGCGCGCGATGCCCATGCAAATAAATTCAGCCGCGCCATTCGAACGTACGCGCACGAGTTTCGCCGTGAAATCGGCATGCGCTGAAGAAGTACTGCAATATAACGAAACGCGCGGGCTCCCGAAGACTGAAAGAGGCCGGTCTAGCTGCGTCGTGGTGTAAACCAAAAGATTGTTTCCTAGTTCCAGAGTGGCTTGGTCGAATTGTCCGCTCGGGACGGCAAGCCCTCCGGGCGCGACAACGGGGACTTCCGGGTCGTAGACGAAAATGTCGCAAGGTTCATCAACCGTAGGCGCTGTCGAGAGCGAGCCATCTCTCTTGAGCGAGTTTGCGCGGCCTGCGCTGTGAAGATACAGGACCTGGCCCGCACCGTCCGGGAACTCGTCGGCTTCGCGCCAGCGGTTTTCTCCCAGCACAAAGTGTCGGATGCGAGGCTCCGCCGCGAACTCGCCCGAATCCTTAAGCCAGTGGTTGAGCCAGCGCAGCAGGAGCGCATCCGTATCCAGAAGCGCCTCGGCGCCGAAGTCCGCCGTTCCGGCGCGATCGCCCCACGGAATGTGCACCCACGGACCGGCAATCAGGTATTGGTGCTCGCGCGCAAAAGCGCTGCCCGCGCACTTGGTCAATGCAAGAAATCCAGCGATGCTGCCCTTCAGATAGGTGTCGTACCAGCCGGAAATATGCAGCCCGGGAACGCGGATGCAGTCCAGCTTCCGGCTTACATCGAGCGATGCCCAGTATTCTCCGGGCTGATCGTGATCGAACCAATCGAGCACGTACTTTGGCAAGCCTTCGCCGCACAGCGCGGGATGATCTCCGAACGGCAGGACGCTCGTCTGAGCTGCTAGATTGGCCCAGGCTTGTTCGAGGCGGTCACTTGCCTCGCGCAGCTTCAGGCGTCGCGCGTCCGCCTTCAACATTTGAAGTCCCCAACCAAGCGTTGAAGCGAGGCGCAGCGCGCCATTCTGATAGAACCAGCCGTGATACAGATCGTAAGCGGCCATCCCGGGCGCGATGCAAACCAAACCTTCCGGCTGTTGCGCGGCGGCGAGGAGTTGCGTTATACCCTGGTAGGAGAAACCGTACATGCCGATCCGGCCGTTTGATTCGGGCCGGGCGCGAAGCCAGGCAATAGTCTCGGCGCCGTCGCGCGCTTCGTGCCGGAAAGGATAGAATTTGCCTTCGGAATCGCCGCGCCCGCGAACGTCCTGAATCACCACGTTGTAGCCGTGCCGTGCGAACCAAATCGGATGGGCGTAAACAACAGTGGACGCGATGTCACGCCCGTACGGCTGCCGCATCAGCAGAGTAGGGTGCGGTCCGGACTGCGAGGGATAATAATGATCGGAAACCAGCTCAACCCCATCGGACATTCGGCAACGCGCGCCGCGTTCGAGCCGCACGCCATCGCCGCAATCGATTGACTCGGTTGGTGGAGATTTATCCGACGTGTCTGGCACTGAACGTTTTCCTCAACGGGCTGCGTGCCTTGATAGCCACGACGCACCTCTATCTCCCTAAAACCTACTCGCCGCGCCGCGGTGTGGATTTCTCCGGGAAGCGAAGCATGGCTTCGAGTGCCGCCGCCAGCTGGCTCGCCGCCTGGTCGAGCCATTTCCCACCATTTTCCGCGGTCGCCGGGCGCGGATCGCCCATCACCCCGGTGCTTGCGATGTCGCTGGTGAGCCACGCGAATGTAGCCGGAGCATTTTCCGGCAGCAGTATTTCCGGCTTGGCAATATCCGCAATGTAATTGCTCGTGTAGGCGGACCGGTCCACCAATTCCGGCACCGATGCCAGAAGCAAAGCCGTCTCCACCTCGCCCGCGTGAAAGCCGTAGGCTCGTTCCTGCGGGTTGAGCCCTTCAAACTTGATTCCTCCTGAACCGTGGAGGGCGAATGTCCGCAGATTGAATTCGGCGCGCAGATCGCGGGCCATCACGTCGATCAGCGGCGTGTTGCCGCCGTGGGTGTTGTAAAGGACCAGTTTCTTAAATCCGGCGCTCGCGATGCTCGATCCCAAATCGTGCAGCACCGCCATAAAAGTTGCCGAAGTCAGCGAAAGAGTGCCGGGGAAGCCGATATGTTCGTTGCTCTTGCCGTAATGCACCGGAGGCAACGCGTAGACGGAGAGCTCGGGCGGCAGTTTCGAAAGCGCGTGACCAAGAAGCAGGTTGTTGATCAACGTGTCCGTGGCGAGCGGGAGATGGTGCCCGTGCTGCTCGATGGCGGCCGTGGGAAGAACCAGCAAAGTCGACTCGCGCGGCAGGGCATCCACCTGTTTCCAATTCAGATAGGCGAAGTTGCGCGCGTCCGGGATCCAGGTTTTCATCGGGCGACGACGTCTCGTTTGAAAGTAATCATCTTGCCGGGGTTCAACAATCCCTTCGGATCGTATCGCTGCTTCGCCAGAAGTTGCACATTGTCCGCACGATAACGCCCGCCGCCTTCGACATTGTTTACGTGAGGATTAGCGACGAAAACGCCGATTTCGCGGCAGAAGCAAATCATCTCGTTCAGGCGCTCCTCGGTGGTGTAGTAAACCACGGGAATCGCGCCGGGTATCATTCTGCCGTCTCCGTTCTTCCAGAACTCCATGTGGAAGAGAATTTCGCTTCCGAAGCGCTCTTTCAACAGACGCATTTGCTCGCGCACCTTCAAGGGATCGAAGGCGCACTGAAGGTAGGTGTATGCCTCATCGGAACGAATCGCCCATAGCGTGGTGTGGTTCCAAGTGTAATCGGAGAGCAGCGGCCGGGCGCGCAAGCCCAGATATTTTCCGGAATAAGTGACTTCGCCGCCGGCATTTCGCGCTGCGCTCTCGAGTTCGGCGCACTGCCGTGAAGCGATCAGAAAAAAGATCAGGGCTTTGCCCTTCGGAGCGTATTGCGCCACGGGCGTGAAAAAGGAGGGGATCGGCCATTCGAAGGTGGTCACCAGCCGCTTGGTCCAATTCGTTCCGTTGGCGATGCGCTCGCTGAAGTCGAAAGCGGCGTCAAAGGTGTCAAACGCCACCGCGCACTGCGACCACTCAACCGCGGGCGCAAGGGCGAGCCAAATCCGCGTGGCGATGCCGTTGGTGCCCCAGGCGTGCAGAATATCGTGCACTCCTTCACCCTCGTGCAGCACCACGCGCGGTTCCGCTTCCATCGTGACCGCCTCAATCGCGCGCACGGTCTGAAAATCGCGCAGATTGCCGTGCGCCACCGAACCGATTCCGCCCGAGCCTCCGCCGAGAAAGCCGCCGAGAGAAGCCTTGATAATTGTCGAAGGGTAGCAGCGCAGTTCCCAACCAACCTTGCGCGCCTCGTTTTCAAGCGTACCCAATCGCACGCCCGGCTCGCAGACCGCCACGCCTTCCGATGTAATTTTCTCGATGCGATCCATGCGCGTGAGGTCGAGCACCACGCCGCCGCGCAGTGGGACGGCTTGGCCATAATTGCCAGTACCCGCGCCGCGCGCCGTCACTGGAAGGTCTTGCTCATGGCAATACCGCAGCACGTCCTGAACTTCCGCTCCGCTGAGTGGTTGGATTACCACGTCGCCCACCTTGCCATCGAGTTGTTTACGCAAAACGGGTGAGTACCAGTAAAAGTCGCGCGAGAGTTGTTCCACGATCGGACGATGCGTGAGCACGCGCGCGGAGTCGTCCAGAAGGGAAGCAAGGGCGGTCGCGTGGCGCGGGTCGATAATCGTATCTCCTAGCTTCGGTTAGATCGCTTTGCCATTTCTCTTCGACGTGCTCCAGATTTTGAAGGCTTTTTGCATTCTTGGGTCGGTGAACAGCGTATTACAGAGTTCGCGCAGGATGGGGCCTTCCACGATGCACGCCATGTCGGCTCGACGCGCCACTTCGGTTGCCGCAATGTGAATTTGCAGGCAGTGGCGGTTGGCGTCCGCAATCGTCGCACCGAAAACAACGCGATCGAGCCTGGCCCATAAAGCGTTCGCCATACACATAGGGCACGGCTCACAGGTGGAATACATCGTGTATCCCGCAAGCGACGGGCGCTTCAGTTTTTTGCAGGCCAGGCGGACCGTTCGCAGTTCGGCATGGGATCCCGGATCGTTTTCGCGCCGGACCGCGTTGGTGGCGCGCATCAGCCGCTCGCCGGTGCGCGTGTTGACGATCAGCGCGCCAAAGGGCGCAGGGTACGGAGTGTCCAGCGTGCGGGCCGTGAAGCGCACAAGCTCGCGCATCCGATCTTTATCTGAGGAGTTTGGGTTAATGGATCTCGGTTGGAGGCGCGCCACGTCGGATTGTAGCATGGCCGCCGATTTCGGGAATAGCGCAAGCGGGTTATGCCGCTCCGTTGCACTAGCCCGACGTTTTAGGCAGCGGGGAAGGGAAAATGAAGAGCTCGCTCGGCCCTTTGAGCGCCCGCGAAGGCTACCGGGCGAAGATCAGGCATGCTATTCTCCAACATGCGTCGCCTTTCCAGCCTCATCTGCTACACCTTCATTTTGTTTGCCTCCTTCTTCGCCGTGGGATGCCAACGTCTCCCCAGCGCTTCCGGTTTGACGAAAATTACGTTGCAAGCCGATTGGTATCCCCAGCCCGAACACGGCGGCTTCTACACAGCGCTCGTGAAAGGCTATTACAAGGACGAAGGTCTCGACGTCACCATTCAGCCTGGGGGCCCCTATGTGTTCGTCGAGCAGCAGGTGGCTTCAGCGGCGGCGCAGTTTGGCATGGGTTCGTCGGATCGAACCCTGGAAGCCGTAGCGGCTGGCCAGCCGCTGGTTGCGGTAGCCGCGACGATGCAGCACGATCCGCAAGGCATCATGGTCCGCGAGGACTCGCCGATTCATTCATTCGCGGATCTCAACGGCCATACGGTGGCCATCAAGACAGGATCAACCTGGTGGGAATATATTGAGAAGCGTTACCGGCTCGAAAACGTTCACGAAGTGCCGGCGATGATGAACGTCGCCAACTTTGTGGCTGATCCGAACTACGTGCAGCAGGCCTTCGCCACCTCGGAGCCTTTTTTCGCGAAGCAAGCGGGTATCGCGACGCGCGTGTTGCTGACCAGCGACGCCGGGTACAACCCCTACCGGGTGATGTTCACCACGCGCGATTTTCTGGCCCACCATCCGGAGATCGTCGCGAAGTTCGTGCGCGCCTCCATCAAAGGATGGCGCGAGTATTTGAGGGATCCCACGGCCGCTGACGCCATGATTGTGAAACTCAACCCCGCGCTAAACCCGCAATGGATGGAATTTACGTGGCGCGCGCTGCGCGATGGACATTTTGTCGCTGGCGACGACCCCAGCGGGGCGCAATTGGGTGAGATGAATTCAGCCCGCTGGAACACCATGTATCAACAACTGCTCGATTTGAAGGTGATCACAAAAGAGTTTAATCCGGCCACGGCGTACACGCTGCAGTTTGTCGGATCGAACTAGAACCGCGCGAAGGGAAACGTGGATCTATTTGTCAGCGGTGGGACGGTTGCCACCATGCACGCGGAGCGCCGCGTGATCGAAGACGGTGGCGTTGCAATTCAGGGCGATTCGATAGTGGCTGTCGGCAAGCGGACCGACCTCAAATCCCAATCGAACCAAGCCAGAACGATCGATGCCAGCGGAACTTTGGTGCGCACAATTGGGCAAAGCTAAGAATTTGAGCTAAATACGGGAGGGATGGAACGCTCCCCTCAATGCCTACAGGATATCCGGCATTGCAGTCCGCGCTCTGGGCGCTTAGCGTTAGGCTGGAGGTGCACCATGAAAATCGTTTCGTTCGTTACAGGTCTTGGAGTAGGAGCGGCGATCGCTATGCTCCTTGCGCCGAGGTCAGGCGATGAGATGCGAGAAATGCTCTCCGAAAAAGCGGACGATGGACGCCGCTACGCGAAGAAGCGCGTACGAGAGCTGAGCAGCATTGCGAACGAAGTGGCCGACCGCGGCAGAGCAGCATTGGACCAGCAGAAGCACGCCATTGCTGCCGCCGCGCAAGTGGCCAAGGATACGTATAATCGCGAATCACAGATGAGAACTTCTTAAGTGTGTATTGCACTCGCGACCCAGCCCCGCGAGATTGATCCTCCGAGCGCCACCCCCAAAGAATAGCCAACGCACGATTGGAGGCGTGTGCGAGTAGCGACCGGCGCGTTTATTTGGGGCGGCCTTTGTAGCCTTGGGCGATCATTTGAATTGAGTAGACTTGGGCGGCGTTACCGATCTGGTTGCCAGCGGAATCGACAGCACCGCGGGCCAGGATGAAAAGAGTTTTTCTGTTGACGCCGCCGAAGGAGACGCTGATCACTTCGCGCGGCGTGGGAATCAGGCCGAGCCAGGTGCCATCAGCGCCGATGACTTGCACGCCGGGGCCGCTGGTGACGTAGATGCGTCCCTCCGAATCGGTGGTGCTGCCGTCGCCGGCGGTTTTTTCCTGGAGCTTCGCGAAATCCCGCTGATTCGTAAGTGAGCCGTCAGGCTGGACATCGAAAACGACGACGGTGTTTCTGTTGGTTACGAAGAGCTTTCTTTCATCGGGACTGAGGATGATACCGTTGGTGAAGAGATTTTCACCGTATTTGGTGACCACGCCTGAAGGACTGGCGTAAAAAAGTCCGCCCATCGTGAAGTACGCGCCGCCTTTTTTGTCAGCCGAAAGATCGTTGAGGACGCCGCCGATGCAATCCCACGACTCGCCTTGATACTTATCGGCGAGGAGCTGGCGCTTGGGCGAAAGCTCCCAGATGGCGGGATGCAAACCGCGCTCGACGATAAAGAGTTCGCCCTTCGCGTTCATAGAGACGGAGCCGCCGGTATGTGTATCCGTGAAGACAACGGAAGGCTTGCCATTGCGATCGAGTTTGACGACATCGGCTTTATCATTTTGCGCGATCAGCAGGCCGCCGTCTTTGGTGCCGACGATGCCGTCGCCATTGTTGCCAGCATCCTGCCAGAGAAATTTCCATTGCGCGCCCGCAGCGATGACGCCGGGAATCGCGGTGACGGTAACTTCTCGCGGAGGCGGTCCGGATGCGGGGAAATGGATCGGGGGCATCTTGCGCGGCGGATTCTTGCAGGCGGTAAGAGCGGCATCATAGCCGGGATCGGCGTTGGCTTGAAGCGAAGGCGGAGGCGCGTTTGCGGGAGTGGGCGGCAACGGCGGAGCCTGGCTTTGTCCGAATGTGACAATCGCGGCTAGCAAGCTTAGAGCAACCGTGAGGATCCCTTTTGATTCCATAAAGCCTCCCATGGACGAGGAAGAACGGTAGCAGCCTAAGCGCGGAAGAGGAGTTAGTCAACCGAGTATGACGGCGGGAAAGAGGATCGTGGCTACGTAGTCCGAGGATACGAAGAAAATCTTTACACCGGGACTCGAATTCGCGCAAGTGGTTGTTGGTGTAAAGAAAAATCGTCCACGGTGAACCCTCCGTAGGTCGGATAACTCCTCGAAAAGTGCGGTCTGAGCCGTCCGGCTGCAGACCCTGAGGAGGCGAAGAGCAGCGATGGCAAGATGCGCGTCGCGTCCGGTTTTTTTGGAGCTATAGCCGCCGGGACGACGGAGCTGCAACGAGGCGCTTTTTGCGAACAAGGAACTGTCGGTCGCGCCAGTGAATGCGCTGCGGGAAAAAGCTGGCGAGCCAAACGAAGAATGCTAACGCGTCGCGCAGAGGGAGCGCCCAGAATTTGCCGCGCAACAGACGGTCGCGCAATCCCCGCGCACCAACGACCCAGGCCATCGTTCCGCGCAGAACCACGTAAGCAGCAACATATGCGGCGGCAATGGCGGCGGAAGGCGCCAAGACGGCAGCGAGGACAGTCCACGGCAAACCTTGCGTGAAAATCAGGCCGAAATGTCCCCAGGGGCGCGAATAGCGGATGCTGAGGTTCCAACGGACCTGATGGCGAAAAGCGGCGGGCAGCTTCTCGCAAGGATAGATGATGGAAACGGGGAATTGGCTGAGAGCGATGCGATGGCCGTGGGAGGCGAGGCGATTGCCAAGTTCGTAATCGTCGCAAAAATAATCGACCAACGATTCGAAGCCGCCGATTTCAGCGAGACGTTTTTTAGTGGTCGCCATCACGGCGCCCAGCATGAAATCGAGCGTGCGATTACCGAAGAGCCACGCAACGAGGACACCCGGCGCGAAGTCCGCGCTATTGCCAAGAGCTTCGAGAGTGGCGGCAAAGCATTGGTCGGCCAAACCGCGGTAGAGGCAGGTGACCCCGCCTATCTCGGGATCGGTAAATGGCGCGGCGACCGCGCGGAGGAAGCCCGGCGCGACGCGAACGTCACTATCGCTGACGATCAGGATTTCATGTTGGGCTTCGCGGGCCATGCGCACGAGCTTGTTGACCTTGTCGCTCGCGCCGAGAGGTTCCGAGCCTGTGAGCAGGCGGATGGAGCGATCGGGAAAATCGCGAATGAGTTTTTCAATCACCGGGACGGCGGGATCAGCGCCGTCGGCGACACAGAAAAGAATCTCGAAGCGCGGATAGTCCTGACGACAAAAGCTGGCGTAGTTTGGATAGGTTTCGCAGTCGAGCCCGTGGATAGGTTTCAGGATGCTGACACCCGGAGGGTGATCGGAGAAAGGGGGAACGGGGGCGGAGTCTGCGCCACGAAAAAATTGCCGCGCGGCGAAAATGGCGAGCAGGTAGTAGGCGAAAGGAGCGACGGAAAGCAGAAGAAGAACATCGCGAATCGCCGTCCAGGACATCGTCACGCAATCCTTCGCCCTGCTACCCCTTGCCGATCGCCACGAGCGCAACGCCGATGCAGACCAGCAGAACGCCGAACCAGCGCTGCGGACGTCACGCGCTCACCAAGAAACAGCTTTCCTCCTAGCGCGCCGACGCCGTAGCTGATCGCCGTCGACGGAAAAACGAAGCTGACCTTGGCGACCGCCAGCATTCCCAGCGAGCGAAAAGAAGGCCACAGCCATCAGCGCAACGCCCATCCATATCCGTGGAAGCGCCAGTGCGCGAAGGACTACGGCTGCAATGGCGTGCGGGCGGAAATCGGTGACTTCGCCGATGGTTTTCATCGCGCGCGACACGCAAAGTTCGCCGCCGGTCCCGCGAAGACGATCAGGACGTAGAAAATAACCTGGGTCACCACGAATGGTGCTCCCGCGTTCTGGGGAGGCGTGTGGCCCACGATGAAAACACCCGATGGAAATCAGCGCAACTCCGACCCAGCGCATGGGCGAGACCGATCTCATGCAGCACGAAATGCGCCAGCAGAGCGATCAGGACAAATGACAGCGCCGATGCGGGCTGAACATAGCTATAGTCCGCCCAGGAAAGCACCAGCAGAAAGGCGACGAAATACATGAGCAGCAATCCGATGCCGAATCCAGATGGTTCCGGATGTGAAGGCGTGGAAGAAAAAGCGGAAGAGGTCAGAGGGCGCCCAGCTGGCCATCGGAGGAATACGTTTCATCCCTTTGCCGAGAAACGTATCGCCGAGAGGAGCAACCGCCAGCATGATTACGATCAGAGCGATGGTTTTGAGGTGGAGGCCCTGCGCCGACGTCATGCGCCTTGCGACTCACCGACTCCAGAAGTCGCGTCCATTGGCGGCATCGGTGGAACGGTGACGAGAGCCTTGTTGTCGACGCCCTTGCGAGCGCGAGACACTTTGATGCGGTCTGCGCGGAGCTTCATGAAATCCACGGCCTCATGATAGAGGCGCTTGCGCTCGTGCCCGTCCCAAAGGGCGTCGCGAACGATGCGCCAGGCGACCTTGGGCCGGAAATAGTAGCTGTCGTAAAAGCGGTTGACGGACTCGACCATGTATTCCTTCGAGAGGCCGGGATACTCGAGGTGAGGAAGCTGGTGGCCGCCAATATCGGTGATGGCTTCGCCGGCTAGAAAGCCTTCGCGAGTTCCCTGATCGTACAGCTCGGTGCCGGGATAGGCGTGGGCCATGGAGACCTGAATCGTTTCGCAATCGAGATCTTTCGCGAAATCGATGGTTTTCTCGATGGTGTCCTTGGTTTCGCCGGGAAGGCCGATGATGAAATCGCCGTGGACGCGAATGCCAACCTTCTTGCAGTTCTTCACGAAGTTGCGGCCCATCTCAAGCGTCTGGCCCTTCTTGATGTTTTTCAGAATTTGAGCGTCGCCGGACTCGAAGCCGACGATGAGGAGGCGGCAGCCGGCGTTGGCCATGGCCTTCAGCGTGTCGTAATCACCGTGCACGCGGGCCGTACAGGACCATTGAAAGCCGACGGGTTCGAATTCCTTGCAGAGCGCTACGACGCGATCTTTGCGAATATTGAACGTATCGTCGTCAAAGAAAAACTCCTTGGCCTGGGGGAACATCTTGTGCGCCTGCTTGAATTCGCGCGCAACGCTTTCGACCGACCGGGTGCGCCACGCGTGGCCCGAAAGCGTTTGCGGCCACAGGCAGAACGTACATAAGGCCGGACAACCGCGCGCCGTGTAGAAGGAAACAAACGGATGCAGCAGGAACGGCACGTTATAATTCTCAATCGTCAAATTATTCTGATAGACGTCGGTCGCAAATGGCAGAGCGTCAAGCTCTTCGGTTTGCATCAGCGGGCGCGACGGATTGTGGATGACTTTTCCGTCTTTTATGTAGCTGGCGTTGCCAATCTCCGAGACGGGTTTGCCCTGCGCAAATTCCACCACCGCATGATCAAATTCGCCGCGCACCACAAAGTCGAGGTCGGAGCTAGCGAGCAAGCTTTCAGCCGGCTTGATCTGCACGTGCGGACCGACAAAGGCGATTTTGATATCGGGCTTCTGTTCCTTCATGGCCCGAGCCATACGCAGATCGCTACGGAAACCCACGGTGGAAGTGAACAGCACGACGAAGTCATAATCCTTCGAGGTGTTCACAACCTCAGCCGGAGTAATGTGATGAGGGGGGCCATCGAGCAAACGGCTGCCGGGCAGCATGCCGGCCGCATAGGAGAGCCACACTGGGTACCAGTAGGACTCGATCTCCCGGGTAGCGGGCCAGCGAGAACCTGCCCCACCGTCGAATTTCTCGAAGCTCGGCGGATTCAAAAAAAGCGTTTTCATTACCGACGGCATCTTTTCACCACCCTCAGGGCCAGAGTGCAATCAGCTTAGGAAATCCACTCAATTCTACTCGATTTCAACGACATGCCCAATATTTCTCTGAATTTGTTGCTACGGAAGGACTTTTGCGAGTTGGCCAGTAGCCTCCAGCAGGGTGAGTTGCGCTTGTTGGCGAGCGAAATCGGCATCCAGAAAAGCGACCCATTTGTCGTTCTCATCCAACCGAGCCTGCTCGATTTCCTGGAGGGTTATCCGGCCCTGATCAAACTTGGCTTGTTCGACCTGCACGGTTTCCTGCGCCAATTGGAGGTCCAGGCGGGCCACTTCGCGTGTGGCGTCCAGCTCGCGTACGCTGCGGGCTTTTTGCTGAACGTCCAGGCGAACTTCTTGGCGCCTGTCGCCAAGGCTGAGCTGGGCCTCGGCGAGCTGAGATTTCGCCAGCGCAACATTGGCGGAAGTCTTAGCCGCGAAGATCGGAATGGTGACCTGCACGCCGACGTTCACATTATTGCGCTCGAATTTTTTGTAGAACTCGCCGTAGTTGTTGAATTTACTCAGAATATCGTATTGCCCGACCACCGCGACGCTGGGCCAGTAACTGAGGCGCGCGCCCCGGAAAATGTCTTCGCGCGCCTTGCGTTCATGCTCGGCTTCGGTGACGGTGCGGTCATTTTGCACGGCGAGGCTAACCATTTGCGATTCGGACTGGACGGCTGCCACGTCGGTGGCAAGCTGGGCAGTAAATGCGGGGTCTTCGGCTTCGACCTGAAGAGACTGACTGTCTGGGATGCCCGTAAGGTCGCGGATCTGTTGGTCGAGCATTTCTTCCCGGTCTTCCAGCCTCACGATGCGTTCCTGAATGCGAGCCAGCGCCAATTGGCTTCGCGTCCCCTCCATTGGTAACTCCTGATTCGCAGCGACTCTTTCGCGGACGACTTGAAGGATTTTTTCGCCGCTGGCGTGTTCGGAGCGCATCAGATCGAGGGAATGGCGCACTTTGGCCAGTTCGAGGTACGCGGTTGCGGTGCGGACCGTGACGGCGTCGCGGATACGGTCAAGCTCGATCTCCTGGTTTTGGGCCCTTTCTTCCGCCGCGTGCTGCTGAGCTTTCAACGCGGGATCAAACACGCTTTGGGTGTAGTCCATCTCGAAGACGGCAGGGGCTTGGCCTCCTGGCAAGGATGGAAAGCCGTGGGTATACGCAGCGCCAGAACCTGTGTACAGGTTAGGCAGGAACGCGGCCCGGTTTACTCGCGCCTCGCCTAGAGCCACGTTGTACTGCACCTGCGCGAGCTTCACGTCGCGGCTGTTTTGGAGCGCCAGCGTCACCGCTTGGCGGAGGGTCAATGTGGAAGAATCCTGTCCATGCGCGGGCGCTGCGATCAGCAACGCGAGGCCTGCCGCCAACACAAATGAGAAATTTCTGGCGTTACTCATTCGATCCCCACTGCGATTCGCAACGTTATTCATGGCGCAGCGCCTCTGTCGGCTGAAGTCTCGCTGCCCGATTTGCCGGGAGATAGCCAAAGATCAAGCCGGTAGAGCAAGATACTACGAACGCAAATACTACCGAGAACCACGATATGGGTACGCTGATACCTTGGGTATCGGGAAAGAATCGTAGCAACAACCGAAGCAAGGTAGGTATCAGAATAGCGATCAGTATACCGGCAAGCGCGCCTGTCCCGCTGATGGCCATCGCTTCCATCAGGAACTGGTAGCGAATGGCGTCACCCGAAGCGCCGATGGCTTTGCGAATCCCGATTTCGCGAGTCCGCTCGGTGACCGTTACCAGCATAATATTCATGATTCCGATTCCGCCGATCGCAAGAGCGATCAGGGCAATCAGAACGAGAACGACGGTGAGCGCCATCCCGATTGCCTGCGCAGTCTCAAGGATACCGCTGAGGTTTTGCACGCGGTATTGCGCGCCCGGACGATGACGGCCTTCGATAATCTCCTTCACTTGCTGAGTGACGGCCGCGACATCGTCCGGACTCTTGGCTTTGGCATAGAGCGTTGCGAAATAATCGGCGCCGGTGTAATAACGCAGCAAAGAGAACGGGACGATGGCTGAGTCCCTGGTAATTTCCGTTGAGCCCAGGATGGCAAGGCGTTCTCGAAATACTCCGATCACGGTGAAGTGGAGTTCGCCCGCGCTAATCTGCTTTCCATCTGGATCCTCGAAGGGGAAAACGCGGCGCGCGAGATCTTCCGTAATCAAGCAGACTTTGCTGCGCGCCGCCAAATCGGATTCATCGAAATAACGGCCGCGAACGATCGCCAGGTTGTGGATCGTTTCATAACCTTGAGTGACGCCCACCAAATTGATGGGCCGCTCTTGACCGTTCATCGACACGGTCAATTGCCGGGTGTTCGTTCCCGCAACCTCAGTCACGAGTTGCGACAGGCCCTCCTTCACGGCTTCTAAATCGGCAGGCGTAATTTGGTCGGCAAGGTTCATGCCCCCGGGTTCAGCGGAATTGATGACATTGGCGTAGACGAGGTTGGCGCCCACGCCCTCGATCTGCGCGAGGGCGTATCGCTTTCCGGTAAGGGCTATCGTCACCACCAGGACGATCGACGCACTTCCGATTACCACGCCGAGCATGGTGAGGATGGCGCGCATTCTGTTGGCGCGGAGAGCTTGCATGGCGAGCTTCCACGTCTCACCCCAGAACACCGACGTGTTGCGCGCGATGGCCATTCAAATCAACGCTAAGATTCAATTTTCAAGGAGCCTGGCCGCAGCAAAGGCGAATACACGAAAAAAGGCGGCGTTTTACGGCGAAGACTTTTCAAGTCGTTCGAGCTGCGCTCGCGCATCTTTATTTTTGGGATCCAGGCGGAGCGCGGCGCGATACTGTTCGGCCGCCTCGGCGGGTTTGCCCTGAGCCTCATAGAGCCTGCCCATCCATTTGCGGGCGGCTGCATGCGAAGGCCAATTGCTGCGTTCCGGTGTGCTTGCGAGATAGGCCTTTAAATCCTCCTCTGCAGCCGGCAAATTCGCATTGGCGAGCACACCAGCAACGCCTCGATAGAACGCAAGCCGCGGATCACTGGGCGCCACCTGGGAAGCCGACTGGACAGCGGCTTGTATGTCCGCGGGTTTGTTCTGAGTTTCGAAGAAATCGGCTACTTCAAAATACGGATCGGCTGTCTTTGGCTTGGCGCTCAGAACTTCGCGGATCTCGCTTTCCGCGTCAGCAAGCTTCTTTAGGCCTTCGCGGTAGTAGAGGGCGCGGGCCAAGTGGCCTTGGATAGGATCGAGTGCCGCAATGGCATTCACCTGATCGAGCGCTTCCGATTTGCTGCCACCGGCGATCCAGGGAGCGTCGAGGCAGTACTCTTCGAGGTCGCGCCGGGCGGCGACATTCGAAGGGTCAAAGGTGACGGCTTGTTGGAACTCCTTTTTCACCTTCTTGGCCATCGAAAAGCTGCGATCACGATCCGCTTTGCCTCCATCGGCACGGCCAAGCCATTGGTGATAAAGGGAATTCTTCGGGTCGAGAGACACCGCTCTTTCCAACTGGGCGATCGCATTATCGTAGTCGAAAATTTCGTAGTAGCTGCGCCCCAGCCAATACGCCGCTGCGGCGTTCGAAGCGTTCTGCGATGCCGTTGCTTGCAGCGTTGCAATCGCGGCTGCGTAATTACCGGCGTTGAACTGATGCTGTGCCGACTCGATCGCGCCGGGTGCGTCGGCGTGGAGCCGTAGCGCGTTGAAACCGGCTAGTGCAAGTAGGACGGTCGACAATACTAGCTTGGCAACCCTGCTTGGTGCTTTCAATAGGCTTCCCCTGGCCGCACTTCCATGCCGTTCTTCAGGTTCTGATCCACTGGCTCTGCTACGCGGTCGCCCACCATCAATCCGGACATCACTTCGTATTTCGAAGTGCTGGCAATACCCACAGAGATGTCGCGCCGCCGAACTTTGTTGCCATCGAAAACGAAGACATAATGCCCAACTTTGTCTTCGCGCACAGCCGCGCGCGGCACGACCACGGCTCCGCGCCGTTCGTGGACCAGGATCTTTACTTGGACGTTAGTGTTAGGCAAAAGCTCCAGCTTGTCGTTGTCGATCGAGCAAAGGACCTCGCCCACACTGCGCATCCCTCGCGAGACTACTTGTTTCGGTACTTGCTCAGTGTGACCGGTCCAAACGCTGCCAGGCTTGGCATCCCACGTGACTTCGACATCTTGGCTCGGCTCGAGAAGCCCTAAGTCCGGTTCATCGACGAAGGCCCGGACGCGTACGTGCCGCAGGTCCGCCATTTCAGCCAGTGTGTCGCCCACCTTGACGTAGTCACCCGCGTGCACGGGCAACGAATATAGTGTGCCATCGAGCGGCGAGATTACGGTTGCCGAGCGCGCCTTCTCGTCGAGAGACTGTACCTCATCTTGAGCCTTGCTGAATCGAAGGCTCGCCACTTCAATGCTTGCCGCCGACCTTTGCTGCAAGTCCTGCTTGCGAGCCTCAAGCGCGCTCAGATTGGCGCGCGCCTTGGCCAAACTAGCATCATTCTGCGCGAGTTCGTCTTGCGTTGCTGCCTGTTTGGCGACGAGGTCCCGCAGCGCTTTTTCGGCAGTTTCGAGATTCTTCACTTGCACACGTGCGGCCTGAAGATCGCCTTTAAGCTGCGCCACTTGTTCCGGGGGACCTCCGGCGCGCGCATTGCCAAGGTCCGTTTGCGCGGCAAGGCGATCGGCGCGTGCCTGCGCCTGCTGGGAGCGAATATCAGCCGCATCGAGCGTCAAGATCACTTCGCCGCGATGGACGGCCTGCCCTTCGGTGGCCATCACTTTTTGCACGAATGTAGGAAACTCCGCGTGCGCCACGGCCGGCGAAATAGGCTCTACTTTCCCATTGCTCGTGATATCCACATCCAAATCCTCGCGCGTTACCGTCACAACGGGAACCACGGGTGGCTGGCTGCGTAGCCCGAGGACGATTAAAATCAGCGCGACCAGGCACGCAATCAGAACCGCGATGATCGTCTTGTCCCGCTTTTTGCTTTGCGCCATTTAATCGACCGCATACGCGAGCAGCCCAACTATCGAATCATAAAATTGTAACAGACCCGTTCCAGCCTTGCTCATTCAAAGGGTTCCAGTCGACAAGACCGCGGCCCCGCTTCTCTTCGTCTAAGATGCAGGATCGAAGGATAACGGCCTCGGCGCCGGTAAGACCCCGCTCTTCCCCTTCGCCAGTATTGCCACGGAGGGCATGTGATATTCTGTTGCGCCGGGAAGAGGCTATCGAATGAGCTACATAGAACGCATCCAGAAGGATCTTACCGCAGCCATGAAGGGAAAGGATGAATTGCGGCTGAGCGTGTTACGCATGGTAAAGAGCGCGCTGAAGAACAAGGAAATCGAAAAGATGCGCGCGCTTGAGGACATGGAGTCGCTTCAGATCCTCCAAACGCTGGTCAAGCAGCGGCGCGAATCCATCGATCAGTTCAGGCAAGGAGGGCGAAAGGATCTGGCTGAGAAAGAAGCCAAGGAAATCGCCATCATTGAAGAGTATCTGCCGGCTGCGCCTAGCGATGAGGAGATTCGCCGCGCGGTCGAGCAGGCCATTTCCGAAACCAGCGCCGGTTCCCTGAAGCAAATGGGCGCGGTGATCAAGGCGGCTCGAGCGAAGCTGGAAGGGAAAGCAGTGGATGGCAAGATTCTGAGTGATCGTGTGCGCGAACGCCTTTCCGAGAAACCGTGAAAGCCCGAGTGAGTCCGCATCGTTTTAACCTCGAAGACGAAGATCAGAGCATTTCGGTTTGCAGAAACAGGATATCTCTTCGTGGCAACGCGCCTGCTCTAAGCTTGCTTGAAATCGCAGGTAATGCTAACTTCCGCGCCTTCGGCGGGATGTGGCCGGGCGCGAAAAGCCCCGACGCTGAGATGCAAGCGGAGGAGCAACGTGGAGACCAAGGTTTGGAGCTCGACCGCACCCGCCGCTGAATTCACTCCTTACACGGAAGCGGAAGGTGTGCGCGAATTTACTTTTCGCGCGGTGATGCTTGGCGCGCTCTTCGGCGTCCTCTTCGGCGCCGTCTCGGTTTATGTGGGCCTGCGCGCCGGCCTGACCGTTTCCGCCTCCATCCCGATCGCGGTCCTCTCGATCAGCATTTTGCGCGCGTTCGGGCGTTCCACAATTCTTGAAAACAATATCGTGCAGACCACCGGTTCGGCTGGTGAATCGGCTGCAGCGGGCGTTATTTTTACCATGCCCGCCTTGATCTTCCTGGGATTCTCGCTAAATACGGAATACTGGCGAGTATTCTTTCTGGCGCTGCTCGGCGGAACACTCGGCGTGCTCTTCATGATCCCGCTACGGCGGCAGCTGATCGTGAAAGAGCATGGCAACCTGACTTTTCCCGAGGGCACTGCGTGCGCCGATGTGCTGGTCGCCGGAGAGCGCGGAGGCTCCTTCGCGGGCCGCGTCTTCTGGGGCTTGGGTCTCGGCGGCGTTTACACAATCCTGATGAACACTTTCGGACTTTGGCCGTCTCAACCCGACTACCAGCCGAAATGGCTCCCGGGCGCGTCGATGCGATGCACCATCACCTCCGAGTACCTGGGTGTCGGTTACATCATCGGGCCTCGAGTTGCGGGGACGCTGTTCGCCGGCGGCGTGATTTCCTGGCTTGTGCTGATGCCGGCTATTCGCTTCTTTGGCTCGCTTGCTCCGGGAGTAGCGCTGTATCCCAGCACCATTCCCATCCCTCAAATGAGTCCGGATCAGCTTTGGGGAACCTATATTCGGCCCATCGGCGCCGGAGCCGTTGCCGCGTCGGGCCTGATTACACTGATCAAAACGATGCCGACGATTTTCGCAGCGCTCGGCGCAGGCATGAAGGACATGCGTGCCAAACAGGCTGCGATGCCAGTGGAGCGGCGCACGGAGCGCGATCTCTCCATGCGAATCGTCATCATCGGCTCCGTTGTGATCCTCGCGATGATCTGGGCACTTCTGAGATTTAAGCCCATCCCCGGGGCGCAAACCGGAGCGTTCGCCAACTTGGTCGCAGCGCTCTTCGTTATCGTGTTCGGATTTCTCTTCGTCACCGTCGCCGCCCGTATCAGCGGCCTCATCGGAAACTCCTCGAATCCCATCAGCGGCATGACCATTGCGACTCTAATGGCCACCTGCGCCGTGTTTTTAGTAATGCACTGGACGGCAAATTCTTATGCCGTGCTCGCGCTTACGATTGGCGGCATCGTCTGCATTGCTTCCGCGATTGCCGGCGCCACTTCGCAAGATCTGAAAACCGGCTACCTAGTAGGCGCGACGCCGGCCAAGCAGCAAGTCGCCCTGGTCATCGGCGTGTTGGTTTCCTCGTTCGCAATTGGGGGCACGCTGATCCTGATGAACTACGGCTTGGCGCAGTACAAGCCGATCCAGATCCCCCTCGATATCAGCCGTCTGCCGGTGGGCGTGCAGCGGCAACAGGATAACTACCTGCACGAAGGAAAATCGTACGTGCTGGTGAACGCCATCGGCTCCGCTGAAATTCCCGACGGCAAATATCTCTACGATCCGGCCACGCGACAGATTGAAGTTCAATGGGAGCAAGGAATTGGAAGCGCCCGGGCCGCCGCGCCACAAGCACGCCTGATGGCCACGGTGATCAATGGGATTCTAAACCGCCGGCTGCCGTGGCGTCTCGTGTTCCTCGGAGTGTTTCTGGTTATCGCCGTCGAACTTCTTGGGATTCGCTCGCTGCCGTTTGCGGTTGGTTCCTACATTTCCATCGGCACCACCATGGCGATGTTTGCCGGAGGACTGGTGCGGTTCCTCGCGGAGCAGAGCATCGGGAAGAAAGACGATGCCCAAAGCGAGGTAAGCCCCGGGTCACTTTACGCCAGCGGCCTCATCGCCGCTGGCGGAGTCTTCGGGTTGCTGGCGATCGCGATTAATCTGCTGCAGGACCCGGAGTTGACGGCGCACGTGCCGCATTGGCTTGCTCGATCACTGCGCCTTCCTTGGTCTGAGACCCTCTTCACCGCTTGGGGCGGAAAGCACATGCCGTACCTGCGCGAGGCACAATGGTTCGGGGTTTTGCTGTTCACGGCGCTGGCGGCAAGCTTGTTTGTCTCCGCGCGCAAGAAACTCGATCAGTCCTGACGCGCTATCGCGCTCCGCGCAGAAACCGCGCCGCTTCTTCCGGCGGTGTGGGATTGATGTAGAAGCCGGTGCCCCATTCAAAGCCCGCGACTCGCGTCAACTTCGGCATCATTTCGATGTGCCAATGGTAGTGGTCGTTGATTTCTTCGCCGATGGGCGAAGTATGGATCACGTAGTTATACGAGGGAAATGACAACGCCGCATCCAACCGCCCCAGAAAGTCCCGCAGGATATTGGCCAGATAGCCGTAATACGGCGTCGGCATATTTTCGAATGCCGAGCTGTGCAGCCGCGGCAGAATCCAGGTCTCGAACGGGAAGCGCGGCGCGTACGGTGCCAGGGCGATGAAGTGATCGTCGTTTAGGATCACACGCGCGTCCGTTTCGATTTCCTGCCGGATCATGTCGCAGAAGATGCATCGTTCTTTCTCGTCATAGTAGTGCTTGGAACTATCTACTTCCTCGCGCACGCGCTTCGGCACAATCGGCATGGCGATCAACTGCGAGTGCGTGTGCTCGAGCGTGGCTCCGGCCGCTTCGCCGTGGTTCTTGAAAATTAGAATGTATCGGAACCGGCGGTCGTTCTTGAGATCCAGCATGCGGTCGCGATACGCCCACAGCGTTTCCTCGATCGCCTTCTCGGGCATCGAAGCCGGTGTCAGTCTGTGTTCGGGGGTCTCGATGATCACTTCGTGCGCCCCCACGCCATTCATGCGATCGAAGAGCCCCTCGCCCTCGCGGTCCAGGCCGCCTTCGATCCCCAATGCCGGAAACTTGTTCGGCACCACGCGCAGTGACCACCCTGGCGTGTCCTTACCGCTCCCGTTTCTCCCGTACGCAAGAATCTCCGATGGAGTTTTCCCTTCGTTCCCTGGACAGAACGGGCACATTCCCACGCCCTTGATTTGCACACTTTCACGAATGAAATCCGTGGGACGCTTGGCTCGATCCGTCGAAATGATTACCCATCGGCCGGTGATCGGGTCCTTGCGAAGCTCGGGCAAACCTCCTCCTTATTTCGCCGCTTGCAGTGTAGAGCAGGGTATGTCGACAGATAGCTAGCAATCGCGGGACCGTTCTGCCACAACCGTTGCAACATCTTACATTTACGCGTGCCAATCCGCGCGCGGAACAAACGCTCCTTTGTGCAGGCGTACCTCGGGCCGCCGGCCCGCGACAGATTCAATCGCCAGCACGTCAAAGCGCCAAGATCCGTCTTCGATGTGTCTCGCGCGAAGAAATTGCCGCGCGATCCGCGTCAGATGCCCCTGCTTTTTTCCGGTTACAGCTTCCTCGGGCGTGGGCCGGTCCCCGTCGCCGTCCCTGCGTGTTTTCACTTCCACGAACGCGAGCACCACACCGTCATAGCCGATCAGATCGATCTCGCCTTTCATTCCGGTCGAGACGTAATTCCGCGCGACCACCGTGTATCCCTGGCGCCGCAAGTACCAATATGCGTACGTCTCGCCCCGAATTCCGGTGCGGCGCGCTCGCTGCTTCCGTGTAAAATCCTCGGAATTTGCCTCGCTCGATTCGCTGAGTCCTTTGCGAGCGGCAAACTTCACCATTGCAAACATCAGGCGCGCAATCATGGCGAAATCCTCGAAACTAGCCTGCTCGTTCCGCTTCGCTGATGCAGGCATCGAGCGTGTCGATTGCGAACTCGGCTTGCTCCTCGTCGATGATCAGCGGAGGAGCGAGCCGCAACGAATTTTCGCCTGCTCCAAGGACGAGAAGTCCTTTGTGGAACGCCCCCTGAATTACGCGGTTCCGCAATTCGGGCGCTTTTTCTTTGGTTTTCTGGTCGCGCACGAACTCAATTCCGATCATCAGCCCCTTGCCGCGGATGTCGCCCACGCTTTTGTGGCGCTCGCGCCAATCGGCTGTCCTGCGAAAAACGAATTCGCCCATTCGCGCGGCGTTCGCCATGGCTTCCCGCTCCAGCACTCCGAGGGTAGCCAGAGAGGCGGCGATGGCGACGGGATTGCCTCCAAACGTGGACGCGTGCGCGCCCGGCTTCCAATCCATCACTTCGGCCTTCGCGATCACCGCGCTCAGCGGCATGCCGGACGCGATTCCCTTCGCCACGCAGATGATATCTGGCTCGACGCCGGCATGGTCCACGGCCCACCATTTTCCCGTGCGCCCCATCCCCGACTGCACTTCGTCGGCGACCAGCAAAATGCCGTGCCTCCGGCACAATCGCTCGAGGCCTTGCAGAAAATCTGCCGGGGCCGGAACGTATCCGCCTTCTCCCTGAATGGGTTCGATAAAGATTGCGGCAACTTCTTCAGGATCCACCAGCTTCTTGAAAAGCTCGTTTTCGATCTGCGCCAGCGCATCGCTCGCCGCGTGCTCTGGGCGAACGCCGTAAGCCCCCCGGTACGTATTCGGATAGGGCGCATGAAATACGCCCGCCACCAGCCCGCCGAAATGCTTCCGCTGGATGGCCTTGCTGGCCGTCAGCGATAGCGCCCCCATGGTCCGTCCATGGAAGCACCCGTAAAAAGCGATGAACTTGTCTCGCCCAGTGTGATACCGCGCGAGCTTCATCGCCGCTTCGATCGCTTCCGTGCCCGAATTTCCAAAATAGACGCGCTTCGCGCTCTTACCAGGCGCGATCGACGCAAGCTTCTCCGCAAGCTGGACCGTGCCTTCGTAGTAGAAATCCGTGCAGGACATGTGAATCAACTGCGCCGCCTGCTTCTGTATGGCGCCCACCACTTCCGGATGGCAATGCCCGGTTGCCACCACGGCGATCCCCGCCGCGAAATCGAGAAATTCATTCCCGTCAGTGTCGGAAACGATAGCGCCACTTCCGCTCTTCGCCACCAATGGATAGTCGCGGGTATAGGAAGGAGAGATCACTTTGTGATCTCGTTCCACAATCTCGCGGGCCTTGGGGCCGGGCAAAGCAGTAATGATGTGCGGCAATTTCACTTTCTTTGCGGCAACTTGCATGTCTTCCTCCCGGAGTTTGATTTCCTCCGGCACTCGCGGACTGGTTGCTCCGCAACAAGCCGGATACATCATCGGGAAAAAGCGTGAATTAATCTACGCCGAAAAGATTCGGGCGCGCGTGGGAAGGCTGACTATGAAGCGAATTCGCGTGTTTCGGGGAAATTCTCATTTGTACTTCCAGCGGACGCTGCCGTCCTTCGTATCTTCTATCAGAATACCAGAATCCGTGAGTTTTTGCCGGATTTCGTCGGAGCGCTTGAAGTCCCGCCGCTTCTTGGCTGCGGCGCGCTCTTCGATCAGCCTTTCGATTTCTTCCGAACCGATGCGCTCCTTCCCCAGTCCAATACCCAACTTGCGCAGTTTTTCCGCGTCGTCGTCCGCCAGCAACGCCAGCACGGTGTCGAATTTCTCCATCGCCGCGACCGCGCGTGGAGCATTCTGCTGAAGGAACGCGCCGCGGTCCATCGCCGTATTGGCCTCGCGCACCAGATCGAACACCGCTGCCAGCGCCATCGCCGTGTTGATATCGTCCGATAGGCCGGCGTCGAAGTCGTTTTCCGCGGTCGCGATCTGCCGTTCGACCTCCGGGTTAGAACCTGCCGGGAACTGCTCCGCTTTCAGCCGTGTCACGAAATTGCGCAGCCGTTCCGTCGAATTCCGTGCTTGCAACAACCCCTCTTCGGTGAAATTCAGTTGTCTCCGGTACGGCACCGAAAGCAGCAGGAAGCGGATCGTCGAAGGCTTGTGCCCCTTCGCGAAAAGATCGCGCAACGTATAGAAATTGCCAAGCGACTTCGACATCTTCTGGCCTTCGATTATCAAGTGTTCGGCGTGAAGCCAGGTGCGAACAAACGTTTTTCCAGTAGCTGCTTCGCTTTGCGCGATTTCATTTTCGTGATGCGGAAACGCAAGATCCACGCCCCCGGTATGGATATCCAGCGTGTCCCCCAGGTACTTCATCGCCATCGCTGAGCACTCGATGTGCCAGCCTGGCCTTCCCGGACCAATCCGAGTCTCCCAGAAATGCTCCCCGGCCTTCGGCGCCTTCCATAGCGCGAAATCGCGCGCATTTTCCTTCTCGTATTGATCCACGTCCACGCGCGCTCCGGCTTGCATTCCGCTGACGTCGATTTTCGAAAGCTTGCCGTACGCCGGAAACTTCGAGATGCGGAAGTAGATCGATCCGTCGCTCGTGTAGGTCATTCCCTTCTGCTGCAGCTTCTCGATCAACGCGACCATGTCCTCGATATGGTCCGTGGCGCGAACGAGTTCCTCCGGCATCTCGATGTGCAGCGCATCGATATCCTCAAGGAATGCCTGAATATATTTGTCGGTGTACTCTCGAATTCCCACTCCGGCTGCAGCCGCCGACTGGATGATGCGGTCGTCCACGTCGGTCACGTTCATCACTTGCAGCACGCTATAGCCCCGCGCGCGCAGGAAACGCCGCAGAATGTCCTGAAACATGAATGTCCGAAAATTTCCGATGTGCGCCGACGCGTAGACGGTCGGGCCGCAGGTGTAGATCCGAATCTGGCCTGGATGCACCGGATGGAGCGCCTCCAGAGCGTTTGTGAACGTGTTGTGAAGCCGTATCTCGTTCATTTTATGGTTTATGCAAAACGGGTATTGTAGCCGACGCTCTCCTCGGCGGCAAACGGCCGATTAACGCAGAGCCCCCGTTTCCCGGTGCCTGCTTCGGGGATTTGTATGGTGATTGACTGTTGACCCTTTGGCTGCATGCCGTGCCGAGAGCCATGCCGATGCTATCCTCTAATAACTCCAAGCTGGTGCACAGCACTTGCGCGCCTTTGTCGGGAGGACTACGGCGCATTCCGAAAAGAGTTGGAATGGTACAAAAGAGAGTGACGACTAGGCTTTGCGTACTATTTGACTGAGCCCGGATGAACGCTACCCTACCAACGATGAACAGCGACGCAGAGCGACCCGAACCGGAAGTCGCCGATCCCCAGGAGATCCGCCAGAGCTTGGTCCGCCTGGACCGGAGCACTTCCTGGTTCCGGTGGAATACCGTCGGAGGGCTGACCTTGCTCTTTGCGGCGCTGGTGATGCTTTCTTGGCCGAACGCGTTCGGGCACTACGCAACCGTGGTTGTACAGGGGTTGCTCGGTCTGATGTTGACTTCGAATGCTTACATGCTTTACCAGCACCGCCAGTTCAAGCACTTTCGCCAGCGACTCGGCGAACAGATGCAAACCGCCATCACGCAGCGCCAGCGCGCAGACAAATTTTACGGCTTGGCTATCCTCGATCCCCTCACGGGCTTGTACAACCGCCGGTATGGAGAAGAATGTCTGCGGAAAGAGATCACGCGAGCGGAGAGGCAGAACTACGACCTGGCAGTCATCGTTTTGGATCTCGACCGGTTCAAAGAGATCAATGACCAGTTTGGGCACGCCGCCGGCGACATCGTGTTAAAGGAGTTTGCCAATCGTTTGCGGCGGTCTATTCGTGCCTGCGATGTTCCGATACGCATTGGCGGTGATGAATTCCTCGTCGTTTTGCCCGAATGCCCCAGAGAGAACGTGCACATAATCCTTTCGCGTCTGGAACCCTTCGAAGTCATCCTGAATCGTCGGAGAGTTCTGGTGTCGTACGCTCGCGGACGCGCCCAGTACCAGGTAGCCGACACCCTTGAAACGCTTCTCCAAAGAGCTGACCAAGTTCTGTACGCTGAAAAGGCCGCCCGCCCGGCCGCTGCGGCTCCACCGGATGGCGATCAATCGGTTCTGTCAATCTAGCAATTTCCCATCCGTCTTTCTGATCCCGGACAAAGCTGCAAAATCTCTAGCGCAGCGGCTCACGCACCTTCCGCTATTTCGAAGCGTCGGCCCCAACCACGGTGAATCTGTACCACGCTGTGTTATCGGGATACAGCACGTCGCGAAATTGAGTGCTTTGCTCATCACCCGGAGCCAGGCTCAGCGAGATGTTCCCTTTGTTTTGCACCAGAACCCCGTTGTCGCTGCCAAAGTAGTTCGTCTGATAGCCAATGTTGCTGTACGTGTAAACGCTGGACTCATTCTTGATATCCACAGACCACACCGCCAAATTGCCAGTGTAATCCTTGTCCATTGTCGCGCTCACGATGTGCAGATCCTTAACCGGATTCCCCTTTAGCCCTGTGGATGTGGAGGCGGACGCAGACGCTTCTGAGCCCTTCGCGGAGCCTTTATTCAAATAGGCCAGTGTTCCGACCACCGCCAATACCACAACGATGCAGATCCCTATCAGCAGTCCCGATCCGCCCGATTTCTCCTTCGTTTGAGCCTCAAACATTTTGGTCCCTCCTTACCGTGCATTGCCCCTTTCCTAACCGCTGAGTGGTATGCGATTGCTTCAGGTTCGATAGCGGGTTCGCGGAATAGCATTACCATTCCCCCTGTTTTTGCACTTCGTTGCGCGGAACTTAGCACGATGAGCCTTGCCGATTCAATCAAATCTATTTCGCCAAGTGCGATCGCACCAGCTCCGCGTGAATTCGGTCCCTTCGCTTCGCATCTGAAACGTAGCCTGCTATTATCAAACGCCGAAAACGGATCCAGTGGGCAAATTGATTCACCCGGAGGCGGTCGGTCATGGCAATGATGAAAGCGGTTCGCATTCACGAATATGGCGGCCCTGAGGTTCTTCGCTACGAAGATGCTCCGCGCCCCGAGCCCGGCCCCGGCGAGGTACTCATTCGCGTGCATGCTTCCGGCGTGAACCCCGTGGACTGGAAAGTTCGCCAGGGATTCGCAAAAGAGCGCCTCAAATACAAGATGCCTTTCATTCCCGGCTGGGACGTTTCCGGTGTGATCGAATCCGTTGCACCTGGCGTCACCCGTCTCAAGCCAGGCGATGAAGTCTATAGCCGCCCTGACATCTCCCGCGACGGTTCCTATGCCGACTACATCGCCGTGAAGGAATCCGAAGTCGCACTCAAGCCGAAATCCATCGACCACGTTAGCGCAGCAGCCATCCCTCTTGCCGCTCTCACGGCCTGGCAATCCCTCTTTGACGCCGCAAAACTCACATCCGGGCAGTCGGTCCTAATCCATGGCGCAGCCGGCGGCGTGGGCACCTTCGCGGTGCAATTTGCAAAGCTGAAGGGTGCTCGCGTGCTCGGCACCGCCTCGAAGAAAAACCACGATTTTCTCCGCTCCCTGGGCGCCGACGAAGTGATCGACTACAACACCACTAAATTCGAGGACGTGGTCCACGATGTGGATGTTGTACTCGACACGATCACCGGCGAAACCGAAGTCCGGTCGTATCAGGTGATGAAAAAGGGTGGGATTTACGTCTCAATTCTCACGCCGCCGTCGCCCGAAAAAGCCGCGCAGCACGGAGTGCGTTGCGCTCACACCTTCGTCCAGGCCAACACGGAGCAGCTAAGCGAAATCGCCAAGCTCGTTGATTCCGGCAAAGTAAAGCCAATCATCGAGAAAGTCTTCCCGCTAGCGGAAGCTCGCGCCGCTCAGGAATCGAACGCCTCGGGCCACACGCGCGGCAAACTCGTCCTCCGCGTCGTCTGACGTTGCATCCGTGGGTTTTTCAATCCGTCATTCTGAGCGGAGTGTGCCGCGTTTTTGCTTTTGCGCGAAGCGCCGGGACGCGCAGTCGAAGAATCCCTCTTGGATGTCAGCACGGGAGAAACGCCAGCAAGGTGAACCGCAGGCTTATCGATCGAGGGGCGATACCGAACACGGGAGGACAAAATGAAAATTACCTGCTTCATTCGCTACCAGATTGACCCCTTCCAGCGAGACGAGTTCAAAAAATACGCCGAGAACTGGGGCCGCATCATTCCTCGCTGCGGTGGCCACCTTGTCGGTTACTTCCTGCCGTATGAAGGTACAAATGATGTGGCTTGGGGTTTGATTTCATTCGATAGCCTCGCCGCTTATGAGGCCTACCGGGCACGCCTGAGGTCAGATCGAGAGGCGCGTGATAATTTCGCCATGGCACAAAGCAAGCGCCTGATCCTCCGGGAGGAGCGAAACTTCGTGGAAGTTGTCGAGGGAACCTACGACCTGCCCTCGACACTCGCATAGAGAGACTCTCGGCCCAGCCGATGCGGGCCGGCCAATTGAATGCTTACTTCACCAACCCATCGGCATAGCGGGCAGGCACCGCCAGGTTCGAGCCCCCAAAATCAGTTAGAATCGCGAAATTCACCCCGATCACTTTGCCCTCGCGATTGAAAAGCGGTCCGCCGGACCCACCCGAAGTTGTCGCCGCGTCGTAAACAATTTTATCCTTCAGGACATCCCCGATGTGTCCCTGGGTGGTAGTTGGGCGAATCAGGTGTTGCGCGGCCAATTGCGTGACGATCTCGGTCACGTTCTTGGCGTTTTCCGCCAATTTCCGCGTCACGTCGCCTCCCGCGCGCGCCAGGATGCCATCAATTCCCGTCGGATACCCGATCAGGACCACGGCATCGCCCGTCACGCTGGCCTGGCTCCGGTCGTCGAGCCTCAACACTGCGGCGTGGGCGGGCGCGGCATTCTGCAGCTTCAGAGTTGCCAAATCGGCATCCGGCGAAATCTGTTCGACCTCGGCCGCGATGCCTTCCGACGTGTCGGGAAAGTACGCCGTGTAAGACACCGCGAACGCCACAGCGCCCCGGTCGAGAATCGGCTTCAATTCCTCATTGCCCCACCAGGGTTCCGCCACATGATGATTCGTCAGCAAACGTCCATCGCGTCCTACCAGAAACCCTGTCCCAAAGACGTCAAGTTGCAGCGGCGTTCCAGTCCCCCCTGTCTCGAGAGCCATCATCCCCTTGTCGTTCACCTGCGGCTTGCCATTGGCATCGGTCGCGATCCGAATCACCTGTCCCGAATTTTTGTCCTTAAATGCCACCACCACGTGCAGCAAGCAGACGCTCGGTCCGTACGTGCGAACGATTGTTTCCGCGATTCGGCCCTCACTCTCCAGGTGGTTTAGGCGATTCTCGGTCGCCTGCAGCTGCTTCTCAAGGGATTGGTTATCGGTTTCGCCGCCGGCGGCTATCTCCTTGCGGATCGCTTCGGTCTTTGCCCTCAACGACTCGCGCGTCCCCGCCGCCGCGCTTGCGTCAAGCGACGCGCGCTCCTTTTCCACGCGGTCGAGCAGCTCTCCCTGTTGTAAGAGTCCGCCGTTCAGCCGCGCAACCTCCGCCTTGAGTTGCAGCGTGTCTTTCCGGCTGTGCCGGTTCGAAATCACCGTCGAAACTCCCGCCAGTACCGCGGCCGCGCCCAGAACGAGAATCGCTGGAATCAGCCAATAGCGCCGTTTGGTGTTCCCCCCGCTCAACGCTTCTGCCGCGGCCTCCGCCAAGCGCCCTCTTTGCATTGCCTCTCTGAGCTTCGCTTCGAGCTCCACCTCCGGTTGTCTCTCGCGAAACTGCGCCCGGATCCTCGCCGCGAACTCCAGTCGTTCAAACGGAAACGAGATCACGTCGTCAACGCCCAAATCCAGCGCCCGCGCGCGTTCGAGCGCCCCGCCGTGAACGATCATCACGATCCTGAGGGTCTGAGGATTCGCCTTGATCTGGCTGACCAGGCCGCAGCAGCTAAGGTCGGATGGTGTTGCTTCTGTGATCAGGACTTCCGGGGAAAGAGCGAGGACCTCATCAACCGCCTGCGTCTGGGTCGCGGCGACTTCATAGCCCTGGCCGGATAAGGCCTGCTTCACCGCCTCGCTAGATTCCGCACCCAGGTTGAGAAGTAGAACGCGCACGCTCTGAACTTATCACCGCGCAGTTTCAACCGTCAATTTTGGCCGCGCGAGGGCAGTGGCTAGTTCCACCGAGGCAACTGTGGCTCGAATCCGCCTTCACGCGGGAACGTTTGCGGCTAATCTTAACGTTACGTGCCAGAACAAGAAATCAACCCTTTTCTCGGTTCGTTTCGGCGTCTGAGCGCGTTCGTTCGCGACTTCTTGCCGGAACAAAACCTCCAACTCTTGTTTCCACTCGCGAGCTTGGCCTTGTTCGTCGGCGCGTCATCTCCGTGGCTCCCGCCTGGGCACGTCATGTCAGACCCGCAATTTCAACATCAGGATGGGACGCTTTGGTTTGACATCTCCACGCGACTTCTCTTGCTTCGGTATTTCGCGATCCTCGACGTGGTTAGCTTTAGCTTCCTCGGTAGTATCGCCCTGTGGTGCTTACCTGTGGAGAGACTCTGGAAGAAATTTGCCATCTGGGTTTTGCTCCCGAGCGGGATCGCCATCACATCTTTCCTGGCGATCGTTCTCTCGAGCAAGGCGCAGGCGCCGTCGGTCTTGGAATCAGCTGATCACGCACTTCAGTCAGCCCTGCTCGCATTCCCGGATCGCGCTCTACACCTCGGCATTGGCTTCTACATAACACTTCTTGGAATCTCGTTGTATGCAGGTGTTCTGTGGATTGCCCGTGTGCGCCGCGTGCCGCTTCCCGTCCGATTCGCTGAACCGCCGATCCGTCGAGGAGATTCCAGTCAGGCGTCCGAGGTTGGCCGGAAAATCCTTGTAATGCTAATTGCCGCGACCGCCGTAGCAATCCTTGTCCAACTGGCCACTTTCACCAGCATGGCTCCCACGGCTGCAGGGGCTCTGCCCTGGTACGACGATTGGCCTCGACATTTCGCTGCGTTCCGATGGTTACCCGAACTTTTGGACGGCGTGGCCGTCGCTGCCATCGCTCTCCTCGTTTTTCGACCTGATCAAACAAGGCTGCCGGCTCGCTCGCCAAAAGCCGCCGCCATCGCCATTGCAGTACCGTTGGCTGTCGCCCTTATCCCGCGCCTTATCCTGAAAGGGCTTTTTAACTATTCCACGGTTCTGTCGAATGTACCGGACGAGCTCTTGGGCTTCGGGGCGTTTCCTTGGGTGCTTATCGTGTTTGCGATCGCGGCACTCCAGGAATTCGTGCTGCGTGACTATTTGTAGAATCGGCTTGAGGAGAAATTCGGCTTCAAGCGCGCCTGCCTGCTCGTCGCCCTATTGTGGTGGCTCCTGCCGCTCAGTAGCGGGTTCGGCCCCGTTCCTGGCTTGCGAATCGGGATTCCCGGCGTCTCCGTTTTTATTAGTCTACTGGTGCATATCCTCTACAACGTTCCCTTGGCGTGGTTGTGGTCTCGGACTCGATCTTTGTTACTCGTCACGATTATGCACGGCGCGATCCTTTTGTTTAGGTCTGGCGACTTCGCTTACACCATCTACTTCACGTTTAGGTACCTCTACTGGATCGAAACGGCGGCGTGGTTATTCATAATCTGGTATCTTCTTAAGAAATTCCCTCCTGGAGAAGTGAAGACTGCGGTTGACCAGGGCTTCGTCTAGTCTTGTAGGACAAAGCCTCGAACCAATGCCGCGATCTCATCCGCAGCCGTATCCGACGCGAAATGGCCGGCGTCGAGAACGTGAACTTCAGCGTTCGGCACATCCTTTCGGTAGCGTTCCGGCTCGCCGGCATCGAACGAGAGGTCGTACTTGCCCCAAATTACCAGCAGCCGCGGCTGCTTCTCCCGCATCCACGCTTGCCACTTCGGGTAGGCGTCCACATTGGTTCGGTAGTCGTAGAAAAGATCGCTTTGAATGTCGGCCTGGCCAGGCTGGCTGAGAAACGCAAATTCGTCAGTCCAGAGATCAGGGTCATAGCGTTCCACGTTGGGATCGTTTCCCACATGGCGCGTCCGCGTCGTCGGCAGCGACAGAAGATTTGTGCGCAGCGTGCTTTCGTTGGCAGCGCGATCGGCCCAGAACGCCCGCCGCGGCTTCCAATTCGCTCCGAGTCCCTCGTTGTGTGCCACAGCGTCCTGGATGATGAGGGACGCAATCCGGTCCGGGTGTGCCAACGCCATGCGAAAGCCCACCGGGCCGCCGTAATCCTGCATGTAGAGCGTGTGGCGCCGGAGTCCAAGCGTTTCGGTGAAGTGGTTCATGATCTCCGCGTAGTGATCGAACGTATACGCGAATTTTTTCGGGTCCGGCCAGTCGCTGTGTCCGAAGCCCGGATAATCGGGCGCAACGAGGTGATAGCGATCGGAAAGCCGGGAGAAAAGAGGCTCGAACATCCGCGATGAAGAGGGAAGTCCGTGAAGCAGCAGAAGCGTCGGCGCGTCTTCGGGTCCGGCCTCTCTGTAGAAAATGGAGAGCCCGTCTATCTGCACCGTGCGATAAAAAGTCGGGTGTTCCACCTGACATATTCCTTTCGTCGGCTAGGGGGCTATTGAACTACGTGGTTACCAGCGTCCAGCGTGGGCACCGCCGTCCACGTGGAGCACCTCTCCAGTTACTTGACCTGCGCCCGCCAGGTATAGAACAGCGCCGACAATGTCTTCTATCTCGACGATTTTCCCCATTGGCTGGAACGTCCTGAGAACCTCCTTATTGTCATTCTTGTGCATTGGTGAGTCCACGACGCCGGGGGCGACGGCGTTGAAGCGGATACCTTCTTTTGCGTACTCGATCGCGAGGCTCCGAGTCACTGAATTCAGACCCCCCTTCGTCATCATCGAAACCGATGCATTTTCGCCGGCGACAGGCTGATCGACAAGCGCCGCCGAGATGGTCACAACACACCCCGATTTCTGTTTCAGCATCTGCTTCACAGTGAGCTGAGTCATGTAGAGAAATCCCAGCAGGTTCACTGAGACCAATGCATTGAAGTCCCCGGTATTGAAATCAGTGAAGGGCTTGGTGCGGAAGATTCCGGCGTTATTCACCTTGTGATTTGATTCCTCGGGGTAGCTCACATCGTCAGAACCACACGGAATTGCGCCTTGCCGCTCATCATCCGTGCATAGCCCTCGGCCGCCTTTTCAAGAGGATATGTCTCGATCATCGGACGCACGCCGGTAAGTTCGGCGAACCGCAACGTGTCCTCGGAATCGGTGGGTATCCCCGAGGGCCACCCTTGAATCCGCTTGCGTCCGAAAATCAGAGGAATAGCAGAAAGCTCGAGCGGCTCCGCGGGAGCTCCGACTACGACCAGCACGCCGTTCACGCCCAGGCCGCCGGCAATCGAAGACATTGCCTTGGCGCTCGGCGCCGTCGCGAGAATCGCGCGCGCGCCGCCCAGTTTCTGCAGCTCTGCTGCGGCGTCCGTGGTCGCGCTATCGATGTAAACATGCGCGCCCATTTTTTTCGCAAGAGCGGCGTTCTCAGGACCGCGGCCCACCGCGGCTACGCGATAACCGAAATTTTTCGCGAACTGAATCCCGAGATGCCCGAGCCCGCCAATCCCTTGCACTGCCACGAGGTCGCTTGGAAGGGCGCCGCTATGCCGTAGAGCATTGAATGTCGTCACTCCGGCGCACATCAGTGGACCGGCCTCTGCGGCATCGAGAGACTCGGGCATCGCTGCGAGCGCTTCCACCGGCGCAACCATATACTCCTGATATCCGCCGTCATAGCTGATGCCGCAGATTTTCAGGTTCGCGCACGTCCCGAAATCGCCGCGTCTGCACGAGGGACACGTGTTGTCCTGGCCGCCGTGCCAGCCCACCCCTACGCGCTGGCCTTTCTTCCACTGCGTAACGCCCGCGCCCAGTTCGTCGATCACGCCCACCACTTCGTGCCCAGGTACACGCGGATATGCGATGCCCGGCAGAAGGCCCTCTTTAGTAATGACATCACTGTGGCAGACGCCGCAGGCCTGCACCTTGATGCGCACTTGCCCTGCCTCCGGATTTGGAACTTCACGTTCGACGATCTCGAAATCGCCGCCAGCCTTCGAAATCTGCGCCGCCTTCATCGGTGCTATGCCGACTTTTGTCGTTGCCATAAAATCCTCCTGAGAATTTGCAGCCAGTGTTGAAATGCACTTACTCCTCCTGCCGAAGCGAACGAACCTTGCTACCTCACCTCACCCCGCGACCTCGAAAATCACTTCCAGCTCGACGGGCGTGCCGAGTGGAAGGCTTGCGAGGCCATACACCAACCGGCAAGGGTTCTTATCTTTTCCGAAGACGTCTTGCAACAATTCCGAAGCGCCGTCGGCGACCTTCGGCTGCTCGCGGACATCTCCCGATGTGGCCACTGACACGCCGAGCCGGACCACCCGCGTCACTTTGTTGAGCGATCCCAAATGCTTCTGCGCGACAGCGAGGACGTTCAGCGCTGCGAGCCGAGCTGCCTTGCGCCCCGCATCCACATCGAGCTCCGCGCCGACGCGCCCAATGAATTTCGCCTCGCGGCCTTCCGTGGGAAGCATCCCTGTCAGAAAAAGCAGATTCCCTGTCTGTACCGCCTCCACATAAGTGCCGAAAGGCTCAGGTGGTGCCGGGAGCTTGATGCCAAGCTCTTTCAGCCGCTCCTCAGCGCTGGCAGAGCCAGGAACCTCGCGGCTTACCATTTGCGCTTTCGAACTTGTATTCATGCTTTATGTCCACTCATCGGCGGGTCTCCTCACTTTGAGGGTGGGTTGGGGAATGCCTGTTAGAATCAGTCGGCTACGAATCAGCTCACTTTGTAGAATTGTCGGAATCGGTTAGGGACGTTTCAACTGGCTGTGGCCAAGGAGCAGGCTGGCTTTGCTCTAAGGCGGTCATCATACGCCTCGCCCCTATTATTTCAAGCGCCGCATGGAAGGAAGTCCACAGGCATCCGCGCTTGACCGCTTCCCCTCATCTGCTAATTTGAAAACGTAACAGAAGATACTAAATTCGGTGCGGTACAAGAAGGCAGGACGGATCGACAGCGCCCGTCCAAGCCCACCCTAAGCCCCAGGCCGTCTAATCGACACAAGAGCCGAGTAGAATGTGACGCAAACCCTAGAAAACAAACGACCGCGACCATCTCTACCCGTCACGAAATCGAGACCCCCGTTTTCGATCACTCGTCCCGTCGCATGTTCCCAGAGCCGCTATCTACGCGAGGCCCCCGACGCCGTCTTGGCTGCTTGCGCCTCCGGCTGCGTTTGGGATATAAACGCGCGGCCGGCCTCAAAGCTGCGCCGCAAACAAAAGAGAAACGGCAATTATTTCACGCGCGTCACATTAGGGCTAAAATCGCTAGCTCCAAATCGTCGGGGGAAAATTGGAATGAATAAAGGTTGCTGTCTATTCGTAGCACTTTTACTGGCGCTCGCAATCGCGCCCGCCACTTTTGCGCAAGACGAGGCGGCGCAACCGCCGGCTCAAAGTCAGTCAACTGTCGCCGCTCCCGCGCGGCCGCCGCAGCAGAGGCCGCCCGGAATGTTTATGGCCGGGCCCCTGCCCCACGGCACCGTCGAAAATTACAAGCCGGTCACGGATGAGGATCTCTTGAATCCAAGTCCCGACGATTGGTTGCAGTACAGCCGCACCTACGATGCCTGGCGCTATAGTCCCCTGAAGCAAATCAACAAAAAGAACGTCAGCCACCTGCATATCGCCTGGGTGCAAGGTTGCCCGCCGGCACTACCGAAACAATCCCCATCGTTCACGACGGCATTATTTACACCATCGCTCCCGGCGCGGACGTGATGGCCATCAATGGCGCCGATGGCGACATCATCTGGGAATACAAGCGCGAGTTCAAAAATCCGCAGCTTGCGGGGATGGAGCGCACCAAGGCCCTCGCCATCTACAAGGACATGATTTATTACACCGCGCCCGATGGTTACGTTGTCGCACTCGACGCCGCCACCGGCAAGGTCAAGTGGGAAACATACAAGACCGATACGCAGAATACTTCCGGTGCCATCGTCATAGGTGACGAAGTCATCTCGGGCGGCACCTGCGGAAAGGGACGCGAAAGCTGCTTCATCGAAGCGGATAACGCCGATACCGGCAAAAAGCTCTGGCGCTTCTACAACGTCGCGGGACCCGACGACCCTGGCTACTCCTCATGGGGCGGTGCGGACAATACCAACTTCACCGCATCCACCTGGGGCATGCCGGGGAACTACGATCCCGTCCGCAAAGTTCTCTACTGGGGCATCGCGAATCCCTCACCTTACGAGCGGCTTGCCCGGCATGGTGGCAATCCCGATGGGACTTCGCGAACAGCGCCCGCCGATCTTTATAGCAACTGCACGGTGGCGCTCGATCCCGCAACCGGAAAGCTCCTCTGGTATTATCAGTATCTTCCCGCGGATGATTGGGACACGGACCACACCCACGAGCGCACGCTAGTAACCACCACGTACGATCCCGATCCCAAGGTCGTGAAATGGTTCAACACGGAAGTGCCTCGCGGATCGAAACACGACGTCGCCGCAATTGTCGGTGAAAGCGGCATCATGTTCGTGATCGATCGCAACAACGGGCAATTCCTTTGGGCCGAGCCCGTGCCCGTCGATGCGTCGCCGAACATGGCCATCTCCAATATCGATAGCAAAACGGGCAAGACCACAATCAATTGGGACGTGGTCATGAAAAAGCCCGGAGATCATCACGTAATCTGCTACTGGAACGGCCGCAGCTATTGGCCGACCGCGTACGACCCGGTGACGAATTCTCTCTATACAGGGTATGTCGACAATTGCCTGGACATGACCGCGAATGGCTTGAGCGGTTTCAGGCACGGCGTTTTGCGCCCGGGTTCCGATATCAACGCCATTGCCGGCATCGCCAAGATCAATCTTTCAACCGGCGAGATGATGAAATTCGGCGTTGAGCGCGCGCCAGGCACAGGCGCCATTCTTGCCACTGCCGGAGGTTTGATTTTCCACGGAGACATCAATCGGCGGTTCAGCGCCTACGATGCCGAAACGGGCAAGCTGCTCTGGCAATCGATTCTTGGAGGGCCGATTTCGGTGAGTACTGTCACATACGCGATAAATGGAAAGCAGTACGTGATGGTAATTACCGGAGACAATCTCGCCGAGCCGGTGCTCAGCAGGCAGAGCGGTATCGATCTCACCAGAGGACACAACGCAATTTATACTTTCGCGCTGGATTAATCAGGGTAGAAGGGCGGGGCTTCAGCCCCGCCGCAAACGCCGCCACTAAAACGGCTTTAGCCGCGGAATGTCGCAGCCCAGGGGCGAAGTTTCCTACTGCCCCAGAGGTACTTCGAAAAACATCAGCGGCTTGCTGGCCGGAACCGTTGTCACATCCGGCACGTAAAGGCTCGCGGTTTCCGCCAGCGACATATCGTGGTTCAAATCAAAAAACAGGAAACCATGAATCGTTCCCTTGGGCGGCACGATATCCGCGTCCAGTGACAGCGGCTTCAGGATCTCGGCCAGTTTGTCCGCTTTGGAATCCGCGCCCGAAGGTACGCCAATCGGAAAGCGCCGCGCTGTTGGTGCGGCTGGCCCTTTCGGATGCGCCACCTGGTTTGCCACCTGCTGGGCGGGAAGCCAATCGATTTCCTGATGGCGGTCGTCCGAAAAATGCACTTCGAGCTGAATGGTGCTCAAGTCCACGTGAATCGGGCGATCGGTATCGTTGTGCATGGAAACTTCAACCGGCAAGATTCCAACCGCCAGCGGATTGGCCTTTCCGAATTTCTCCTTGGCGCGCGCCTGCTCGTTGTAAGGATCGACCGAAATACTCAGGCCGTCGTGACGGTCCTGCCGCGGAGTGGCGATCAGCGGAGTGGTCGCTTGCCCTCCCTGTTGCGGCGTTTGCAGCGGCCCATTATTCTGCGCCATCCCACAGAGACACCCGAGCGATCCCAGCCCAACCACCGCCATCACTATCAATCGCATCATTGGTTGTTTCCGATGCACAAGGGATACGGGAAGTTGCGCGCGCATGATTGGGACCTTCCAGCCGCACTATAGCGCAGTTAGCGCTGGCGCGCCCGCCATTCCAAATGCAGGGCGGGCACCGCCCAAAAACCAAATTCCGCTTGACACTTCAACTTCTACGTGCAAACTTCCACCCGCTTGTAGTTCTCCGCAACAATAGGAGCCGATCCAATGGCGAGCCGAAGAGAATTTCTGCAAATCGGAGTTGCTGCTCTGGCGTTGCCGATCTCGGCGCGCGGCATTTCGCCCGCGATTGCGGGATTGGCCGGAGAACCGGCGCGTGTCCCGCTGTACAAGGTCGTGTTCGATGAAAGATTCCCAGCCAGCCGCGGATTTGCCGACGAAGCGAAGCGTCTTGGTGTCCCTATCCACGGAATGAAGGGCGACATCACGGATTTTTGGTTTCACGATTTGTACGCGCGCTGGAAGCAGGGACCCGCGGCGATTGCGGGATTGACGGCGCATGGCCCGATTTTCTGCCTCGAGAGAATCGCCTGGGATCAGCGAATGCGCGTGGTGTTCCGCGCCGATCACCGCTACCGCGGGGACGGCACCATCGAGCATGCTCTCTCGGGACCGGAAGACATGTTGCATGAAGCGGCATCGCTGCGTAATGAGGGCACGAACTGGACGAGCCGCATGGCGGCCCTGGTAACCCGTTGCCCGGCTGACCGGTCTCAAAGTTCGCAGACGAACATAGTGGCATCCACAGGAAGACACGCGGATGATCCGGATCACCTTATTTCCTGGGTCATCGCACCTGTTAACCGAGCGTAGAGCAGCCAGCTCTCAGGAGTTCCGATGAAAGTTCCGCCTGGCGTAAGCCCCGAAGATTTTTCCGACGCGCTCAAGCAATGGGAAGGGATCGTCGGCAAGGAATGGGTTTTCACGAGCGATGCGGATGTAGCGATGTACCGCGACGCGTATTCGCCATTTTATGGCGAAGAAGACGAACTGGTGGCATCGGCTGCGGTCGCTCCAGACAACGTTGAGGACGTGCAAAAGATCGTCAAGATTGCGAACACGTACAAAATTCCGATCTATCCGATTTCAACCGGCAAGAATCTCGGATACGGCGGTTCCGCGCCGGCTTATTCCGGAAGCGTGGTGCTCGATCTGAAACGCATGAATCGCATTCTGGAAGTAAATGAAAAGAATGCGTACGCACTTGTCGAGCCGGGCGTCAGCTATTTCGATTTGTACCGCTACATTCAAGAAAAGGGACTGAAGCTCTGGGTGGACGTGCCCGATCCCGGCTGGGGCAGCCCTGTGGGCAATTCGCTCGACCGCGGCGGCGGTTATTTATACAAGGAATATCGCAATCACTTCGATTCGCACTGCGGAATGGAAGTTGTGCTCGCCAATGGCGAGCTGCTGCGAACCGGCATGGGCGCCATGCCCGGCGCGAAAACGTGGCAGCAGTATAAATCGGGATTTGGCCCGTGGATTGACGGCATCTTCTCGCAATCCAACTTCGGAGTGGTCACGAAAATGGGATTCTGGCTGTTGCCAGCGCCGGATTCCTACCTCGCGGGCACCGTCACCGTGCCGCGCTACAACGATCTCACTCCGCTCATTCAAATTTTGGATTATCTCGAGAATACCGGCGCCACACAGGGGATGCCCTTCCTGGGCAGCCCGCTGCTCGCGCGGGGACCTCTCGGCCAGGCTGGCCCGGTGCCGGACCCGGAACTGACCGCGCTGCTCGCCGATCCCAACGGCCCCTCTCCCGAAGCGATGGATGCGTACGCCACGAAGAAAGGCATTCACCACTGGAGTAGCACGCTGGGCTTTTACGGCGCTCCCAAAGCCAACGAAGCCAACTGGGAATTTTCCAAAGAGAAATTCTCAGCCATTCCAGGAGCCCAATTCAAAGACAGCGGATCGATGAAGCTGCCCTTGACTCCCGAGCAGCAAGCGCATTTCAATCTGCCGGAGTTCGGCATCCCCAGCTTGCAAATGTTTTCGATCGGCGCGCGCTCGGCCGCAAATCCCACGCCCGGCGAGGGTCACATCTGGTTCTCGCCGATCATTCCCAGAAACGGCGAAGCTGTTTTCGAGGCCAATCGCGTGTTTCGCCAGGCCGCGAAAGATCTGGGCCTGCCCGTTCCGGCGTTCAGTCTGCCTACCTGCTATTGGAACCGCGCTTTTATCTTCCTTTTCGGTTTCCCGATCACCCACGATATCGAAACCAACAAAAAGAATCGCGTCAAGTTCCAAAAGCTGGTGAAAATCGCAGCCGAGCACGGTTGGGGAGAATATCGCACCGCGCCCGCGCATCAAGCGGCGGTGATGGACACCTACTCCTTCAACAACCACGCGCTGCTGCGCTTTCACGAAACGCTGAAAGACGCCGTTGATCCGAACGGAATATTGTCCGCCGGCCGGTACGGCATTTGGCCGAAGCATCTTCGGGAGGCCAAGTCATGAATAGCGCAAGCGCTCGATTCGTGGTGGCAATCGTTTTGATTTTCCTGGCGGGAGCGGCCACGGCCCAAGAAGCGTCGAGGAGTTCGGCTTGGACTCGCACCACCACAAAGAGCGAAGGCGAGCCGAAGGGCTACGTGCAATTTCAAAATTATTGCTCGATGTGCCATGGCGAAGGTCCCGGGCAACCGGGCACCATGGCCCTCCAAGCGAAGTACAAAGGCGTGCAACCGGCGCTCCTCTCGCAGCGCACGGATTTGACGCCGCAATTGATCAAGCTCTACGTGCGCAACGGCATTTCGATCATGCCGATTTTTCGCAAGACCGAGATCAGCGACGCCGATTTGGAACTCATCGCGGATTACCTGACGCGGAATAACCAGAAATAGCATCACGCAGCTGATTCGAAGGGAAACGAGAGCTGGGAATGAGATTGCCGCCGGGCGTCAGCAGCCACGATTTTTCCAGCGCGCTCACTCAATTTGCCAACGCGGTGGGCAAAGAATGGGTGTTCACGTCCGACGATGACGTGAATACCTATCGCGATTCCTATTCTCCTTTCTGGCACGAACCCGAGGAACCCATTCCTTCCGCAGCCGTCGCGCCTGATGGCGTGGAGCAGGTCCAAGCGGTCGTCAAGGTCGCCAACGACTTCAAAATTCCTCTGTGGATAATTTCCACCGGAAAAAATCTCGGATATGGCGGCTCGGCGCCTCTGCTGGGCGGAAGCGTGGTCCTCGATCTGAAGCGCATGGATCGGATCATCGAGGTCAACGAAAAAAACCACTACGCTCTGGTCGAGCCCGGCGTCAGCTATTTCGATCTCTATCGCTACATTCAGGATAAAGGGCTGAAAGTGTGGATCGATCCCGCCGATCCCGGCTGGGGAAGTTTGATCGGCAACGCCGTGGATCGCGGCGGCGGGCGCACGCCGATGCGCGACCACTTCGACGCACATTGCGGCATGGAAATTGTTCTGCCCAATGGCGAACTGATGCGTACGGGCATGGGCGCGCTGCCGGGCTCTAAAACGTGGCAGCAATACCGCTACGGGTTTGGCCCGTACGTTGATGGCCTCTTCTCGCAATCGAGCTTGGGAGTTGTGACCAAAATGGGCTTTTGGCTGTTCCCGCAGCCCGAGGCGTACCTCACTGGCACTGTAACGGTGATGAAACGCGATGATTTGAATCCGCTGGTTGCCGGGCTCGCCTACTTGATGAATTCCGGCATTGTGCTCGGCACCACGAGCGTGGCGAACCCGCTGGCTTTTGCGCGGCAGGATCCCGCGCTCGCAGCGCTTTATGCCAAGCCGGGCGGCCCTTCGACCGAAGAGCTGGAAGCTTTCGCTCAGGAGAAAAATCTGGGCTTCTGGAGCATCGAGCTGCCGTTTTACGGTCCGGCGAAAGTGGTTGCGGCGCAGTGGGAATACGCGAAAGAGAAATTTTCCGCGATTCCGGGCGTCAAATTCAAAGAAGGCGCAATGCACGGGTTCCCACTCAAGCCTGACGAGCTCCCGCAATTCACAAATTCGGTTGCGGTTGGGATACCTAGCCTCTCCGTCTTCGGAGTGGGAGGGCAGCGCAGCGAAGGCCATGTGTGGTTTTCACCGATTATTCCCATGACCGGCGAGGCCATCCTCGAGGCGCAGAAAGTGTTTACCGACGCCTACAAGGAACTGGGAATGTTCATGGGGCCGATGTTTTTCCTCGGCCCTTCGTCGAATTATCCGCGGTGCTTTCTGGTCCTTTTTGGTTTTCCGATCGAGCACGATATCGAGAAGAACCGCAAGAATCGCGAGAACTTCAAGAAAATCGTCCAAGTGGCGGCCGAACATGGCTGGGGGGAATACCGCACCCATACCGCTTTCATGGAAACGGTGGCGCAGACGTACTCCTTCAACGACCACGCGCTGCTGCGTTTTCACGAAACGGTGAAAGACGCCGTAGATCCCAACGGGATTCTGGCGCCGGGGAAATGCGGCATTTGGCCCAAACATATGAGAAAGGCAAGGGCATGAAAAAAGCGAGAGCCGTTAGAGCCGCGCTTGTGCTTCTAGGCAGTTTGAGTTTCGCGGCGGCCGCATTCGCAGGTCCGGATGATGCTCAAATCGAGAAAGGCCACCAGGTTTACAACAAGTGGTGTTTTCCCTGCCATGGCACGGGCGCCGGAAAACCCGGCACCGCATCGCTCGCTGCCCGTGGACAAAAGCCCGCCGTGCTCGAAGAGCGAACCGATCTCACGCCCCCGGTGATCAAGGGGTTCGTTCGCCACGGCGTGCTTTTCATGCCCACGTTTCGCAAAACGGAAATCAGCGACGCCGACTTGGACGCAATCGCAGCGTATCTGACACGCAATAACAAACCATAATCCATGAGAGTGCCCACCGGTGTAAGTCCCCGCGATTTTTCCGACGCGCTAAAAAAATTTGAGGAGGCCATCGGCAAGGAATGGGTGTTCACCTCCGACGATGACATCAACACCTATCGCGATTCCTATTCGCCTTTCTGGCACGAAACTGAAGAACCCATTCCTTCCGCGGCTGTCGCGCCGGATAGCGTCGAGCAGGTGCAGCAAATCGTCCGAATCGCGGGCGCGCACAAAATTCCTCTCTGGACAATTTCGACTGGCAAAAATCTCGGCTACGGCGGCTCCGCGCCGCTGCTCACGGGTAGCGTGGTGCTGGATCTGAAACGCATGGACCGCGTGATCGAGGTGAATGACAAAAATCACTACGCGCTGGTCGAGCCGGGCGTCAGCTATTTCGATCTGTACCACTACATTCACGATCGCGGCCTCAAGGTGTGGATTGATCCTCCCGATCCCGGGTGGGGCAGCCTCGTGGGCAATGCGCTCGAACGCGGCGGCGGCTACACGCCCATGCGCGACCACTTCGATTGCCACTGCGGAATGGAAGTGGTGCTCGCGAATGGCGAACTCGTGCGCACGGGAATGGGCGCGCTTCCCAATTCGAAAACCTGGCAACAGTACAAATATGGGTTCGGTCCCTACGTGGACGGCATTTTCTCGCAATCAAACCTTGGCGTGGTAACCAAGATGGGCTTTTGGCTCTATCCCGAGCCAGAAGCTTTTTTTTCCGGCAACGTGGTGGTTGGCAAGCACGACGACTTGTTTGCGTTGGTCGAAATTTTTGCGAACTTGATGAATTCCGGAATCGTGCAAGCCACCACAACCGTGATAAGTCCGCTGGCTTACGGGCCCGATCCGGAACTGGCCGCCCTTCGCGCGAGCGGCTCGACGAAAGATCTCGAGGACTATGCCGCGCGGAAGAAAACCGGCTACTGGAGCGTAAGTCTCCCATTCTACGGGCCCGCGGACGTGGTGGCGGCGCAGTGGGAGTACGCCAAGCGAAAATTTTCCGTGATCCCGGGAGTCCGCTTCGAGGACCGCGCGTCCTATCGCTTTCCGCTGGACGCCGATCAATTGGCGAAGATCGTGAATCCCGTTCCTTTCGGCGTTCCCAGCCTGCAGACATTTTCGATTGGCGGCCCACGCAGCCAAGGGCATATGTGGTTTTCGCCGATCATTCCGATGACCGGGGAAGCCGTTCTCGAGGCGCAGAAAGTTTTCGATCAGGTGGCGAGAGATCTGAGCTTGTCGGGCGGTAGCGTGGGAGGATTTCCGGTCTGGTCCTTCTTCGCAAGAGCTTTCGTGATCATTTATTTTTTCCCCATCGAGCACGACGTGGAAAAGAACCGGAAAAATCGCGAGGTTTTCAGGCGCCTGATCAAAACCGCGGCGGAGCATGGCTGGGGAGAGTACCGCACGCACACGGCTTTCATGAGCGACATCATGGATGCGTATTCGTTCAATAATCACGCGCTGCTGCGGCTGCATGAAACCATGAAGGACGCGCTCGATCCGAACGGCATCCTCTCTCCGGGAAAGAATGGCGTGTGGCCGAAAGGGATGAGAAAGGCGCGTGCATGAGAGCGAAGGAACTTCGATGAGACTTCCGCCGGGAGTGAGCAGCGCCGCTTTTGCCGCCGCGCTGAAGGAATTTGAAGGTGCGGTCGGCAGCGAGTGGGTTTTCACCTCCGATGAGGACACGGATCTCTACCGGGATTCCTATTCGCCTTTCTGGCACGAAGAAGAAGACCGGGTCCCGTCCGCCGCTGTTGCGCCGGACAACGTGGAACAGGTGCAGGCAGTTGTCCGAGCCGCCAACAAGCACAAAATTCCGCTGTGGACTATCTCAACCGGTAAAAATCTCGCGTATGGAGGTTCGGCGCCCGCGTTATCGGGCAGCGTGGTGCTCGATTTGAAGCGCATGAATCGAATTCTGGAAGTGAACGATCAGAATCACTATGCGCTGGTCGAGCCGGGCGTCAGCTACTTCGATCTCTACCGATATATTCAGGAGCACAAGCTTAAAGTGTGGATCGATCCTCCCGATCCGGGCTGGGGCAGTCCGGTCGGCAATTCGCTCGAACGCGGCGGCGGGCGCACTCCTATGCGCGATCATTTTGCGGCCGAGTGCGGAATGGAAGTCGTGCTGGCGAATGGCGACGTCATGCGCACCGGCATGGGCGCGATGCCGGGATCGAAAACGTGGCAGCAATACAAGTATGGCTTCGGGCCTTATGTGGACGGGATGTTCTCGCAGTCCAATTTTGGAGTCGTAACCAAGATGGGAATCTGGCTGATGCCCGAGCCGGAAGCGTATCGCGAAGGCACAGTGATGGTGCAGCGCCACGATGACCTGATTCCGTTTGTCGAGACACTCTCGTATCTCATGAATTCCGAGATTGTCCGCGGAACCATGCTGCTCGAAAGCCCGCTGCTCAATTACCGGGTGTCGCAAGGCGGAGGAGTGCTCGATTCTCCAGGCGGCCCTTCGGTCGCGGAGATGGAAAAAATCGGGCAGCAGAAAAACCTCCCCTATTGGAGCGCAGTGTTGCACTTCTGGGGCCCGCAAAGAGTGATTGACGCGCAGTGGGAGTACACGCAAGAGAAATTTTCGGAAATCCCCGGAGCAAGTTTCAAAGATGGCCGGGCATATCGCTTTCCGCTTGAACAGAAGTACAAAGATATGGAAGACACGCCTCTCGTCGCGTTGGGCGTACCCAATTTGGCGATATTCGGCCTTATACAGGGCACGAGCGGTCACATGGATTTCTCGCCCATCATTCCGATGACCGGCGAGGCCGTATTCGAAGTGCTGAAAGCATTCGGCGACGCCTACGCGGAGATGGGCGTGGCGCCCAAGAATCAATTTTTCGCCCTGCCGTGGTCGTTTTTCCCTCATTCCTTCGTGCTGCTATTCGGTTTCCCGATCGAGCACAACGTCGAACAAAACCAAAACAGCCGCAAAATGTTCAAGCGCTTGGTGGAAGTGGCCGCCGAGCACGGCTGGGGCGAATATCGCACGCACGTCGCGTTCATGGACACGGTCTCGAACGTATATTCGTACAACAATCACGCGCTGCGCCGTTTCCACGAAACTCTGAAAGATGCCGTGGATCCCAACGGAATCCTCTCGCCCGGTAAAAGCGGCATCTGGCCAAAGCACATGCGCAAGGCGCAGGCGTAAGCGCGCGAATCGCGCCGCACTGAGTTTCCGCGAGTTTCATCTTTCACTGCCTTTCCTAGCAAGAACTTTGTCATAGCAAGCCCGCCGCGCGATAATCAAGCCAGCATATGGACACACTGAAAATGGCGCAGGCGCAAACAAGTTCGTTCGCGCGTGACACGAGCTGGACGCAGCAAGTTCCGCTAAGCAAGCGATTGAACTGCATTGCGGCGGCCGAGGAAGTGTTTGCTCAGGCGGAACAGAAACTGGCGCAGGTCGAGAAGACCGGCCTCGACCGCGCGGAGATTCGCGTCGCGGCGTTCATGCCGCGGCTGCCGAACGTGGAAGTCGACCGCGGCTCCCGGCGGTACGCCAGCTATATGGGGAAGAAGTTCCGGGAGCACGGCCTCGATTTTCGCGTCGAAGAAGCGCAGAGCGCCGACGCCCTGGAACTGCTGCTGATGGGCGCGCAAGTCTACGAAAAAATCTACGGGACATTTATCTTCTTCCCCGCGCCGTTCGGCAAAACTGAAGATTATTTTCTACGGCGGGTGCGCCCCGAAAAGGATATCGAAGGACTCACGGTTGAGAACACCGGCCGCATGGCGCTCAACATCAAGACGGTCGACGAAGAAGAGAAGTACGAAGGCGTGGTGCCCTGCACGGCAAAAGCGATCCTCACTCTGCTGCACCAGCACGACGAAATCAAAAGCATGTTTCCGCGCGATGCCCGGCAGAGCGGTCCCACGGTGGCGATTTGCAATAGCTCGGCGCGAATCGGCATTCCGCTGCAAAGCATGCTGATGCGGATCGGGGCCACGGCGCTCATGATCCATCCGCAAACCCGGCCTGAAGACCGGGAAGCGTATCTCAAAACTGCCGACATCATCGTGACCGCGTTCCCGGCTCAGTCCGAGGTGGACTTGGTGCGCGACGTGAAAGACGGCGCCGTGATCATCGACTGTTCCACGGAAGGAAACCTGCATCCGGACGTGCTACACAAAGCCGCCTATCTATCCACGCACGACAATCATCTGGGGCAGATTACCACCGCGCTTGCGCTATACAACACCGCGTTGTGCGCGCTCTGGCAGCGCGGGATGAACGCGTAGCCTCACCGTTGACTTACGCTGATGCCGTTCTCAGGCGTTTGGGCCAAATGCCGCTTTTGCCCGGAGCAAGAATCCCGTTGGGATCGATCGCGTCCTTAACTGTTTCGTGAAAGCGCAGCAGCGCGTGGTTGTTGTAGGAATACACGTTCATGACGTCCGACATGAACGCAACGTGCGTGCGGTATTCTCCCCAGCCATGCTCGGCAGCCACTTCCAAAAGCCGCTTGAAAACCTGGCGGCTTTTCCGGTTTTGCTCCACGTTCTTCTGGAGCAAAAAGACGAAGAGCAGAACGAAGCATCTTGAGAAATAGCTCGTCGGAAACGCAAAAACCTGATCTTTTGGTTCCACACCCATCTCCGCGTATGCCTGGCCGAACACTTTCAGCATCTCGAACACGGCTTCGCCGCTCATGGGAATGATCGGCGAGAATTCGATGTGTCCTTGCGGCGCAGATCTCAGGATTCCGAAAACCGACAGGCTGGGAATGCCGATTTCCGGCAGGTTTGTCACCTTGGCCTGCTGCTCCGGAGTCAATGGGAACGTGTACGATGCGTTGTCCCTGAATTTTGCGCCGGGAATGGACGACAATTTCTGCTTGGCGTACTCCCATTGCGCAGCGATCACCGTGGGAGGCCCGTAGAAACGCAGATCGGCGCTCCAGTATGCGAGATTTGTTTCTTGGCCGAGGCGCTCCATCTCCGCGATGGAGGGGCCGCCCGGCACATCGAGCATCGACTGACCCTGAGAGGCGCGGTAATAGAGCAGAGGGCTGCCCAGGGCTATCATCGACTGCAAGATCTGCAGGTTCTTGAGGTGTGCCAGAGTATCCACTAGGGGCACGAGATCGTCGTGCTTCGGCACGAGGACGGTTCCCGCCAGATACGCCTCCGGCTCAGGCATGAGCCACACGCCCATCTTCGTCACCACGCCGAAGTTCGATTGGGAGAAAATTCCGTCGATGTAGGGGCCAAACCCGTATTTGTATTGCTGCCATGTGGTGGAATTCGGCAGCGCGCCCATCCCGGTGCGCATCAGCTCCCCATTTGCCAGCACGACTTCCATTCCGCACTGCGCGGCGAAGTGTTCGTGCATGGGGGTCCGCCCGCCTCCGCGGTCGAGCGTATTCCCGACCAGGCCGCCCCAGCCAGGATCGGGAGGATCGATCCAAACCTTCAGTTTGTTCTCCTGAATGTAGCGATACAGATCGAAGTAGCTGACGCCTGGTTCGACGAGCGCATAGTGATTCCTTTCGTTCACCTCCAGAATCCGATCCATGCGCTTCAAATCCAGAATGGCGGTGCCCGATAGCGCCGGTGAGGTCCCGCCATACGCCAGATTCTTGCCCGTCGAAACCGGCCACAGCGGAATCTTGTATTGGTTGGCGATCTTCAGCACCGCCTGCACTTCTTCCACGCTCGCGGGCGCCACAGCCGCGGAGGGGATTTTTTCCTCCTCTTCGTGCCAGGCGGGCGTGTAGGGGTCACGATAAAGGTCTACGTCGTCGTCGCTGGTGAAAACCCAATCTTTGCCGACAACCTTTTCGAAATGCTGCATCGCAGCGGAGAAGTCTTTGCTGCTTACACCGGGTGGAAGTCGCATCGCGTAGTCCTCGAATCTGAAAGTGCCAAATTTTCGCGCAGAGTTGACCGCACATTTGGCCGTGAAACCAAACGCGCGAATCCGCGCGCGAGCCCGCGACGGAGAATCCGCCAGGGCGCGCTCATCTTAGGTTCTAGCCCGCGGAGAGTCAACGAGGGCAGTGTCCTGAGCGCCCGACCATCGGCGCCCCGTCAAACCCTAATCGGTCTGAGTTGTGCCGTAAAGTGCCTGAGAAACGGTGCTTGATGAACTAGCTCATAGCCTCGAATCTTTTCCCGCCTTCGCCACACGTCCAGGATCACTTCCACTACATACTCGATGTGGCTCTGCGTGTACACGCGCCGCGGGATCGCCAGCCGAACCAGATCCATCTTGGCGTGTTCGCCAAACATCAGCGAGCCGATCTCCACCGAACGAATCCCGCCTTCTAGATACAACTCCACGGCCAGCGCCACACCAGGAAACTGCGCGGGTGGAATGTGCGGTAGAAAGAGGCGCGCGTCCAGATAGATGGCATGTCCCCCAGGCGGCTGCACGATCGGCACCCCTTCGCTCGCCACGTGATTGCCCAGAAACGCCGTAGAGGCGATGCGGTATTTCAAATAGTCCTCTTCAAGCGCCTCATTCAACCCGACGGCAATCGCTTCGAGATCGCGTCCCGCCAATCCTCCATATGTTGGAAAACCTTCCGTCAAAATCAGCATGTCCTTCTCTTGCTGCGCGAGCCGATCGTCATTCGTACACAGAAATCCTCCGATGTTTGCGAGACCGTCCTTCTTGGCCGACATTGTGCAGCCGTCCGCATACGAAAACATCTCCCGCGCAATCTCCAGCGGATGCTTCTCGGCGTAGCCAGGTTCGCGCAGCTTTATGAAGTAGGCATTCTCCGCAAAACGGCAGGCATCGATGTACAGCGGAATCCCATGCTTCTTGCAGACTTCCTTCACCGCGCGGATGTTCGCCATAGACACCGGCTGTCCGCCGCCGGAGTTATTCGTCACCGTCAGCATTACCAGGGGAACGTTTTTCGCTCCTTCGCGTTCGATCAGTTCGGCAAGCTGCGCCGTATCCATGTTCCCCTTGAAGGGATGAATACGCGCTGACTCCTTCGCCTCCGGGATGGGCAAGTCCACCGCGATCGCACCGACGAATTCACAGTTAGCGCGCGTCGTATCGAAGTGCGTGTTGTTGGGCACAACATTCCCCTTTTTGCACATCACGTTGAAAAGGATGCGTTCCGCTGCGCGCCCCTGGTGTGTCGGAATCACGTGCCGGAAACCGAAGATGCCCTGTACCGAGTCGCGAAATCGCGTGAAGCTGGGCGACCCCGCATAAGACTCGTCCCCGCGCATCATCGCCGCCCATTGTTCGGTTGACATCGCCGAGGTCCCCGAATCCGTCAACAAGTCGATCAGAATTTCCTCGGATGCCACCATGAATAAATTGTAGCCCGCGGCTTCGATCAGTTCCTGGCGCCGCTCGCGCGTCGTTTCTCGAATCGGCTCAACGCTCTTAATGCGGAACGGTTCGATGATCGTTTGAATCGGCATGCCTTTGCGCCCCCTGGCGCGCTCGATCGACTGTTAACGCCTCGATGGCCGTCAGTGTAGCAAGCTCTCTGTCGGCAGAGTAATCACGCGATTAGTTCCGAGTGGCGACAACTCAGGAGGCGTTCGCGCAGAGTCATTTGGGCCCCGTCAGCAACGCACGTAGCGATTAGCAACGCGCGTAGTGTATTATCCCGCCGCGATGAAGAACCCCTGCGGCCCCCTTAACCCCAGCGCTATTTCCGTGCTTGTGTTTTGTTTTGCCTTTTCTTTCGGAGCGGTCGCGACCGTTGTGCCCCAGCGCGCTTCGGCGCAGATGCAAACCGGATGGGAAAATGCATACGCGCCGCCGAACTATCCGATCGTGCTGCACGCCGCGCGGCTGCTTGATATCGAATCGGGAAAGATCGTCAGCCCAGGGGAAGTCTTGGTTCGCGGCGACAAAATCGCGGAGGCGGGGCAGTCGGTGGCGCATCCCGCCGATGCGCAGACGATTGACCTGGGCGATATGACGCTCATGCCCGGCCTGATCGACGCGCACGTCCATCTGTTCCTGCATCCAGGCGACGAGGGCTTGCAAACCGTCGAGGAGTCTGTGGCGCAACGCACCATTCAAGCCACGCTCGCTGCGCGCGACGACTTGATGGCAGGCTTCACCGCGGAACGCGACATGGGCACCGAAGGCGCCGGCTCGGCGGACACAGCCGTGCGCAATGCCATCAATCGAGGAGAGATTCCCGGGCCGCGCCTGCGCGTCAGCGGCAACGCCATTTCAATTCTCGGCGGACACGAAGACGCCATCGGCTTCAATCCCGCGCAGCATGTGCTGGGCAACGCCGATTACGCGAACACCACCGACGAACTCATTGCCACGATTCGCGAGCAGCATAAAGAAGGTTCCGACTTCGTGAAGATTTACGAAACGGGCCGCGACATTTTCCGCGACGGAAAATTCACCTCGCAATATCAATACACCGAAGCGCAACTCGCTGCCGCCGTCGAGGAAGCGGCGCGCCTGGGAACCAGGGTGGGCGTGCACTGCATGGGCGAGCCGGGAGCGCTGTGGGCCGCGCAAGCCGGCGTCGAGTCCATCGATCACGCCGCGCAGTTAAGTGATGAGACCATGCGCATCATGCGTGAGAAGGATATTCCCGCGATTCCCACCTTTACGATCTTCGAGTATTTTGCGGACCACGCCCAGGATCCCGCGGTCGCAAAGGCCGAGCACGAATCCCTCGATTACCATATTCAACAGTTCAAAAAGCAAATTGCTGCGGGCATTCCGTTGGCCGTCGGTTCCGACGTTGGGCCGTTCCCGCACGGCACCCAAGCGCGCGAACTGGTGCTTATGGTGCGTTACGGAATGAAGCCGCTCGCCGTATTGCAGGCGGACATGCTCGAAGGCGCTAAAGTGCTTATGTGGCAGGGTCAGATCGGCGAGTTGAAGCCCGGATATTTCGCCGACATAGTCGCGGTGCCCGGGAATCCACTCGACGACATCAGCGTCACGCAACATGTCTCCTTCGTGATGAAAGGCGGCGTTATATACAAACGATAGCCTTCGGCTCGCGGTCGGCTTCACTTTGTCATCCCGAGCGGAGTGCGCCGGTTCTTGCCTTTCGTGTTCGCGCTGTTTGCGAACACGCCGGTACACGCAGTTCGAGGGATCTGCTTTTGTCTTCCTGTCTTCAGGGTCGGGAATTCGCCGTTGTCCTTCCTTCGTAGGGGCACGACATGTCGTGCCCGGCAAACATGCTTGGCTACCTGTCGCCATTCGCCGCGCGGCTCTTGTAGCGCCGGCTTGTCCTGAGCGAAGTCGAAGGACTTCCAGCCGGCGTTTTTGCTTTTCCTGGGAACGCCAATCTCCCGATTGGCGCATTTGGTTTATGTACGCTCACCCCGCCTTCACGGGGTGAGGACTTTCGCACGCAGGACCACCATCCAGCGTCCATCCCAGCGCCGTCATCTGCTTGCCCTGCCGCCGTGCCGAGCGTAGCCATCTAACCGCTACGGCGGAACTGCTATATGCCATGAACACGCTGCTAATTAGGGTGTTATTCCACAGAGGAATTCCAAAGAGTCTTCATCGAGTACGCGATTAACTATCAGAGGGGTTTTCGGGGGAAAGACCAAGCACAGCGTCGATCCTCTCGCGCAACCGTTGTCGCCAACCCTTAGGAAGCTTTCGCCATTGATCGCACTCGCACAATTCCCGATTCTCGCATATCTTGTGTAGCCCCATCCTGCAGTTCTGGCATGCCAAGTTGCACACTACCTCGGATCGAACCATGCCCGGAATTGTACGCCCGCCAGAATGGATTGCAACAACATTCGCTCTGCAATTGTGGCTTGGCAATGCAAGTCTTGGCTTGACAGGGAACAGCCGCTAGATTTAGACTCGCCCGCATGAGAGAACCGGAATACAAGCGCCTCAGGAAGAAAATTGAAACTGAATACCGTGAGAAACTTAGCTCTTTGGATATGGTTTTTCGCATGTCTGGTGGCACTTCACCCAGGAACGGCGAACAGGGCGGCCGTACATCTAAAGGGGTTGTCTCGCAGGCTGTTCGAAAAGCTTTGCCCAGAATGAATGGAGACTTCGGCGTCCGCGAGATTGAGGAACAAATCAGAATTGACGATCCGACTTCAGACATTAAACGCGCTTCCATCTCAAGTACGTTAAAGCGGATGGCAGATGACGGCGACGAGATCACTTGCACAAAAAGAGGGAAAGGAAAAGGAGCGAGCCTGTTCCGCCTAAAGTAGCAGAAAAAATCGGGGCCGTGCCAGAGCGGTTTAGTGCGCCCGATTTATAATCGGATGTGTCTCGCGCGATCGCGAAGCCATCGACACCCACCAGACTCCACCTCTCCGGTTCGGCCTGAGTCTTTAGCGCGTTCAAGCCAAGCGTCAGCGTAGGAGATGCCTACAACGCAAACGCTGGCCCCGTGATATGGGATAGGCACTAGGCTGCCAATGATGGCAGCCTAGCTAGTCCCTATTCGTTGCAGTTCTCACTCCGTTGTGATCCCCGGCTTGCGGACTGGAGAATGGCTTGGTGAACGTTTGGGAACATTGCACTTAGCGAAGCAGCTTCTTTCGCACCTGTCCGCAGCTCCCTTACCGAACATTTGCATTCTCCTTTCGTGTTGCTGTCTTGGACTCGTTTTACTTACCGACCGCGTGGGGATGCGAAAACCGATTGCCTTGTTCGAACCCAAAAAATGAATAGCTATAGAAGGCGATCGTCTCGACTTCAGGATCAGTCGTAAAACTATAGGGTGTGCCATTTGGCACGAAGAACCAATCGCCCGGTCCATATTCCCTCCCCTCATAGAAGATTCGTCCTTTGGAAACGATCCTTAATCCTCCACCGGGTGCTTCCGGTGTGTTCGCTGGATGCACGTGCTTGGAAACGGTGGTATTTGGTCGGAAAACCGTGACGTTCATTCGAATGGGCATAATGTCGGCTGGCAACTGCCATTCCATTGCGCTGCCAAACGGGTCTCAACGCGAAGTAATTCTTCTGCTGCCTTCGATCTTTCGTCAAAGCAAGTCACCGCCTGCGGGCCAAACCCGAGCCAACGCAACTCTTGGCGCGTGTAACCCTCGCGTACCATCCCGTATCCGGATAACTCGTGCCGCGTGTAAATCCGTCTTTGGGGGTCGAATGGCAAGTCCCTCTCTATCGCAGCCTCCGAAGGTTTTCTATCTTCGACGTCACTCAGATCAAATACTTCATTCGTAGTCTCAGATTTTTGTGCAATACCTTCGAGTTCAAGAATGTCACTCATTTGTGTTACCTCCTTGTTGATGGTTTTTGACCTGCTTTCGGACAACTTATTTTCGATAGGTGAAGTTCTGAGTTGAGGGAGTCTTCTTGGCTCTGTCCGCTTTTTTCAAAGCCAAGTCGCGATGCGAGTTTCGCGAGTCGCTGATCTTTAAGGACCGGGGCATGAACGGTTTTGCCTTCTTCGCTCCATCGTTTAAGCAACTCTGACATAAGGCGCGTGCCGTATCCCTTTCCGCGATGGATCGGTTCGACGTAGAGGTGCTCAATGCATACTTAGGGCCGGAGCATGGCTGATCTGCCCGGACTCGACTACTGCCGGCCCGGGAGCCCTCCCGATGCAAACCTCGATGATCGGGCTATAATGCCGCGTTCGCCTTCGCATGTACTTTTTCTATCGATTCCTCACAGCCGTAGGCATGCTCTTTCTCGCGCCCTACTTCGCTTTTCGCGGCTGGCGCCGCGGCGAGCCAGCGCGCGCCTTTCGCGAACGGTTGGGAATGGTCCCGCCGGAAATTACCTCTCGAGCCAACCCGGCTGGCGACGCTGCCCGCAGCGCGATCTGGATTCACGCTGTCTCGGTTGGTGAAGTTCTCGCGGCGCAACCTCTTGTCAGCGGCCTGAAGCACCGCTTTCCCGAGCGTCCCGTTCTGGTCTCAACCACCACTGAGACGGGCCAGCGCCTCGCGCGCGAGCGGATGCAATGCGCGGACGCCATCTTCTACTTCCCGCTCGACTGGGCGGTAGCAGTCCGCCGCGCGCTCACCGCCATTCGTCCTGCCCTGGTGATCGTGATGGAGACTGAAATCTGGCCGAATTTCTTGCGGGAGGCGCAGCGCCGCCACATCCCTGTGATTTTTGCGAATGGGCGCATTTCGGAAAGATCGTTTGCGCGTTATCAAGAGGTGGGAATTTTTGATCGCAGAGTTTTTTGCGCGAGTTCTTCGCGATCCCGAACTTTTCCTGGTGCAAACGCGCGAAGATGCCGGCCGCCTGGCGCAAATGGGCGCTCCGCAGGAGCGGATCGAAGTCACCGGCAATCTGAAATACGACGCCGAGCCACCCGTCGTCGGAGAATTCGGTGCGTGGCTGGGCCGGCAGATTCGCCAGCAGGAGCGGTGGCCCGTGGTGGTCGCCGGGAGCGTTGTAGGAGAGGAAGAAGAGGCAGTGCTGGCAGCATATGACGTCGTGCAGCGGCAGTGGCGGCGCGCTTTGCTGATCCTTGCGCCGCGCAAGCCGGACCGCTTCGATGGCGCCGCAACGATTTCGGCTGCGGGGAGGCTGGAATGTTGTTCGCCGCAGCCGCATGGATCTCGCGCAGCCATTGCAGGAAAATTCCGACGTGCTGATTCTCGATTCGATCGGCGAATTGGCCGGCTTGTATTCGCTCGGGGACGCGGTTTTCGTCGGAGGGTCGCTGATTGCAGCGGGCGGGCACAATATACTCGAACCCGCCTGGTTCTCGAAGCCGCCCGTTTTCGGACCATCGATGGAAAACTTCAGCGAGATGGCCTCGCAATTTCTTTCCGCGCATGCGGGCGTGCAGGTGACCAGCGGCCCGCAGTTGGGCAAGGTGTGGGTCCAGCTGATCGAAGATACGCCCATCCGAGAACGAATGGGGGCGGCTGCGCGCGCTCTCTCGGAACGCAATCGGGGCGCCACGGAGCGTTCACTCGAACGAATCGCCGCCGTGCTGGATGGAAAAGGGCCAAGCGCGTGAACCTCGGCCAGTCACTCCTATGGCCTCTCACCTTGCCCTATGGAGCGGTCTCTCGCCTGAGGGCGCGTGCCTACGCAAAAGGGCTTCTGCGGCAGCGCCGCCTCAATGGCGTTGTCATCAGCGTCGGAAACATCACTACCGGCGGCACTGGAAAGACGCCGATGGTTCTCTGGCTCGCGGAGCGTCTTCTTGCCGAGGGAAAGAAGACAGGCAATTCTTACGCGAGGCTATCGCGGCGAAGCCTCCACGATCGGCTCTACCAGCGATGAAGTCCAATTACTCCAAGCGCGCTTGGGAGATCGCGTTGCATTCGGCGTCGGCGCCGATCGCTTTGCGCGCGGCAGCGAGCTGATCCAACTCGGCATTGAGTGGTTCATCCTCGACGACGGTTTTCAGCACATGCAACTCGCACGCGATGTGGATATCGTTCTGATCGACGCGACCAACCCGTTCGGCGGCGGACATTTGCTTCCCGCCGGCCGTCTGCGGGAGCCCAAGTCCGCGATTTCTCGCGCGGACATCATCGTGATCACGCGCAGTCGCCACGCCCCGGCCGTCGAAGCAGCGATTCGTCGCGAGTCGCGTGCGCCTATTTTCTATGCCGGCGTCCGGCTCGATTCAGTGATGTCCTGGCGTACGGAAGATGCACCGCGCGAAATCGAAGACATGCAACGGAAAAACCTTTTCGCGTTTTGCGGTATAGGCAATCCGTCGGCGTTCCTCGCCGATTTGCGCGGGTGGGGCTTTCAAATAGTGGCGCACCGATTTTTCCCGGACCATCATCGGTACACCGCTGAGGATATTCATGTGATCGAGACGGACGCCAGCAGAGCGGGCGCGGATGCACTCATCTGCACGGAAAAAGACACCTTTAATATGGCGAACGCGCCATTTCAATCATTCGACGTCTCCTACTGCCGCATTTCCCTTCAGTTGGATCGTGGCGAAGAATTTTGGCAGGCGATTATCGCAGCCATCGGAAGCGCGCACCGTTGAATGCCAAATTTTCGCTCGTTCGCTTCCAACGGATGTGCGACACTGCCATGCTTCCGCCGCCAGTATGATCACTCGTTAGGACTGTCGCCACCGGCGGGCAAAACCAATTTCGTGAAGCAAACTAAAAATTTCTGGGCGCGTTTCCGCGTGCGCGCGGGCTATCCCGTGGCCGCCATTTATTTGGTGCTTGCGGCGCCTACGCTTCGCTGGATGGCCATCGGCGCGGTGATTGCCGCCTTCGGTTTGATTACCCGGGCGGCTGCGTCGGGATATCTGCGTAAGGATCAGGAACTTGCGACTGGCGGCCCGTATTCGCGGACCAGGAATCCACTGTATCTGGGGAGCGCGCTGCTTGCCGCGGGCTTCATCGTGGCAGGACATTCGCTTTGGGCCGGGGTGTTGGTCGCTGTGTACTTCGTGGTGTTCTATTACGCTGCGATTCGCACGGAAGAGGCCCATCTTCGGGCACATTTTGGTTTCGAGTTTGAAGCATATGCTGCGCGAGTCTCGAAGTTTTTCCCGAGCTTTCATCCCGCCAGTAGCAGGCCATCGCATCCGAAAGCCGGACACATCCCCGAGTTTTCGTGGTCACAGTATCGCCGAAATCGCGAATATCAGGCCTTGATTGGGACACTTGCGGGGCTTGGAGTTCTGTGGCTGAGAATGTGGTTTCGCTCCCGATTCGGTTATTGAGCCTGCGTGGCGCCGTAAAGGAATACTAATATCAAAGGAAAATTTGCATCAAGTTTAACATAGCGCTGTTTTTCGTTTTTCGAGCTGTTTTCATTGAATCATCGCGCCGCGTAATCGTGCACCGAAATGGTTTGTCCGTCCGTTATTGCTGCGATTGCTCCATCACGGTCCGTACGCAGCAACTCGATGCCATCGCTTTCATAGCGGTTGACCACAGTTTCGGCGGGATGGCCGAATGGATTTGCCTGGCCCACCGAAACCGCCGCCGCATGCGGGGCCACCGCAGCCAGGAAGGCCGGCGTCGAAGAAGTTTTGCTTCCGTGGTGCGGCACCTTCAGAAAATCCGCGGCGAGGGGCGCGCCCTCTTCAACAAGTTTTTCTTCGGCATGCTGCTCGATGTCTCCGGTGAGCAGAAAGTGGATGCGACCGTCGGAAAGGCGCAGCACGAGCGAATTGTCATTCGGTGTCTTCGCGGAAAATCCGCCATTCGGCGGCCAGAGCACGTCAACGAGCGCGCCATGCCAGTCAGATTCCGCGCCTTGGGCTTGATGCACGACAGTTACACCGCGAGATTTCGCTTCCGCAAGCAGATGTTTGAAGGCCGGGCGAGCATCGTCTTCTCCGACCCACAACGCGCCGACTCGAAAATTATCGAGCACAGCGTACAAACCATCCAGATGATCGTGATCCGCGTGCGTCAGCGCGACCACGTCGAGTCTTTTCACTCCGCGCGACCAGAGATACGGAGACACAACTTCTTCTCCCACATCCGTGCCCGATCGCTGTCCTCCAACCCACTCCGAACCAGCCAAGCCGCCGCCGTCGATCAGCATGGTGCGCCCGTCTGGAAACGCGGCGAAAATTGAATCGCCTTGTCCGACATCGAGCACATCCACCTCGAGCTTTCCCCGCTGCAGATTTGGAGAAAATGGATAGGACGCCACAAGGAGCACGAGAACAGCTAAAACGATTGCCGATGCCCATTCTGCCGGCGCGATTGGTGCTGGCGGCTGGCGCCTGGTAATACGATTTTGCAGTCGCGCTGCGGTAGCGCGCGCAGACGCCGCAAGAATTATCAGCGCCGAAAAAAAGAGAAGGACGAGCCAGAGCGGAGGCCCCGGAATGCGATAGGAAACGCGGGGCAGCCGGCTAAACCATCCGATGGTTGCGAGCAGCAGTCCCGTGCAAAAGCCAAGCGCCTTCGCGAGCAGCGCGGCGAAACGAATCCACACGAAGGTCGAAAGCAACGTGAGAAAACCAAAAGGGCACGATCAGGCCAGTCAGCAGCACCGCGGGGATGTTGCTGAGCGGTCCGATGAGGCTGACGCGATGAAAGTCTTGCGCAAGCAGCGGGAGCATGCCGATTTGGATCGCAACCGATAACAGCACGATGTCCCATAGGCGCAGGCCAGTGCGAATGGGCGAGGCAACCAGAAAACTTGTGTGAGGTGTTAAGCGTTGTGGAACTCTGGATTCGAGCCACTGCGCGGCGGCGCGCATTTCGATTCGAAATTGCGCGATTTTCGGGGGATATGCCGGATCGCGGGTTACATCGCCCAGGTGCCGCAGGCCGCGCGCGGTAGGGAGCGCTGGTACGTTCCATCCACGGCAGCGCGAGCCCAGCAATAACGGCCGCAGCCACAAACGAAAGCTGGAAACTCGAGTCCGCAAGCGACGATGGTTTCCAGATGAGAAGTACAAGCGCCGCCAGCGCGACGGTGTTCAGCAGCTCGATTTTGCGAAATAGAGGGCGCGCGCATAGATAGAGGGCGGCCATGAGCGCGGCGCGCAGGATGGGCGGGCGATCCTGCACGATGCCGACGTAGGCCGCGAGCGCGCTTAAAGTGACAAGGCTCGTGACGCCCATTGGGAATCGCAGCTTGCGGCAAAGCCAGAAAAGAAATACCACCAGCGCGCCTACATGCAGGCCTGCGACGACGAGCACGTGATACGCAGAAGTTTTTTGGAATGCCGTGACGACATCTGAGTCAACGAAGCTTCTATCGCCGAGAAGCATGGCTCGCAGCACGGCCGCGCGCTGCGGCTGGCCGGGGAAAAGGCTATCCAGGCGCGCCAGCATGTCTCCGCGAATTCGCGCGAGACGTTGCGAAAAAGTGGGTTTCGGCCGGCCAATGAGTTGCAGCAACTCACCACTGCGAAGGGACGCAGTCAAATCGATTTTTTGCCCGGCGAGATAGCCGCGCAGGTCGAACGCGCCAGGATCGCCGAAATTTCGAGGCGGCCGCGCTTTTACCAGCGCCTCCACGCGATCGCCCGCGCGAAGATTCGGAGGCGAAGCGGCCACGCTGGGTGCGCTCGGTTCGCCGTACAGATTCAGACGCATGCCGCCGCTGACCGGCAAAGGGCTGCCGGCTATTTCCACCTGCTCGAGATTCATTTCGTAGCGCCGGCCCCAGGGAAGGGCCATGGGGTCTTCGCGAAGACGCCCCTGCCAGCGCAGCGGCTCGTTGGTATCCAAACGGCCCGCAGCGATGAGGCGTGTTACATGGTTCGAAGGAATCGCGGCTCGCTCGACACCTAGCGCCACTACGCCGATTGCGAGCCAGGCGACGAGAGCGAGCGCCCATGCCGCGGCCAAACGGCGCCACCAGATAAAAAGTGCGGTGGCCGCCAGCGCCACCACCGCTACGGCAACCCACAGCCGCAGCGGCCCCGGCAACCATTTCCCTATTTCAACGCCTGCAGCAAACGCGGCGACGATCCACACCAGCGGCAATTTCATTGCCTTCGCCGGAGGAGGACAACGGCCTCCATATGAAATGTTTGAGGAAAAAGATCGAAGAGATGGATGGCCGAGATTTCGTATCCGGCCTTCAACAGCTCCGCCAGATCGCGGGCGAGCGTTGGCGGCTCGCAGGAGATATACGTGATGCGCGCGGGCTTGATTCTGGCGAGCTGTTTTACGACTCCCGGCGACAATCCTGCTCGCGGCGGATCGGCGACGACGAGATCGGGCTTGTCCTTAAATTTTTCGAGAAAATTCTCAACATCCATCGCACGCGCTTCGATCGCGCCGCGATGAATCTCCGCGCGCGATGAAATATTGAATTCGAGGTCGCGCGCCGCCGCGGGATTCGATTCAACGGCTACGACTCGACCAAACCGCGTCGCGAGAGGAACGGAAAACAATCCGACCCCGGCGAAAAGATCGAGAGCCAGCCGTCCGCCTTCTTCATTGCCTGCGACCTGACTAACCATTTCGTCCACGAGAAAGCGATTCACCTGGAAAAAAGAGAGGTGACCCACGCGGTACGACGAGCCGCCGGCTCGGTATTCGACAAAACCCGGTCCGGCGAGATCCATTCGTTCGCGGGTTGGATCGTGCAGGAGCAGGCTCTCCAGTTCGGGCGCAATTCCGTGAACTTTTTCCGCGATTTCCTTGGCGGGAGGGAAGCCTCCGGCAAAATTTAAAGTTATGAGCAGTTTCGAATCGTCGGCACCGGCAAAAGCTTCAATCTCGCGCAAATTACGCGGGAATTGGCCCGCGGCAAGCGCCTGACGGAAAGCGAGCAAGGTTTTCAGGAGCAGCGGAGAGAGAATCGCGCACTGATCAACGGGGCGAAGAGTGGTGGAGTTTGCGCCAAAGTATCCGATGCGAAGACTCGCCGCCTGCGGTTCGCTGGAAGCGGAGGCTGCGATTGGATCCAGGCCGGTTTGGTCGAGTGCGCGGACTTTCCACTGTGCGCGATTCCGATAACCCCACGGAGGCGAAGCATGCGCGGCTATTTCGCCGGACCATTCGATGTGTCCCAACCGCCGCAGCGTTTCGCGAAGAATCTCCGTTTTGTATTGGAGCTGAGCGTCGTACGCGATGTGCTGGTAATTGCACCCGCCGCACACGCCGAAATGAGGGCAGGGGGGCACGGCGCGGCCTGCTGATTGCTCGATTAATTTGTCGACTCGCGCGCGGATGAATTTCTTTTTTTGCTCGACGGGCGCCGCGGAAACGCGCTCCGCCGGCAGCACAAAGGGCACGAAGACGGTGGAACCCTCGTAGTGCGCTAAGCCGTCTCCGCCGTAAATCAATTTTTCAATGGTGATGTCCATCGTGGCCGTTAAATAAACGATTCGCGTCGCACTTACGTGAGATAGAAAAGGCTGAGCCTGGGCACGTCGAATCGCTCAAACAATCGCTTTTGCGTGTACTGCCGCTCGAGCTGAGCCAACTGCCCGGCAGACATTTTGCGCCGGTAAGGCGCAAGGGAGCGATCCATTTCCTGGCGGATGGCGAGCATCGCACTTTCATCCGCGTCGGCAGAAATCGCCGCAGTCAATTTGTCCTCGAGAACGGTCAGCCGCTGCTCCAATTCTTCCAGATCCAGTGCGCCTGGCGTTTCCGTCGCCGGCAACGTTTCCGCGAGCTTTTCCGCGGCATGTTTGAGCCGCTCCGCCATCGCGGGATATGCGCGTCGGTGTTTTTCAGACGCTTCGCAGAGCCGCGCTGCATTGCGCTCGATATAGCTCTTCAATTCCTGACGCGAAAACGGCTCCGCGGCCGGTCGCGAAGACTGAACCTCGGGCCCGGTGCCAGCGGCGGCTTCCTGGGCCTCCTCAGCGGCGTCAAGTACGGCGTCCACGCAGTATGCGAGGCTTTTGAGCTGGCGTCCGCCTGCCGCGCGCCGCGAGCGCGCCCAGCTTTCGAAAGCGCGGTCGATTCCTTTCAGTACTGCACCGAGAGGGATTCCCGCTTTCTGCCAGGTCTCTACAATCGCCCAATCGAGAGGCGAGACCAACAAATGCGCACCGCGCTTCCGCCAGAAATATTCCTCGATCTCGGTAAAATAGTTGAAATAGTTAAAGGGTTCCATCGAGCCGAACACCGCCGGACGACTATTTCCGAGCCCGGTCTTGCCCATCCGATTGATTGCGCTCCCAGATGATCCGCAATCCCTCAAGCGTGAGAAACTCATCGACGGTCTCGATATGGCGTGAGGCGCGCCCGATCAGGGCCGCTTGCCCGCCAGTGGCAATCACTTTGGTTTTCGGCCCCATCACTTTTTTCATGCGGTCGAGGATTCCGTCCACAAGATCGATATAGCCGTAGTAGAGCCCCGATTGCAACGACGCGGCAGTGTTGGTGCCGATGATTTTTCCCGGATCTTTGATCTCGACGCGAAAAAGACGAGCAGCGCGCGCAAACAGCGCGTCCGCTGAAATCCCGATGCCGGGAGCGAGCACGCCCCCCAAATATTCGCCGCGTGCGGAGACAGCGTCGAAATTGATCGCGGTGCCGAAATCAACGATGATGCATGGCCCACCATGCTTCGCAAATGCGGCCACGCTATTGACGATCCGGTCCGCTCCCACTTCCTGCGGATTATCGTACTGTACCGGCATTCCCGTCTTGATTCCCGGCTCGACGAAAAGAGCTTTGTGTCCGAAATATCGGTCCGCCATGCCAGCGAGAGTCTCATTCAGCGGCGGCACTACTGAGCTGATGATTACGCCGCCGATTTCGCGCGGCTCAAGGCCCGCAAGAGTGAAAAGCTCGCGCGTTAGAATGCCGTACTCGTCCACGGTTTGATCTCTCGCAGTGGTAAGTCTCCAATTGGCGACGAGCTCCTTGTCTCGAAAAACTCCGAGGACGGTATTGGTATTGCCGGCATCGAGCGCCAAGAGCATTACGAAGCCTCCGTCACATCGCCGGAGAGCACGGAGACGATTCCCCGGCCGTCGTCGCGCGCAACGCGGAGCACTCCAGTGGGATCGAGGCCGGCAGTAGCGCCGCTAAAACTTTCGGTGGCTGTGGTGATCTGCACGCGCTTCCCCTTGAAATAGCTGGATAGCTCGGCGAAGCGCTGCAGAATCGGCGCCGCGCCATCAGAGAGAAACTGATTGTAGTAGCGGTCGAGGTGGCGCAGCAAACGGATCAGGAGTTTAAGCCTCGAATGAGGCTTTCCCGTTTGAATTCGGAGAGAGGTGGCCGTATCCGCGAGTTGGTCCGGCATCTTTGCTTGATTCACGTTCATGCCGATTCCGACGACGGCATAATGAACGCGATCGGGCTCGGCGCGCATCTCGGTGAGTATGCCGCAGAATTTGCGTCCGCCGACGAGGAGATCGTTTGGCCAGCGAATATCGGGGCGCATATCGAGATCTTCCGCCGCTGCGTCATATGCGGCCAGCCCAGCGACTAAGGTGAGAAGTGGGGCGTGAGCGGGAGAAATGGGCGGCCGCAGCAGAATGCTGCAGTAGATGCCAGCCGATTTCTCCGACGCCCACTTGCGGCCGGCGCGGCCGCGTCCGGCAGTTTGCTCCTCGGCCACTACAACGGCGCCGTGGGGCTCCCCGGATTCGCCGAGGCGCATGGCGACAGAATTCGTCGAATCAATTTTGAAGAAGTGGTGGATGCGTCGAGCGAACGGCGTGCCATGAAGCCGACTGGCGAGCATTTGTGGAACGAGAACATCCGGCACGCGCTCGATGTGGTAACCAGTGCGGGGATGACCTTGCACTCGAACGCCCAGGGTCCGCAGTTTTTGAATCCATCGCCACACCTGCTGCCGCGAGACGCCGATTTCTTTTGCGACTTTCGCGCCGTTGATCACGATGGTGGAGTTTTCGGCCAGGAGAGTGAGCAACGCGTCGATCCGGCGGTCCGTGGTGGCCGGCAGGCCCGCTATTGGTTTGTTGCGCATGTGCTGGAGTGACGAAGCATACGCGAGCATTGCACGGCTCACAAGCGAAGCGTGCGGCGCGGTTGGCGCGCGCTGCCGAATTGCGTGCAGCGATATCTTGGTCGGAACGGCCCGCCGGAAAACTAAATCGCACTTTCGGCCTGTGCCCGATGCCGCCTGCGTATACAATGGAAAATTGCGCCTGGCGTAGGGCGCATTTAAGATGGTCACACTTCAATCGATCAAGGCAGCGGCTGGCCGCATTCGCGATTCGATCTTTCTTTCGCCGTTCGTACGCTCGGAAACCTTTTCGCGGCTTACCGACAATTCGATTTTCTTCAAGCTCGAAAACTTGCAGATGACCGGCTCCTACAAGGAGCGGGGGGCGCTGAATAAAATTCTGCTGCTCACGAGCGATGAGCGCCGCCGCGGTGTGATCGCCGCATCGGCCGGGAATCATGCCCAGGCCGTAGCCTATCACGCCGCGAAGCGGGGAATCTCGGTGCAAATTTGCATGCCGTTGACTACGCCTTTGGTGAAAGTGTCCGCTACGCGCGGCTACGGCGCGGAAGTGATTCTTGCGGGCGCGAATTACGATGAGGCGTGCCACGAGGCCTTGCGCCGCTGCGAAGAACAGAGCCTCACGTTCATACATCCCTTCGATGACGAGGCGGTGATTTCGGGCCAGGGCACGGTGGGCATTGAAATGCTGGCGCAGGAGCCTGAGATCGAGGTGCTTGTGATTCCGATTGGGGGCGGCGGATTGATTGGCGGGGTGGCCTGTGCGGTGAAGGAGACAAATCCGAAGGTGCGCGTGATTGGCGTGCAAACTTCGAAGCTGCCCTCGATGAAAGCCGCCATCGAAAACGGCGGACCGGTAACGCTGGCGCCTAAAGTCACGATCGCGGATGGCATCGCGGTGCGCTGCGCGGGCGCCATCACGTTTCCGATCGTCAAGAAATATGTGGACGACATTGTTACCGTCGATGACGAGGAAATCGCGAACGCCATTTTGCTGCTGCTCGAAAAAGAGAAAACGCTGACGGAAGGCGCTGGCGCGGTGGCCGCTGCGGCAGTCTTGCAACGGAAAATCTCTTCAGACCGGGAAGAAGGTCGGAGTTCTCATCGGCGGCGGAAATATCGATGTTTCTTTGCTTTCGCGCATCATCGAGCGGGGATTGGTTAAAGACGGGCGCCTTGTGAGACTGAGGATTCACCTGCCGGACCATCCAGGCGCGCTCGAAAGCGTCGCGCACGTGATCGCCGCGCACAAGGGCAACATCGTTGAAACCAATTATGACCGCGCCTACTACGGCGTGCTGCTGGGCGATACCGCCATCGACATCACTATGGAGACGCGCGGCCCGGATCACGTCGCGGAACTGATGACCGCGCTCGACGATGCCGGCTACGCCCACGAGCGCATCCTCTGATGGCGTAGTCAAAATTGAATACTCGCGCGCCGGCATCGCCTCATGTTTTCGAAACGCACCAATTGGCCACGGGAAGAAAACGCCTACACGCGTGCGTTGCGCCGGCATCGCGCAAGCGGCAAGCCGATAATCGATCTCACCGTGTCGAATCCCACGGCGTGCGGTTTTCAGTATGACGAAGCCGGAATTCTCGCCGCTCTCGCTGCTCCCGCGTCCCTCCGGTACGATCCGGAGCCGAAAGGGCTGCTGGAAGCGCGCGCCGCCGTGGCGCAGTACTATCTTCAAAAAAAATCCGATGCGCGCCTTGATCTCGAGCGTTTAATCCTTACTACTGGCACAAGCGAGGCATATTCATTCCTGTTTCGCTTGCTGTGCGAGCAAGGCGACGAAGTTGTGATCGCGCAGCCAAGCTATCCCCTCTTCGAGTTTCTTGCCGCGATTCACGACGTGAAACTCCGCCCGTTCCTCTTGGTCTACGACAATGGCTGGCAAATTGATTTTGCCGCTCTTACTAAAGCGCTAAGCTCGCGCACGCGGGCCATCATCCTGGTCCATCCTAATAATCCGACCGGCCAGTTCGTTTCAGAGAGCGAGGTCGAACAGCTGCAGAAGTTATGCCTGGAACGCGAAATCGCGCTGGTGGTTGATGAAGTTTTTTTTGACTACAGAATTCTCGCCGCCGACTCGCGCCCAAAACACGGAAGCTTCGTTTTCGACGCCCGGACTCTCACCTTTGTCGTCAGCGGTTTGAGCAAGATTGCCGGGTTGCCGCAAATGAAAATCGGGTGGATTGCGGCGGCTGGTCCCGATGCGCTGGTGCGCGAGGCAATCGCCCGCCTCGACATCATCGCGGACACGTACCTTTCCTTGAATGCTCCCGTACAGCATGCGCTGCCGACGCTGCTCGCTCAGCGTGGTGTGATGCAGCGACAAATCATGTGGCGCATCGAAAAAAATGTGCGGAAATTGGACGAGCAATTCAAACCGCAAAACTTGGTCTCGCGGCTCGAATTCGAAGGGGGGTGGTGCGCGGTCCTGCGCGTGCCCGCGGTGCAATCGGATGAAGAACTCGCCATCCGCCTGCTGGAGGACTACACCGTGCTCGCGCATCCGGGACATTTCTACGATTTTCCGGACGACGGCTACCTGGTCGTATGCCTTCTTACGCCAGCAGAGGAATTCGCGGAAGGAATACGCCGGATAATTCAGTGCGTGGACGTCTCGAATCGGAAAGGAAGCTCAGTAGCAGGAAAATAAAAGCGCGGATGAGCCCAGCCATCCATATCGGGCCCATCCGCGCTGGATGCTAACCTGAAGCGCCTACTTCTTCTTGCCGAACGTGGCGCGAACGTACGTCACCACGTCTTTGATCTGGTCGTCCGTCAAAGTGCTCTTGAACGGAGGCATGTTGTTTTTCCCGTCCGCGATCTGGGTGATCATCTGCGCCACGGTCATTTTTTGGACGGCGTCGGAATGGAGATCGGGGGCCATCAGGCTCTTTCCGGTTGCCGTGCCGGTTCCGTCCGCGCCGTGACATACCACACAGTTCGATTTGAAGGTCTGGGCGCCCGCGTCATCGGCGGCACGCGCGGATGGAGCCAGGCCGAAAAGAAGTAGAGCGATCGCGGCTCCCGCCAAAATCGCAAAACTGCCGACTCGAACTGCCCGCTTTGCGGAAGCTTCAGTGCTGGAACTTGTATCGGAAGTGGCTCGCGTTACGGATTTGCGCTTATCCATCGATCCTCCTGAGGCTTTTTTTACATCTATATCGATTGCCTAGGTCTTTTTCCAACCGCCGTCTGCCAAATCCCGTGCTTACAATACGAACGAGCATTATTTTGCACTAGCGCAGTGCCGTCTGCAACGCGAAACCTCGCCTCAGCCTACCCGATTCCGCTTTCAGCAAGTGCCAAATCCAAGCCTTCACTTATGATGCGCCAGCGAGGTCTTGCGACGTTTTTTCAGTTGGTTCCAGAGTCGGCGAGTCTCAAATGCGCGCGGCTATCTCAAATAAGAATCGCGCAGGGAAATGCCTGCATACTGGTTTGCCAAGAAGCAATCAACGTCAAACTATTGTAGGATATGAATCAAGTTCGGGGCGTAGCGCAGCCTGGCTAGCGCGCCTGGTTCGGGACCAGGAGGTCGGTGGTTCAAATCCACTCGCCCCGACCATTCTTTTCAATGGTTTACATCGAGCCTCTGGGTTTTCGTCTACAACGGTGTAGATAAAATTGAGGCTGAGAAATCCACCCGGTACGACCACTTCTCTAAAAAGGGCTTTGTTCGCCACGGACAACGACCACACAGTCACTCGCCCGTCTTGTCAGGCTGGATCGGGCCAATCATATAGTTTCGCGATGCCACTTAACTTATGGAAAGCGTGAACCATTTCTCGTCCGGTTCTACAACTCCACCGAGCACATTCGAGATTCAATAATTGCGAAGTCCAGTTAGCACCACTTTCATTCGTGAAGGGGAACCGCTGCTTGTATTCGTCAATCGCGGCCAGCGGATATTCGCTTGGTGTTCGGAACGCGGCAGAGTAGTGAACGAGCTTGTTTCGCAGCCTCAGCATCAGATCGAAGGATAGATATGGTTCTGCTTGTATGTCGAGGGCCGTGCCTCCCAAAACCTCTGGAGCACCAACCCACTTTTGTCGTAACTTGTTGTTTTTCCGGAGTTCCGCGATTTGCCGCTTCTTGTTCGGTTCCAATTCCAAGAAATGTAAATACGTAAGAGTCTCGTTCAAGTACGCGTCGAGCGACGTGCTGACCAATACAATAACCGCCGACGGATACTTGACTAGTTGGTGTAGCCGACCACAGGCCATCCCTGCCGTTAATTCGAGGGCCGTCTCGTAAAATGGGAGCGCTAGTCCGGCCATTGCTTTCGTACCTGTCGACTTAGCGATCTCTGTCACGGCCCCGGCTTCATGTCCGATTGCGTGCGCTGTATTTTACCACCGTGCATTGCGCGCACGGGCCGGTTTGCGATGGGAGGCTGGGAATAGGGCCGGATGAATCGGTTGGAACGCGTTAGACTAATCAAGTGACTTTCGCGAGTGGTCTTTCGGACGAAGAACTTAATAGGACGCTACAAGAGATCGACGACCTGATGGCTTCAAGGGGCGAGAAGATTCAGGGTCGCGAACTCAGGGGATGGATGCTTTTCTGCGGGCGCTACAACCTCGAAGGAATCAGCATGTTCGATCCACTTTCAGAGAAGGTGATGAACTGGTTCGCGGTGAGGTATGGAGACCGGATCAATACCGACTTTGATTTCGGCCACTCTATCATGTTGCTTCGGGGCGACCTTACTCGCTTCAGATGCACGAGGTTCTTCGGTCGAGTATTTGAAATATGCTGCGCGGAACTGATGGAATGCGAGTTGGCCGAAATTGGCGTGAAACAGCCGGTCGTTTCAAACGTTCTTTCAGTCGTTAACGGTATGACCTCCGCTTACGCCCGTTCGCTAAGCGGACACGACCGTGAACGGCTCCTCTCGACCGTCGTCAAATCGAAAATCCGCCTCTCCCGGATAGAGGACGCCGAAAATCAAACACACGTGTCCGAGGCACGGGCGGACTTACGCACGTCCGTTGACCAGCTAATGCTCAATCAGCCGCAATGTGGACCATCTAAATGGTCCTCTTTGCAGGCAGTGGAAAAGTTCCTGAAGGCATACATAGTGCAGCGCGGCGCTGTGCCCACCCGAAGTCATAAGCTGACCGATCTTGCCAACGCAGCCGAGTCGTTCGGGCTACGTTCACTCGGTAGGTCAACCCTGGGACTTGTGCAATGCCCTGCGGATGTTCGCTATAACTCCTCCCTGGTGACGAGGGAGCAAGCGGTTGAGGCACACCACGCGGCGCTTTCAATATGCAGCGCTATCGCAAAGCAATTGTCAGGAGGATCTGATTGGAACACGGGTGTGCTTGCCAGAGCCTCCGTAAATGTCCGTGGTCTATCACAAGCCGCCCCCGCAATCCTCATCGCACGGACAAAGGGACAAGTCGCCTTCAATCGAAGAATAGAAAACGAGCTTTAGTTTGCTCCGATGTGCGGCAGTTCTCGTGGTTCCTGAGTCACGGAGCGGCCGAGAAGGTTAGCGATATGTCAGCGTTAATACCGTGCTGGCGGGTGACACGCCCGTTGCTGACCAATTTCACCTCAGTATGCTCAGATCCCTGGGAATCCGTCGGAGGCGTCGCACGCAAATGCGTTTTCCCCCGTGCAGACAGCCGAGGAAACTGGCGACCGCCTAACTCAACCAGCGCCTGCCTTCGAACCATCGGTGATATTGGCGATCACTTTGAGTTCTCCAGAATCGAAAGGCATCCGTTTCTGGGGAAGTGTTTCTCGACATGCTCGCTATCCGAGTCGCTGCCTTCCATCAAGTGCGAATGCTGCGCCAAATCTCGTTGAGGCGGTCACGCCGAAGTTTCCACACCCAGTCGGGGAGTAGCGGTCCCACCGCCCTCTTGATCTGATAGTCTCCAAGAAGCCGCAGTGCATAGCCTGTCTCCACAGGATCCACTCGAATTAACGCGGAAGCCTTCTGATCGGATTCACGGGCGCTGGACGATAGACTCGAGTAGTCAAACGGCAAACGAATGAGGTTGCCCGCGAATATGAGCGATATGACAGCGGTAACCACGTTGGAAACCACCAGAGGCGTTGCAGAGTCAATAACGGTCGCGGCAACTAGTAGACTCCAAAGAGCAGTGAAACCAACGCAAACCGCGGCGACTCCCGTGATCCGAGCCATCGAGGCGGAAAGTTGCTGAGTCCACCATGCTGACTCCCGCAGATTGCCCATAGCTCGACGACCGCCGCTGGATTCGGAACTCGCGTAGAACAATCCCTGCTCTCGCTCGCGATTGGCCGCTCTTGCGGCGACGGGGATGGCTCTCGCTAGGTTGTCCGCGAGAATCTTCTCGTCAACCTTCCAGCCAAACCCGTCCTCAAGTTCAACCAGCCGCAGAAGCGATTCCGCTCGGTGCCGTAACACCTCGCTCCGCCACAGGCCCGCACCGCCGAATACAGATACTATTCCCACCCCCAACGCTGTACACGCTGACGCGCTAGCTGTGAGTACTGAGATCGCGCCAACCAACGAGGCGACGATCTGTGCGCTCAGGCTCATTCCCCACCAAATCTTTGCGTGGCTAAACCACACACTCAGTACGCCTCGAATCGACGTTCTGTTATTTTCTTGCTCGGACATGGCGGCATTTCCCCGGACCTTCGGCGACGCTAGGTTTCGTTTCAATCTACTAAAGACTTACCGAGTGCGGTACAAGTCAGGGCAACGGCATCCGCCAACCGAACAATTTCCGCCACTTCTCGACGGCCGCGCGCTCCTTGCCGTCATTCTCCAGCAGCAACGCCTCTTCTGCGATTAAGAGCCAGCTGCGCATCCAGCAGACGGCGATCAGCCGCCGTCCGGTCGTAAATCGCCTGCCGCAGAACCGGCAACGTCTCGGGATCAAACATTTTCAATCCTCCAGTCGTCGTACAGATCGATTTCTTCAATGGGATCGCTCTTCGTAGCTTAGCGAACTGCTCATATTGGCGTCGGCCCCTCTGTGCCGTCCCTGCATGCTTAGAGTGGTTCTACGCCAGCCACAATTCGCTTCTTGCAGGGAACGGGTGAGGAGTCCTGTCGGGTCTTTTGACGCACTGGGTAATGCGCCGAATCGGACAATCAACTTCGCGCCTGGCAGGCAAACAGCCGCCGATCTTGCCAGACTGCCGCCGGGCGAAGTGCGGGAAGTAAAATCTGCTTCGCTGCTATGCGGCACCTGTTGTTCAGTCGAGTACGAACACGGTTTCCGGCCCACCAACGAACCAGTTTCGCAGCCACTGGTCGGGAAAGTAGCTTCTCATGCCGTAATATGGCGGCGATGTATCACCCCGGCAACTATGAGAATCACCCAGCAAGTTGCAATTGAATCGGGTCAAGGATATAATATAGACGGAAAGGGGATCGTGACTATCGGTGTCATGCCAATAAAAAAGGGTGTGGCACCATGGCCATCGAACTACCTGACGCACGTCAACTTTCGGACCCTGTCTTGGAAATCCTGCCCTTGCGGGCTCTGCATGGATGCGAACGGGGCTATAGCGAAAAAAAGCTTGCGGACATCCTTGGTCTTTCCCGTGAAACGGTTTCCCGTTGGTGGTCTGCCTACAAAAAGGGCGGTTTGGAAGCTATCCGCAGGAGCGAACTGGACGGCCGCTGGGCTCTGGCCGAACACTTGATGACAAACAAGCCGTACATCTCCAAGAGAAGCTTAAGGATCATTCCCCCGAAGAGTGGGGAATACCTTCGCCTCTTTGGACTCGGCGTGCGGTTCGAGATTTGATCCGCAACGAATATGGCATGTCAGCAGCTCTTTGAAAGCGGGCCAAAAATGCGCGTTGGGCCGGGCCACCGCGCCAGCGGTGGACCGCGCGATTGGCGCTTCCGTAGAGTAACATTCAAAGGCGAGGGGAAGAAAAAACGCCTCGGAGCGAAGTTGACGCTTCGCCCCGAGACTTGAACAGCGGGAGTCGATCACCTCCCGTGGACCAGAGTCATTCTCTTTGGCACATCGGCGAGCGGCCAGAGGGCTGTCATCATCGGCCCCGGCAGTGTCTGCTCAAAGGCTGCGAACGGCTGTTTTGGCCGCGGCATTGGCGATCCCATTTTTGCAGTGAGGCCTGTCAACAAAAGGCTCGGCGCTGGCGGCGTTGGAAAGCGAGCCAGCAGTATCGCGCGACCGATCATGGCAAGGAGCGGCGGCGCGAACAGTCGCGGCGTCATCGGCAGCGGCAGCGTGAACGGAAAGCGGCGTCAGCTGACGCGGAGGCGCGCGCGAGGGCCAGCGCATACAGCCGCCAGGCGAAGATTTTTCGGGCGAGCCGTGCCATCGGCCGGGTTGCTACGAACTTTTCTGCCTGCCCCATGAACATTCGTGCAAGCGTTTTTGCAGCCTGGAATGCCGATTGGCTTTGCGTCGCGTGCTGGATCGGGAAGCGCGATATCAGGCGCAGCATCGGCGGCATGCGTTGTGAACGCGTGACGAAGGAAGCGCGGCCGCCGGACACCTCTTGAGCATGTCTTTGCAGATTTATTTCTCATCGCAGCGAGCGTAAAGTTCCCGACCCGAAGCGGAGGAGGGAGCGGGAAGGCGTGAAAGCGATTTCGCGTCCCCCGTTTCCCTTCTTCGATATTTGGGAGCGTGGAGGGATGCACGCATGGGCTGGAACGATGGTCCATGAGCAGGCCGGTGACGCTCGGCGAACTGGGGCAGCGCTATCGGCAGTATCGGCTGGCGGATCCCGACGCGGAGGAGGCGATGGCGGGATCGCTGCGGCGTTGGGGGCAGCTTTCGCCGGTGGTGGCGTGCGTGCGCGAGGGGAAGTTCGAACTGATCGATGGCTTCAAGCGTTGGCGGCGGCAGGGCAGATTCGCGAGTTGACGAGCCTGAGCGTGCGCGTGCTGGAGGTGGATGAACCGACCGCCAAAGCAGCGATCCTGAGCCTCAACCGCGACCAGCGTCCGGTGCGGGAGTTGGAGGAAGCGTGGGTCGTGCAAGGCCTGGTGCGTGACGACGGCATGACGCAAGTGGAAGCGGCGCATTTGTTGGGCCGGCACAAGAGTTGGGTCTGCCGGCGGCTGGCGCTGTTGGAGAAGCTGAGCGTGGCGGTGAAAGAGGATTTACGTTTGGGCCTGGTGGGTCCGTCGCTGGCGCGGCAGTTGACGCGGTTGCCCGTGGGCAACCAGGAAACGCTTTTGGCGCTGGTGCGGCGGCCACCTTGACGATGCCGGAAGTGAGCGGCGTCATCGATCTGCTCGTCGGGGCGAGCGCGAGCAGGCGGCGTTCGTCTTGGCCAAGCCGCGCGAGGCGTTGGCGCAGGTGCAGGGCATGCCGGTGGCCTTGTCTGATCCGCGGTTGAGCCGGGCCGGGAACTGGTTGGCCAGGCATCTGCGGCAGGCGCGCGAAGCGTCGTGCGCGTGGAGAACTGGCTGCGCACGCCGAACGAGCGTGAGTTGCACGAGAAGGATCGGGAGGTTTTGCAACCCCTGCTGGCACGCGTCGGCGATCAAGCGAGCGTGGTGGCGGAGCTGGTGCTGGGGCCCCCTTAAACAGGAGAGACCCTCATGAACGAAGCCATGCGGTTGGAGGTTGTGCAGCGGCATCAAAGCGGGGGGTCGCAGCGCACCATCGCCACGGCCCTGGGCATCGCCCGCTGCACCGTCACGCGCGTGCTGG